>CAJPGC010000034.1 GCA_905339405.1 uncultured bacterium | reverse complement strand
GAAGGCGTTGACGACGCTCGTCCAGCCCTGGCGGATGCCCTCATTGTAGAGGATCATCTGCTTGTCGTCCCACATGAACGGGTTGAAAAGCGAATTCACGTAGGAGGCCGCTACCAGCAGCACGAGGACGGCCACCACGTTGACGTTCCTGTCGGCCCACGAAGCCTTCATACCCTGGCCAGCCCCAGCTTCGAGAATATCTTGAGAAAACGAAGACGCCAGACGATGAGGACCGCCTCACTCACGATATTGCCGGACATCTTTGATACTCCCGAGTACCTGCCCCAGAATATTATGGGTATCTCCGAGAGGCGGAAGCCCTTCATGGCCGTCTTGAAGTTTATCTCTATCTGGAAGGCGTAGCCGTTGCTCTTGATGGCGTCCAGGTCGATGGACTCGAGCACCTCGCGCCTGAAACACTTGAAGCCGCCCGTGTTGTCGAAGGTGCGAAGGCCCGTTATAGCCCTTGCGTAGGCGTTCCCGAGATAGCTCAAGAGCACCCTCGAAAGCGGCCAGTCGATGACGCTTATGCCCTTTTTGTACCTCGACCCGATGACGAGGTCTGATGTTGCTATCGCCTCGAGGAACCTCGGTATGTCCTTGTAGTCGTGGGAGTGGTCGGCGTCCATCTCCATGATGAAGTCGGCCCCCTGCTTCAAGGCCTCCTTGAACCCGGCGATATAGGCGGTGCCGAGACCGAGCTTTGCGGGCCTCTCGAGGATGGCAACCCTCGGGTCTGCCTTCATGAACTCTTTTACGACCCCGGCCGTGCCGTCCGGCGAGCCGTCGTCCACGACGAGGACATGGTACTGCGGCCCCAGCCCGAGTATCCTCGGAATGAGTATCCTGACGTTTTCTGCCTCGTTGTAGGTCGGGATTACGGCTATAACCTTCATAATCGGCGGAGGGCCTTTTCAGGCGTTCGGTTTATTGTATGATTTGAAAAAGGGAATTCCAGAGAGGGATTTCAGTCCGGGGAAGAACAAGGAGGCCTGCCGTTCAGCTGAATCTTTTGTTCCTGAGGCGGGAGATGCCGGCCTTTATGATCTCGTTGCGGACTTTCTTTTTGAACTCCGCCTCTTCCACCTTGTACTTGAATATCTTCTTGCCGTTCAGGAAGATTGTGGGTATCTCCCCCTTGAAGCGCCTCGCCAGGTCTTCGCTGGCGTCTATGTCTATTTCCTTGCAGGCGAAGGCCATCTCGGCGGAGGCCCTGCCTATGACGTCTACAGCGTCCTTGCAGAGCGTACAGCCCTCGAGGGCGCATAGCGTGCAATCTTTACGTGCGTACAGTTCAACAATCGGCTTGGTCATCGGGGGTCCCGCAAAACGCCTCAGCTAATGGACGGTATCAGGCTGTTCAGGTACCCCGCTATAATACCAAGAGAGTTCGTAAATATCAATAGGCCAGTTATGATGAGGAAAATGCCGGTCACGATCGACACTACCCTCATGTGGCGCTTTAGCCTGCCGAAGTGCTTGAGGAAGGTGTTTATCCCCAGCGAAGTCAGGAGGAACG
Source organism: uncultured bacterium (assembly GCA_905339405.1). GTDB lineage: Bacteria > Desulfobacterota > GWC2-55-46 > GWC2-55-46 > GWC2-55-46 > GWA2-54-12. The sequence goes on along the minus strand of CAJPGC010000034.1, from coordinate 83,932 downwards.
GTATCGCGAGGCCCGCTGAATAGGCGACGAAAAGCACCATGCCCGACCACGGACTCTCGGAAGTGGCTGCCACCGCGAAGATGGCCGAGAGTATGGGGCCTATGCAGGGCGTCCACCCTGCCGCGAACCCGATGCCCACGAGGAACGAGCCGAGAAGGCCGGACGGTTTCTCCTTGAAGAAGTGGAGGCGCTTGTCCCTCTGGAGGATGTTGAAGTTGATTATCCCGATGATGTGGACGCCGAGGAGCATTATTACAAGGCCGCCAATTTTCCTTACGACGTCCTGGTACTGCATGAAAAGGTTGCCGAGGAGCTGGGCCGAAGAGCCGAGGATGACGACGAAGACGGTCGAGAAGCCCAGGATGAACATCACCGAGTTGAGGAGGATGACCTTCTTAAGCTTTGAGTTCTCGTTGTCACCTGTAAGCTCCTCGAAGGAGATGCCGGTCACGAACGAGATGTACGAGGGCACGAGCGGCAGGACGCAGGGGGACACAAAGGAGAGTATTCCTCCTAGAAATGCCAGCGGTATTGAAACTTCTGTCGTCATTCGTACTCCTCAGCCAAAAGGCCCTCAGGCCTTATCTGGTGGATTTGTAGGCTTCCTTGTCCTTGGGGCCGTACTGGACGAGCTCCATTATGACCTTCGTCGAGGACGGCTCAGCCCAGTCGCGCGGACCCCAGACCTTCTCGGCGATGACGCCGTTCTGGTCGATAATGAAAGTTTCAGGCACGCCGGTCGTCTTGTAGAGCTCCTTTATCCTGCCCTTCCTGTCGTGAAGCACCGGGAAGGTCACGCCGTACTGCTTCAGGAATGGCTCTATGACCTCGGGGCCGTCCTTGTCGACGCTCACGGCGACTATCTCGAACGGGAAAGCCTTGAGGTCCTCGTGGAGCTTCTGCATCGAGGGTATCTCCTCGGCGCAGGGCTTGCACCAGGTCGCCCAGAAGTTGAGGAAAACGACCTTGCCCCTGTACTCGCTCAGCTTGTGCTGCTTGCCGTCAAGCCCGGGCAGCTCGAACTCTGGCGCGGCCGTCCCAGCGACGACGGGCTCGAACTTCTCCCTCTGCCCCATCACGATGAACACGACGGCCGCAACCACGACAAGTATTATGACCGCGAGGGCCGCTTTGGGCAGCCCTTTTTCGTTCTCCTCGGAATTCTTCTTGCTCATCATGCCTTCCCGGAATGGATTTTTGTATCAGGCTACGACGCGTACGCGTGCAGGCCCGGCAGTACGAAGCTCACGCCCCAGTACAGGAATATGACCGCGGCGAAACCGGCGATGGAGATATACGCGGCCCTTTTGCCTCTCCAGCCCCTCGTGACCCTGGCGTGAAGGTAGGCGGCGTAGATGAACCAGGTGATGAGAGACCAGGTCTCCTTCGGGTCCCAGCTCCAGTAGGTGCCCCACGCGTAGTTGGCCCAGACGGCGCCGGAGACTATGCCCACGGCGAGGAACGGGAAGCCCCAGGCTATGGCCCTGTAGCTCAGTTCGTCGAGGGTCTTGGCGGGCGGGAACGACTCTACAAGCGAGTTTCTCTGTGTCTTTGTCTCTGATTTTTCCTTGACGAGATAGAGTATGCTCAAGCCGAACGAGATGGCGAAGCCGGCGTACCCTATGAAAGTCGTGAAAACGTGGAAGTCGAGCCAGCCTATGGCGTACTTCTCCAGGCCCCATGTCGAAAGAAGGTCGGTCATCCAGTGCCACTTGTTCTGGAGGGCCGGGTTGAGCGGCTCCACGCTCTTGAACCTGTAGGGCAGCAGAAGGGCCGAGAGCATGGCGATGGACTCAAGGGCCATGACGATTATGCCTATGGTCCTGAACTTGTGCTTGTACTCCATGATGAGGTATCCGGCGTTAGTCGCCCAGACGAACAGCATCATGGACTCCCACAGGTTTGAAAAAGGAGCGTGCCCGGACTCCCCCGCCCTGCTTATGAGTATCATGGAGGTGGACACGAGGGCCACGAAGGCCATCGCGGTAGCGGTCTGGCCGAGCCACTTTTTCTTGAACACCCAGTAGCCCAGGTACAGAGCTGTCGTGAGGATGTAAAAGACGAATGAAAATGTGAAGAAAACGAGAGACAGTATCATTTCTTCCCCCTGGGGTTAATCCGAGGCAAGCGACTCGGTTAGGTCCTTAAGTTCCTTTTCTAAGACGAAGTTGTTCTTGTTTATTGTGCCGCCTATCTTTACCTCGGTCGACTTCCCGGTCTCGCGCACGTGGACCCATATCCTCCTGTGGTAGACGAAGAAGGCGAATATGAAGCCCAGGCCCATGACGCCGGTGCCTAGCCAGACTATATTGGTGCCCGGGTCCTTGTTGACCGATATGCCGGAGTACATAACCGGTATATAGCCGGTGAAGACGAGGTCAACGTCGGAGTTCGGTATTGCCGGAAAGATGCCCGGGTACCTGACGAACAGCCACGGGGACGACACTTCCTTGCCGCCTTCGTAGACCTCGACCTTTATGGCCGGGTTCGACGCCTCGGCTGACTTGGAGAAGACCTGGTTGGTGCCCTCGTCGTAGGCGAAGTCAGCGGTGTAGCCTACGAGCTTCACGGAATACTTGCCGCCGGGCAGCGCCGTCAGCTCGCCCCACTTAAGGGCAACTGGCGGCTCAAGGGCTTCCTTGCCCTTGAGCTTCATGGAAATTTGCGCTTCCTGCACCCTGTTCCAGGACTGTCCGTAGCTTGACTGATAGAACCTTATGCCCTTGTAGAACAGGGGCTCGTTGACCCATATCTGCTTTTCCATCACGTCCTTGCCGTCCTCGACGACGGTAAGGACCGAGTTGTACTGCTTTATCTGGCCGGAGTCGTAGTAGTCTATCCAGAACTTGTCGAGCCTGAGTTTGAATTCGGCCTGAGGAACGCTCACCGTGCCGCCCACGTTTACCGCGAAAAAGTCCTTGTAGCCAGCGTAGCTGCCGACGATGGCGCCCGCGAGTATGAGAAGCAGGCTTATGTGCGTGACGTCGGAGCCGAGCCTGCCTATCCTGCCCTTCCACGCGTAGAAGTAATAATCGCCCTTGGTCCCCATCGAGACGACGCCGTACTTCTTCTTTTTGAAGGCGTTGAGGAGCCTGTCCTTCACCGCGTCGGACGAGGCGTTCAAAGTGACGGTCTCCCTGTGGGAGAACTTGTCGATGAGGCCGGAGTCGAACTTATCGGGCTTATGGTCCAGGAGGGACTTCCACTTGGGAGGGAACCTCTCGAACGTGCACACGATGATGTTCAGGGCCAGGGCCGCAAGGAACAGGAGGAACCACCAGGCATGGTACATGTCGTTCAGCCTGGTCGAGAGTATGAACTTCGTCCATTCCTCGCCGTACTGCGTGACGTACTGCTCCACAGGGGCGTTCTGCTCGACCACGGTGCCGAATATGGAGACCACGGCGAGGGCGATGAGGACGAAAAGAGTCAGCTTTAGCGAATTGAAGAAGTACCAGATCTTGGACCCGACGGTCCGGTACCACGCTCCGGAAGGCGCTTCTTTTACATTTTCAGGCATCTCGCTATCCTAATCCTACTTTTTATTTACAAGCGCAAGGTACTCGGAAGCGGCCTTGCCTATCTGGCTTTCGGGATTGAGGGCGTTGGCCTTTTCCCAGGCCGCCTTGGCGCCCTCGAGGTCGCCCATGCCGTAGGCAAGGACAAAGCCCTTGGTGAGCCATATCCTCTGGTGGTAAGGGTTCTTGTTGATGCCTTCGTCGAGGTACTTTACGGCCTCAGCGGAGTTGCCGAGGTAGTGAAGCGACAGGCCCAGGTCGTTATAAAGGTCGGCCTCGCCCGGCTTTATCTCGAGGACCTTCTTGTAATGCTTTACCGACTCGTTGAACTGCTTGGCGTCGAAGTAGGCGTCTCCAAGCCTCCAGAGGACCTCCGTGTTCTTCGGGTCTTCCTTGAGCCTCGTCTCGAGGTCGGCTATGAGGGTCGCGTTCTGCGCCCCCTGTACCGGCGCCTGCTGGGCCTGCTGGCTGGGCTGCGGCTGCTCTTCCTTCTTGGAACAGCCGGTTGCCAGTATTGCCGCCAGTCCCAGAATGACAACGCCTGTGATCATGCTCTTTTTCTGCAAGTTCTGCCTCCTTGGATCTAATGGCTGTGACTAAGCTTCGCGAACCGTTCGTCTATGGCTTTTCTTATGGAGTCGATCCCCTCGCCCTTTTTATGCAGCTCATGGGCCATGAGGGCTTCGTTGATGCATATGTCGCAGTAGACAGCGTGCTCGTCGACGTAGCAGCTCAGAAGGCTCTTGTGCCCGGAGTGCTTCTCGCAGTCGCAGTAGCAGTAAAGGCTGTCAAGGACTTCAGGTATTTCCAGGGCGGCCTGGTAGGCCAGTGCCGTCTCGCCCGTGAAGTTCGACGGCTGAAGGGTCGGCCTTGCCTCCCCGCCCTTGTACCCCTGGGAAAGACCACCCTTTGGGGCCTCAGACTGGCAGGACGCGAGGAGAAGGGCCGCGAACAGAGCTGCACATATGCCTGCGTTCCTTCCATGGGACGCTATCTTGCGAAGTACGGACATGTACTTATCGGATTGTTATAATATTTTTTTAGTGAAAATTCAAGCAGGTTCCATATTAACAGAGGTGCATTAAAAACCCATTAAGACAGGATTAGGAATTGGAAATGAAAGGGCCGAAAGGGCTGGAAAATGCCGCAAAAAGGCCGGGTTTGACACCCGGCCCCCAGCGTCTAAGTGCGGGTTGAATAGTAATTTGAACGCGTGATCTGCTCTTCAATGCCGTACAGGATGCACTTGGTCGGGCACCGCTTTGTAGACTCTTCGTTCTGCGGTGCGGTCGAATGGTTTACGACCGCGAGGTTGTCCTTCAACGCGATGCCGCCCGGGACGGAGCAGTCCTTGACGCACAGGCCGCAGGCTATGCAGGAGACCTTGCATACCTTCTTGGCGTAGGCGCCCTTGTCCCTGGACTTGCAGTAGACGAAGAGCTTGTGGTCTTCCGGGTGCATCTCTATTATGTTCCTGGGGCAGGCCCTCGCGCACGCGCCGCAGCCGACGCACTTGTCGTAGAAGACGACCGGCAGACCGTTTTCGTTCATGGCCATCGCGTCGAACTTGCAGGCGTCAACGCACTCACCGAGGCCGAGGCAGCCGTAAGAGCAGGACTTGTCCCCGCCGGTGAGGTTTTCCGCCGTGCAGGTCATCTCGCCCCTGTAGGCGGCCCTTCTTTCAGCCTCGTTGTTGCCGCCCTTGCAGAGGACTACGGCCAACATCCTTTTCGCTTCACCGGCCTCTACGCCGAGTATCCCGGCCAGGGCCGCCGCAGTGGCGGAGCCGCCCGCTACGCAGGCCGTAGGCACGGCGTTGCCCTTCATGAGGGCCTCGGCGAACATCCTGCACCCGGGGAAGCCGCAGCCGCCGCAGTTGGAGTTCGGCAGGGCCCCAGCGAGGGCCTCTATCATCGGGTCTTCCTCGACTTTCATCTTCTTGTCGGCGAAGGCGAGGAAACCTGCGAGGACGGCGCCGATGGCGCCCATGCTCAAAGCGGATATCAGTATCATATCATCAACCCCTGATGAGCCCGGCGAAACCCATGAACGCGAGGGCCATCATGCCTGCTATTATCAGCGTTATTGAAATTCCCTGGAAGTGTCTCGGAATGTCCGCGAACTCGAGCTCTTCCCTTATGCCCGACATCATGACCATCGCGAGCGTGAAGCCTACGCCGGTGGCGAAACCGAAGACAATCGACTCGAGAAAGCCGTACTCCCTCATGACCATGAAGAGAGCAAGACCCAGGACCGCGCAGTTGGTAGTGATGAGCGGGAGGAATATGCCCAAAGCCCTGTAGAGCGACGGGCTCGCCTTCTTTATGTACATCTCGACGAACTGGACGAGCGCGGCGATTATTATGATGAAGGCCACGTACTGAAGGAACGGAATATTGAACGGCACCAGCACGTAATAATATATGGGCCAGGTCACGGCGGCGGTCAAAGTCATGACGAAGGTCGTCGCAAGCCCCATGTTGACCGCGTTCTCGGTCTTGTTGGACACGCCCAGAAACGGGCAGATGCCCAGGAAGTAGGTCAGGACGAAGTTGTTTATCAGCGCGGCCGATATGAAGATGAGTATCAGTTTCAAGGCGTTCTCCTTTAAGCCTCAGCCGCGGCCTTGGCGGCCGCCTCTTTCCTGCTCGATATCCAGTTGACGGCGGCAACGAGCCCGCCGTACACGAGGAACGCGCCGGCCGGAAGTATCATCACTATCCAGGGCTCGAACCACTCGCCCAGGAGCTTTACGTTGAATATGGAGCCGAACCCGAGTAGCTCCCTTATGACGCCCATGGTCGCAAGGCTCAAGGTGAAGCCTATGCCTATCCCGAGGGCGTCCGCTATCGACGGGACGACAGGGTTCTTCTGGGCGAAGGCCTCGGCCCTGCCCAATATGATGCAGTTGACGATGATGAGAGGTATATACGGCCCCAGCGCCTTGGATATCGGCGGGAACATCGCGGCCATGAACATGTCGGTAACCGTCACCAGGAGCGCGATGATGACGACGTAGGCCGCTATCCTCACCTGCATGGCGACGTACTTCCTCAATGCGGATATTATGATGTTCGCGAACAGGAGCACGAAAAGCGTCGCAAGCCCCATCGCTATGCCGTTAACGGCCGAGTTAGTGACGGCCAGCGTCGGGCAGGTGCCCAGGACGAGCCTGAACGGGGGTATCTCCTGCCAGAGGCCTTTCTTGAATTCGTAAAAGAGGCTGTTGCCTGCCATTATTTGACCTCCGCTGAAGCCGGCTTCACCGCCGGGTCAGCCGCAGAAGTATCTACCTTCGAGAGCTCTTCCTTCGGGAAAGCCCTGGCCAGCCTCGCTACGGCGTTGTTTATGTTCTTTACGACCGCGTCGGAGGAGATGGTCGCGCCGGTTATCGCCTGTATCTGGTTGGGTTTCTCGGGCTTCTTGTACTTTATGTATTCGACCTTCGGCTGTACCTCGACGCCCTTGAACTGGTCCTTGAAGGACGCTTCCCTTATCCTGTCTCCGAGGCCAGGGGTCTCCAGCTGATCGAGTATTTCGATATTCTTGAGCTTAAGATAATCGAGGCTGAGCCCGACCATGACTCCGATGTTGCCCTGAAAACCGCCGCCGTCTGCCTTGAAGGCCACCCCGACCGGGTTCCTGGCTTCGTCTACTCCGAGATAAATGACGACCTTCTCCTCAGGGCCAAGCACTTTCTCAAGTGTTTTGAAGTCCTTTGCCTCGGGGAGCACCTTGAATATGGATTCCTTGAGCTCCTTCTCCTTGTTCGCCTGTATCATGGGGTCTGCTACCGAAAAGACCGCCGCGAGCACAGCTCCGGAGAAAGCGCCTACTATTATAAGGTTGAGTAAAATTTTGACCAGATTATTCAATGAATCCTCCAGGCCCCGCTGAAACTAACTCTGCTTTCCTGCCGCTCCAAACACCTTCGGGCGGGTATGCTTGTTAAGAAGAGGCACGAAGGCGTTCATGAACAGTATCGAGTACATGACCCCCTCCGGAAGGCCTCCGAAGAGCCTTATGACGACGGCCAGTATTCCGGCCACTATGACGAATATCCACTGACCGAGAGAAGTGACCGGGGAAGTGACCATGTCGGTCACCATGAACCAAGCCCCGAGCATCGCTCCGCCCGCGAAAAGGTGGAAAAGAGGGCTCGGGTACTTGGCCGGGTTCGCGAGCCAGAAAACGGCCGAGAAGGCGGCTATGGTACCCAGGTAGCCGAGCGGCAGCTTCCAGTTGATGTATCCCTTGTAGCGCAGGTAAAGTCCGCCGAGGATGATTGCAACGGCAGAGGTCTCGCCGAGCGAGCCCGCGGTGTTGCCGAGTATCATGTCCATCAGGGGAACGTCGAGCTTGCCCTCGAACTTCGCCATCGCCAGAGGGGTCGCGGCGGTCACGGCGTCGACGGCCTTTTCCATGGTGCGGGGCCAGACCCAGGTCGTCGTAAGAACCGGGTAGGTCGCCATGAGGAACGCCCTTCCGAGGAGGGCCGGGTTGAATATGTTGTAGCCGAGGCCGCCGAAGAGCTGCTTGCCGACGCCGATTGCGAACACCGACCCGAGGACAGCGCCGAAAATGGGGAAGCCCACCGGCAGGGTCATCGCCAGGAGCATGCCGGTTATGATGGCGCTCCCATCGTATATCTTTATGGGCTTGTTACGTATCCTCTGGAAGGCGTACTCAGTGCCGAGGCAGGCCGCCACGCAGACTATTACGAGTAAAAGCGCCCTCCACCCGAAGAAGTAGACGCTTGCCGCCACAGCCGGGAAGAGCGCCATCACGACCGAGTGCATTATCTTGGGCACGCTTTCGGTATTCAGGAAATGCGGCGATGAAGAAACTACGAGCCTGGCCGTTGCGGCCTGTGCCGGAGGTTCCTGGGGCGGCGCGGTCTTTATCTCTTTTGTTTCCAAGGTCTTCTGTTCCATCACCTTATTTTGCTGCCGCGGCCTTCTGGGCTTCCTGGCGCACCTTCAATTTTCCGAGCCTTATCCACTGCAAAAGCGGCCTCTTGGAAGGGCACGCGTACGAACAGCAGCCGCACTCTATGCAGCTTACCCCGTCCCAGTCCTTAAAATCGGCTGTCCTGAAACTCTTCCCGAAATCCCCGAGCTTATAGGGCATGAGCCCCATGGGACAGACCGAAACGCAGCTGGCGCATCTTATGCAGGCATCATACACGGACGACTTTATGACCGAGGCGGCAATCACTGTTATGCCGGAAGTGCCTTTTATGACTGGCACCGCGAGAGTCGGCTGGGCTATGCCCATCATGGGGCCGCCGTTCAAGACCTCTACTTCGCCGCCCTCGACAAGGCCGCCGCACTGGGAGAGCACCTCTTCGAAGCTGGTGCCGACGCGCACGCGCAGGTTCCTCGGCTCTTTGACGCCGTTGCCGCTTATGGTGACTATTCTCTCGATAAGGGGCTTGCCCCAGTTCAAAGCCTCATATATGGCCGCGGCGGTGCCGACGTTGTTGACGACCACGCCCACGTCCAAAGGAAGCTTGCCGACTGGCACTTTCCTGCCCAAAGCGGCTACTATGAGCATCTTTTCCGCGCCCTGGGGGTACTTGGCCTCGAGTATTATTATCTGTATGTCTGAAGCGGAGCCGATCGCCTTCTTCAAGGCCTCTATGGCATCGGGCTTGTTCTCTTCTATCCCTATGAAGCCTTTCGGCGCGCCCGTGGCCTTCATGAGTGCGCGAAGGCCCCATATGACCTTTTCAGGCTCTTCGAGCATTATCCTGTGGTCGGCCGTAAGGTAGGGTTCGCACTCGCAGCCGTTCAGCACTACGGCCTCTATGGCTTTGCCCTTAGGCGGTGCGAGCTTGACGGACGTCGGGAAAGCCGCGCCTCCCATGCCGACTATTCCGGCATCGCGGACGGCTTCCCTCAAAGCCTCGGCGGAGATGGCAGATAGGTCAACCGGCGCTCCGGCCTTGCCCCATTCCTTCACGGTCCCGTCTCCCTCTATGATGATTGAGACGGACCTGAAGCCGCCCGGGTGCTGGGAGAGCTCTATGTCTTTTACTTTTCCTGAGATGGAAGCGTGTACCGGGGCGGAGACGAAGGCCTTTACGTCGCCTATCTTCTGGCCTTCCGCCACGATGTCGCCCTTCTTGACGAGGGGCTCGCAGGGTGCTCCGGCGTGCTGCTGCAACGGGATGGTAACTGTCTTCGGAAGCGAAGCCGCCTCCACCCGCTTGCCGGAAGTGAGCTCTTTATAATAGGAGGGGTGAATACCCCTTGAGAAAGTCTTGTGTCCCATATCCTTTAGGAGGCAAGTGATACTACTTCCAGGCCTTCAAGTCAAGTATGTTTTTGGACAACAAAAAAACCGCCGCAACAAAGAATCCAGCTTTGAATCAAGCTGCACTTCTTTGCCCAGACGGTCGGCTGCAACATTTTATGATTTACCCGCTCCCCAGTGGTGTCCCACCTTGTTTCCGTCAGTCACGGGAAAATATTTGTATACGATTTATAAAGACATCTTAATTCAGAACAACCCTGCTTGTCAAGCGGAGAATCATCACAACCGCAATTAAATCAGTCTCGGGCGCCGGTTCTTTGAAAAGAGCCACTTCACCGCGTACGCAAGCGTAAAGACAAGGCCCAGAGCTATGAGAAAGGCGCTCAGGCCAGCCATCGTCGCAACCGACGAAGCGGCAGCTTCTGTCCCCATGGCTGTGGTCCTCATGCCCATCACTATCCATGCGAGCGGGTAAAAAAGGCCGCCCGTGCCGACGCACGCGGCAGCGAAAGTCTTCGCCCTGGCTGAAGCTGGCATGAACGCCAGCAGCACTGATATCGCAATGCTCAGTACGCCGAGCCCCATCGCGTGCACGTGCGCCTTTGCGAGCCGCTCATGCGCAGCGGCCATCTCCGGGCTGCCGTGATGCTCCTGTGCCGGAGACCTTTGCGCAAGCTCTTTTTTTATCTTGTCGAGCTCCACGGACTTGAGTTCCACGCCGCCATCAGCGGCCGCCTCTTCGCCATGCCCATCGTGCATGGCGTGGTCTGCAGGTTCGTCAGCCGCGGCATTCGGCGCGTGAACCGAATGGTCCGCCGGAGCGCCGTGGCCATCGTGCCCGGCCTCCCCTGCCCCTGGGCTCAAAACGAACTTTTCCTCTATAGAAGATACTTCGGCCCGCATGAGCTTCATGTGTATCTCATCATTGTTCACCGTTATGTATACTGCCCAGAAGACCCCGAAGAGTACTCCCAGCAGGCCCAGGAGAATACCGACCCCTGCGTGCCTCAGTTCATCGTTTAACCTTGCGCTCATCGCTGCTCCTTGGCATCTCTTCGAGTATTACTTTTATCGACAGCTCCTTTTTGCCCCTCAGCACCTTCAGTGTAACGCTATCGCCCGGCTCGAAAGTGTCCATCAGGGCGTTGAGCTCGTCCATCGTACTGATAGCCTTTCCGTTGATGCTTAAAATGAGGTCGCCCCCCGTGGACACTATGACGTTGCCGAGCCTTACGTTCGCGTCCGCCCCCCTGAGGCCCGCCTTTTCAGCGGGGCTTTCCTTGAAGACGTCGGCGACGAGCACGCCGGAGGACTTAAGGTTCAGAAGGCCTGCGTCAGTCGGGTCTATATTCTGCCCTGTTATTCCGAGCCAGGGCCTCGAGACGTACCCCTTGCTCACGAGCGTCGAGAAAATATTTTTGACCGTATTGACCGGTATTGAAAAGCCGATGCCGATGGAGCCGTTCACCGGGCTGAAGATTGCGGTATTGACGCCTACCATGCGGGCCGAGCTGTCAAGGAGCGGCCCCCCGGAGTTGCCCGGGTTTATCGCCGCATCGGTCTGGATAATGCCCCGGATGAGCCTGCCTGTCGTTGCGCGCATGGTCCTTCCCAGAGAGCTCACTATCCCGACGGTGAGGGTCTTCTCGAGGCCGAACGGGCTGCCGATGGCAAAGGCCCTCTGCCCTATCTGCAGGGTGGACGAGTCCCCGAACTCTATGGGCTTCAACTTGGAAGCTGGCGCCTTTATCTTTATGACGGCTATGTCGTCGCCGGGGTCGACGCCCACGACCTCGGCTTCGTACTTGCCGCCGTCGAAGAGCGTCACCTCCAGGCTTCTCGCCCCGTTTATCACGTGGAAGTTCGTTATTATGTGCCCCTTGCGGTCGGCTATGACGCCGGAGCCAGAGCCGGTCGAGGGGACCGGGTTGTAGAAGAAGTCGTAAGAGACGGCGGTGGTCACGATGTTCACCACCGACGGGGCGGCCTCCCTGTATATGCGTATGTTTATCTCCTCGTCCGGCGTAAGCGAAAACGACCTGGACGGGAAAAAGAGCACAACGAGGAGGATGACGGCGGAAAGTTGCTTTCTCATCTCAGCAGGTTGAATTTGACTATGTGCCAGAAGGCGGCAACGCCGTCCTTCCAGTTTATCTTCTTGCCTTCCTCATAGGTGCGCCCGGCGTAGGATATCGACGTCTCGTATATCCTGCACCTCTTCTTGGCTACCTTCGCCGTTATCTCCGGCTCGAAGCCGAACCTGTTCGACTCCAGCCTTATGCCCTTCAAGACCTCCGTCCTGAAGGCCTTGTAGCCCGTCTCCATGTCAGTGAGGTTCAGGTTCGTGAGCATGTTGGAAACGAAGGTCAGGAGCTTGTTGCCTATCATGTGCCAGAAGAAAAGCACCCTGTGGGAGTCCCCGCCAGTGAAGCGGGAGCCGAAGACCACGTCGGCCTTGCCGTCGAGTATCGGCTGGAGGAGCTTGGGGTAGTCCCTGGGGTCGTACTCGAAATCGGCGTCCTGGACTATGACGATGTCGCCGGAGACGTGGGTGAACCCGGTGCGCAGGGCCGCTCCCTTGCCCATGTTCCTCTCGTGGAAGAGGAGCCTCAGCGAACACGGCCCTTTCCATCCGGCCTCGAGTTTCTTCAACACGTCCCTGGTGCCGTCCCTGGAGAAGTCATCTATTACCACGAGCTCGGAAGGGATGCCGGTGTCAGTGACCCTCTTGATGACCTCGGTTATGTACTCCCGCTCGTTGTAGACTGGCATTACTATCGAAACGCTCATCTTTTTTGCCTGCGGCATGCGTCCCTTCCCGGCGGATATTTCCTACTCTTATACAATAAATGCGCCTTGAAGTCCATCCCTCCCCTGACACGGGCAAGGCATATTGTTTTTCTTTGAAGGCACCCGGAAAATTGGTATAATCCAGCGGGTTATCCTTCATAACCATAAATTCCAAGGAGCGAAGATGAAAAGGATACTGACCGGTGTGCTTCTTTCGGCGGCGCTATCATTAGCGTTCACGGCCCCTGCCCTGGCGGAAAGCAAGTTCAGGCAAGACTTCAAGAAAAGCTATGAAGCGAACAGGTTCGACGCGCTGGGCTTTCTCGTGAAGAACAACAAGGACAAAATCCCGGGCGAGATACTGACGATCGTCGAAGAGGCTGAAAAAGCGGCCGACCACCACGAGAAGATGGCCCTCCTTGATCTGGCCAACACCATGGCGACCATGTACAGGGAATGGCACGGGGAAAGCAAGTACGTTGACCAGGTGTCGGCACTGCAGAAGGCCGAGCTGGCGAAAGAGGAAGCCAGGGTCGCCGAAGAGGAGAAGTGGAAAAAGTACGAGAACTTCACCGGCAACTTCATATTGAGGTCGATGCAGACGAAGATGGAAGCGCAGAAACTTACCCCGGTCATATTCCCGCACTGGGTCCACAGGCTCTACTACGACTGCAAGGCCTGCCACCCTTCAGTTTTCCCGATGAAGCGCACAAACTCGATGACACAGGCGGAGATACTCGCGGGCAAGAGCTGCGGTGAGTGCCACAACGGCCAGGAGGCCTTCTCCGCGAAGGACAACTGCGAAAGGTGCCACGTTTCCGGCAAACCCGCAGAAGCGGCGCTCATAAGCCCGAAAAAAGCCGCAGACCTCCCCAAGCTCAAGGCGAGCGCCGAAAGGCTCGGCACCGGGCTCAACCTCGACCTGCTGCCAAATAAAAATGCCCTGCCCTTTGACAAGTTCGGCAACATCGACTGGGTCCTCCTCAAGAAACTCAAGGTCCATCAGCCGAAGAGCTCGATAAAAGGCGACTCAAAGAACGAAATAAGGGACAACGAGATCCTGTTCGAGTCTCCCATGCCCTACGTCAAGAACTCGGTCTTCAGCCATACCTTCCACACTGAGCAGATGGAGTGCTCCTCGTGCCACCCCGAGCCGTTCAAGGAAGAGCTCGGGTCGACGGTTGCCAACAAGGCCGCGATGGCCCAGGGCGCGTCTTGCGGGACCTGCCACAACAAGGTCTCTTTCAAGTTCGCGGACTGCAACAGGTGCCATACAAGGGCGATAGGAGAAGCGCCGGGCAAGGCGCTCTTGAGAAAGAAACAGTAAGCCCGAAAGCGAAAAAGGGCGGGGCCGAGGCCCCGCCCTTTTTTCATTTCAGCAAACCTCTTTGCCACTCATACAGCCGGTTTGAACCTCTTGAGCCTCAAGGCGTTGCCTACGACGCTCACCGAGGAAAGGCCCATCGCTGCCGCCGCGAACATCGGGTCAAGGAGCATGCCGAAGGCCGGGTAAAGCGCTCCGGCGGCAACCGGTATGAGAAGAATATTATAGATGAACGCCCAGAAGAGGTTCTGCTTTATGTTCCTTATCGTGGCGCGGCTCAGGGCTATGGCCGTCACGATAGAGCGCAGGTCGCCTCCGATGAGCGTTATGTCCGATGCCTCCATCGCCACGTCGGTCCCTGTGCCGATGGCAATCCCGACGTCGGCCTGCGCGAGGGCCGGAGCGTCGTTTATCCCGTCTCCAACCATCGCCACCTTCCTGCCCTCTTCCTGGAGCTTTCTTACCTCGTTCGCCTTGTCCTGGGGGAGAACCTCCGCCAGGACCCTCTTAACGCCGAGCTCGCCTGCGACGGCCTTCGCCGTCCTCCTGTTGTCGCCGGTTATGATGACGACCTCGAGCTTCAATCTCCTGAAGGCCTCTATCGCCTCCTTCGAGTTCTCCTTCAGCGTGTCAGCTATCGCTATGGTCCCTTTGAGGCTCCCTCCCACGGAAAGGAATACCGGCGTCATGCCCTCGTCCGAGAAGCTCTCGGCCTGCCCCCTTGCGCCGCCAACGTCAATACCCCTCTCTTTCATGAGGAGCTCGTTTCCGAGGAGGACCTCCCTGCCTTCTATCTCCGCCCTTATGCCGCGCCCGGGGAGCGCCTCGAAGCCGGACGGGTCAGCGGGTTTCACCCCGAGCTCCACGGCCCTTCTCACGACGGCCTCGCCCAACGGGTGCTCGGAGCCCTTCTCGGCGGAAGCCGCGAAAAATATCATCTCCTCGGCGGACGCGCCCGCAAGCGGGGCGATGCCCTTTACCGACGGCTGCCCCTTCGTCAGCGTGCCGGTCTTATCGAGGACAATGGTGTCGAGCTTGTGGGCCGTCTCCAGCGACTCCCCTCCCCTTATGAGTATGCCGTTCTCGGCCCCCTTACCAGTGCCGACCATTATCGAAGTAGGTGTGGCAAGTCCCATGGCGCACGGGCAGGCGATTATGAGGACCGCTATGAAGTTCAAAAGGGCGAAAGTGAGCGCGGGCTCCGGGCCGAAGACGTACCAGACGATGAAGGTCAAAACGGCAGCGACGATTACGGCCGGAACGAAGTAGCCCGCGATGACATCGACCATCCTGGCGATTGGGGGCTTGGAGCCCTGCGCCTGCTCTACCATCTTCACTATCTGCGAGAGCGTAGTCTCCCTGCCGACCCTCGTGGCCCTGAACCTGAACGTGCCGGTCCTGTTCATGGTCGCGCCAATGACCTCGTCCCCGGCCTTCTTCTCAACCGGCAGGCTCTCCCCACTTATCATCGACTCGTCTATAGTGGAAAAACCCTCGGTGACGACTCCGTCAACGGGGATCTTCTCGCCGGGGCGCACGACTATTATCTCTCCGGCGAGCACGTCGGCTGCCGGTATGTCAACCTCGGCCCCCTGCCTCATGACCCGCGCGGTTTTCGCCTTGAGGCCGATGAGCTTCTTTATCGCTTCCCCTGTCTGGCCTCGGGCCCTGAGCTCGAGGAGCCTCCCCAGGAGGATGAGGGCGATTATGACGGTGGCGGTGTCGAAATAGACGCCGTGCCCGGCAACGCTGGAAGCGAAAAAACCCGGAAAAAAGGTCACCGCAGCGCTGTAAAAATATGCCGACGAGGTGCCCACCGCTATAAGCGTGTTCATGTCAGCAGAAAAATGCCTTAGGCCGGCCCATGCGCCTTTATAGAACTGCCAGCCGCTCCAGAACTGCACCGGCGTGGCAAGCAACAGAAGGAAAAAGTTGCTGGCGAGAAAGTCCGGCACCCACGGCAGGAAGTGCGCCATCGTGCCTATCATGACCGGCACCGAGACAACGGCAGCGAAGATGAACTTGGCCTTGAGCTTCGAGACCTCCTGGCGCTTTATACGGGCGTCCCGCTCCAGCAGGTCTTCTTCGGCAGCCTGCGGCAGCGGCTCATACCCGGCCTCCCTTATGGCAGACATGAGGCCGTCAAGCGTTGCAATTGTCGGCAGGTAATTGACGTCGGCCCGCTCGGCCGCGAAGTTTACCGACGCGCTCACGACCCCGTCGACGCCCATCAGAGCCTTCGTTACCTTCTGCACGCAGGTCGCGCAGCTCATCCCGCGAACCGATATCATGACGCTTTCGACACCGGCGCCGTACCCGAGCTCTTTTATGGTCTTGACGAAGTCGTTGAGATGGACCTTTTCCTGGTCATAGGTGATCGTTATCTTTTCGGTGGCGAAGTTTACGTTCGCGGCGACAATCCCGCTGAGGCCGGTTATACCCTTTTCTATCTTCGAAGCGCACGAAGCGCAGCTCATCCCGGTAATGGGAAGGCTGACGGTCTTCAAAGCCCCGCTCTTTGAAGGCTTTTTTTCCTTTATATCCTCCATGGATATCGCACCGCCTTCAAGGAACTTCTGAGGGTCCTCCCTGAACTTCGCCAGGCAACCCGTGTTGCAGAAATAGTACAGAACGCCCTTGTGCTCGATTCTTCCCTTTGCCTCGGCCTCCTTGACGGTCATGCCGCAGACGGGGTCTTTGTGGACTTCCTTTGAGGCGGTACTAAGGTCCGGGTGGGTGGACCCGCCCGCCGGGATAAAGGCGTCGGGGCTGGCGTCGAAGGTCTTCTTGCAGTTCAGGGAGCAGAAGTAGATTGTCTCCCCCCTGAAAAGGCTCGTGCTTTTGGCGCTGCCTGGCTCGACTTCCATTCCGCAGACCGGGTCTTTCGGCATATACAAGAGCTCCCAACTACTTAAGGATATATTGCTTTTTCCGATTATATCACATGGGGTACGGCGCATTGAAGCGACGACGAAGCCGAGGGCTCCCCGGCGGCCGGCCAGCCAACTTTCATATTGTTAATAGCGCGTTACCTGTGTTATCTTTCTATCGAGAATACAATACCTTGCAAGGGACAACGCATCCAGCTGATGGACGAGTTCAGGATCGACAGTCACAAGCTCATGTACCACGTCGGCAGGGTTAACGACTGGCTCAAGGGCGTTGACGTATACCCGGTATACATGGAAGTCTCCCCGATCGGGGCCTGCAACCACCGGTGTACCTACTGCGGACTGGACTACATGGAATACCAGGCCCGCCAGCTCGACACTGAACTCCTCAAGGCAAGGCTTATTGAGATGGGAAGGCTCGGCGTCAAATCGATAATGTACGCCGGTGAAGGCGAGCCCTTTCTCCACAAGTCCATCCCGGCGATTATAAACCACACCAAAAAATCAGGCATAGACGTTGCCGTGACCTCCAACGGGGTCCTTTTCACCGAGAAGGTCTTCAAGGAGTGCCTCGCCTCCATCACATGGATAAAAGTTAGCTTCAACGCGGGGACAGCGGCGACCTACGCTAAAATACACAGGACAAAGGAAGAGGACTTCGATAAAGTCCTTAAAAACATAAGCGGTGCCGTGAAGTTCAGGGAAGCCGAGGGGCTCACCTCGACCATAGGCATGCAGATGATCCTGCTGCCTGAGAACGTCCATGAGGCGGTCCTCCTTGCGAAAAAAGCGAAGGACATCGGGGCTGACTACCTCGTCATAAAGTCATACTCCCAGCACCTCAAGAGCAAGACCAGGGTCTACGACGGCCTTAAGTATAACGACTACCTCTACCTAGGCGACGAGCTCAGAAAAATCTCGGACAAGAGGTTCAACGTCATATTCAGGCACAACGCAATGACCAGGCTCGAGGAGAAAAAAAGGCGCTACGGCAAATGCCTCGCCATCCCATTCTGGTCGTATATCGACGCCGGCGGCGGCGTGTGGGCGTGCAGCGCGTTCCTCGGGGACGAAAGGTTCCTCATGGGCAACATCACTGAAAACACCTTCGAGGAGATATGGAAGGGCGAGCGGCGCAAAAAGGTTATGGAGTTCGTGATGAAAGAGCTCGACACTTCTGAGTGCCGCGTCAACTGCAGGATGGACGAGGTGAACCGTTACCTCTGGGAGCTCAAAAACCCTTCCCTCCACGTGAACTTCATCTGACGACATGAAAGAGATACTCAGCAAATACGGGCTGAACACCCTCACAAAAAAAATCCTCCTCGACCTGTATCGTTCCATGCTCAGGATAAGGATGTTCGAGGAGAAGATCGTAGAGCTCTATCCAGAACAGGAGATGAAGTGCCCTGTGCACCTGTGCATAGGCCAGGAGGCCATTGCCGCCGGGGTATGCGCGCACCTCTTCAAGAACGACTACGTCTTCTCCAACCACCGCGGACACGGCCACTGCCTGGCGAAAGGCGCGGCAATGGCCCCTCTCATGGCAGAGTTCTACGGCAAGGAAACCGGGTGCAGCTCCGGCAAAGGCGGCTCCATGCACATCATAGACGCGGCAAACGGCATACTCGGCACCTCCGCCATTGTAGGCGGCGGCATACCGATGGGCGTCGGAGCGGCCCTTGCCTCTTCGATGAGGGATGAGGAGCGCGTCACCGTGGTCTTTTTCGGCGACGGGGCCTTCGACGAGGGCGCGTTCTACGAATCGTTCAACTTCGCCTCCCTTAAAAAACTCCCAGTCGTCTTCGTATGCGAGAACAACTTCTACGCTACGAACTCGCACCAGTCTGCGCGCCAGAGCGGCTGCAGGATATCGGAATCGGCCGCTTCATTCGACTCGCGCGGCCATTGCGTTGACGGTAACGACGTGCTGGCCGTGTACAAGGCGGCCCAAGAAGCCGTCGGCCTCGGCCGCAAGGGCGGCGGGCCGTCGCTGATAGAAGCGAAGACCTACAGGTGGAAGGGGCACGTCGGCCCTGAAGAAGACTGGACAAAGGGCTGCCGTCCCAAAGAGGAGCTCGACTACTGGAAGGAGCAGTGCCCCATAAAGAGGTTCTCCAATCTCCTCCTTGAAAAAGGCGCGTTGACCACAGAGGAAATGGAACAGGCGAAGAGCGCGATTAACGCCGAATTGACGGAGGCTGTCGAGTTCGCCAAGGCAAGCCCCTACCCTCACGCGTCCAGGCTCCTCGAGGACGTCTATCACAAGGCCGGTAAATAATGCCCTGGACTAAAATATACGGCAGCAGGACCGAGTTTGAAAAGGCCCTGAAAGACACGCCCGGGCTTCGCGGCATTACCTACAAGGAAGCCATCAGGGAGGCTACCGCTCAGCTCCTTGCGTCCGACAAGTCGGTCTTCGTAATAGGCGAAGGAGTCGACGACTCCGGCGGGGTCTTCGGCACCACAAAGGGGCTTCAGGAAGAGTTCGGCAAGGAGCGCGTCATGGACAGCCCGCTTGCCGAGAACGGCGTGACAGGGGTCTGCGTGGGCGCGGCAGCTGCCGGGATGAAGCCCATACTCGTCCACATGAGGGTCGACTTCCTGCCTATCTCGCTCGACCAGATAGTCAACCACGCCGCGAAATGGAACTACATGTTCGGCGGGACGGTGAATGTCCCGCTCGTCATACGCAGCATCATCGGCAGGGGCTGGGGCTCGGCGGCCCAGCACTCCCAGAGCCTGCAGGCAATGTTCATGAACATACCCGGCCTGAGAGTAATAATGCCCGCAACACCTTATGACGCCAAAGGGCTCCTCATCGCCGCCTCACGCGACGGCAACCCCGTCATCATGATAGAGCACAGGTGGCTCTACGACCACGTGGGCCACGTGCCCGAAGAGATGTACGAAGTGCCCCTCGGCAAGGCGTCGGTGCGTAGGAGCGGCAAGGACGTGACAATAGTTGCGGTCTCCCACATGGCTCACGAAGCGATGCAGGCGGCAGAGGCGCTGGCGGCCGAGGGGATAGACGCGGAGGTCATAGACCTCCGGACTCTAAAGCCGATGGACTCGTCAACAGTTATCGAGTCGGTAAAAAAGACCGGAAGGCTCATCGTTGCCGACACCGGCTGGAAAGAGTGCGCCGTGGGAGCCGAGGTCATTGCAAAGGTCGCAGAGGCGGGCGTCTCTTTGAAGGCCCCCTTCATGAGGGTCAACCTGCCGGAAGCCCCCACCCCGGCGAGCCCGGCGCTAGAGAAGGCGTACTACCCTGGCAAAGACGACATAATCGAGGCCGCGAGGAAGACCGCAGGACATGGCGAAAGAAAAGCCTAGCATATCGATAATCGTCCCCTGCTATAACGAGGAAGGCAACCTCAAGGGCACGATAGAGGCCGTCAAGGGCGCTCTTTCCTCCGTGAACAGGTTTTCCAGCCACGAGATACTTATCTACAACGACTGCTCGACGGACTCGACCGGAGCGCTCGCGGACGGGATAGCGAAAAAGGAAAAAAACGTCAAGGTCATACACAACCCAAAGAACATGGGTTTCGGGTTCAACTACACCGACGGCGTCAAGAGGGCCTCGAAAGATTACATAATGATGGTGCCAGGAGACAACGAGATACCTTTGAAGGCCATTGAAAAAGTCATGGCTAAGGCGGGGGACGCAGACGTCATCATCCCTTACACGGCCAACCCCGGGGTAAGGCCATTTTCGAGACGGGTCATATCGAGGGCCTTCGTCGCGCTCATCAACGCGATGTTCGGGCTCAACGTCACCTACTACAACGGCACCTGTCTCGTGAAATCAAGGCTGCTAAAAAAAGTGCCATTGAAGACCTGGGGCTTCGCCTACATGGCGGCCATACTCGTAAGGCTGCTGAAATCCGGCGCGAGCTATTCGGA
The DNA here is from genome assembly GCA_905339405.1 of uncultured bacterium. GTDB lineage: Bacteria > Desulfobacterota > GWC2-55-46 > GWC2-55-46 > GWC2-55-46 > GWA2-54-12. The sequence goes on along the minus strand of CAJPGC010000034.1, from coordinate 63,242 downwards.
GGTAGGCGTCGAGATTGCCCAGAGGAGCTCTGGCAAGACAAAGGCGTTCGCGGTCAAGAACGTCGTGAGCGTTGTGAAGGCAATCATGACCCTTTTCTGGGACGTAAGAATAAAAGAGCGGGCCCGCTATTGCGGCAAACCGTCGAAAGCGGAGGCGTCGGGCGCGCGGTGAAGGTGCTTTTCGTCATAAAAGACGTCGAGTACATCGACCCGATGGGCATAATGCTCCTTTCCGCGCTGGCGAAGGAGAAAGGGCACACGACCGCCGTCTCAGTCCTGGCCGACGGCAAGCTCAAGGAGGACGTCCTTGCCTTCGGCCCGGACGTCGTGGCCTTCAGCGCCAAAACCGGCGAGCACAAGTATTATCTTGCTGCCAACAACCAGATAAAGGCGATCGACAAGAATATCTTCACGGTCATCGGCGGGCCGCACCCGACCTTCTTCCCTGAGATTATCTCGCAGCACGACATAGACGCACTGTGCGTTGGCGAAGGCGACGACGCGTGGCCGGAGCTCCTGACGGCCCTCGTAAACAGGACTTCGATAGACAACATCCCCAACATAGTGACGAAGGGCAACTTCAAGCCTGGCGTACCGCCTGTCATGAGGGAGAGGAGGCGTGCGCTCGACGACCTGCCCTTCCTCGACAGGGGGCTCTTTTACTCGTCGACGAGGCTCGGCCGCTTCCCCATGAGGAGCTTCATGGTCTCGCGCGGCTGCCCGTACAAGTGCACCTACTGTTTCAACCACAAGTACAACATGCTCTACAAGGGCAAGGGCGCGCTCCACTCGAGGATGAGCGTGGGCCGTGTAATCGCCGAGCTCAAGGAGCTCAAGGGCAGCTACGAGACACAGTTCATAAAGTTCTACGACGACATCTTCGTCATGAAAGACGACGAGTGGCTCGACGAGTTTTCGGAAAGGTACCCCAGGGAGATTGGCGTGCCCTTCCACTGCCTCATGAGGGCCAACCTCCTCACTGAACCCATCCTCATGAAGCTCAAGGCCGCCGGGCTCGCCTCAATGAGCATGTCGATAGAAAGCGGCAACGACCGCGTGCGCAACGACGTTCTGAAGAGGAACATGGCGAAGGAGACCCTTATAGCGGCTTTCGACCTCTGCCACAAGCACGGCGTCCCGACCTTCTCGAACACCATATTCGCCATCCCGGGCACCACGCTCAAGGAAGACATCGAATCGCTCGACTTGAACCTCAGATGCCGCGTCACCTTCGGCGAGTTCCCGCTCTTTTTCCCATATCCGAAGACGGAGCTGGCGAACTACGCCATCAAGATGGGCGCGTTCGACGGGGACTTCGACAAGCTCCACATGAGCTACCAGTCTACTTCGCCGCTGACCTGCTTCACTCAAAAGGAAAAGCTCCTCCAGAGGAACCTCTCGCTCCTTTCGACCGTAGTCCTCTGGAAGCCTTCACTACGTAACCTCGTCGTTAACCACCTCATAAAACTGCCGATGAACAGGGTAGATTTCCTGATGTACTATTTCGTAAAGGCCTATCTCGTGAAGACGCGCATCTACCCTATGAAGTTTTCGGTCCTCAACACCATAAGGGGCGTCTACGAGAGCTTCGTCCTGGAGAAGTTCAAGCACACGGAAGAGATATTCTCGAAAGAGGAGATGAAAAAAGTCTCATGAGGCCTCGTGAGCACGTCGTATACGGCGCTGTTGGGGCCGCCGCACTCTACCCGGCGCTCGGGGCCGGGAGCCTGCTTTTCTGGGCCGCCTCAGTTGCCATCGACCTCGACCATTATCTCGACTACATATGGCACAACAGGTTCACCGACTTCAGCTTCAAGGGCATGTTCGAATACCACAGGCTCATCAACAGAAAATGGCACAGCCCGGAGTTTTTGAACGTCGAGCTCTTCCACACGGTAGAGTTCATCGTGCCTCTTTTCGTTGCAGCGTATTTTACTGGCTCTGCCCCGCTGTTTGCGGTCTGTTTGGGCCTCGTTTTTCACATACTCCTCGACCTTGTGTCGCTTTTCAAGAACGGGATTGGGACCGCGAGGGCGCATTCGCTGCCCGAGTACTTCATTAGGAAAAAGATGCTTGAGGCCCGGGGGCTCGACCCGGCCGGGCTCTACACCGAAGCCGCAAGAATGACAAGGGAGGGATTTTGCCGCGATGGCCGCTGAAAAGGTCCTCATAATCAAGCTTGGCTACTCCGAGACGCTCGTGGGCGAGATAAGCAGGAAGACCAGCCTCGGAGACGTGCTCCGCAGCACCGTTTTGCTGCCGCGCTACAAGGACGCGCACATAACCTGGCTGGTCGACGAGAAGGCCATAGCCCTCCTGAAGGGCAACCAGTACATCACGAGGATAATGCCCTACGACCTGACCTCGGTCCTGCAGCTTCGGGCCGAAAGGTTCGACACGGTAATAAACCTGGAGAAGGTCGCCGGTATATGCGCCTTCGCCGACTCGCTTACAGCCTGGAGGCGGTACGGCTTCAGGTTCGACCCCGAAGCCGGAGAAGCCAAAGCCTACGACGGCTCGCAGCACGTCCTGGAGATGTGCATCAACGAGAAAGAGAAGCTCTCCAACAAGAAGTACTGGGAGGACTTCCTCTTCGAAATGGTCGGCGGCAAATGGCAGGGCGAGATACCCGTCATAGGCTACAAGCCGTCCTCTGAAGTAATCCATGACATAGGCTTCAACTTCAACGTGGGCGAGAAATGGCCGATAAAGGCGTGGCCAATGGAGTACTGGAAAGAGCTCGAGACTCTCATACGCAGCAAGTATTCGGTCTCCTGGCAGCAGGGCCTCAAATCGATAGAAGAGTACATCGAGTGGGTCAACTCGTGCAGGCTCCTCGTGACTAACGACAGCCTGGGCCTGCACATAGCGCACGCCCTCGACAAGAAGATAGTCGCCCTGTTCGGCCCGACTCTCTCCAGCGAAGTCTACGTCAAGCACGGCGTCAAGCTGCTGCCCGAAAAGGATTACGACTGCCTCCCCTGCCTTTCAACGGTCTGCCTGAAAGAGCGGCCGTGCATGTACGAGATAAAACCGGCGACAGTGCTCGGGCATATAGAAAAACTTCTGGCGGAATAGGACATGGAACTCAAATCCATAAAAATACCTGACCACTACAACTATATCGCGGCTTTCCTCACGCTCGCGTGCAACCTGAAGTGCAGCTACTGCATAAACCACTACGGCAGCGAGGGCCCGGCGAGAAAGCGCCTCAGCGGGCAGGAATGGGTCAGATGGCTGAACAGGATCGTCTCGAGGGACGACCTGCCATTAACCCTCCAGGGAGGGGAGCCGAGCCTACACAAGGACTTCATCTACCTCATAAACAACCTGAAGCCCGAGCTACACATCGACATCCTCACCAACCTTCAGTTCGACGTCGAGGAATTCATCAGCAAGGTCGACCCGAAAAGGCTCAGGAGGAACGCCCCCTACGCTTCCATCAGGGTCAGCTATCACCCGGAGCAGATGGAGCTCGCAGCTCTGGTCGAAAAGGTGCTGAGGATGCAGGACGCCGGGTTCTCCATCGGCATATGGGGGGTCCTCCACCCTTCGCAGGAAGAGATAATCAGGAAGGCGCAGGCGTACTGCCTTTCGGCCGGCATAGATTTCCGCTTCAAGGAATTTTTAGGCGAGCACGAGGGAGTTATGTACGGGACTTTCAAATACGAGGGGGCTTGCTCAAAGGCCTTTGAAAGGACTGTCCTGTGCAAGACGACCGAGCTCATCATGGGGAGCGACGGGGGCGTGTACAAGTGCCACAGCGACCTTTATGAAGGAAGAGAGCCGGTCGGCAACATAATCGACCCGGCTTTCGAGCTCGAGGACGTCTACAGGGTCTGCGACGCTTACGGCAGATGCAACCCCTGCGATATAAAGGTCAAGACCAACCGCCTGCAGCAGTTCGGACACACATCGGTCGATATAAAAGAACTGACTGACGCCCCGGCCCTTAAAAAAGACGTTTAGCGTCAAAGGCCGCTTTTGAGGCCTTCCACCGCCTGGCGGCACCTGCCGCCTCCGGCTTCCAGCACGGGCCTCGCGAAGACCACGCTCTCGAACTCCGGCTTTATCTTGAGCGCCGTCTCGAAATCCTTCAAAGCCGCCCCGCAGTCGTTCAACTCAATGTGGAGCGACCCGCGCTCAACGTATTTTACCGCGTCATTCGGGTCGAACTCTCCGCTTGCCATGTGGATTTCATAATCTCTGAGCGCTTTTTCGAATTCGCCGTTTTTGGCGTAACCAAGCGCCCGGAAGTAATGAGCCGTCCAGGGCTGGCCCGGATATACTTCTATCTGCCTGCTCCACAATGAGACCGGCCCGCCCCAGACCGCCTCCTGCTTTAACGTCAGGTACGACAGGCAAATAAAGACGATGAGCACCGGAACAGCCGCAATCAACCTCAGATATCCTCCTGCCCTGTCCATGAGCCTCGCGGCTCCGAAACCGGCGATAAAGAAAAAACCGAGCAACGGAAGGTACGTGTAGCGGTCGGCCGCCGACTGATGTCCGTTCTGTATTATCCCAATGACAGGCAGAAGCATGATGAGATATGAAAGCCACGCCGCCGTAAAAAATTTCTGCCGCCTGAACGTCAGGAGGCAGAAAACGCAGATGAGAATGAAAGCCGCCGCCGGGACGATCGTATCGAGCTCGAATAGAAAGATTTTTTGTGGATACGGGTAGACCGGGGCGAGATCAAAGGGCAAAAACATCTTGTAGATGTAAAATATGTAGCCGCGCACAGAGACAATTGCCCGGACGAACAGGGATAGCCCGGCCGTCACGTTCTCATGGCCGTACATCGTAGAGACGGTAAGGAGACCGGAAGCGAGGCTTACGCAGAAAAAAGGAAGCTTCTCTAATACCGCGACCTTCAGAAACTCGGCGCGGCTCGACCAGGAAAACCTCGCCAGCGGATGCCAGTCGAGTATCAGCAGCATGAGCGGCAGAGTCACGGCCATCGGCTTGCTCATTACCGAGAGCACGAAGAAAATGAGCGACAACGAGTAATAAAGCGCTTTTCGCCCGGCTTGCGGCCGCGCGTACTTCAGGTACGAAAGCACGCTCAAGAGGAAGAAAAACGCGTACAATACGTCCTTCCTCTCCGATATCCACGCCACCGACTCCACGTGGAGCGGATGGAGGCCGAAAAGGAGCGCGCTCACGAACCCTGCCGCCGCGGCACCGGCGTTGAATACGCGCGCATCTACCGCGTCCGGGCGCATTGACCTGTAAAGGGCCGCGCCGAGGTAAAAAACAAGTAAGGTATTGAGGCCGTGGAATATGCCGTTCGTGAGATGGTACTGGACCGGGTTGAGCCCGAGTATCTGGTAGTCGATTGCATACGATATCATCGTGAGCGGGTGCCAGTAGGCGTTCAGCATGTCTGTCCTGAAGGCCCACTTCAGGAACTCTAAATCGAAGCTCCTGATATTGGCGTTCAGGTAGACGTACATCTGGTCGTCCCAGTTCACGAAATCATTCGCGAGGGAAGGCAAGTAGACGAGGAACGTAACGACGGCGGCAAGAGCGCCGATGGCGGCCTCGAGCCTTTTGTGTCCGGCCGCGTTCTTTTTTAAAGCGAATTCAAACATCTGCAACCGTCCAGGCTGTCGTTGCGGGAACGTTGCCTCTTTGAACGACATTGAGCGGCCGGGTTGTCCCCGGCCGCTCGAAATCGGCATGGCATTCTCATCAAACATGGAAAAGGGAGGGCTGATGCCCTCCCTTTTCCATGCTTCTTTCAAGCTTTCCTGCTGCCGGGATTACAGAGCGGCAGGCGTGATGACTCCGGAGAAGTCGACGATGGCTTCGTCGGTGGTCAGGCCCCAGGCCGAATCGCCGGTCAGGGTGATGCCGCCGTCGGACTGCTCTATGTCGCTGGTGCAGGTTATGCCGTCAGTGGCGTTATAGCCGCCGGTCGTGAGGTTCGCGCAGGTAAGGGTCGCGCCCGGATCGTCGACCAGGTAGGCCTGGGCGGCGGTGTAGGCGTTCTTAATGTCGGCGTTAAGGGAGGCGACATAACCCCTCTTCCTGTAGGCCGAGAACTGCGGGATGGCTATGGCCGCCAGGATGGCTATGATGGCGACGACGATGAGCAACTCGACGAGCGTGAAGCCTTCTTCCCTCTTTATTCTTTTCACGATGTTCTGAATCATTTTAATTCCTCCTTTTTTGTGCCCTGCATTTTATTTAAAGGCTTTTTCTACTCTTCGGAACTGTGTCAGGAAACTTTAATCAATCTACAGTTCTTACATTGCAACGGCCGTGCCATCTCTAAAAACTCAGTAATTTCAAGCAGTTTGTATTTCAGGGGGTTTTAAGGGAGAGAGAAACTGACAATTTTTGTCAGTTGGGATGACAATTAATGTCAATTTGCCATTTTAGGGCAGAGTCCTCAAATATCCGGGATGCCGTACTTGCTGAGCTTGTACCTCATGGACCTGAAAGAAAGCCCCAGGAGTTCGGCCGCCTTCTTCTTCACGCCGCCCGATTTCTTGAGCGCGTCCATGATGATGACTTTTTCCATGTCTTCAATCGTCTTCTCGAGGTCCATGCCGCCCTCGGGTACGCCAGCGCCCTGGCCCTGACCAGCGGCTGCAGCTGGAGCGGGTGCGGCATTTGTCTCGCCCTGGGCGCCCCTCAGGTACTCGGGCAGGCACTCCAGCCCGACCTCGTCGCCCTGGCCGAGCGTCACCGCCCGCTCTATGATGTTCTCCAGTTCCCTTACGTTTCCCGAATAATCATGGTCGATAATTAGCCTCATCGCCTCCTCGGAGAAGCCTTTTACGTCCTTGCCGAGGGCCTGGTTGTATTTGTTCAGGAAATGGCGAGCCAGAAGAGGTATGTCTTCCTTGCGGTCGCGAAGGGCAGGCGTGTTTATCCTGATGACGTTGAGCCTGTAGAAGAGGTCTTCCCTGAACCTCCCGGCCCTCACCTCGGCTTCGACTTCCCTGTTGGACGCGGCCACCAGCCTTATGTCAACTGACGTATCGGCCGTCCCGCCTACCCTCCTGAAACTCCGCTCCTGTATGAAACGGAGGAGCTTGACCTGCAGGTGCAAAGGCAGCTCCGTTATCTCGTCGAGAAAAAGAGTTCCGCCGTCGGCCTGCTCCGCAAGCCCTTCCCTGTTCGCCACCGCCCCGGTGAAGGCCCCCTTCATGTGGCCGAAGAGCTCGCTTTCAAGGAGGTTTTCGGGTATTGCCCCGCAGTTGACAGCAACAAACGGCTTGTCTTTCCGATCGGACTCCATGTGGATGGCCCTGGCAACAAGCTCCTTGCCTGTGCCGCTCTCGCCAGTTATGAAGACGTTCGTCTTGGTCTTGGCTATGCTCATTATGAGAGAATATATCTCCGCCATCCTCTGGCCGGTGCCGACGAGGTTCGAGAAGCCGAAACGCGTCTTTAGCTCTTTTTTTAACAGGCGGTTCTCCCGCTGGAGCCTCTTGAGGTCGAGCGCCTTTCTTATCGTCAGCTTCACCTCGTCGAGGTTGAAGGGCTTTATGAAGTAATCGTGCGCGCCGGCCTTCATCGCCTCTATGGCAGTCTCAACCGAGGCGTAGGCCGTTATCATTATAACGAGCGCCTCTGGGTTCATCTCGCGAAGGGCCTTGAGGAATTCGATGCCGTCCATGACCGGCATCTTCACGTCGGAGATGACGAGGTCGAAGTCTTCTTCCTTGAGCCTCTCGAGCGCGAGCTTCGGCGAAGGCATGCCGACGGGCTCATAGCCTTCCTTCCTCAGCATTATCTCGAGGAGCTCGCGCATGTCCCGTTCGTCGTCTACTATGAGTATCCTGTCTTTTGGCATCGCCTCTTAAACCTTTACAAGCGCCCGGCTTTCAACCGGGAGAAGTATCCTGAATGAAGTGCCGGAGCCGATTTTGCTTCGGACCTCAAGCCTGCCGTTGTGGCTCTCTATTATCCTGTGCACTATTGAAAGGCCCAGGCCGGTCCCTTCGTCCTTCGTTGAAAAGAACGGGTCGAATATCCTCTTGAGGTCCTCCGGGGCTATGCCCCTGCCCGTGTCCGAAACCGTGACCTCCACGTAATCAAGCGGGGCCCTGCCCCTGGCTGGCTCGGCCGTGACGCAGGCTGCCGAAACCGTAAGAGCGCCCCTGCCCTGCATGGCGTGGGCTGCGTTCACGAAAAGGTTCCAGAAGACCTGCCCGAGCTGGCGGGAGTCTCCAAGGACGCGCAAGCCGCCGTCGACATGGCACTCTATGGCGATATTCGAGGCGTCGGGGGAGTTCCTGAAGACATCCATCGTGTCGTTTATCAGCGTTCCGAGCTCTATCGTGTCTTTAAGTTCCCTGGCGGGTTTCGCGAACAGGAGGTAGTCGGTTATGAGCTGGTTCAAGCGTTCCGTCTCGCGGAGGATTATGTCCATGAGCTTCCTGCTGTCGCCCGCCAGGCTCACCTCTTCCCTGAGCATCTGTATGGAGCCGCTGATGGACGCGAGCGGGTTTCTTATCTCGTGCGCTATCCCCACGGAAAGCTCGCCCAGGGCCTTCAGCTTCTCGTCGCGCCGGAGCTCCTCTTCCATCGCCTTGAGCCTGGTCAGGTCCTGGAAGATGACGATGCTGTCGACTTCCTCGCCCTGGCCCGGCGATATCGTAAACCCCAGGTATATTTCCTCTCCGGTCTTGTTTTTATATCTCTCCTCGACCCTGCCGCCTGCCAGGGCGGCCTTTTTGCCCTTCTCGTGCATGCCGGGGAAAATCTCCTCGACGTCCCTGTAATAGACGTCCCGGAGAGTATAGCCGGTTACGACCCCGGCCTCCCTGTTGAAAGAGGTTATCCTACCCTTCCCGTCGAGCGTCATTATGCCGCTCGTGATGTTGCCGACTATCTGCCTGTTGAGGGCCTCGAGCTTCTCATAATCTATCTCCTTCTCCTCGAGTTCCCTTTCAACTTTCGCGGTACGCTCGGCCAGGTACCCGGTGAGGTACGCGACCGTGAAAAAAGCGAGTATGTTCGTGGAGACGGTCATAAAGACGTCTTCCCACGCTGGCACGGCCGGGTTGTCGATAATCTTGTACTTCAGGGGGAGCATGCCGTAGAAGTCCATGTCGATGAGGACCCCGTAGGCTATGCTCGAAACCGACGCCGCGTAAAACCCGCCGGACTTGTTAAGGAGGATGGCTGCCCCTACGACCGAAAGCGGGTAGAGGGCGTGGAGATAACTTTCAGTGCCGCCGGTTATGTAGACGATAACGGTTGCAAGCGCGATGTCGATTGTTATCTGGCAATAGGTGAAAAGGCTGAGGCTGCGCACCCGGTTCAGGAGGAGCGCGTAGACTATCGTTAGCAGCCCTACGACCGCGACTATTACGTAAAGCGGATAGAAGTTGAGGCTGGCAAAGGAGTACTCCTTTACCTGGAACCACGCGGTGATGCCGAGGAACGCCAGCGCGAGCACCACCCGGAGTATCATCATGGCCAGGAGCCTGGACTTCAATGTCCCCCGGGTGTATTCCTGCAAAGGCTGGCTCACCTTAGCCAGCGGCGGCGCCGGCTATCTGGAATATCGGCAGATACAGGGCTATGACGAGGCCGCCGACGGCCACGCCGAGGAAGGCCATGAGCATAGGCTCAATCAGCGACGTAAGAGCCTCGACCGCCTGGTCGACCTCCTCTTCATAAAAGTCGGCTATCTTCGTGAGCATATTGTCGAGCGCGCCGGTAGATTCTCCGACCGCTATCATCTGCGTGACCATGCCGGGGAAGACCTTCGTCTCCATGAGAGGGTCCGCGAGCGTCTTGCCCTGGCTGAGGGAGGCGCGCGCCTTCATGATGGCCTCCTCTATGATGACGTTGCCGGCCGTTTTGGAGACTATCTCGAGCCCCTCAAGAATGGGCACGCCGCTGGCGAGCATAGTCCCCAGAGTCCTGGTGAACCTGGCAACCGCCGTCTTCCTGATGAGGTCGCCTATGACCGGCCCTTTGAGCAAGAGCTGGTCAATTATCCTCCTTCCCCTGGAAGTCTTGTAGGCCCTGTTGATGCCTATGAAGGAGCCGACGATGAAGCCGATTATCGTGTACCAGTAGTGCTGGAGGAACTTGCTCATGTTGACGACGACCCTGGTCGGGGCCGGAAGGGCCTGACCGAAGCTTCCGAACATGTCCTCGAATATGGGGACGACCCAGAGAAGCAGACCTGTGACGACGAGGCTGGCGATGATTATGACGGCCGTCGGATAGGTCATCGCGCCTTTTACCTTGCCCTTCAACTTCTCCGCCTTCTCAAGGAAGCCCGAGAGCCTGTTGAGGATGGTGTCGAGTATGCCGCCCACCTCTCCGGCTGCGATGAGGTTGACGTAAAGGTCGTCGAAAACCTTGGGGTGCTTCTTCAGCGCGTCTGCGAAGGTCGACCCGCCCTCGACGGACGACTTGACGTCCAGGAGGACCCTCTTGAACTCCGCCTTCTCCTGCTGGGAAGCGAGAATGTCGAGGCACTGGACGAGCGGCAGCCCGGCGTCGATCATGGTTGCGAACTGGCGGCTGAATATGACAAGGTCCTTCGTCTTGACCTTCTCGCCGAGACCGGGCAGCTTTATGTTCATGTTCATCATGCCGGACTTTTTCTGCGAAATGGAAGAAGGCAGTATCTGCTGGCGCCTCAGCATGGACGTGGCCTGCGCGAGGCTTGCCGCCTGAAGCTCACCTTTCCTCATCTCTCCTGCAACCGTCTTTCCTGAATAGACGAACGTGGGCATGGCTTACACTGTCCTCCCGGCCGGGCCGGTGCGCATGACCCCGGCGTTGACCATCATCTGGCGAAGCTCGTCAGGCTCCTGGCTCCTGCCGAGCGCCTCTTCGAGGGTTATGAGTCTTCTTGAGTACAGGTTCATCAGGCACTGGTTCATGGTCTGCATGCCGAACTTCGCCTGGCCTACCTGCATCTGCGAGTACATCTGGTGTATCTTCCCTTCCCTGATGAGGTTCCTTATTGCCGCGTTCGGGACCATTATCTCCACGGCCGCAACCCTTCCCTTGCCGTCTGCCCTCGGAAGGAGGAGCTGCGAGACGACGCCCTCGAGCACGAACGAGAGCTGCGCCCTGACCTGCGGCTGCTGGTCGGCTGAAAAGACGTCCACCATCCTGTTTATGGTCTGCACGCAGGAGTTAGTGTGCAGGGTGGCGAAGCACAGGTGGCCCGTCTCGGCTATCGTCAGTGCCGTCTCTATGGTTTCTATGTCGCGGAGCTCTCCGAGGAGGACGACGTCGGGGTCCTGCCTCAGTATGTACTTGAGGGCCTTCTTGAACGCCTGCGTGTCGTATCCGACTTCCCTCTGGTTCACGAGGGCGGTCTTGGAGTTGTGCAGGTACTCGATCGGGTCTTCAACCGTGATGATGTGCTCGGGCCTCTCGGTGTTTATCTTGTCTATCATCGAGGCCAGCGTGGTCGATTTACCGCTGCCAGTGGGGCCGGTGACGAGCACAAGGCCTCTGGGCTTTTTCGCGAGATCCTCTATTACAGGAGGCAGGCCGAGTTCCTGGAAGGACTTTATCTTGAACGGGATGGTCCTGAAGACGCCCGCGACGGTGCCCCTTTGCACGAACAGGTTGCCCCTGAAGCGGGAGAGGCCCTTCAGGCCGAACGAGAAGTCGAGCTCGTTCTCCTCCTCGAACTTGTGCTTCTGCGTGTCCGTGAGGACGGAGTAGCATATCTGCTTGGACTCTATGCCGGTGAGGGCCGGGCTCGTCATGGGGTTGAGCTTGCCGTGGACCCTTATCCTCGGGGGCGAACCCGCGGCTATGTGCAGGTCGCTTCCCCCCTGGTCCAGCATTATCCTGAGGAGCTCCTGCAGATTGTACTTCGGTGCGCCGCCTTCTACGCCCATCACTTCTCCTTGCATCACGTTTAAAGCCCCGCCTTTGTCCATTCTGAAATATTAAAGAATATGGCACTCAGGCGTAAGGACTTAAGTTACAAAGACTGATTAAACCGCCGCGTCAATCGGCCATCGTGACCCGCAATATCTCCTCGATGGTGGTCACTCCCTCGGCGACCTTTGTCACGCCGCTCATCCTCAAGCTCTTCATGCCGTCCCTTATGGCCGCCCTCTTTATCTCGGCCGTGGAAGAGCCGTTCAAAACGAGCTCCTTTACGGGCTCTGAGAATGGCATGACCTCGTAAAGCGCTATCCTGCCCTTGTATCCGGTCCCTCCACAGGTGGCGCAGCCGCTTCCTTTGAAGACGTCCATCCTGGCGGCCTCGGCCGGCGGGACGCCGAGGTCGATGAGGACCTTCTCCGCGCTAGGCATCTTAGTTTTGCAGTCCTTGCATATCTTTCTGGCGAGCCTCTGGGCAAGTATGAGGTTGCAGGCCGAAGAGACGAGGAACGGCTCGATACCCATGTTGAGGAGCCTGTTGACAGTCGAAGGCGCGTCGTTGGTATGGAGAGTAGAAAGGACGAGATGGCCCGTGAGGGCGGCCTTTATCGCTATCTCTGCAGTCTCGTAGTCCCTTATCTCTCCGACCATTATGATGTCTGGGTCCTGCCTCAGGAAGCTGCGGAGAGAAGCCGCGAAGTTAAGCCCGATGTCCTCGTGTATCTGCACCTGGTTGATGCCCAGGAGGTTGAACTCGACCGGGTCTTCAGCGGTCGAGATGTTCTCTGAGGTCTTGTTGAGCTCGGAAAGGGCCGAGTACAACGTCGTCGTCTTGCCGCTTCCCGTGGGCCCCGTGACCAGCACTATGCCCCAGGGCTTATGTATGGCGCCCATGAAGTCGTTCAAAGCCTTCTGCTCGAAGCCGAGCTTGGTCATGTCTAGCTGGAGGTTAGACTTGTCAAGGAGCCTCATGACGACCTTCTCGCCGAAGAGCGTCGGGAGGACGGACACCCTGTAGTCCATCTCCTTGTTCTTGGAGAGCTTGAGCTTTATCCTGCCGTCCTGCGGGAGCCTGCGCTCGGCGATGTCGAGCTGGCTTATTATCTTTATCCTGGAGACTATCGCGTTCTTGAGCTTTATGGGAGGCTTCATGACCTCATGAAGGACTCCGTCTATCCTGTACCTTACCCGGAAGGTCTTCTCGTAGGGCTCTATGTGTATGTCGCTGGCGCCTTTTTTGATGGCGTCCGTGAGTATGAGGTTGACGAGCTTGACGACCGGGGCGTCCTCGACGGCCTTCTTGAGGTCAGAGATGTCGACCTCTTCCTCGTCCTGCACGACTTCCATCTCGCCCTCGTCGAACTCGGTGAGGACGCCCTCGAGCCCGCCCATCTCGGAGGCTTCGTAGTACTTCTCTATGGCTGTCTTGATGGAGGCGTCGGAGGCTACCAGAGGCTCAACGTTGTAGCCCGTGAGGAACTTTATGTCGTCGATGGCGAATATGTTCGACGGGTCGGCCATCGCTACGACGAGGGTCGAGCCCGTCCTGCTCACCGGGATGACCTGGTATTTCTGCGCGACGTCCTCGGGGATGAGCTTGACTATCTCATGGTCTACTTCATGGCTGGAAAGGTCAATGGTGGGGATGCCGTACTGGCGGCTTAAAAAGCCGGTCAAATCCTTCTCGGTTATGAACCCCAGTTTCGTAAGGTTATAGCCGAGCCGTCCACCGCTTTTTTTCTGCTCATCGATGGCCTTCTTGAGCTGGTCGGTGGTTATGAGTCGTTCCCTGAGCAGTAGCTCGCCTATTCTGTCTGTCATCGTCCCTGATAGTGTTGGTGACAAAAATTGTCAGTTTATGATAGTAAATTCACTCCAAGCTGTCAAGGCAGGTTCTTAGAATACCGCCTCATGCCCCAAACTACCTGATATTGCTGGAAATTTTTACGGCACCGCCTTCTCAGGCGTACTTTGCGGCCGTCGAGACTATCTCCTCTGAAAAGAAGGGCTTCCTGATATAAGCGTCTATCATGCCTTCCTTTACGCCCTGGAATATGTCGCGGTCCGCGTCTTTAAAGTATCCGGTGAAGAGCACCACCGTGATGCCCGGGCGTACCTTCTTGATTTCCCTGAAAGTCTCGAGTCCGTTAAGGCCGGGCATTATCATATCCATGAAAACCAGCGAACAATCTGTGTCTTTCAGCACATTCAGGCCTTCTTTTCCGCTGGTAACGTACTGGGCCTTGTAACCCGCGTCCTTGAGCATCTCGGACATTCCTATGCCCACGGTCTCCTCGTCGTCGATTATGAGGACCTTTTTTTCCAGCTTGACAGCCATTCGAACCTCCTATCTTATCGGCTCATTTCCAATAGCCTTAAGCGCTTTTAACCGCCCATGTAAACAGGTAGATAAACGCGGAAGACTGCTCCACCTTCAGGGCTGTTAGCCGCCTCTATCCTGCCGCCGTGCTCCTTTATTATGCTGTGCGATATCGAAAGCCCCAGGCCTATGTTGTGCCCGCCGCCCTTCTCCTTCGTGGTGAAAAAAGGGTCGAAAATCTGGTCTTTCACGCCGTCAGGTATGCCTGTGCCGGTGTCCCTGAACTCGGCCACGGCAAAGGGCTTCCCGTTCTCCTCGATCGCCGAAGTCGATATGAAGACCGTCCCTGACCCGCTCATGGCGTCCCTGGCGTTCTTCAGGATGTTCAGGACGACTTCCATCAGCTGCCCCTTGTTCCCCAGCACCTTCGGGAGCTCGGGGTCGAACTTCTCGGCTATCTCGATGGATTTGGTCTTTACCTCAGAGGTGAATATGGTCAGCGTGGCACGTATGCACTCGTTCAGGTATATGGGCGCGAACCCTTCCCTCGTGGGCCTGGAATAGGTGAGCATGTCGAGGATGATGTACTTGGACCTTACGGCGGCGTCCCGTATTTTCTCGAAAAGGAAGTAGTTCCTGTCTTCCTTAGACGTCCGGGACAGGAGCACTTCAGTGATGCTGAGTATCCCGGCAAGAGGGCTGTTGAGCTCATGGGCGATGCCAGCGCCCATCTCGCCCAGGGATATGAGCTTGGCCGACTGAATGAGCATCTGCTCGGAGCTCTGTAGCTTCCTGTACGCCTCCTCGAGCTCCTTTACCGAGCTCCCGAGCTCGGAGGTCCTCACCTTGACCATCTCCTCCAGGACCCCGATTTGGCGCCTTATTGTCTCCTCCAGCCCTTTCCTCTCGGATATGTCCCTCCATATCTCCTGCAGGTACTGCCTGCCCTTTATCTCTATGAGGGATGCCGCTATCTCGACCGGCACCAGGAAGCCGTCCTTCTTCAAGACCATCGCGTCATGGAGATAGCCCTTCTCGTCATGTACCCAGCGGCGCACCGCGAGGTTGTACTCGGAGAGCTTATTGAGCGGGAACAGGTCCCTGGGGCCCTTGCCCAGAAGCTCGTCGCGGGAGTAGCCCGAGAGCACGAGAGCGGCCTGGTTCACCTCGGAGTACAGCCCTGTCTCCAGGTCACGCAGGAGTATGGCATCCGCGGCCATGTCAACGAGCCTGGAGTACTTGCCGCCGAGCTCACGGAGGTCTTCGGAGACTGCCGACAGAGAGGCGGCCATGCCGTCGAACGCCTTGCCAAGCTCCTCGAACTCGTCACCGGAGGCGATCCCCACCCTGTAGTCGAACCTGCCGTGGGCCAGCTCCACCGCCCCGCGCCTCAGCTTATCCAGCGGCTCCAGCAGCCTCCTGTGGACGAGCAAAAGGACAGAAAGGGAAGTCGCGAGCAGTATGCCGCCGCCCCAGACGAAGAACTTTATCCTGTGGCTCCAGATGATGCTCTCGTAATCCTTCATCGACACGGTCACCGAGACCGCGCCCGAGACGTCTCCTATCCTGCCGGAATGGCACTTCATGCAGCTTTTATCGTACAGGAAAGGCATGACCGTCCTGGCGACCTTGTACCCGGACGGAGACCTGGTCACGCTTTCAGGCTGGCTGCCGCCGAGGGCGGCCCTGTCGAGGGCGTCGACCGGGAGCTCGTCATCTTCCATGCCGTACTCGCTGTCAACGGCGGAGCCGTGGATTACCCGTATCTCCTCTATGCCCTCTATCTTCCTGAACCGTTCCATTATCGCCCGGTTCTCGAGACGGCCTCCGCCGAGCCTCATCGAGGTATGCAATTGATCGAAAATGGCGTTGGCGAGCTTCCTCGCTTCTCCGACGCCCATCTCCTCGAGGAGCAGGGTGTCGGACCTGTAATCGAAAAAAAAGAGGGTTGTGATGCCGGCCAGGAGGACGGCGCCTATGAGGAATATGAAACTGTTGGAAAGCTTGAGGCGCATAAAGGAGAACCCATAGCCCTCTTGGATTTAGAAGGACAAGGTTTCAGGATGCGGATTCAGGATGCGCGGGGATTGAAGGATTCTACCCTGCCGGGAGGTTTTTGTCAATTTTGAGAAGAAGCGCCGGCCCTGAAAAAACCGAGGAAATAGTCGAGGCCCGACCACATCGTAAGGGCGAAGGCGGCGTAAAGGAGGACTGTCCCAATGGCCTGGAAGTCCACTCCGCCCCAGGGGTAGTGGACTATGAGGGGCACGAGGCAGACTATCTGGGCGACGGTCTTGAGCTTGCCGAGCTGGCTTGCCGCTATTACCACTCCGGAGTCGACCGCTATGGCCCTCAGCCCGGTCACGGCTATCTCCCTGCCTATCATCAAAGCCACGACCCAGGCAGGCACCCTGCCGAGCGGGATGAGCATGATGAAAGCCGCGGTAATGAGGAGCTTGTCGGCCAGCGGGTCGAGGAACTTGCCCAGGGAGGTTATTATGCCCTTTTTACGGGCGATGTAGCCGTCAAGCCAGTCGGTGGCGCACACGAGCACGAATATCACCGCCGACACGAGCGACATCGTCGGCCCCGGCGAAAGGAGCATGACCACCAGGACCGGGGTCATGCCTATCCTGATGAGGGATATGCTGTTTGGGAGGTTCAGGGCGCCTGAGGTGCGCATCAGTCGGAGCCCTTGTAATCTTTGTAGTAGTGGAGCACCCTCTTGACGTAGGTCTGCGTCTCGTTGTAAGGCGGTATCCTGTTGCCGTACTTCACGACCGCGTTCTCTCCGGCGTTGTACGCCGCGACGGCAAGCGGGACCTGCCAGTCGAACATCTTCAAGAGCTTGGACAGGTACTTTATGCCGCCCTCGACGTTGTCCTCGGGGTCGTGGATGTTCTTAACCCCCATCCTCGTTGCAGTGGCGGGCATTAGCTGCATGAGACCGGTCGCGCCCTTCTTGGAGACGGCCTTTTCATCGTAGTCGCTCTCGGCCTTCACGATGGCCCTCACAAGGTGCGGGTCTATGCCGTACCTGGCGGCCGCGTTGCTTATCATCTCGTCGAACTTCTGCTTCGATATCTTCTTGTAGGCCGGGTTCATGGGGGAAAGGACCGAAAGCCTTCTCTCCTCCATCATCCATTTGTACTTCTTGGAGGTCGGGACGTTCGTGATGTGCACAACCCCGGCGTCGTCGGTGTACTGGAAAAAGTCGGCCCTGGCGCCGGAAGCGCCAGCGAAAAAAGCCGTTATGAGAAAGGCTATGGTTATCGTTTTTTTCATGGCGTTTTGCCTGGGGTCTGTTGCGCGAGGGAAAAGGCCTGACTGGTGAAAAGCGTGCCCCTCGGGCTACAAACCTTCAGAATTCCTTGAGATAGTCTACAATGCAGGTGCCAAAAGGGCAAGGACTTTTTGTCACATCACGCGCCGAATTTCATTTATAAATTGACAAAACCAGGGGCTTGCATTAATCTTTACTGCTGTTCCACATATCGTCCAAACCTGCAGAACATTTAGTTTTTTTCACCATAAAGGAGCCCCCCTTGGAAGTAAGGTCCGATTTCCTCGTCATAGGAAGCGGCATAGCCGGCCTCGACTTCGCCCTGAAAGCGGCCAGAAGCGGCCGCGTCGCGCTTTTGACCAAACGGAACATAGCGGAATCAGCGACGTTTTATGCACAGGGCGGCATAGCCTCTGTCTTGAGCGAGGAGGACACCTTCGAGGCGCACATCAAAGACACCCTCTACGCCGGAGCTGGCCTGTGCGACACTGATATCGTCGAGATGGTCGTAAAGGACGGCCCAGCGAGGATAAACGAGCTCATCGAGCTCGGGGTGAAGTTCTCCGAGAGGTCCGGCAAGGGGGCCGGGCTCGACCTCGGCAAGGAAGGAGGCCATTCCAAGAGGAGGATCGTCCACGCCGAGGACCTCACTGGCCGGGCCGTGGAGCAGGCGCTGGTCGACGCCGTAAGGTCCAACCCCAACATAACCGTTTACGAGAACCACATCGCGGTAGACCTCATCTCCCACTCCAAGTTCGTGGCCTCCTCCGGACAGGAATCTGTCTGGGGGGCGTACGCCCTCGACAAGGAGACCGGGTTGGTACATACATTCCTTTCGAAGGCGACCGTGCTCGCAACCGGCGGGGCCGGGAAAGTGTACCTTTATACCAGCAACCCGGACATTGCCACCGGCGACGGCATAGCCATGAGCTACAGGGTCGGCGCGAAGATAGCGAACATGGAGTTCATCCAGTTCCACCCGACCTGCCTGTACCATTCCAGGGCCAAGAGCTTCCTCATATCAGAGGCGGTGCGCGGCGAAGGAGCGGTGCTGCGCCTCAAGGACGGGACGGCCTTCATGAAGGCCCACCACCCCATGGCCGACCTCGCTCCCAGGGACATAGTAGCCAGGGCAATAGACAGCGAGCTCAAAAAAAGCGGAGACGACTGCGTCTACCTCGACATTACGGACAAGCCCGCGAGCTTCGTCAGGGACAGGTTCCCGAACATATACGCCAAATGCATGGAATTCGGCTTCGACATGACAAAAGAGCCGCTCCCGGTGGTGCCGGCCGCGCATTACACCTGCGGCGGGGTCAAAACCGACGCCGACGGCCAAACCAGCGTCAAGGGCCTCTACGCTATTGGAGAGACGGCCTGCACCGGCCTGCACGGCGCTAACAGGCTCGCCTCCAACTCTCTGCTGGAAGCACTGGTATTCGCTGAACGGGCATCAAATCACGCGGTCAATATGGTCAGGGCTGAAAAGGCCGGGGTCCCGGCCATCCCGGCCTGGCAGACCGGCGGTGCCGTCGTGAGCGAAGAGGCCGTGGTCATAACCCAGAACTGGGACGAGATACGCCGTTTCATGTGGAACTACGTTGGCATAGTAAGGACGGACAAGCGCCTGGAGAGGGCCGAGCGGAGGATAAACCTCCTGAAGAACGAGATAAACGAGTACTACTGGGACTTCACCATAACGAGCAACCTGGTCGAGCTGCGCAACATCGCAACCGTCGCCGAACTCATAATAAAATCAGCCCGCCAGAGAAAGGAATCGCGCGGGCTACATTACAACACCGACTATCCAGAACGCGATGAGAAGTTCCTTAAGGATACAGTCGTAACAATCTGAAAAACCAGAGATTTATTGCTTGGCGGGATGGAGCCTCACCGTGACTGCCGTGCCGGAGCCCTTTGTGCTCTCAACCTCTATCTCCCCGCCGTGGTCCTGTATAATCCTGTAGGTTATCGTCAGTCCCAGCCCGGCACCCTCGAACTTGGTAGACTGGAAGGGGTTGAATATCTTCCTTATCTCCTCTTTTTCCATGCCTATGCCTGTGTCCGTCACCCTTATGGCTATCGTCTCGTCAGCCATCGGGAGCGTCTCGACGGTTATCGCGCCCTCCCCCATTATCGCCTCCACCGAGTTCTGGAGGATGTTGAGGAGGGCGGTCTTCATGTTGCCGTAATCATAGTTCACCGGCGGAGGCTCTGGCATGAGGCTCATCTTCACGGATATCTGCTTTCCGTGGCCATCTATGAAGTCCTTTACGTCCTTTACGGCGGCCTCCACCGCCATATTTATGTCGCCCTTCGACAGGGTGGAGACGAGTATCCTCTTATATTCGTCTATCCTCTGGAGCATTCTCTCGAGCCGCTCGACCGACCTTATTATCCACTGGGCGTACTCCTTGTGCTGCGGGTCCGCCTCTCCCTCATAGAGACGCCTGGCCATGCCGCCTATTGCGGTAAGGGGGTTTCTTATCTCGTGGGCTATGCCGTCGACCATCTCGCCGAGCGCTGCGACCTTCTCTGTCTCGCGGAGCTTGGTCTGCAGAGAGCGCATGCGAAGGAGCGACTTTACACGGGCCGCGACCTCCTGAAGGCTGTAAGGCTTGTTGATGTAATCCTCGGCCCCTACCTCGAAGCCCAGGACCTTGTCTTCTATCTCAGCCCTGCCGGTCAGCATTATGACGGGGATGTACCTGGTCTCTTCCCTCGATTTCAGGTGCCTTAATGCCTCATAGCCGTCCATCTGGGGCATCATGACGTCCATTATGATGAGGTCGGGAAGGAAAACGGCTACCTTCTGGAGCGCTTCAACGCCGTTCCTGGCCGTGTCGAGCTCATAGCCTTCCCGCTCGAGCTTGGCGGTAAGGAGCGCCAGGTTCCTCTCGTCGTCGTCTACCGCTAATATTCTGGGCTTCATTTCTCTCCGAACCCTTTTAGGGCTTTACTTCACGGCTTCCTGAATTGAACACATGGCCACACGCAAGCGAATTGGCGGCCATTCAGACTCATCGGCCGTCCGGCGCGCCGCCTTGACACTTTAACCCTGCCCCGCCAAAAAGGGGGCCCCTCTGACATGAAATTCTTATTTATAAACCATAATCATTCCAAA
Organism: uncultured bacterium; assembly: GCA_905339405.1. GTDB lineage: Bacteria > Desulfobacterota > GWC2-55-46 > GWC2-55-46 > GWC2-55-46 > GWA2-54-12. Next base: position 42,674 of record CAJPGC010000034.1, on the reverse strand, counting down.
ATCAAAAATATTCTATAAAAGCCTGCCCAATTGACCAGCCGCATACAGCCCGCTTCCGCTCAGGGAACTCCTTCTAAAAGGTTATATCAAAAACAGGACGCCCGCCCCGGGTCACACTGGCCAGGATGCAAAAAAGCAAAAATCAGGGTGCTAGCTGTAAACGGGGAAACCAGACGAGATGACGGGAAACGTGCCTTTCAAAAGCCCTGAGAGTTCTTGAGAGGACCTTTTTTGAAGAAAACGCCGGTATTTAGCTGGTTATATTACTTCATGCCTCGAAACATCAAGATGCAAGGAAGGGCAAGGGGCTGAACCTCACATACTTTGAAGTATGTGAGGATTCAGACCCGCAGCCCTGACAAAGCAGATGGATAGTTTCAGGCATGAAAATGAACAAATTCACAGAGGGAGCCCACAAGTGGCTCCCTCTGTACAACTCGGCTTCAGAAATCGGCCCTCAGCATGACGAACGGCCCGTTGACCGAAATATCTACAAGGTCGTCGTCATAATCGAAATGGAACTTCAGGAGCCTGTACCCGCCAGAGACGACCACGAAAGGAGCTGGCTTGAAGTTCACGCCGGCTTCAGCGTCAACGAGCCAGGCAGCCGAGCCGAGGCTTATACCGGTGACCTCTCCACCGACGCTCAGAAGGAAGGGCAGCCCTACCTGGGCGGCAACCCCAATAGTGGGCACAGGGGCCTTCACGCTCGCGGTCTGTGCGAGGCCTGGAGAAGAGAGGCTCGCGTCGATGTCAAAGTATTTTATCTCGAATATGACCCCGAGACGGTTGTTCAAAGTATCTATTATATCGTATTCGTAGCCGAGGCGGTGGTAGTCGATGTCGAGTTTCGTGCTCGTGGCAGCCGCAGGGAAGACCACGCCTCCGAAGTTAATGGGAGCGCCGGTAGTAGTTGCCCCTTCCCAGCTCAAGGGCATATACCCGTAGCGGAGCTTGTGGCTGCCGAGCTCGAGGGTGGCCCTCAAATCGAAAAAGTTCTCCTTGTCGTCGACCCTGAGGTCGTCGACCAGGTTGATGTCCGTCCCCGAGGCCCCTGATCTGATCTCGTCGTCCATGGTGGTAAGCCAGTACCTGCCTTCGACGTCGACGACGGCGAAGGCGTTTGACGCGGTAAAAAGAGTTGCCAGAAACAATAGTGCCCCGAGCTTTTTCACGCATGCCTCCCTGGAGTTTTGATTATTTACGCGGACTCAATCGAGGACGAAAACCACTTTGGCCGCCTCGAGGAACCTGGGGTTCTGGTTGGAATAGAAGACCGCGGCCGCCTCAATGGGGCCGAGCTCGGCGTCGGTCGACGCCGCCACCGCCGAGGCCTTGACGACAAGCGGGTTTGCCGAGCCCTTTTTGGTAAGGATGGCCCTCGCGTCTGTCAGGCTGTTGGTGTACGCGGCCATCGCTCCGCCGGATGCGCCCTGCCCTGTCCTGGCAGGGTCGAAAAGGGCTTCGCCGTTCTTGGAAAGGACCCTGTTGAAAAGGGCCGGCTTGAACTTGAGGCCGCGTACGTCTACTATTAGCCCGTCGTAGCCTGCAGTGGAAGCGTTCATCCCCGGGGAATATGCCGGGACAGCCGAGACCATGCCTGAGAACTGCGGAACAAGGGCCGCCGCCACCCCCTGCATAGGCACTGAAAGGTATACTGCCGCAATGCCGGTTACAGGGTCGTACTCTTCTTTTACAACGGTTGCGCCCTTCACTATGCCTTCCGCGCTCGTCCTGACGACGTCCGATTCCGCGGAGGCGTTCAGCACCGTCGTCTCGCCCGAGACTGTCACGCCGTCGAGTATCTCCGCCGTCTCCCTGAACGCGCCAGCCTTTGCCGCCCTCAGGGCCATTATCCTTTTTTGCGCGACGGTGAAAAAGCCCTGCGGGGAAGCGCCTTCGCCCTTGACGACTATGGCTCCGTTCACGAAGGCCTCATTGGCGTCCCTGGTCTCCCGGGGAGTTTCGCCGTGCGCAGGAAAAGCCGCAAGGAGGAAAAGGAGCGTTAAAAGAAGGAGTTTTCTCATTGCAAGCCTCCTGGCTAATTGATGTTCAGCCTGTACTTCAACGCCCTTATCGCCATGACGGCTTCAGCGCCGTCGACCACGTCATCCGGCCTGAACTCGCCTGTAAGTTCCGTTTCCATCATGTTCCTCGTGGTCACGCTCATTGTGGCGTTATACCACGCCGAAGTCGGCTCTATGTCCGGGAACGGCGAAGCACGGTGGCCCAGGAAGGCCGAAGAGGCGCCTTCGTCTCCGGTGAGCTTCACGACAACGTCCTCGAGGACCATCGCGAGTTCTTTTCTCTTCACGGGCTCCTCCGGCCTGAAGAGGTACGCCCTCGTTGAAGCGTCATACGAGGGCTCGAGCCCCCGGACGTTCCATTTAATGAGGGTAGCGGCCTCTTCCCTGAACGGGCTTGAGTTGAGGTCCATGGGGACGAAACCGCCGTCCCTGGGCTTTGCAGGAATGCGTCCGGCGAAGAGTTTATCTATTTTAAGCTCGTCGACGAGGAGCGCGGACATCTCGGCCCTGGTGACGCTCTCCTGCACCGCTATCCTCTTTCCTGCGTCCCCGAGGGTCATGCCGGAAAGCGCCCTTACGACCTTGTCGGTCCGCTTCCACGCCTTGTCGGCAGCGCCGTGCCACTTGCCCGAAGAACGGGCGTTCAAGACAGCGCCGAAGCTGTCCCTCGACTTCTGGAACTCCCCGGCCTCGAGGTACGCTCTGCCCATGAAATAATCGGCCGCCTCCGGCACCTTGTAATAAAGGAACTTCTCCTCGTCTGTATCGAGCTTTACGGCGGCTTTTTTGGCGTCTTCAACCCCTTCGAGCCAGTCACCTTGCTTGAGGGCGGTCTCCATGCGCATTGACGCGAGATGATAGGCGGCCTTGTCTTCAGGGGTCCTGGAATTCTTCCAGGCGGCCTTCATTCGCTCGGCGGCCTTTTCAAGGTCTATCTTCCTGTAATCAGGGTCAGCTACTTCCTTTGCCTTCAATACGGCCGCGAGAGCGGCTCCGGCGTGGGCCGGGCCGTATTCCCCGTCGCAAAAAGAGGCCCGCTCGAACTTCGAGGCGGCCTCCTCAAGGCTTCCCTGCTCGAGGAGCTCCATGCCCGCAATGTAATGGTGCTGAGGGCTGTCCCCTGGGGACGGGCACTTCACTACAGGCTTGGCGCAGCCCGCGCCGAGCAAAAGCGCAGCGGACGCGAACAGAACGCCCTTGAAGAGGCTTTTCATGCCGACCTCCTACTTTTTAACCTTTACCACGTCTCCCACTTTGAAGCCTGTGCCTGAACTCACCTCGGCCTCGGATATCCTCTCGCCCTGGTGCTCGGCAAGCTTGATTTCGCCTATGAGCTTCTCCCTCTTGCCGATGACCCTTCCGGTGTCAGGGTCGACAAGGTCGACCCCCGTGCTGTAGACCGACAATACCGTGCCGGGCTCTACCCTGCTCCTAGTGCCGGCCCTTATGGTGACGCTCCTGCCGTCAACGTGGAGGACCTTGCCGGTGAAGGGCATCTCGTTGAGCTTCGCGACCATGCTGGTCAACGCCTTCGCCAGAGCGTCCCTCAACGCGCCGTCGCGCAGGCCCGGGTCTGCCGTCGACTTGGAGCCCATGCCGAGCATCCCGCCGGTGGTCTTGGTGTACTCGCCCATGCCGGAATCCGAGACCAGGGACTTGCCCGTGGCAACGTCCACGAGCGAATAATCGACCTGCACCCTGGCGATGCGCGTCTTTTTCTGGCTTAAGAGCACGTTGGAAGATTCCTCGACCTCGTGATACGCCGTCACGGAACCGGCTATCCTGTAGTCGAGCGAATCGTATCCCTCGTCCGCCTTCTTGAGGCCAGTTTTCACGGCCCCGGACTGCTGGAGCTCCATGAGCCTCTCCTGCTCCTTGAGCTCGGTTTTAGTCACGACGATGGGTTCGAGCCCGGCCTGCTTCACTATCGTGCGCATGATGTCGGTTGCGGCCTCGCCGACGCCGAGGCTCTTGCTCGGGGTCTTGTTCTCGAACTCGAGTATGGCTATGTTGTACTCCGGGCCCCTGTACTGGGTGCCCGTCTCCTTCAATGCCTGCGTCTGCCCCGTCAGGGAGACGTCTTCTTTGACCGAACCCGTCGTTGTGGGCGAACAGCCAGCGAAAAAGACGCCGGCCGCCAGAGAGACGGCAAGCAGACCATTGAACCTGTTAAAATTGAACCTCATCACTGCCTCCTTTGAATGAATGCGTGTTGTGCCGTCTATTCGTGCCTCGGCGTCCCCGGCCCTGAAGGGAAGCCCCTCATGACCATCTCCATCATCGTGTTCGACTCGAGCCACAGGTGGACGCCAAAGGCCTTCGTTATGAGCATCTCACCGAGCGAGAGCATCGCCGCGTCCTCGAACCTTTTCGTCGCTCCCGCGCGTATTATGTGCCAGTCGTCCAGCCCTTCTATCTCGTCGAGCCCCTTTATCCCGTAGGAGCTGAAGCTGTCCTCGCCAGCCGCCTCCTTAAGAACGCTTATGCCGACGCCAGCCTTGCCTCCCGCGATGACGCTCTTGACGCCCCTGGCGCCGGTCCACAGGACTTTTCCAGTCTTCGCGTCAACGAGCTTGAACCCTGCCCTCACCTTCTTCACGTTGTAAACGCCGGTCGTTACGTCGTCGAAGTCGAGCACGTAGCCGTAGACCAGGCCGTCAACACCGAGTACCTTGCCGAGCTCCATGGCGTCGGTCATCTCTAGCTGGTCGCCTAGTGTTATGCCCATCCTGTTGAGGAGGATCTCATCGACCTCCTTCAAGGGCATGAACTTGTAGTGCCTGTGCTCGAGCCTCCTCTGAAAATCCTCACGGAGCCCCATCGCCCCGCCCACGTCGTTCGTGACGTTGTAGAACGGCAGCACCGCTACCGTGTAGACGGGGTTTGAATAATCAGGGGCGTACCGGGGCGTGTGCGCCGCGCAAGAGGCTAAGACAAACACGATGCCGAGAAGGAAAAAAAGCCTCGCAGCTGGAAAACGCACTTATTCAGCCCCCTCGACCTCTAACGCGTGGGCGCTGAAACCAATGACCCTGTACTTCCCGTGCCTCGCTATCTCGTCGGCCACAGCCTGCGCGCCTGTCTTGACTTCCACTTCTAGGGCGGTCTCCCCTTCTGCGTGCCGCCTCTGGTAGATGGCCTCTATGCCCCTCACCCTGGTCTTGAGGAAACGCTTGAACTCGACCGCCTTTCCGTAGTCCATGCCTTTGAGGGTTATGCGGATGGTCTGCGGGCCTGCCCACTTCTCGGCTATCTGCGTTGTGAGCCCTTCCGCGACTATCGCGGCGGCCCTGCTTACCGCTTCCCCGCTGCCCGTCACGGCTGATATGTGCCTTGAGATTCCGCGACCCTTCTGGGAGGCGAGCACAACCCCGTCGTCGACCCTCGCGGCCTCGGCCGTCATGTCCGCCATGTAGGTTACGATGGAAGTGGCCCCTGAGGACGGCCCCTCCTCGATGAAGACTTTCCCGAAGACGACGACCTCAGCGTCGAGCGCCCTGCCCATCCTTGCCGCGTCCTGCTCCGTAACGTCAACGCCAATGGGGCCCAGCAGACCATCTATTGCCCTGCCGTCGACTACGTTGAAGCCCTTTGAAATAAAGGCCTGTTTGAGAGCGGCATCTGTTGCTGAAATCCGGCGCGCTCGCCCTTCGTTGTTCCACCAATAATCGTACTCGCTCAAGGCAAATCCCTTCTCAGCCACCATGAAAAGCACGCGCGGGCGCTCCGCCTTTTTCTGCAAGAGGCCAAGCGCGTCGAGGCCGCCAGCGAGGGCGCCTGTTGCAACGACAGCCTTTACACTGACCTCGTACAACCCGGCCTGCTGCCCCTCGGATATTATGGAGTAGCTCTTGACGAAGCCCTGGCTTTTCGTATAGACGCTGTCTTCCAATACCTGGAAGTTCTCAACGAGCGTGTCGGAGGCCACCAGAGTACCTGCGGCCTGCTCGACGGCTTTCCTCAACGCGTCGGCTATTGCGGCGTCCCTCGCCGAAGCTGGGCCGCCCGGGCTTATCGAGGCTGTGCCGGTCGAATCGATTGTCATTTGTTCTTCAGAGCTGGCAGCAACGGGTAAAAGGAACGCGAGGAACAGGGATACGAGCAGAGTGAAAAAGATGCCGGGATTGTGCCCGGGACAGAGGGCTCTGTGCTTCATCGACGCCTCCTTTTTCAGCAGGCCGGCCGGGCGGAAAAGCGCGCGTGGCCTGCAAAAACTATATAGCACATTCAGCGGCCAAAGTCATCAGCCAAGAACGGAACAGCTTGATTATACTGGGAAAACATCACCTGCCGACAGGCGCGCTGCCAGGGCCTGCCGGTGCGCCCACGGCGTACCTTAAAATCCCTGTCTGGTCTGCGTAGAAGTGTCTTGCCTTGGGGCTCGCGGAAAGCGGGGCTGCCAGGACGTTCCAGAAAGGCTCGCCGCCCAATACACCGGCTGTAAGGTCGAGCTGATATTCGTGCTCCACCCTTGAGGCGGCCCCGGCTGCGGCCGGGATGAACCCGGTCGTCTCGAGCTCGTCGAAACTTCCCGAATAGAAGCTCGAGGCGTCGTCGAGCTTATAAGTCTCCTGTGCTGACCTCATCTTCGTGAGATAGGATATGACGGCCGTCTCCTTCGCCCTCTGGATGAAAGAGATGTAGGCTGGCACTGCGATTGCCGCGAGAACGGCCACAATGGCTACGGCGATGAGAAGCTCCAAAAGAGTGAAGCCTTTTTGCTTTCCAGCCGTTTTAAAAGCCCTGACGTAGGTCGTCATCAACTTTGTCCGGTCTACCTTGCGCGGTAAGCGTCCCTCGCGTCGAGCTCGTAGATGAGCTCCTGCGCGAGCCTTTTGACGTCAGCGGGATATTCCGCCCCTTCAGCCTCGAGCATCGCCTTTATCGTCTCAAGTTTTATCCTTGCGTCATGGTAGAACTGGTTGTCCCTGGTCCTGGCCTCTTCCAGGGTCGCGGCCAGCTTGTTCAGGAACCCTTCCATCTCCTTGAACTCGTCCCTTTTCCTTATCTTTATCCTGATGGAGTAGTTCCCGGAGATGAGCTCCTGCACCGTCTTTTCGAACCTGTACATCGGGCCCACCAGAGCGTGCGAAGACCAGATGGCCTGAAGCCCCGCGAGCAGAGCCACGAGGACGAACCCGGGCCAGAAGCTCTTGTGCAAATAGAGCACGACTGAAGAGATGACCGCCTGCTTCTCGATGGTTGCGGCGGACATGAGGTCCTGGTAGAGCGGGTAAAAGATTATGAAGCCCAGTATGAACGAGTACAGGATGATGCTTAACGAGACCTTGACGGCAAGCCTCAACTGGTAGTCGGGCTTGATCATTATCGTTCTTCTGGTGAAGTTCCTCAAATCTATCATAGACTCCGAATCTCCTTCAAAATGGCGGCCATTTTGTGGGGGCCGCCTCCGTGCACCAGAGCCAACCACCTCTTACCACAAACCTCTCCCGGAGGCTGTGCCGTTGGGTACAAATCGGCAAAAACACTGAAACAATTTAGGGTTTAATGCGGGATGAGTTCTCTGGATGTGCGCCGGCCCGAAATGAATAACGGGCTTTTTCAGGGCCGGCTTTCTGTGAAGTCCTTTTTTACGGCCTCGAGCGCTTCCCTGTTGAAAAGAAGCTCGATTGCGGTAAGTCCGAGGGTGCAAACGCCTTCCATGAGGGCCCTGTGGCCGTCCGGCGTGGCCGTGGCCTCGGCAAACTCGCGCGTATGGATGTTTATCCCCTCACGAATGGGCACGTGCGGGTGTATGGTCGGTATTATCTGCGAGACGTTGCCGATATCCGAGGAGCCTACGTTCTTCTCGGGCGGCTGGGTGTCTTCCTTGAGGGCCAAAGACTTCAATACGCCCCTGTACAGCTCTATGAAGGCCATGTTTATCTTCATCGGAGCGTTCAGGTCGCCTCCGTTGGCAACTTCCACGGTGCAGCCCGAAGCGGCCGCGGCTCCCCTGGCGCAGTTGATGACGCGTTCCTTTACCGAGGCCAGCTCCTTAAGGTCGTTCGCCCTGACGTAGAAGCTTGCGGCAGCCCTCTCGGGGATGATGTTCGGCTTCCTGCCGCCGTCGGTTATGATGCCGTGTATACGCACGTCGCTTCTCACCTGCTGGCGGAGAAGACCTATTGAGTTAAAAAGGAGTATCACGGCGTCCAGGGCGTTTATGCCTTCCTCCGGATAGGCGGAAGCGTGTGACGAGCGGCCGTGGAAAGTGAAGCTCAGCCTCTCAAGGCCGAGGAAGTGCTTCAACACGGTCCTTTTGGATGAGCCGTGTACCATCATCGAGGCGTCTATGCCTTCGAAGACCCCGGCTTTCACCATCTCTATCTTGCCCTTGCCGAGCTCTTCTGCAGGGGTGCCCAGCACCAACAGCGTGCCCTGGCCGGGTTTGAGGCGGCCCGAAAGGGTCTTGGCCAGCGCTATTCCAGCGCCTATCGAAGCCGTCCCTCCGATGTTATGGCCGCAGCCGTGGCCAATGCCCGGCAGGGCGTCCATCTCGGCAAGCAAGGCTATCCTTGGGCTCCCGGAGCCGATTGAAGCCTTGAAGGCGGTCTTCATCCCTGCAACGTGCGGCTCGACAACAAAGCCCGCCTCTTTCAAAACATCCTGCATCATGGCGGAGGTGCGCTCCTCCTCGAGCCCGAGCTCCGGGTTCCTGAAAAAATCGTCGCTCAAGGCTGTGAGCCTTTCCTTGAGTCCTTCGGCGGTCTTCAGGTACTCCTCTCTCAGCTCCCTCATAAAAAAAACCTCTCCCCTTTATTAGTCAAAAAAAAGCCGCTCTCTGTCAGAGAGCGGCTTTTGTGTACTACTGGGCCTGGCCCTGCATGGCCTCTATCAGAATCTTTGCAACTTCCGGCCTTGAGAATTCCGGCGGCGGGCAAACGCCGCTCCTCAGCATCTCCCTGACCTTTGTGCCTGACAGGATTATGTGGTTCGCCGACTCGTGCGGGCAGGTCTTGTACGAAGCCATGCCGCCGCAGCACTTGCAGAAGAAGGTGTAGTCGAAGAACAGCGGCGTTATGCCGATGGCCAGCGGGTCGAAGTTCTCGAAGATGTAATGGGCGTCGAAGGTGCCGTAGTAGTTGCCGACCCCGGCGTGGTCCCTGCCTATTATGAAGTGGGTGCAGCCGTAGTTCTTCCTGATGAGGGCGTGGAAAACCGCCTCTTTGGGCCCGGCATACCTCATGGCCGCCGGGTTGACGACGAGGGCGACCCTGTCCTTCGGGTAGTAACCGGAGATGAGGGCCTTGTAGCACTTCATCCTCACCTCGGCCGGGATGTCGTCCGACTTCGTCTCGCCGACGAGCGGGTGTATGAGTATGCCGTCGACTATCTCCAGAGCGCACTTCTGGATGTACTCGTGCGCCCTGTGTATGGGGTTCCTAGTCTGGAAACCGACGACCTTCTTCCAGCCCTTCTCTGTAAACAGGGCCCTCGTGTCCTTCGGGTCGAGCCTCTCTTCCATGAACTTCGTGTGCACAGGTCTCTTTATGGTCGACACCTTGCCGCCCAGGAGCATCTCGCCCATCTCGTAGACCTTCTTGACGCCGGGGTGCTTGTCCTCGCTGGTGCCGTAGACCTGTATCGCTTCCTTTTCCTTGTCGTGGGGGAATATCTCGGCTATCGACATGACGGCCAGCACGGTTCCCTCGCCGTCGGTCAAAGCCACTTCCATACCGGCCTTCAGGGCTCCAGCCTCTTCGGCCGTGACCGAAAGTGTTATGGGTATCGTCCAGGGCAGGCCGTTCTTCATGTGCATGGTGTCCATGACCGAATGGTAGTCGTCCCTGCCCATGAAGCCTTCAAGGGGGCTCAATGCCCCGATGGAGATCATCTCGAGGTCTGATATCTCCCTTTCGTTGAGGCGTATCTTCCTGAGTCCGGCGGCCCTGTTGGCGGCGTCCTCCCTCTCCTTGCCTTCGAGGATCCTGTTTACGAGCACTCCGCCGTGCGGCCTTATGAGTCCTTCCACGAAAAAATACCTCCTGGGGATTTTCTTTTTATAGGATAAAGAACATCGCGGGCGGAGCAAATGCAGTATTGCTCCGGTTTGCCACAATGATTCATGCTTATAAATTTCGTCATTCTGAGCGCAGCGAAGAATCTCGTCTTTTGATGCAGGCACGAGATTCTTCAGCCGCTTTGCTCCTTCAGAATGACAACAAATCTTTTCCTACTTGTGAAGGCCGCACTCGGTCTTCTGGAAACCGGCCCACCTGCCGGCCCTCGGGTCTTCCCCGGGAGCCACCGGCCTGGTGCAGGGCTCGCAGCCTATCGACGGGAAGTTCTTGTCGTGAAGGGTGCAGTACGGCACGTTATTCTTCGTGATGTAGTCCCAGACGTCTTTAGTGGTCCACCTGACGAGCGGATTGACCTTCACGAGGCCGAACTTCGCGTCCCAGCTCACGACCGGAGCGTTAGCCCTCGTCGGGGCCTGGTCGCGCCTTATGCCGGTTATCCAGCAGCGGAGCTCGGATAGCGCCTCGGCCAGCGGGACCATCTTCCTAATATCGCAGCACTTGTCCGGCTCCCTCTTCCAGAGCTCCGGGCCCAGGTCCTTTTCCATCTGCTCAAGCGTTGCTTTCGCGCCGTACCTCTCGGGGGCAACGCCGTATTTCGCTTTTACCCTCTCCATGAGTTCGTGGGTCTCCTTGAAGAGCAGGTCCGTGTCCAGGTAGAATATCCTCGCGTCCGGCTTTATCTTCACGAGCATGTCTACCAGCACGACGTCCTCGGCCCCGAAACTGCACGCCAGTGAAAGCTCTTTTTTCCCGAAGTTCTCTACCGCCCACCTTACCGCTTCTTCGGGCGCCTTTCCTTCGAGGCTTTCGCTTATATTTTTCAGTTCACTTTCCGTCCATACCTTTGACATTACCGTCCTCCTTTTCCTGTTCGCCTTCTTCGGTAATCACCGCCACCTCGCAGCCTGCCCTTTCGGCAAGCTCGTCGGCGAGCGATCTTGTAAAATACTTGAAAAACGCCCTCTGCTTCCTCTTGAGCACGTAGACGGCGGAAGGGTCTGTCTTTTCGATGACCGCAAGGACCTTTTCAACAGTTGCGTCCTCTTCCACCAGCGGCTCGAACGGGACGCCCTCTTCCATCGCCTTTATCTGCACCTTGCCGAGCGCTTCGTAACCCCTTTGCCTCGACTCCTTCATGAGGAGCCTGGAGAGGTCCTCGGAAGGCCTGTCGCCCATGAAGCCGATATCCGAAAACTTGTCGAAGACGCTCTCGGCCGCCCCGCCTTCCAGAAGGTAAAGGGCGGCAAGCGCCGCCTTCTCCTTTTTGGCCCTGGCTACGGCCTCGTCGATGGCCTTGCCTGAAAAACCCGAGTACGACAGCACGAGGAGTATCTTCTTCATCTATAGCCCATGCCTATGAGCGGCCACCAGAAGGCCGCCACGAGGTTGAAAACGACCCATGCGGCGACGAACATGACGAAGCCGCCCTTGGCGCTCTCCTTGACGGTTATGTAGTTCGAGGAGGCCGCTATCGCGATGGCCGGCGTGCCCATCGGGAACATGAAATCGAGGCCTGCCGGTACCGCTATGGCGTAAGTGAGCATGACGGGGTCGATGGAGAGCGTCTGAGCCATGCCGATGCTCACAGGCAGGAGCACGGCGATGACGGCCGCGTTGCTCATGGCGGCCGTAAGCAGTATCGAAAGGAACGAGAAGAGCGCGAAAGCCGCCCAGGGCTCGCTCGCCCAGTCTCCTATAGCCATGCCGACGAGCCACTTGGCCGCGCCGCTCTTGTCGAGGGCAGACCCCAGCACGATGGCCCCGCCGTACATGAGTATTATACCCCAATTGACGTATTCTTCTATATCTTTCCACCTTACCATCCTGAAGACGAAAAGGGCCACGACAGAGGCCAGCGCGATGGCCGCCAGCCCGAACTTCTCGCCCAGGACTATCCAGGCGAAGACCGTAATGGCGAGGACCGCCCCGACCGAGTACTCGCTGAAGCTCAGTTTTCCAAGCGCCTTGAGCCTTTTCTTCAGGACCCCGTGGGCTTCCTCGACCCCGGTTATGTCGATGGGGAATATCCTTGTAAGGAGCATGTAGCCCGCGAAAAGGAGTATGACGACGAGCGGGAAGACGGCGATGGAATAGTCGAGAAAGCCTATCTGGCTGCCGGTCGTCTCCTTCAATATGCCCACGGCTAGCGGCACCCTCGCCCCCCCCAGGAACGTCGCCACGCCGCCGATTATGCAACCCCAGGCCATGGAGAAGAAAAGGAGCTTACCATAATTGGACTTCCCGGGCTTGAGGCCCAGGCTCTTGGATATTTCGATGACTATGGGGAAGAGCATGGCCGCCACGGCGTGCTCGGACATTATGAACGAGAGCGCAGCCGCCAGCAGGAATACCGTTATGAGAAGACCCCTCGGCGAGCCCCCGAACCTGTCGAGTATGTACAGGGCGAGCCTGTTCGATATGCCCGAGTGCATGACCGCGCCCGCGAGGATGAACGCGCCGAGTATGAAAAAGACGGCCTCGTTCCCGAAAAGGGAATAAGTGACCTTGTTCGGGAGTATCCCTAGGACCGGCACCAGCACGATGGCGAGTATGCCCGTTATCGCCAGCGGTATCGCGTTAGATACCCACAGGACGAGGCAAAGGAGGAATACGGCGATGGCCCGCTGGCCCTCTATTGAGAGGCCCACGGGTGCGGGCATCCAGATGAAATACAGGAACAGCGAGGCAAGGACCAGGAAAAATACCGGCCTCAGGCATTTGATGGCCAGTATCAGCCAGATTGGCCGGGTGTCGATTTGTAAACTCACGCAAAGAACTCCAGCATCAGTGTTTCGAAGGGTCTGAGTCATCGCTGCCTACGACCCTGAGCTTCCTCCTTATCGTAGAGAGCCCCCAGGCGGCCTTGAGCCCGATCCTGGACTTGTAGAAGCTCTCCATGAGAGTGCCGCCCTTGCCGCCGTCGACCAGGCCCCGTATCTCGGCCGGGGTCGTCACCATGCTTATGTCACGCACCCAGGAGAGGTTTATCCCGTTTTTCTTGACAGCGTTGTAAAGGTGCTTGTAGACCGGCAGTATTATCTCAGTCGTCAGAGGCTCTATCCTCAACGCCTTCCCGGCCGAGGGCCTGTAGATGGGAAGGATGGGCACTACTCCCATGTCCGTGAAGCAGTCTATCCCCATGCAGGTAGACCCGGGAGGCTCGAGCCCCACAATGAGGTGGGAAGCCACAGTGCCGTTGGGGAATACCTTCGCGGCGTACTTCAGCGACTCGAGGTATCTTTTGCGCCCCACGAGGGAAGCCCTGCCCGGGCATATCAGCTCGAAGAGCTCCTTGTCGAATATCTCGAGGTTATAAAGGACCGAGTCGGCCCCCATCGCGTACGTCTCGTCTATCCAGCGGTTGTCCCTGGGCGGCAGCGCCTCCACGGCCACAAGGCAGTTGAAGCTCTTCTTAATGGCCTGTATGTAAGGCTTCAAAAACGCTATTCCGCCGTCGTCGCCCTGGCTGAAGCCGATGGACAGGTATATGACCTCCGAGGCCTTCTCTTTGAGGACCGCCTCGACCGTCTCCAGTATGTCCTCTATCGTGTAGACGACGTCGGATGAGCCCTTTACGTCGAAATTCCCGGCGCAGTACCTGCACTCGATGCTGCGGTTGAAAAAGTCGCACCTCGGCGAAGGCGTTATTACCGTGTAGCTGCCGTGAACGGAGGCAATCTCCGAGAACTGCACCCCGGAGGTAGTCTTCCTCGAATAGAAGGCCGGCCTTTCCACGAGTTTCACCTCGACCTCGGCCCTGCCGTCCGTAATGAAATACCTCTCCCCCGCCCTCTTCACCGTGTACGGCGAGTTCCTCGTGAACTCTTCCATGCAGGGTATGTTGACGAGCGTGTCCTGCGGCAGAAGCATGTCAATGCCCGAACAGCCGCAGGCCCAGGCCTTCACGACGGGGTCTTCCATCCTTATGCCCCGAAGCATCAGGTCTATCTTGAGGGACGCCGGATTGTCCAGGTAATTGTGCATTATTCTCGCTTGCCCGTCAGACCGCTGGATTTTTTGGGGGAAACTTTCTGTAGAAAGTCTCCCCCAGACCCCCTTCAAAGACTTTAAGTTCCCGGGACAGCCCCCTTAAGGGGGTTGTCCCGGGAAGAACTATAAGTTTTTGGAGAGAGTTTGAGAGAACCTTTTTACAAAAAGGTTCTCTCAATAAATCAGCGAGCCTGCCGGTTTAGTGTTCGCAGGTGACCGGTTTGTATTCGCAGGCCTGTTCTTCATAGGCCACGAGTTCTTTTATTGTGGCGTTCTCTCCGCACAGGGCGCACTCGGGGTCTTTCCTGACCCTGACCTTGCGAAAGTTCATCTTGAGGGCGTCGAATATCATGAGATGGCCCTCGAGGGTGTCACCGATGCCAAGGAGGAGTTTTATTGTCTCCACGGCCTGGAGTACGCCGATGACTCCGGCGAGCGCTCCGAGAACTCCCGCTTCCTGGCAGCTCGGCACGAGCCCCTTTGGCGGGGGCTCCGGGTACAGGCACCTGTAGCACGGGAAGCCCTTTCTCGGGTGGAAGACCGAGACCTGGCCGTCGAACCTGAACATCGAGCCCGAGACAAGGGGCTTTTGCTCGAAGAAGCAGGCGTCGTTCATGAGAAAGCGGGTGGGGAAGTTGTCCGAGCCGTCCAGGACGACGTCGTAATCCCTTATTATCTCCCTTATGTTGTCGACGGTGAGCCTGCCGTGGAAGGGCTGCACGTTGACGTCGGGGTTCAGCTTGTTTATGGTCTCTTTCGCGGAGTGGACCTTTGGCACTCCGACGCGCTCGTTGTTATGGATTATCTGGCGCTGGAGGTTGCTCATGTCGACCGAGTCGCCGTCGGCTATGCCGATGGTGCCCACGCCGGCAGCCGCGAGATAAAGGAGCGAAGGCGAGCCCAGGCCGCCCGCGCCCAGCACGAAGACCTTGCTTTTAAGGAGCTTAGCCTGCCCCTTGCCCCCCACCTCCGGGAGTATTATATGCCTCGAATACCGCTCAATCTGCTCTTCTGTGAAATCCATTGTACAGGCTCCTCCGGCTCATATATACAGAGTATAAATGCGAAAATGCCCCTCGGGGGCGCACCAAAGCCGCAAGGCTTCAAAGCCCCGGGCCGATGAGTTCGTTTTATATATAAAAAAGCTTACTGGTTTTCGAGTACCTTTATCTTCTCTTCAGTGAACGGGGCCGTGTCGTCCTCTATCATCCAGCTCCTCATCGAAGTCTCCTTGCCGCCCTTGACGGCGACGATGATGTAGGAGTAGCCGGTCTGTCCCCATTCCCTGTCGGTCTGGGAGGGCTTGTCCGGATGGTCTGGATGAGAATGGTAAAAGCCCATGACGTCCATCGACTGCGACCTTGCCATCTTGTCGATGAGGTTGAACTCCCTCGGGTCGATTATGTACCTGTCGTGGGCCCTGTCCGTGTTGACGTTGGTCGCCCTGTGGGATTCGAATATCTTGCGCTCGCCGCCGTAGTTCGCGCCGACGAGCACTCCGCAGCACTCGTTCGGGTAAGCTTCCTTCGCGTGACTGAGTATTTCCTCGTATACCGACCTGGATATGTGTACGGCTGTCTTGCCGAAACCGAAAAGCCCCATCTGAGGGTCACTCCTTTTTAGCTGATTACTGGAAAATTCCGACTTTGTTCAGGCTGCTCAAAAACTCCATATGCGAGGCGTCGAGGAGCAAGTCATGAGGCGTACTCTTTTGTACGCCTCAATGACGCGCGACAAAGACAACAAAGCAGATGGAGATAGATTTTTGAAGCTCCCAGCGGCAAGCCGCAGTGAGCTTCGAAACCTAAGGAAATAACGTTTTCTATTCGCTCGCTTACGCTCGCTATGGGTTTTCAGCAGCCTGTTTACGCTTCCCAGAGGCGCGTTGACAGATACTTATCTCCGCCGTCCGGGAATATGACGACCACTACGCCCTTCTTGAGCTTTTTGGCGACTTCCAGGGCTCCCCACATGGCAGCCCCGGAAGACTGGCCGACAAGAAGGCCTTCTTCCCTTGCAAGCCTCTTGGCCATCGTATACGACTCTTCGGTCGGGGCAGGTATCTTCTCGTCGAGCTCTTCTTCGTGGTATATGCCGGGGACTATCGAAGAGGCCATGTGCTTCAACCCTTCGAGGCCGTGGAAGGCCGTGGCAGGCTCGACGGCCTGTACCTGTATGTCGGGGTTGAATTCCTTGAGCCTTCTGCCGGTGCCCATGATGGTGCCGCCGGTGCCGATCGAGGCCACGAAATGAGTTACCCTGCCCTCGGTCTGCTCTATTATCTCGGCCCCTGTGCCGTTGAAATGGGCGAGCGGGTTCGAGGGGTTGTTGTACTGGTCGAGCTTGCAGTATTTTTCGGGGTTTTCGACGTAGAGTTTCCAGGCGAGCCTGATGGCGCCGTCAGAACCCTCCAGAGGGTTCGAATAGATGACATGGGCGCCGAAAGCGTTCAAAATCTTCTTTCTTTCCTCGCTTACGTTGGCCGGGACGACGAGCTCGACGCTATAGCCCTTCACGGCGCCTATCCACGCGTAGGCTATGCCTGTGTTGCCTGAGGTCGAATCAAGGATTATCTTGTCGGGGGTCAGTCTGCCGCTCGCCTCGGCGTCAAGTATCATGCTGAGGGCGGCCCTGTCCTTGACCGAGCCTCCTGGGTTATAGCCCTCGAGCTTGGCGTAAACTTCTACCTCGGGAGGCAGGTCCCTTGTTATGCTGTTTATCCTGACTAACGGGGTATTTCCGACAAGGTTTATTACTGAGCCTTTTGCCATTGAATACTGCCTTGCTGGCTGGTTTTCAAGCAGCCTCTGTCCTCTCATATTATAATACCTCCCCACGGGGGGTGAACTTTTCCTGAACCGGGATTTCGGGCGCTGCCTGAGCGGAAAAATACCTTAGTAAGCTTCTCAAGTTTATAATACCTTAGTAGCCCTGTCAAGATAATTTGAGCGGCTTGGCGCCTCTGGAAATAAAAAAAACCCCGGCAGCTGAATGCCGGGGTTTTTCAAGAAAAAACAATCCTTTTCGCTCTCATGACCTGCCCTGTACAGTACCCGGACCGGCGGTTTTGAGAGAGTCCGGACCTCCAGGGCTACTCTATTATGTCGAGCTCTATGGGCTCGACCTTGACGCCCTTGTCCACAAGGAACTGTATCGCCTTCTCGATCTCCTCAGGCTCGCCGTCGAGCTCGAGAGCCACGAGGCCAAGCTTGTCGGAAACGCTCGCCTGCCTGATGTTGGTCACGACCTCGAAGTTCTTCCCTACCTGGTAAAGGAGCGGTTCCTTGACCTGTTCCTTCGGATAGGTGAGATACACCCTTTTTTTCAAGCTGCGCCTCCCGCTATGGCTGGGATTATGGAAAGCTCGTCGTTCTCCTTGAGCTCGGTCTCAAGGTTGTTCTTGAACCTGATGTCCTCGTCGTTCAGGTAGATGTTGACGAACCTGCGGAGCTTGCCGTCCCCTTCGCAGATCCTCTCCTTGAGTCCGGGATAGGCCTTCTCGAGGTCCTCGATTATCTCTCCTACGTTCCTGCCTGTTGCGCTGACCTCGTCAGAGCCGTTCGTAAGCTTCCTGAGCGGGGTCGGTATCCTGACCTTTATCGACATACTTCTGGTTCCTCCTGTATATAATTCAGTTTACTTAACTGCGTCTTTATTCTGGCTGCTCAAAACGCTTCAGATGCCAGGCGTCGAGGAGCGAGGCATGAGGCGTACGTTGCTTGTACGACGCAATGACGAGCGACGAAGACAACAACACAGATGGAGCGTTTTCAGCAGTCTGATCAGCTTCTTTGGACTTTAAGCCGGAAAAAATCGCCCTCTTTTTTTACTTCGACAATCTTGTGCCCCTCTTCCTTTATCGACTTGGGCACGTTCTGGATGGGGTCGCCGGAGTCGAGTATGACCTCGAGTATCTCTCCGGGCTCCATCATCTCGAGCTTCAGCTTCGTCTTAACGAAGTTTATGGGGCACATGACCCCGCGCAAGTCTATAGTAGAGTCGCTCATATGGCTCCTATGCCCCGGCTTTCGCGGCGTTCTGGAATACAGGTTCCATGTGCTTCAGGTAGCTCTCGAGGCCTACCCTCTTTATGGTATTGCCTATCCTCTCGCCCCTCTTGCCGTTCGCGTTGTACCAGTCGATGGTCATCTTGATGGCATCCCCGACCTTCTCGTCCGGAAGGAACTGGCAGACCTCGACGGCCTCCATCGGATGGCGGCCGTGCTTGCCGCCGAGCCTCACTATGTGGCCGTACCTCTTCGGCTTCCACGCTTCGGTCGGGCAGGCCCTTATGCAGTCCCCGCAGAATATGCACTTTATGGGGTCGAATATCGGCTTGCCGGTGTCCGGGTCGGAGGCTATGGCGTCTTCCTTGCAGGCCTCAGAGCAGATGGTGCAGCCCGTGCAGGCTTCCTCTTCCCACTTCGGATCTACTACGCCCTGGAAGCCCATGTCCATCTCCTTCGTCCTGGCGCAGTCGATGGGGCAGCCGGAAAAAGAGGTCTTGAACTTATGCGGCGTGGGCGTGCCGAAGAAGGTCTTGTCGACCATATCAGCCATCTTCTGCGTGTCAGTGAGGCCGTTGGGGTTGTACTCACAGCCGCCGCAGGCGGTCGGGACCCTCACCCTGGGGCCGCAGGAGGCGACCTTCTGGCCGATCTTCTCGAGCTCGGCCACGACGGTGCTGAACTCCTTGTAGTCTACGTAGAGTATCTCGAGGGACTGGCGGAAAGAGAAGTGGACCACTCCCTTTTTGCTGTACTTGTGGGCTATCTTCGATATCTCGACGAGCTTTTCGGTTGAAAGCCTGCCGCCCGGGCACCTCAGGCGCACGGTAAACAGGTCCTTCTGCCTCTGCTTTATGAAGCCGCCAGACTTCAGGTCGTTGAAGTCTATCTTCTGCGCCGCCCCTGTGCCGTCGACGGCTACAGTCACTTTTGTAGTCTTATCTTCTATGAAATGGTCTGTCATTTTAAACAGTAATCTCCCTTCGCTCTCTTTGCCGTGCTTGCGGCCAATTCGGATGGTACCATGATACCAGAAAAAAGGCTGAAAATAGAAGCGGAAAATGGCCCAAGGCTTACTCTCGAAATCGGAGCTTTTTTCTGAGGTCGAGGAAGGGCGGAAATAAAAAGCGCAGCATATATTGCAATATGTGAGCATTTTTATTTACGCCCTGACGAAGAGATCAGGAAAAAGAACGATTTCCGAAAGACAGCCTACGCCCTTACAGCGTACTCCTTGCCGCCCGCCTTCACCAGGTCGTCAAACTCCTGAAGCCTGGCGTTTATTATGGTCGGCGGGTTTATCTTGCCCGCGAGCGCTTCCTGGGTCTTGAGCCCGTTGCCAGTCACGCACACGACGATCGACTCGTCCCTGGATATCCTGCCGCTGTCGATGAGCTTTCTGGCCGAGCCCAGCGTGACCCCGCCGGCGGTCTCCGCGAATATGCCCTCGGTCTCCGCGAGGAGCTTCATCGAATCTATTATCTCCTCGTCGGTTACGTTCTCGCCCCAACCGCCGGACTCTCTCATGACCTTGGCGGAGTAGTAGCCGTCGGCCGGGTTTCCAATGGCCAGCGACTTGGCTATGGTATTGGGCTTGTTGACCGGGCGTATGAGCTCGGTGCCTTCCTTCACGGCGTTGATTATGGGCGAGCACCCTGCTGCCTGCGCGCCGAACACCTTTGTGGTTACAGGGCCCACGAAGCCAAGTATAGAGAGTTCCTTGAAGGCCTTGTGTATCTTGGTTATAAGAGAGCCCCCGGCCATCGGCACTACTATGTTCTGCGGGAGCTTCCAGCCGAGCTGCTCGGCTATCTCGTACCCGAAGGTCTTTGAGCCCTCGGCGTAGTAAGGCCTGATGTTTATGTTCACGAAGGCCCAGCCGTATTTTCCGGCTATCTCGCTGCAGAGCCTGTTGACCTCGTCGTAAGTGCCCTTGATGCCCACGACGGTGCCGCCGTACACGAGCGTGCCGACTATCTTGGTCTGCTCGAGGTCAGAGGGGATGAAGACGAAGCTTTCCATGCCGGCGGCAGCGGCGTTGGCCGCGACCGAGTTGGCGAGGTTGCCGGTCGAGGCGCAGGCCGCTATCTTGAAGCCCAGCTCCCTTGCCCTCGAGAGGGCCACGGAGACGACCCTGTCCTTGAACGAGAGCGTCGGGTAGTTGACCGCGTCGTTCTTTATGTATATCTCTTTTACGCCCAAAGCCTTCGCGAGGTTGTCCGCCTTCACGAGAGGCGTGTACCCGACCTGCGCTCCGACTGTAGGCTCTCCGTCGATGGGGAGGAGTTCCTTGTAGCGCCACATGTTGGGAGCCCTCTTCTCTATCACTTCCCTAGTGAGCACGCCCTTTATCTTTTCGTACTCGTAAGCGACCTCAAGCGGGCCGAAGCACAGCTCGCAGACGTGGAGCGCTTCCTTGGGATATTCCTTCCCGCACTCCCTGCATTTCAACGCCTTCATGTAGCTCATCCGTGTTCTCCTCCTTATTATTCCACCCCGGTGCCCGGCGGAAGACAAAAAAAAACCTCTTCTTGATAAGAAGAGGCTCAATGGCTTGACCTGTTCTTATCTTTCAAGGCTTGCAAGCCTTGCTGGAGTTAGCACCTGACATTCCGCTTGCGCGGAACCGGTTGCTGTGGCTTCTACGGGCCAGTCCCTCTGCCACTCGTGATAAGATACTGCTATTAAAATGTAGTGTGATTTATAATACAACTTAGCCGGGGTGTCAAGGGATTTATTCCCGGCTGGCACGCCTCCTTATTTTTCTACTGATGGGTACCCTGAAAATCAGCTATTTTTTTCTGAGGTCAAGGAAGGGTGAAAATAAAAAGCGGAACATATATGTCAATATGAGAGCATTTTTATTTTCATCCTGACGAAGAGATCAGGGAAAATAGCGATTTTCAATTATTTTGAATGGCAGCCGAAGCAAAGCTGGCTCTGCCTGTTGTCCATGACGAGCATCGGGTCGGGTATCTCGGGGTAAAGGTTCCTCATGCTGGAGAGTATGGAGTGGTCGTTCTTCTTGAAGGGTACGTGGCACGTGCCGCAGCCTATCGTCGAGTTGTTGACGAGCTTTATCGGCTGGGGCAGCAACGACGGGTTTTTGAGGCCCTTGTTCGACAGCGCAAGGGTAAGATAGTCTATCCCGAACGGGTGGTCGCAGTCCGGCTCCGAGCAGACCTGAAAGGTCACGTCGGTTGCCACGGCAGCGTCATGGCAGCCGAGGCATTCGAGAGATTCCTTGTCCATCGCGCCGGAGGTGCCGGAGAGGCCGAACAGTGTGAGGATGGAGAACAAAAGGGCTGCAAAAGCGTAATTCATGAGTACACTCGCGAATGGTGGTCTGCTTGCAGACGGTTAGAAGGCGAACCCACGTGAAGGCTCTCTCATGGAGCGGGGATGTTCCTGAGGATTACTTCGGCCGTGCGGTCAAAAACTTGAGCGGCTATTTCCTGTGGCAGGCCGCGCAAAGCGCGCTGCCTTTGTTGTCGACCGAGAGCATGGAATTTCCGGCCGTCTCGTGGGCGGCCGCGTCATAGGGCGTATGGCAGGCAAGGCAGCCCATCTTGCCGTCCACGAGAGTTATGGCCGGGTCGAGCTTATCGGCAGGGACGAGCCCCCTGTTCCGCGAAGAAAACGACTGATAGCTTACCCCGACAGGATGGTCGCAGCCGCCCTGGTGGCATACCTCGAACGGCTCGTTTACTGTTATCGAGTCCTGGTGGCATGAGACGCACTCGGCGCTCCCCGGGTCAAGCGAGGACGGAAGCGGCTCTGCGAATGTAATCGTGGAATACGCGAAGAGCAAAAGGAAGACGGCAAAGCCGGAGAGGTTTCGGTCCATCTTCAGTACCTGTAATTGAAGCCGAAAAAGCCTGACAGCGAATCCCAGTTGACCTCGTTAAGGGGCGTGTCTGCGGCCCCGCCTCCGGAGAAATAGGTCCTGTCCGTCCCGTCAGTTGCCTGAAAGTCGCTTGCCTCGAAGCCAGCGGCAAAAGACCAGTTACGGGCGATATTATACTCCGTGCCGGCTGAAAAGACAATCCCCTTTCCGGTAGCCCAGTGCTCGAAGCTCACCGGGTGGGCGAAATCCCCCCTGAGGTTCCAGTTGGCCTGTGCCAAATAATAGGCAAGATGGTACTCGAAGCTCCCGTAAACCTTGAGTTTTCCCCTCTGATAAGAAAAATCGGCCCCTGCCCAGGGCCCTGCCCAGCGGGCCTCGTAGGTGCTGTGAAGACCGGAGAAAGGACCAAGCGGCCCGGTCAGCCCTGGCGTGGATATGGTCTGGACCCCGTCGGTCAAGGTGAGGTTCTGCTTGTGGTATGAAAGCCCGGCAATGGGAATGAGGTCGAACCTGCCGCCCAGCGCCTTGAATTCGTAAAGGTAGCCAAGACCGCCGGACAAGTCCCAGACAGTGCCGTCGTCGGAGGAGTTGTTCGACCTCGAGTACTCGAATGTCCTGTTGTTATTGAGGAAATCCGAGTCCTGGTTCACTCCTCCGGTGATGAAGCCGACCCCGGCTTCGCCTTTGAGGAAATACCTGTTCATGAAGACCCTAGCGCTGCCCCTTATCTCCTGGCTTTCCACGTCCGACCATGTAAGCTCGGAAAGGACGTTGACGAAATCCCCTGACCGAGAGAGGCCCGCTATGTTCCAGTCGAGGTTGTCCGACCTTTTGCCGATGGATATTGAAAGCTCCTGGCTTTCCGGGGCGGCATGGGCGCAAAGCGGCAAAAGCGGTATGGAAGCTGCGGCAATGGCTGAGGCCAGTTGTTTTATCATTGTTCAAAGACCCCGAACCTTGTCTCGGTTATCTCCTCGGACCTGCATACAGGGCACTTCGATGGGGTCTTGAGCCTCTCCCTTTTCCTGAAGACAAAGCCGCACGCAAGGCACGTCGACGGCTCCACCAAAAGAGATGGCCCCTGGGTTCCATGCGCGCCTAGAGACCTGGCGATGTGCGGCAGGTGCTCGAGAACCTCTTTTTCCTTTATGCCGACGGCCTGGGATATCTCACGGGCTGTAAGCATCTGGCCCTTCAAAGCCTCTATTATTTTCTGGCGGCCGGTAAGTTCGTTCACGAAAAGAGTATAGCAGGAAGATGAACGCCCTGATGTGACATGGTGAACAGTCTTGGGCGAAAGAACGGGCATTAATTTACACGAGGGCCCTTCGAGAGCCTAAAAGGATGCTTAAAACAATTATGAAGCTCCCCGCGGCAGAGCCGCTGGGATATGCGCTCGTTATGTGTGTTCAAAGGCCAGAGACTATGAGGGCTGCTGTATGGCCGACAACTTCCAGTCCTTGCCTATCTCCCGGGCAAACGTCCAGTACTCGGTGAACTCGGCGGCTTCGGTCCTGGACCCCTCGACGGCCTTGCCGCTGGCGTCCGCCATATACTCGATGGCGCTCGCGGTGAACTTCAGGGTTATGTAGTCGGTGCCCTTCTCCTGCCAGGCCTCGGTTATTGCAGCGTCTTTCATCGCAAGCCCCTCGACCCTGTTGACGAGCCCCTTTTTCTTCAACTCTTCCAGCTCGCCCCTCAATGTCTCGAGGGCCCTGGGTGCGATGACCGGCCTCAGCTGGTCGATGTCCCCTGTGCCCCAGGCCGACTGGACGTTGAAGAATATGTCTATAGCCTCGGTCATGAAATGCTCTTCGTCGAAATGGCCGTCCATGCGGCGGATGTCGCCGAGCCCTTCATCGAGGCCGCCAGGTGCCGGAGCGGAAAAGCCGGCCGCCTTCCTGCCGCCGAGGAAATCGCCGGTAGCCTGCTTCTTCCTCCTGAAAAACCGTATGAGGAGGAATATGCCGCCGCCAATTAAGAGTATGTCAAGGAAACCCAAGCCGCCAGGGCCGCCCGGGCCCATTGCAGCGTGCCCAAGCGAGCTGAAAAGAAGGCCGCCGAGTATGCCGCCCGCGAGCCCTCCTGCAAGTCCTCCGAAAAGGCCCCCTGCCCTCGGCGGAGCCATCGGCTGCTGCTGCGTAGCGCCGCTCTGCTGCTGGGTTGTCTGTTGGCGCGCAGGGGCCTGCTTTACGGGAGTTGAATAAGTCCTCGAGCCCCTGTACCCAAATGAGCCGCCGCTTCTGCCGGCCCTTGCGTAAGAGTCGTCGACAGCCCAGAAGAGAAGAAAAAAAACGGCCGCGAGTGCCGGGAGAAACTTCATGCCTGACCTCATTTCCTTAGAATATCTCATTGAAAACATTAAGTATATGCGGGACGACCTGCTTTTTCCTCGAAAGGACGTTCTTGAGCTCGAAGACGTCGTCCTTTACCTTCGGGTAATTGAGGCTGAACATCACTTCCTTGTCCCCGATGGCCAGCAAGAGCGAAGTGCCCAGAGCAATGTCCGTGACGAGGAGGGCCGAAAGCTGGAGCTCTTTTTTGGCCTTCACCTTCGCAAGCTCGTCCATGAGCTTCGCCTTCTCGTCGAAGAACTCGTCGAAGCCTATTGTCTCGACCTGGCCTACGCCGAACTTCTTGCCCTTTGCCTCGAAGACCTTGTAGTCGCTGCCGACGACAGCTTCGGGCCCCCTCTTTTTTATGCCACCGGCGGAGCCGAATATCTCCGCGCCGAAGGATGCGTGCTCAAGGCCGGAGCGCTCCTCCAGCCATTTGACTATCTCCTTGTCCCTGTCGGTCGTCGTGGGGGACTTCAATATGACTGTGTCGGAAAGGACGCCCCCGAGGAGTATTCCGGCTATCTCCTTTTTTATGGCGACGCCTTTTCTCCTGTAGAGCTCGGCCACGAGGGTCGAGGTCGAGCCGACCGGCTCGCAGATGAACGGTATGGGGTTCTGGCAGGTGAAGTTGCCTATCCTGTGGTGGTCAACGACCTCGACTATGTTGACCTTCTCGGCCCCGTCTATGGCCTGCGAGAGCTCGTTGTGATCGACGAGGATGAGGCAGGTCGACGAGCTCTTCAGGAAGTCCGTCTTGGTGATGACGCCCTGCATGACGCCGTCGTTGCCGAGCACCACCAGCCCGGCGACTCCTGCCGCCTTGAACTTGATGTCCTCGACCAGCTCGTCCGGGGAGACGCTCTCGACCTTGGGGTCGCATATGAGGCGCACCGGCGTGCTCACGCGCACCAGCATGGAGGTAGTCGCGGAGTCGTGCGGCGAGACTATTATGCTGACGCCGTTCGCCTTAGCGGACTTCAGTATGCTCTCTTCGACGTCGAAGCCGCCGGATATTATGAGGATGCCCACGCCCTTCTCAACGGCCTTCTTCTGTATGTCCGCCCTGTCCCCTACTATGACGGCGCAGCTTTTAGGGTCCTTGCCGCCGAGGATATAGAGGAACGCCTCTTCGGACATCGCGCCGATATAGACGGAGAAGGCCTGCTCCCTGTCGCCGAGAAGGTCGTTCTTGACCTTAGCGCCGAGGGTCTCGACTATGTTCTTCAAAGAGGTCGTGACCTCTATGGAGCTTTCGGCCTGAAGGTATCTCTTTGCCACTTCCATGAGCGTGACGGCGCCCTTTGGCCTGCCGTCGCCGTCGAGGACGGGCATGAACCTTACTTCCTGCTCCCTCATGAGCTCCAGGACCTTGTGGAAAGGCGCGTGCTCGGAGACGGTGACGACGTCGACCGACATTATCTCCCTGGACTTGGGCCTCACGTCCGGCAGGTACTTGGGGGCCGGGATATTGAAGTAATTGAGTATGAACTCGGTCTGCGGGTTCAGGTCCCCTGCCCTCGCGGCAGATACGTTCGTCTCGCCTGCGGCTGCCTTGAGCTCCGCGAGTCCTATGGCCGATACGATGGAGTCGGTGTCAGGGTTCTTGTGTCCTATTACGAAAAGGGATTCCTTTTTCATGGAGCTATTCGAGCGCCTCCTTTGGGCAGGTTTCAAGATTCGCGGTCGGTTTTCAGCAACTTTCAGGGTCCGTAATGATTTTACGCCTTTGTACGCCTACAATCAATGGGAACGCTAAATATTAACAGCTGGAGCGGCTACTTTCCAGAAAAAAAGAATATGGCCGAAGGGAGAAATAAAAAAAAGCCGCTGGAAAATCCAGCGGCTTTCAAGCATGAAACCTGACTGAAAAATAGCATTTTTCAAAGCTCAGTTGTGCTCCCTCGTCCTGTCGAAACCTATGAAACCATTGCGCCAATTCGTCATTGCGGGCGCAGCGAAGCAATCTCATCTTTTTCCTGAACCAACCTCTTAGATTGCCGCGTCGCTTCGCTCCTCGCAATGACCGCATTAGCAGGAAGGCTCAGTTGTGTTCGCGCGTCCTGTGAAAGACCATATCCGGCCACTGCTCCATCATGTAGTTGAGCTGCCACTCGCTCGGCGCAAGGTACGTGAGGTTGCCTTCCATGTCCCTGGCAAGGCGCGTGGAGTTCTTCTTCTCGAACTCGTCGAGCATCTTCCTTTCTCCCTCCACCCAGCGGGCCCTCTGTGCCTCGAACGCCTCGTACGTGGCGTCTACCCCGTACTCGTCCTTGAGCCTCGCGATGGTGACGTCGAACTGGAGAGCGCCGACAGCGCCCAGTATGTAGTCGTTACCGGCAACCGGCCTGAAGACCTGCACAGCGCCCTCTTCCGTGAGCTGGGCGAGCCCCTTTTGAAGCTGCTTCGCCTTCAGCGGGTTCCGCAGGATGACCCTCCTGAAGTGCTCGGGCGCGAAGTTCGGTATCCCTGTGAACTTCAGCGGCTCCTTTTCGGTGAAGGTGTCGCCAATTTTTATCGTGCCGTGGTTGTGTATGCCGATGATATCGCCGGGGAAGGCCTCTTCCACGTTGGCCCTGTCCTGCGCCATGAATATCGTGGCGTTCGAAAGTATGAGCTCCTTGCCCATCCTGTGGTGCATGACCTTCATGCCCCTGTGGAACCTGCCCGAGCAGATGCGTATGAAGGCTATCCTGTCCCTGTGGGCCGGGTCCATGTTCGCCTGTATCTTGAAGGCGAAGCCGCTGAAAGCGGCCTCGTAAGGGGACACGACCCTCTCGACCGCCTGCCTCGGCCCAGGGTGCGGGGCGAGCTCGACGACTGCGTCGAGAAGCTCTTTTACGCCGAAGTTGTTTATGCCGCTCCCGAAAAATACCGGGGTCTGGATGCCTTTAAGGTAGTCCTCAAGGGAGAACGGGTTTGCCGCGCCGTGGAGGAGCTCTATGTCATGGCGGAGCTCCTTTGCCTGGCCGCCCAGGATCTCGTCGAGCTTCGCATCCGAGAGGTCTTTTATGACAAGGCCGTCCCTGTGCCTCGTCTCCTGCCCCGCCGTGAAGAGCTGCAGTTCCTTCCTGTAGAGGTTGTAGACGCCCTTGAAGCCCTTGCCCGAGCCTATTGGCCAGGAAAGGGGCGAGCATTCGATCTGCAGTTTGTCTTCTATGTCGGCGAGGAGGTCAAGCGGGTTTATGCCCTCCCTGTCCATCTTGTTGATGAAGGTTATGACCGGAGTGTTCCTCATACGGCAGACGGCCATGAGCTTTTCGGTCTGCGGCTCGACGCCCTTTGCGCTGTCTATGACCATGAGGGCGCTGTCGACCGCGGTCAATACCCTGTAGGTGTCTTCAGAGAAGTCCTGGTGGCCGGGCGTATCGAGGAGGTTTATCTCGAAGTCCCGGTAGTTGAACTTCATGACCGAGGTAGTGACAGAGATGCCCCTCTCCTTTTCTATCGACATCCAGTCGCTGGTCGCGTGGCGCGCGGCCTTCCTGGCCTTGACGGCCCCGGCGAGCTGTATTGCGCCTCCGTAGAGGAGGAGCTTTTCAGTCAGAGTCGTCTTGCCGGCGTCCGGATGGCTTATTATGCCGAAGGTCCTCCGCCTGTCTATTTCCTTTTGATGGTGCTTATGCATGGTTCCCCTGATAATAAAAAAATGGGCCCTGGAGGCCCATTCCGATTGATAAAATTATACTTTAAAAGGCCAAGTCAGGTCAACGTGGAAAATACCCTTTGGAGGGACTACCTGCCCAGCTCCCGCCTCAACTGCCCTGCGTAAGTGGCGGCTTCCTTCTGGCCGGGGTTCAGTTCCAGCGACTTTTCAAAGGCCTTCAGAGCCTGCGGTAGCCTGAACTCGTACTTGTTGTAGTTTTTGCCGAGCTCGAGGTAAAAATCAGAAGGGTCGAGGCCGTGAAGCTCGACAGGCGGAGCGACGGCGGTGGACGCAGCCAGGAGCTCGCGCACCCGCTCAGGCCCGTTTATCTTCCCGTAAAGGCTCTTGGGCAAAGAGAACTCGAGTATCGGGCGTTCGTCCGTATTTATCCCTGCCTCCCCTAAAAAGTCCCGCAGGTCCTTGCCCCCGGCAAGATAGAGCGAGAAAACGTCGTAAGGCGACTTCAGGTCTATAGCTTCGAGCTCGTATCTCACCTCGGGCCGCTCGAACAGGGCGTTGAGCCTGTCAAGGTCGAGGGCGTGCTCGCCAACCGAGCCTATGACGACAAGGTCAAGGGACATCGTATAATGGAACCATACGCTCGTATTCGGGAAGACGGCGGCAAAGGAATTGAGCCCCATCTTGAAGTCCTCTGGCGTGCTGCGGTAATTGGAGAACCAGAGGGCGACGATGCCGCCTTCGTTCAGCTTGCTCTTGAGCTCCGTGAAATAATCGTAGGTGAAGAGGTTGGAGACTCCGGATATCCAGGGGTCGGAAACGCCCGAGACGATGACGTCGTACTTCTTGTCGACCGACGCCAGGAAGCTCCTGCCGTCAGTCACGTGGAGGCGCACCCTCGGGTCGTCAAGGACGTTGTGGTTGGCCTTCGAGAAAAAGCGGGCCGCGTCTACCACGGCGTGCTCGAGCTCCACGACGTCGAAAGATTTGTAAGGGTAGTGGCCCATCATACCGAGCGTCACGCCGGAGCCGAGGCCGATGACCAGGGCCTCCTTTGGTTCTTCCTTGTGCAGCATGGCCGGGAGGTGTCCCAGTATGGCCCAGCTTTTCGGAGGTTTGCCGTTTTCGCTCCGCGCTTCGGTCTTGCCGTTCGCCTCATATGTTATGACCTCGCCGGAGGGCCCCGAGCCTCGGACGGTTATTATGGCGTTCAGCCCTTCATGGTAGTAAAGGAGCTTCTCGCCGAACCTCCAGTTCTCGAACGAGGCGTCCTCTTTGTCGCCGTAGTCGTTGACGTACATCCCGGTGGTCATCGCCATCTTCTCCCACGAAGGAAGACTGAAGGCCACAACGGCGTACCCGGCCGCAAGTAGGACGCCAGCCGCGTACTTCCATCTCGCCTCAAGGACGCTCATGGAGAGTATGACGATGCTGAGGGCGATGTTGAGGCCCGCTATGAGCATGACCCCGGTCTGCGCTCCGGTCGAAGGGATGAGGAAGAAACCGGCCGCGAAAGAGCCGAGTATGGCCCCCGCCGTGTTCCACATGTATATGTCGCCGACTTTCCTTCCGATGGTGCTGGTGCCCTCAGCGTATATCCTGCTCACCAGCGGGAAGATGGCGCCCATGGCGAGCGTCGGCACTATCATGACCGCAGAGGCGATGAGAAACTTCAAGGCCAGGAAGAGCCAGAACTGGGTGCCGAAGGCCTGCTTGAGGTTGAAGAATATGAAGGGCAGCTCCCTGTAGATAAATATGGAGGCGAGCGCGAAAAGTCCGATGACAGCTTCGAGCATGGCGAACCAGAAGACCGGCCTTTTGCACCTGTCCACGAACGGGGCGAATACCACGCTGCCGATGCCTATCCCGGCAAGGAAGGTCGCCAGCATTATCGTGAAGGCGTAGACCGAAGAGCCCAGCACAAGCGAGAGCACCCTTGTCCAGAGGACCTCGTAAGCGAGGCTCGCGAATCCTGAAAAGTAAAAGGCCCCGATGACGACAGCGTTGAGCCGCCTTTTCGAGGCCTTCGCGGCAGGGACCGGGACGTATGGAACAGCGCTTGCCTCTTTGCTCTCCACGCGCCCCGCGTCCCTGTAGAGGACCAGTATCAGTACGCCGACGACGATATCGGCTGCCCCGGCAAGGTACACTGTCGCGTTCACGCCGAAATAGTAGAGCGCGAAAAGCCCGGTCGCCAGGCAGCCAGTGACCGCGCCGAGCGTGTTCACGGCGTAAGGCAGCGCAATGTTGAAGCCTATTTTCTCCGACCTGGCCAGGTACTTCACCAGTGCCGGGAGAGTGCCTCCCATGAGGGTCGTGGGCACGATGAGCACGAGAAGCGAAAGCAAAAACTGGGTGGTCTCGAAATCGGCCCTGAAAGACGTCTCAGGGGTAATTGGAGAGGCGTAAAGGTACAGGTCTTTTACGACATGGAATATGAGAGGCGAGATGATGCAATATATGCCTAGTATTATCTCTATTACACCGTAGACCTTGAGCGGATACGGGTACCTGTCGACAAAGCGGCCGAAAAGCACGCTCCCGAGGGCAAGCCCCGCCATGAAGGTCGCAAGGACGGTAGTTATGGCGAACTGGGTCGAACCGAAGGAGAGTATGAGGAGCCTTATCCAGACAAGCTCGTACGCAAGCCCGGTAAGGCCGGTCAGAAAGAAAAAAGCCAGGATGAGATGGTTCTTACTGGGTGTTCCGGTTTGTCCCATGACTCTATTGGTAGAAACACAAGCCGGAGCCCGACTATGCTTCTCCTGCCATTGAAATGTATTCAAAAGCGCGGCCAAGAAGCGTCATCGGCCGTGGAGGACTCTTTATTTATATGGATTCACAAAGAATATTAAAAAAACAGTTAAAAGGCAAGCGCAAAATTAGAACAACTGTAGCTGCCTGCGTCACCTGGGCGAAGCAGCGACTCACCGCGCCTATGCTCTTTTCGGCTGTTCGGCGAATATCATGAGGCCGTACTTTTTAACCACGAACCAGGTCGGGTAATGCTTCATCTGCTCCTTCCTGTGCTGCCCGGCTCAACGTGAAACCGGCTGGCGATTTCGCCGCCTACTCCTCACCCTTTTTCCCGCGCATCTTCTTTACAGCCCCCCTTTTGGCCTTCTCATTTAAACGCCTTTCCTTCGACCCTTTCGTCGGCTTCGTCTTCCTTCTGGCCCTGGGCCTCTGTGCCGCCTTTTCAATGAGCTCGACGAGCTTGTCGAGGGCTTCCTGCCTGTTCTGCTCGCGGCTCCTGGACTCGCGCGACGTTATGATGATGTCGCCCTCCGACGTCAGCCTCTGGCCGGCCAGAGCCTTGAGCCTCGCCTTCACGTCTGAAGGAAGGCCCGGAGAAGAGTCGACGTTGAACCTCAGCTGCACGGCTGTAGAGGCCTTGTTCACGTGCTGGCCGCCTGGGCCGGAAGCCCTTATGAACTCCTCCCTGACCTCGCCCTCGTCTATCCAGATGTTCCCGGTTATCCTTATCATGAAAAAGAGTCTATCCCAAAAGACGCCGTCCCCTCAACAAAGAAAAAGCCGCGGCATACGCCGCGGCTCCAAACCCTCCATAAAGAAGGGCCGCCTACTGGTTAACTCAAGCTCCCACGGTCCACACGCGACCGTAGTTGCCGGGTATGGGAAGGTCCACTTCGGCACCCTCATGGATGTTCCAGAGGTTTATGTCGGCCCCTTCCCTGCCGTGCAGCTCCTCCATGTAGTCCCCGCCGACGGGGAACGTATACGGGACGGTCTGCTCTGTGTCGCTGAAGTTCAAGGCCGTAAGGCTGAACGCGCCCTCGTGCCTCCTCGAGAAAATGAGGACTCCCCTCGAGATGTACTTGTCGTCGTTATGGAAGAAGTGCTCGCCCGCCCTGAACTGGCCGCCCTTCTGGCGCACCTTCACGAGCTTCCTGACGAGGCCGACCATGCTCTTTCCCACTTCGTCGTAAAAGTACTCCCACCTGAGCGGCCTGAACATGGCCACCCTGCCCCAGCCCTGGTCCGGCACGTTGTAGTTCTCGCCGAACTCCTGCCCCTGCCAGAGCATCGGGATGCCCTTCGCCGTGAAAAGGCCGATGAGGTACGGCTGGAGCTTGTACCAAAGCGACCTGTCCCCCTCGGCCAAAAGCTCGTTACCGTTGAGGAACGTCTTGAAGTTGCAAATGAAGCGGGCGTGGTCGTGGTTCTCTATGTACTGGACCGCCGTCTTTTTTATCCTGTCGCCGTTGTAGGAGACCGTATCAGGGTAGCCTATGAGGCCGAACTGGAGCCCGAGTCGCCGGAGCGCCTCGTTGCTGCCCTTCGCAACGTCTTCAGCGGCCCCGAGCGTCTCGTCTTGCCAGGTGCAGTTCGTATAGGTACTCTCTACGACTTCCCTGGGCCCTTCGAGCTGCTCGGCGCACTGGATCAAGGAAAGGCCGCCTTCCACCATGAACCGCTGCCAGTGGCTCCTGCCCTCCTGAGACTGCACGTCCTTGTAGGTAGCGTAGGTAAGGTTAGCGTAGCCGGTGCCGAGCGGGCCGTCCCACCAGTCGGGCACGCAGTCGTAGCGGAAGCCGTCGACGTGGTAGCAGTCGAGCCAGTGGCGGTTAACGGTAAAGAAAAAGTCCTGCGTAAAGGTCTTCCTGAAATCCGTGCTCTCGCCGTAGTAGTCCTTTGCGAAATGCCCTATGAACGGGTTGTCGTGGTAGCCGAGCCTCTTGTAGACGTACGAGTAAGGGAAATGCTCGCTCGTATGTCCGTAGACAGAGTCCACGATTACGGCCATGCACCTCTTGTGCGCCTCCTCTATGAACCTTTGCATGTCGGCCCTCTTGCCGAACCTCTCGTCAACTCCGAAATAGCCTATGGGCAGGTAACCCCAGTCGACCACGTTAGAGACGTTTGAGACCGGCATGAGCTGTATGCAGTTGACCCCGAGGTCGGTGAGATAATCGAGGTGCGCGATGGTCTTTTCGATGTCGCCGCCGAACTCCGAGATGATGAGCTCGTAGAGGACGACGTCCTCTATTTTGGGGACCTTCCAGCTGTACTCGTTCTCGTCCCACTGGCGGGCCTTGTAGCCGAGAGTGAAGGCAGAGAGCTTGCCAACGCCGAATTCCCTTGCGAAGGGGTCTATTATCCAGTCGATATGACGGTCCTGGAGGCGCGAGGCGCTGGGGTTCTCGAGGAAGTAGCGGTAGACGTAGCTGCCTTCGGTCCCCCACGCGGAGTTCTCACGCGGCTTTTGCCCCGCGTTTATCTCCACCCTTGTTGACCAGTAATCCCCGTACTCGGCGTCCTGCTCGTGGCTCATCTCGAACATCAGCGGCTGGATGTCCTGAAGGAACTGGTCCTTCTCGTGTATCACCTTGACCCAGAGCCTGTGGCCGTTTTCGGGTTTGACCCAGGGCAGGAAAATGCCGAACTGAACGCTGCCACTTCCCAACTCTCTCGTACCGAGCTTCTCGAGCGGCAATAGCTTCATAAAAAGCCTCCTTTCGGGTCAGCCCTCGTCGCTGGTAAAACAGACGGTAAACGCGCAAAAGTCGCAAAATTTAAGTATAGCAGAGCTTTTTCAGCGGGAAGTCAGCGAGCGGAAGATGCGGGAAAGGACGGAAAAGGATTTGTAAACGCTAATCGGCAGGGCTTTCCATCATGGTGAGCTCCCATTCGTCCATGTCCCTGTCGTAGCGTAGGATATAGACGCACCTGTCGTCGGCGCTCACCTTGAAGTAGTCGTGCCCTTCGCCGTACCAGCTGTCGATGAGGTCGACTACCTGGAAAGTCCTGTCCCCTATGGTGAAGGAGACAGGCCTTTCCTCGCCCTTGTAGCCGGAATACGAGTTCACCTTTACGGGAATCCTTGCCATGAACGGATTCTACACCAGAAACCGTCAAGAGTCCGGCATGGATTCAGAAAAAAAAGGGCTCTCCTATTTCCCGCCGTATTGCCAGAGCGCCTTGCCTATGAAAAAAGGGCCCATCCTGTCGATATAGGTCGATGTCTGGACGGTCTTGCGCATCGTCTGGACAAGGGCCGAAAGCGGGTAGAGCTCTTTACCTATGAGCCCGATGACGAAGTCGTTGTCGTTCTTGTCGAGGCCGAAAGAAGACAGGCGTATGTCGTGGCCCAAGTCGGCTTTCCCGAAGGCGCGGCCTATCACCCCGTGCTCCATCAGTATCTCGCCCTGCTCTCTGGAAGGAAGGCGCGCGAAAGAGCCGCTCCTCCGGAGCGGGTACCAGACAGCCCACTGCCACGCGGGGTTGGCAACGACCCTCGGGGGGCGGCCAACGAGCCAGTCCTCGAGGTTCTCCTCATGGCCGAGCGAGTAGGTCCGCCCGAGCATCGTATATTCGCTTTTGAGCTCAAGGGAAGAAAATTCCTTGCCGCCAAGCAGGCCGCGAAGCCCCGTCACAAAAAACGCCGGGTCTTCGCTCATTGTGAGGAGCCCGACGCCCTGCGGGTTGTTTACGTCGGCGTACAGGACAGAAGGGATGCCGCTTTTTTTTAATGAATCGACGAGAGGGGCAGTGTCCTTGCAGCCGCCGAAAACAAGAAGCTGCATGAAAAGCCTCCTGTCACTCGCCTGGCGCACTCCGTCCTTCACGGCCCCTTTTTCGCTGAGGTCTGTAATTCCTTCTAAAGTCATCTCATCTCCTTGTAATCCCGAATTCGAGTGTGAAGCTTATCCATTCCAGCAAGCCTTGTCAAACAGCCGCCTTGCAACGCCCGAGAAAAGCCTTTCAAGACGCGTACTTGCTCCAACAAAGGAACAGCGGTAGGGTCAGTTATGAGTTGTAAAAGAACGCGCAAAACGAGGTGATGAACATGGTTAAAGACCCTGTATGCAACAATGAAGTAGATATGCAAAAAGAAAGGTTCAGCAGCCGCCATGAAGAGCGGGAATTCTGGTTCGACACCCGCCAGTGCAAGGCCCTGTTCGACGCGAACCCGGAAAAATACATAAAAGTCGAGGCGCGGCTGGGTTATGAGACGTCCGGGCCCGAAAAAGAGCTCCCACGGACAGGCGAGAAGCACGAAGCCGGGGAAAAGGTCCGCGAAGCTGGAGAGCGGGCTGTGTCAAAGTCGAAGAGCCACGCCAAGGAAATTTTCTCAGGCAGACAGCGCGACCTGGCAGACACGGTAAACGCCGTCTCTACCGCCCTTCACGAGGCATCGAGGAGCCTTCACGACCGGCATTACGACGATACCGCCAGGTTCGTAGACAAGTCAGCCGAACAGATCGAATCGTACTCGGCCCGGTTCAGGGACGGTGACGCCGACAAGGCGATAAACGACGCCGAGGACTACATAAGGGAAAGGCCGGCACTTGCCATAGGAGGGGCGCTGGCGGCCGGGTTCCTGCTCGCGCGCTTCATGAAGAGCGGAGCTCAGGAGACCCGGGAGCATTGACCACCCAGGAGGCTACCATGTCTTATGTAAGAAAAGAGGAAAGGGAGAGGGAAAGGACTTTCAACGAGCTCCTGACCGACCTGTCCTGGGAGGTCAGAGACCTCCTGAGGCAGGAGATGCTGCTCGCCAAAAACGAGATGACGGCGAAGCTTACGCGCGCCGCCGGCGACATGAAGTCGGCGGCCATTGGCGGCGCGGTGCTCCACGCCGGGTTTTTCGCGATAGTTGCTGCAGCGGTCCTGCTGCTCGGTAACGTGCTCTCGTACTGGCTATCCGCGCTTATAGTAGGAGCGGCCGCCTGCTTTATCGGCTACTACATGGTCAAGAA
The DNA here is from genome assembly GCA_905339405.1 of uncultured bacterium. Classification (GTDB taxonomy): domain Bacteria; phylum Desulfobacterota; class GWC2-55-46; order GWC2-55-46; family GWC2-55-46; genus GWA2-54-12. Next base: position 7,115 of record CAJPGC010000034.1, on the reverse strand, counting down.
AGGCGTCCGTGACATGCGGAAAATCGACATCACGCCGCGCGAGACCATCTCTACACTCAGGGAGGACGAGAAATGGCTGAAAGAAAAAGTATAAGGGATGATTCCCGCAAGGAGTTCCACAAGGAGCGCAGGGAAATCCACCAGGAAATAGTGCGGAGCCGCGCCCGCCTGAGCGGGACCATTGACGAGATAATGGACAGGTTCTCGGCAGAGCGGCTGAAAGACCGGGCATGGGACGAGATAAGGTCGATGACAAGGCCGGGCTCAAAGGCAAGGGATACCGGCTCGACTCTCGTCGACACAATACGAAACAACCCCATACCTGCGGCGATGGCCGGAGCCGGGCTGATACTCCTTTTCGCCAGAGGCTCCGAGGGCAGACGCCATGAAACCGGAATGGATGTCACTGGCGAAGGCAAGGCCGGTGAAATCACCGAAAAGGTCCACGACATCAGCCGCAAGGCCCGCGAAAAGGCCGAAAGGCTCAGGGGCAGCGTAAGCGGTAAGACCGGGGTTGCCGGAGAAGAACTGCGGGGAAAGGCCGGTGAGGTAAAAGGAGTTTTCCAAGACCTCCTGGAGAACAACCCGCTGGCTTTCGCTGCTGCCGCGTTCGCCATAGGTTCTGCCCTGGGGCTCGGATTGCCGGTGACTGAAAAAGAACGCGAAGTGCTTGGCGAGGCCGGTTCGGCCTTGAGGGAGAAGGCAGCCGAGACGGCTGAAAAAGCGGAGAAGAAGCTGGAAGACGAGACAGGCAGGGCAGCCTGAGGAGTCTTCAAATCAAGGCCCGGTAACGCGGCTGCTCAACGGGGCGCCGCGCATCCGGGTCTTTTTTCCCACATCTACTCAGGATCCGGATTATACTCTTTTTATAACAAATCGACAAAGGAGGGTCATATGGAGAACAGCGAAATAATAAAGGAACTCAAGAGCCTGTGCCAGCTCGATATCGACGCGGTACACGCGTATAACGAATGCCTCCATCACATCGACGTCCCGGAGGTAAAAAGGCAGATAGAGCATTACAGGGCGGACCATGAACGCCATATCAAAGACCTCTCCGCCCTGATCCATTCCTACAAGGAAAAGGCCCCTGACTTCTCCCCCGACCTCAAGGGCTACATGCTCGACGTCTTCTCCAAGATAAGAAGCCTTTCAGGGACAGAGGGCGCGTTGAAGTCGCTCAAGGGAGGAGAGAACCTGACGAACAAGCGTTACGCAAAGGCAATCGACCAGGACTTCCCGGCGAACATAAGGAGCGTCATCGAAAAGAACTACAGGGACGAGCAGCGCCACCTGACCTATGTAGAAGAGTGCATAGACAACAAGGTCTGGAAAAAAGCCGCCTGAAAAATAAAAACCCCCTTCCGTCCGGCGGAAGGGGGTTCCCCTGAGACTTAGGCCGCGCACTCGCGGCGCTCGCCTGCCGTCTTCCTCTTTTACCGTCCGAAAAAGGTTGAAAAATCACCTGTCCTGAAATATCATGTGGCTTGCTGACAAATGACAATACGTCCATTCGGAAAGGAGCAAGCCAATGACAAGGACCAGGACAGGTTTCACGAACATACTGCTGCCGGTAGACTTCACCGAGTATTCGGAAAAGGCCTCCGAATACGCATTGATGCTCGCCAAAAGAGACGACGCTGAGCTCCACGTAGTGCACGTCGTCAGCGTAAGCGACGATATCATCCCTCTCGTCTCTTCGATGGAATTCGAGAAGAAGGCGGCAAAAAAAGCCCAGGAGGAATTAAAGAAGTTCGCCGCAAGGAAGTTCAAGGGCTATGATAAAGTAAAGACAGCGGTCCTCAGCGGCGTGCCCTACAGGGAGATACTCGGCGCGATAAAATCGAGCAAATGCGACCTCGTCGTCATGGGCTCATACGGCAAGGGAGGCATCGACAGGCTTCTTGTCGGCAGCACTACCGAAAGGATCCTCAGGAAATCGACCTGTCCGGTGCTTGTCATCCCGCCGGCGAAAAGATAACAAAACCGCTTTTTCAGGCCGCGGAGCTAAAGCGCCGCGGCCTTTTTTATTCTCTTAAGCCTTCTCGAGCACCACGAGGCAGCGGCCAGCGATGAAGCGGCCCAGCGTCTTTATCGCCGCCCTGTCGATGGCCGAAAGGAAGCCCTTCAAAAAAAACGGCGCGAGCTGCGCCCCTTCAAACCCGCCGCTCATTGGGTAGAGAAGGAACTCCCTCACTTCCCTCTTAACGGGCTTGAGGCACGGGAACCTCGCCGAGTAGCGTTCGAGCTGCCTGAAGAAAAGAAGGGTAGCTATGGCCTGGTTCGACTCGAAGGGCTTTTTCTCAGTGCGCGCGTCCTTCAAATCAAAGAGGTCTGCGGATAGGTCGACGTCTTCCTTGTGGAAATAGTTGTAATAAAGGTAGGAGAAGGGCGAGATGAAGACGTCGAGGATAACGACGCGGCCGCCTTTTTTAAGGCACCGCTCCATCTCGGCCAACGAGGCTACGGGGTCGCTTATGTGGTGTATGGCGTCGATGAGGACGAAGTTGCCGACAGTCCCGTCCCTGTAAGGCAGGACAGAGGCGTCGTGGACCATGTCGAGCCATTCACACCAGACGAGGTCGGTTGAGACGCACTCAGGCATGAACTCCTTGAAGTTGCCTGTCCCGGCCCCGAGCTCTATCGTCAGTCCCCGCGAGAGCTCCTTTTCTATATCACGGTACCAGCCGTTGTAGAGATACCTCGTGAGCCGCCTCTTGTTCCATATCTCCCTGTGGCTGTCCAGTATCTCCTTTGACATCTTACTTCGCGGCCGTCTGGCGGCTCCCCGTCTCGAAGTCCACGAGCTCCCTCACTATCTCCTTGAGGCCCCTTGTTATCGTCCAGCCGCTGTAGTCGCGCTTCAACTTCGTGAGGTCGCTTATGTAGCAGATGTGGTCGCCTTCGCGGTTTTTCGGGTCGTATGTGGATTTGAACTTCTTGCCGGAGTACTCCTCTATGAGCTCCACGCACTCCATGATGGACGCGCTGTTCTCCCTGCCGCCGCCGAGGTTGTAGACGCCTGCGGGCCTGGGGGCAGCTATGTAGGCTTCGGCAGCGCTCACGACGTCCACGCTGTGTATCTGGTCCCTGACCTGCTTGCCCTTGTACCCGAATACCGTATAGGTGCCGCCCGAGACGATGACCTTCACGAGATAGCTCAAAAAGCCGTGGAGCTCGACGCCAGAATGGTTTGGCCCGGTCATGCAGCCCGCCCTGAAACAGACGGTCGGCATGTCGAAGTAGCGGCCGTACTCCTGCACCATGAGGTCGGCCCCGGCCTTCGAGACGCCGAAGAGGCTGTGCTTGCACTGGTCTATGCTGCACGACTCGTTGATGCCGCCGAAGTCCTTCGGGTCGGCGTACTCCCACCTCTTGTCCAGCTCCTTCAAAGGCAGGTAATTGGGGGCGTCTCCGTAGACCTTGTTTGTGCTCATGAAGACGAAAGGCGAGTCCCTGCGGAACTGGCGGCATGCCTCCAGAAGGTTCAGCGTGCCGACGGCGTTCACCTCGAAGTCGTCGAACGGCCTGTCCTTGGCGAGGTCGTGCGAAGGCTGCCCGGCGCAGTGGACGACGGCGTCAACGTCAACTGTCTTGAAAAAGTCCATGATTGCAGGCCTGTCGAGGATGTTTATCGTGCGGTGCTCGAAGTTCTTGACGCTAGAGCGCAGCCTCTCAAGGTTCCAGAGGGTGTCTCCCTTGGGCCCGAAAAAGTCGGCCCTCATGTTGTTGTCTATGCCGTAGACGAACCAGCCTTTTTTCGAGAAGTACTGCACCGCCTCCGAGCCTATGAGCCCGCTTGAGCCTGTCACGAGAATTTTTTTCATTTGCACCTTTTATACGAATTTGAATTTTTTCAAAGCGGCGAAACACATCCTCAGCATGATGAGGCCGTTCTGGAAACGCTTCGTCATCTTCGTCTCGCCGTAGGTCCTCTCAAGGTAATGGACCGGCACCTCGACTATCCTGAGGTGAAGCTTGGCCGCGCCGAAAATGAGCTCGTAGTCTCCCCACCTGTCGGTTATGCCCCACGAGCCGAGAAGCCTTTTTACCCTGGGCCAATCTTTCCTCCACAGCACCTTCGTGCCGCAAAGCGTGTCAGTGAGGTTCTGCCCGAGGAGGTAGGAAAAAGCCGCGCTGAAGAACTTGTTGCCGATTATATTGAGCGGGCGCATGGCCTCCTTCTGCATCGGGTAGACCATGCGGGAGCCGTTGATGAACTCGCCCGCGCCGCCTGCGATGGCTCCGTAGAAATAAGGCAGCTCCTCCGGGATGACCGTCAAGTCGGCGTCGAGTATCATGAGTATGTCGCCGGTTGCCGCGTCAAAGCCCGTCCAGACGTTCTTAGCCTTGCATATGCCCGGCCCTGCGACAAGCCTTATGTCGCGCTCCGGGTACTTCTCCATGCACCTTTTCACCTCTTCGGCTGTCCCGTCCGTAGACTTGTCGTCGCAGAAGATTATCTCGGTGCCGCTGCCCATCTCCGGGATGCGCAGGACCGCGTCCTCGACGTTCCCCTTCTCGTTCTTGCAGGGTATTATGACCGAGACTTTGTACTCCCGCACTGGGCTTTGCGCTGCGGCCGCCTTCCTCGCCACGAGTATCTGGAGGAAGCAGAGCTTTTTTACGAGCGGGAGCTTCGCGACGACCCCGTTCATGAACCATGATACGAGCGGGACGTTGAACGGGAAGAGTACCTGGTAGTATTTTTTTACGATCTCGTAGCCCGAGATGTGGAGGAGGTTTTCCAGCACCGGGATGTTGAGCCAGTTCTGCGTTGGCTGCGGGACCTTGAGTCCGAGCTTCTCTGCCAGGTACACAAAAGGCCGCCACAGGTAGTTGTAGTTGATTACGATTAGCCTGGTGCCGCTCCCCGAGAAGGATGCGGTATTGAGGAACGCTTTTTCGATGTCGACTATGTCGCCGAGAGAATAGAAGACTATATTGTCGAACTCGCCCTTCAGTGCCACGTCTTCAGGGTCGGCGCAGCGGAATTCTATACCAGGGCGCTTTCTTCCGGCTTCGGCGACCATCTTCTCGCAGATGTCCACGCCCACGGCCCTGGAGAGCTCGAGGTTGTCGAAAAGCTGGCCAAGCTCGCTCCTGAAGATGACGGCGGAGCTGCCGGGCTCGATGATGAACTTCAAGAAAGCGCTCAGCCTGCCGTAAAAGTACCTGTTCCTCAGTATCCATTTCTCACGGATGGACGCTATCCTGGCGTAGGAATCTTTTACGTATTGCTTGCGGGACCTGATGTACTCAAGCGCCCAGTTGTCTGCCTGCTTTTCCCTGGTTATCGTCATGTAAACGCGTCAGTTGGTTTATTGTTGAAAAGAGTTTAAATCATCACTTTTATAACATTTTCCGCGAGCTGAATCAATTCCATCCTGAACAGGTCAGCCGCCATTGCGCTTCATTATGACGATGCCGAGGCCCTTGCCCTCAGAATTCTCCAGAAAACTCATGTCCCCTATTCGCACGACGTCGCTGTAACCGTTTTTGACGAAGTTGAATATGTTGTCCCCGTACCCCTGGCCGAGGTAGTGCACCCCGTACTCTATCGTGTCCCTGCTTATGAGAATGATATAGTCGGGCGAAGTTGCCTGAAGGGCTGAAAGGAGCCTGTCCTCGCCGTAGATGGTCATGTCCGTCGGCAGGAAGGTTATGAATTCCGTCGGGTTTTTCCGCCTCGAAAGGTAATTCAAGAGCACGCCTTCGGGCATGATGACGAAGTCGTCCTCCGGGGCCATCACCTTGTCTATCTGCTCAAGGAGTATGTCCACACCCTTGCCGCCATAATGCCCAGAGGCTATTATCGTGTCTCCGCCCTCGCCCACGGCGTAATCCATCATCGAATAGAGCCTGTAGGACTTCACGGCGTAAACCGACACCAGCACGCAGACAGCGGCAAAGACCGAGTACCGGAATATGGCGCCGCCAGCCCACCTGCGGCTGAGCCCCTCCGGTATCTCGGACATCAGGACATGGATGACAAGGAGGGTCGCTGGCATGGCCAGGACAAAGCCGTAGCCGTAGATGCGCGTGATAAAGACTATCTTCAGAAGAAGCGCGCCGGAGAAGACCGACAAGGCGAAAAGGGGTATGTCCCTCGACGGCTCTTCGCTTCTGCCTGTAAGGAGCTTTAATCCGTAGAACGCGGCTATCGCCGCCATGAAGAGCGGCAAGGGCCAGAAGATGAGGTCCCATGGTATGCGCGCCCTGAAGTACGCCATGATGACCCCTACAGCGACGAAAGAGAAAAGCCCGCCGTATTTCCGGGCAAAGGCGTTGTTCCTGAAGAGATAGTTGATCGTGAGCGGAATGAGCAGGAATAGGAACCACGACGCGGCAACGAGCATGCCGTTAATATTCTCTTGAAGCTTATCGAGTCCCGTGACAGCCTTGTAGAACTTGCTCGACGAGATGTTAGTCCCGGCCACGACTGTCCACGAACTGAAGACCGACCGGAAAGCGTCCACCGGGCCCATGTATACGCTGAAATACCCTATGAAGAGAAGTACAGGCAAAGCCGCTCCGGCAACCAGAAGGGCGAAGCGTCTCAAAATGCGCTCCCCCTCTCCCCTCCTCCATAACGCGAAGGCAAAGCCGGGGAATATGGCGAGTACGGCGCTTATTGCCACCTCCATCTTCGTCAGGAGCACGAGGCCGGTCAGAATCCCTGCCAGAAAAATCCAGACGGCCTTGTTCGACCTGACGTAAAGCCTCAGGGCGTATATGGCGGCGAACGAAAGGAAGAGGCCGTGGACGAGCTCGTGCGAATAAGGCGCGACGTAGTTGTAGCTGCCCAGGTTGAAATGCTTGCCCATAGCGAACAGGACCAGGAAGACGATAGAGACGGCTGCCGGAGTCAGTTTGTCATCTTCTCTTTCAAATAGCCTGTATATGAAATAGGCGAGGACCGCGATGAGCAGTATGTTGAAGAACTGTATAGAGGAAAGAGATTCGCCGAAAATACGGAAGAGTACGGAGTTCCAGTAGCTCGAAAGAGGGCCGTAAAAGGAAGATACGTCCCTGTAAAGAAGGCTCCCTTGTGAAAGCTGCCACGGGACATAGACCTCGCGGCCGTAATCGATTATGAGGTCGGCCCACCTGCG
>CAJPGC010000033.1 GCA_905339405.1 uncultured bacterium | reverse complement strand
TGGAGTCGGATGCATCGGAACTGGCCCTGCTGAAGGGCGGGGCGCCCGACTTCGGGATCATCACGATCACGTACGTCCCGGCGGCGAAGTGCATCGAACTGAAGAGCCTGAAGCTCTACCTGTGGAGTTACCGGGACGCGGCGGTTTTCTATGAGCGCGCGGTGAACCGGATCCTCGACGACCTGAGCGCAGCGGTGGAGCCGCGGTGGATCCAGGTGGTTGGAGACTTCAACGTCCGGGGCGGGATCAAGTCGGTGATCACGGCGTCCCGGGGGACGAAGGCCTAGGCCAGATTCCAGGACGGAGGTCGGAGTGGGCCCCGAGGCCCTCTGCCCTCTTCCCATTGCCCTCCTTAGGTTTATCCCTCCCGGCCAGGTAGCTCAGTTGGTAGAGCAGGGGACTGAAAATCCCCGTGTCGGGGGTTCAACTCCCTCCCTGGCCACCACTAAAATCAAGGGGTTACGGGTTTTCCCGTAGCCCCTTTTTCATTTTATTCCTTAAGTATCTATCTCGTTGTCTCATCTCTCGGAGATATCTCTTCTATGACTTCTCAAGGTATCCTCGACTTTTCACTTCATGCGTTTGCCTTTGAAAGCCTTGCTCTCACCTTCGGGGCGGCCTGCGATTCAGGGAACTTCTCCAGGAAGCCCTCATAATACATGCAGGCCGCCTGTTCGTTGCCTATTTCGTCGAGCATCGCCGCGAACTGAAAAGTCGCCCGTTCAAGCAGCTCTTTCGGCGCCTTTGCCGAGCGCACAATTGCCTCAAGGGCATTGAGCGCGGACTCGAAATCTCCGCTTTTGTACAGTATGCCCGCTATCCTGTGCATGAGCGCGAGGTCTTCCATGCCCGCCAGGTACTTGCCATGAAACTCTTTGAAGACCGAAGCCGCCTTCTGGGGCTGCGCCGTCACCATCAGCCGCATCGCCTTCTGGTAGAGGTCCTTGCCTTCGTCAGTAGTGGTATGCCTTGACTTCATGCGCGCGAGGTGAAGAAGCGCCTCCGGGTTTGACGGGTTTTTCTGGAGCGCCAGCCTCAGGGACTCCTCACCCTCGCCCGAGGAGAGCCCTTCATCCGAAGCCTTGATGCCTATCTCCAGATGCCTTTCCTCGACCGCGGCGCTCCCAAGCCCCATGAAAGCCGCGAATACGATACCCGACAACATTCCGCCAATGTGCGCCCAATGGCCTATGTTCGAAAAATCTGTCCCGCTTATCTGGCCTATGCCGCCGCTCAGGTCCATTATGAAAAAGAGCCCGATTATGACCAGCGAGTTGAGCCTGATCTTAAGCGATATCGGCAATATCAGAGAAAAGACTCCGAGTATCGGGAGCGGAAATACCATGCTCTTGAAGTAGCACCTTACCGCGAATATGCCCATGACGCCGGAGATCGCGCCGGATGCGCCAAGTCCATGCGTCAACTCATTCAGGAACAGGTATCCCATTGCAGCGGATATAAGCCCGGAGAGTACCCCGGCTGCGAGATAGGTCAGAAGGAAGTTCACCCACCCTATCCTCTTCTCGACAACCGTGCCGAGCACCCACAGGAAGACCATGTTTCCCCACAGGTGGTAATTGTCAGCATGGAGAAATACGGAAGTAATTGCGCTGAGCGGCACATTCCACGCGTTCGGCTCCATCGGCAAAAACAAAAGATGCTCAAAGACCTCCGGGTCTATTTGCGGGCTCTGCTGGAAGACATAAAAGATGAAGACATTCGCGGCCACGAGAGAATATGTCACCCACGCGACCCCCTCCTTTTTCCTGTCGCCATCGGCGTACATGAAAGGCATGAAAGTGATATGCTGCTTCAATATCTCGAAGGCGCTCTGGTTGCTGCTTATGGCCTGGAGCCTTACGTAAATAAGAAAAACGACCGGAAACAGGAGGAAGAGGATGCCCATGTAAGCCCGGATATAACTGCCCAAAGCGATGATGACCAGGATGAGGCCAAATGCCTTGAGCAAAAAGGCCTGCTCCTGATGTTTTTTGAAATAGCCCTGATTGCCCTCGCTCATTCCTCACTCCCCATTTACGCTTATTCAAAACACATGGAATCTCTCTTGCTTGATTTCGGCGTTTTTAATGGTTTCTTTCGTATTATTTTTGAAAAATAAAAACTCCGCAATAAAAATACTGCTTCGGCCATACGAACAATTTACAATCCGTCAGTACTGGTGTAAATCAAAAAAGACTCTCGCCTCTCATAAGGGTGAAGATACGGCGGTGGTGGCGGCTTGAAAGAGCCGCCCTTTGCGATTCTGAAAAAACTTCTCCCTGCCGCTTGCAAATGCAATAAGTCGATATATGCTTGGAAAAAAGCGTTGGGCGGCTTATGAGAGCGGTGAAAAGCGGCATTGATATCGAGCGAATCCTCTTCCGGGGTTTCTGCGTAACTTTTTTCCTCATCCCCCTGGGTACTTCTCCGTTCCTCATCGCGGGTTTTCTTACGCTGGCCGTGTGGCTATGTTCGGGGAGGTTTCTCATTGAAAGCCGCTCATGGCTCAAAATGCCCTGGGTAGCCCCCCTGCTGGCCTTCGCGGCACTCCACTGGATAGGGCTGCTCTACACGGCCGACCTCGCCGCCGGGCTCGGGTTCGCGTCCAAGACCCATTATTGGCTCTTCGCCTTCGCGATAGCCTCGATACCGTTCGCCAGGTACTCCCCCAAGGCCTTCCTCGACAGTTTCCTTGCAGGGCTTTCTTTGGCGGCAGTACTGCACATAGCCATTAACGCCGGGGCCGTCAACGCGCCGCAAAAGTACGCCGCAAGCTTCATAAACCCGATAACCTACATCATGCTCCTGACCTTCGGGGTCCTCATCCTCTCTTTTTACTTCGGAAAATCAAACTCTCCAAACAGGAAAATACTCTACGGAGCGGGGATAGCGCTTTACCTTGCGAGCATTTCACTCTTCACCGGCGCGCCCGGAAGGACCGCGCTCCTTACCCTCGTGTTATCCACCCCGCTTATCGTCTACAACCTTCTCGGTCAACGGTCGCTCCCGAAGGTCTTCGGCGCGGCCGCGCTCGCGCTGGCGCTCCTTTTCACAACTCCGGTCGTCCGGTCTTCCGTCAGCGACGCCGCGGCCCAGGTGAAGGCCTACTACGGCGGCAGCCCGGACAGCTCGGTAGGCCTCCGGCTCCATATGTGGAACGGCGCTGTCCGGATATTCATGGACAACCCGGTCATGGGCGTGGGCACCGGCGGCTATCAAATGGCGATGGCGGAATACGCCACCCCTCAGCTTGCCCCCGGGACGGTGCTCGTCCAGCCGCACAACAGCTTCCTGTACATGGCCGTAAGCTTCGGGGCCGCAGGGCTCTTATCGCTCGCATGGCTTCTCATCCAGTTCATCAGGGCCGGGTGGTCACACATGGACCATATCACCGGCTTTTCCATATTGGCCTTCGGTGTGGTCGTGCTCAGCGCGTCCCTCACCGACACGCAGATAATCCAGGTCCACACGGGCATGCTCTTCGCCATGCTCACCGGCCTTCAGACGGCGCTGGGCAGGACGGAGGAAATGGAGGTGACGAATGAAGATAAGCGGGTTTACGTTCATACGAAATGCGCTTGAATTCGACTACCCGGTAACGCAGTCTATAAAGTCCATACTTCCGATATGCGACGAGTTCATCGTCAACGTCGGCGACTCGAACGACGGCACCATAGAGCTCATAGAGTCGATAAACGACCCGAAGATAAAGATAATCACGACGAAATGGAACGACCTCCTGAGGACGAAGGGTTTCGTCTACGGCCAGCAGAAAACAATAGCGCACTACAGCTGCACCGGGGACTGGGCCTTCTACCTCGAGGGCGACGAGGTGGTGCACGAAGACGACCTCCCGAAGATATACGACGCCATGAGACGCAACCTGGACAACCCGGAAGTCGAGGCGCTCGTCTTCGACTACCTGCACTTCTACGGCAACCATACGACTTACCTTGAAAGCCCAGCCTGGTACAGGCGCGCCCCGAGAATAATAAGGAACACGATAAGGACATACGCCCCGGACGGCCTTTTTTTCGTCGTGCTCGACTCGAACAAAAAAGGACGCTACCCGAAGGCAGCCCTGGCGGACGCGACCATCTACCATTACGGATGGGCCAGGCAGGAGCGGCACATGAACATGAAATCAATGAGCGTACAGCGCTACTGGAACAAGGCGCACAAAGAGATATCCTACGGCGACATAGACCCCGCCATACTGAAAGAGTTCAAAGGGACGCACCCTGCCGCCATAAAGGACTGGCTGCCTGAAGTGCCGTCCTCTCTCGAGCTCAATCCCTGCTACAGGCTCTCCATGAGAGACAGGAGGCAGCGCGTGAAGATGCTCGTGGAAAGGTTCACGGGGCTGGACCTCAGCAAAAAGCATTTCAAAATCGTCGCGGCGTGACCCCGTGGCGCATCTGCCCCCTCCCCTTGCCACGCGCCCTCTTTTTATGGTTAAATAACCAAAAAGCGCCCTGAGGCGGAAAATTCATTTGGGAGGATTTCATGGCCGACGTAATGATAGACATCACCTGCCCGGTCTGCACGACCGTTTTCAAGAAAAAAGCCAAGGACCTGAAGGACGGCACTACCCTTCAGTGCCCGAAATGCGGAGAGAAGACCACGATAAGAGGGACCATGTTCACTGACATGGTCACAAACCTCGAAAAGGGCGGCAAGGGCGGCAACGCCTGAAAATGAAAGGCCCGGGGCTTCGTCCCCGGGCCTTTTCTCGTTAAAAAACTCCGCTCCCTTCAAAGCCCGCAGGGCCGCGCCAGGCCTTCTTGACAAACACCATTCTTGACTTACAATCCTTGTTAGAGAATTCATCACGCAGCCGCTATTTGGTTTCATGCTCTTCCGTAAACCTGTCCTCAAAACCAGAACCGAAAAGAGTTCTCTGCCCGCCTTTTCCATGACATATCCCACTAAGGCAAGGGAAGAGGCCGAAGCCTTTCCAAAAAGCGCGCTTCAGGAAAGCGAGACTACAATCAAGCTGAAAAAGGGGCTTCGAGACATGGACAGAACAGGCAAGACCGGCGTATTCTTCATCGGGGCGTCCGGGTACATAGCGACGGCCGTAATCGCAGGCGCGCTCGCGATGAGAAAAGGCCTTTGCGACCGCGCCGGCATGGTAACAGAGCTGCCCGCTTTTTCCTCCCTCGGGCTCATCGGCCCGGAAGAGATGGTCTTCGGCGGCTGGGACGTGCGCCCCTCCTCTCCTCTGGAGAGCGCGCGGGAGTACTTCAGAAGCTCGCTCCTGCCCTCGGAGATGCTCCGCGATATAGAAGACGGCCTCATGGAGGCCGCCCCGGAGATATGCATGGGCGTGGCGACGAACTGCGGCAAGGCGATAGAGACGATCGCCTGCCGGGAGTCATCCTGCAAACAGACGCTCTCCGCACAGGTGAAAAAACTCAGGAAGGACCTCCGCGGCTTCAGGGAAAGGAACTCCCTGGAATGCGTCGTCGTCGTGAACCTCGCCTCGACAGAGCCTCCGCTGGAGCACAGCCCCTCGCATGAGACTGCCGAAGCCTTCGAGAAGTGCATAGAGGAGGACAGGCAGGACGAAGTGCGCGCCAGCTCCCTTTACTCATACGCCTCTGTAATGGAGGGCTGCCCCTACCTGAACTTCACGCCCTCCAACGCTGCGCTTATCCCCGCAATAGTGAAACTGGCGGAGGAAAAGGGCGTGCCGATCATGGGGGACGACGGCAAGACGGGCGAGACGCTCGTGAAATCGGCCCTGCTGCCTATGTTCCTCTACAGGAACCTCGAGGTATTGAGCTGGGAGGGCTTCAACATCCTCGGCAACATGGACGGACGGATACTCAACGACCCGGAGAACAAGGAATCGAAGATAATAACGAAAGACGCCATCCTCGGCAAAGTCCTCGGCTACTCGCCCCACTCGAAGGTGCACATACACTACGTGCCCTCCCTCGACGACCAGAAGACCGCGTGGAACTTCATCCACTTCAAGGGCTTCCTCGGCGCCAAGATGTCCCTGCAGTTCGTCTGGCAGGGCTACGACTCGGTGCTCGCGGCCCCGCTTGTCCTCGATCTCGTAAGGCTCTCCGAGCTTTCGAGGAGACGGGGCGAAGGCGGGCTCATGAGGCACCTGGCCTCTTTCTTCAAAGCCCCGCAGGGAGTGGACGAACACCGTTTCTACGAGCAGGCGGGGATGCTTTTTTCCTACGCCGCGTCGGCGGACATAAAAGGAGCTCACACATGAGGTTCTCGTTTTCCACGAACGCTTTCATCAGGCATACCGTATACAAGGCCATCGAGTCCATAGCCGCCGCAGGGTACGACGGAGTGGAACTGCTCGCGGACATCCCACACCTGTACGTGCATACGCTGCGTGCCTCAGACATAAAAAAACTCAAGTCAACCCTTACCTCCAGCCGGATAGCGGTCTCGAACATCAACGCCAACACGGTGCGCGGTTATTACGGGAACGGCTCCGGCGAGCCCCTTTTCGAGCCGTGCCTTACTGACCCCGACCCTGACGTGAGGGGATGGCGGGTGGACTACACGAAAAAATGCATCGACCTCGCCAGCGAGCTCGGCTGCCCCAACGTCAGCATCACCTCCGGGCCGATACAGCCCGAAAGCACGCCCGAAGAAGGGGTCGAGTCGCTGAAAAAAGCCCTTCGGGAGATAATCTTTCACGCGGAGAAGACTGGCGTCAAAGTGGGCCTCGAGTACGAACCCGGCCTCCTCATCGAATCTGGCTCAGAGCTCTCGTGCCTCATAAACGAGATAGGCTCGGAGTTCCTCGGCGCCAACCTCGACCTCGGCCACAGCCACGTCCTGGGAGAAGACCCTGAGTCCACAATGAAGCTCCTTCAGGGCAGGATCTTCCACGTGCACCTCGAGGACATAAAAGACAGGAGGCACTTCCATCTCATCCCCGGCACCGGGGACATGGACTTCAAGAAGCTCCTCTCCCTTTTCGACAAGGACTACAGCGGCTTCATCACGGTCGAGCTCTATACCTACCCTGACAAGCCCGAGGAGGCGGCGAGGAAGTCCCTCGAGTTCCTCAAGGGGCTCGCCAGGAGAAGGGCCGTGAACGATGCGGTTAATTGAACCGCACATACACACTTCCTCGCGGACGACCGGCGACCTGTACCGGATGGCCGCCTCCGGCATAGTTGCCTGCGTTGAGCCTTCGCTGTGGTCTGGCATATACCGGAGGTCCCCGGAGTCCTTCGAGGACTACTGGGAGCAGGTCGTGACGCATGAGACGAAGCGCGCTGCCGAGTACGGCATAAGCCACTTCGCGATGGTCGGGCTCAACCCCAGGGAAGCCGGGAGCCCCATCGCCCTCGACGTCCTCAAGGCCATGGAGCCGTTCCTGGACAGGCCCACGGTCATCGGGGTAGGAGAAGTCGGCCTGGACATGGCGACCCCCGAGGAGGAGGACGCCCTGAGGCGCCAGCTCCGCATGGCGGAAGAGCGGCGGCTGCCGGTCCTGGTCCACTGCACGAGCCGCAACAGGGAAAAATGCGTGGAAAGGGTAATCTCGATAATGGAGGACGAACAGGTGACTCAGGAGCGCATCGTCATCGACCACTCTGACAGCAGATGCGCCGCCTTGACGCTCGAGAAGACGGGCTGCTGGGCTGGCTTGACCGTCAACGGCCGCTCCGGGCTCAGCGCGCCAGAGGCCGTGGACATTATTGACAGATACGGCATGGAAAGGATTCTGGTGAACGGCTCGGCCGACTGGGGCTCCTCCGACCCGCTCGCGGTGCCAAAAGTAGCGATGCTCATGCGCCAGAGGGGCTTCTCAAAGGAGGCGGTCGCCTCCCTTGCCTTCGGCAACCCTGCTAGCTTTCTCGGCAGCTCCGGCCGCTTTTATATCGGGGAGGATTGACCGGGACGCATCATAAGAGCCTCAAGGGGGGCAGATGCTCACTTTGCGCGAAAAGACGGCTTCGTACCTTGAGCTGGTGAGGCTCCCGCACCTTTTCATCGCCATCGCCGACCCGCTGGCCGGGTTTATCGCCGCCAGCCCGTCCGGCATCGACATCTTCAAACTCCCATACCTCCTTGCTTCATCGGCGCTTATCTACGCTGGCGCATCAGCGCTCAACGACTTCGCAGACAGGGGGCATGACCCGGCCGGCAAGCCCATCCCTTCTGGACGGGTAAGCCCCGGGGGAGCGCTTTCGCTGGGGGCCGTGCTCATCATCGCAGGGGTCCTCTCGGCCTCCGCAGCGGGCGCATGGCCGCTCATCATGGCCCTGGGGCTTTCAGCGGCAGCAATCGCCTACAACGCCGGGCTCAAAGGCTCTCTGGTATACGGGGCCGTAACGATGGGCTTCAGCCGTGCGCTGAACCTCTCCCTGGGCTTGAGCGCAGGGTCGCCCGGCACGGGGGTCATGCTGCTGCTTCCGCTCATCATCTTCGCCTTCGTGTTCGCGATAACCCTCCTCAAGAGGCTCCCGGGTCCCGAGACGCTCTCTTCAGGCATAGGCGCGCTCTCAGGATGGATAGCGGCCTGCGCAGCGATTCAAGTCCTCATATTCAGCGGTTTTTTCATGGCGGAAGGGCTCCTTTTCGCGGCCATCTTCTACGTTACTTCGGGGGCGGCTGTCGTCATGGCCCTTTCAGGAAAGCTCAAGGCAGAAGGGGCCATGAAGGCTCTCGTGCTTTCAATCCCGCTTCTTGACGCCGCCTTCTCCGCCGGGGCCGGAGGCATAACGGCAGGCCTGCCGGTAGCGGCGCTCGCGCTTCCGGCCATCGTACTCTCGAGGAAGTTCTGAATCTGCCGGGCTTCAGGCCCCTGTCATCTCCTTGAGCCTCAAGGCGTCAAGGGCCGCGTAGCCTGCTTCGTCATTGTCGAAGTAGCAATAAAGAGCCTTGAGCTTACCCCGCCAGAGCTTCAGGAACCCTGCCCAGTCCTCGAGCGTCTCCTCAGAGTACTGTCCCCTGTACTTCCCGGCCGGCCCGTGGAGCCTTATGTATACGAAATCCGCCGTGACCTCCCTGGGAGACTGAAGGAGGTCGAAGTCATATAAGCAGAACGACGCGTTGTGCTCCCTTAAAAGGGCGTAAACGTCCGGGTGGAACCAGTCTGGGTCCCTGAACTCGAAGGCGAAAGCGCGGCCCGCAGGAAGGGCCTTCAAGAACGCCTCGAGACGCTCGATGTTCCTGCGCCACCTGGGAGGCAGCTGGAAGAGCACCGGGCCGAGCTTTTCCCCCAGGATAGAGGCCCTCTCAAAAAAGTTCCTGAGCGGCTCATGCGGGTCTTTCAATCTCTTGACGTGGGTAATGAGGCGGCTGGCCTTCAGGGCGAAGACGAAACCAGCAGGTGTCTCGTCGCGCCAATGGGCGAAAGTCTTCTCTTCGGGCAGACGGTAGAACGAGTTGTTTATCTCGACGGTATCGAAGCGGGTGAGGTAGTGTTCGAAAAGGCGGTTTTTGCGGATGCCTTCCGGGTAGAACGGGCCTATCCAGTGGCCGTAATGCCAGCCGGAGGTGGCTATGAAGAGCCTGCCGCTGTCCAAGATAAGCCTCGCGTGAAGGTTATGACGGCTTTACTCAGTTTCCGCCGGTCCCGGAGGCGGCGCGGTTCAGAAATATCTCGAGTTCCTTCTCCTTTTGATTAAAGCCGGCAAGCAGCTCTTTTGAGACTCCAGCTCCTTCGGCCTTGAGCTTCTCGAGGTCTTTCTCCATCTCGCCAAGCCTCTTTTTCGCCTCGTCCAGCTCATTCCTCGTGGAGGCGCCTCCGGCGGATTTCCTGACGTCTCCTTCGACGCGGTCGACCTTATCCCTGAGTTCATTGAACCTGGCCTCGGTCTCTTTCAGGAAGGTGCCGTCCTCAGCCTCGGAAATAAAAAGCGGGGCCTCTCCGGGGTCGTCCCCCCTCCTGGCCCCGCCATGAGTTTCCTGGCCGCAGGATACCGCGACCGTGGACAGCAACAGCAAAGATAAAACGACGCCAACTCCGTTCACGAAGTACCTCCGGAATCGGGCCTCCGGGCCGTTGCTGCCCAGGGCTTAGATTTTACTTGTGCTCAGCGGGAGCCGCGGGAGCTGCGGGAGCGGCGGTCTCAGGAGCCGGAGCCGGTGAAGCCTCAGGAGCAGCCTGCTGCTCGGTCGGGGCCGGGGCCGGAGCCGGGGCTTCCTGCTTCTTGCAAGCCACGAGAGTCGAAAGACCAAAGAGAGCTACGATTACAGCGAATCCGAACCTTTTCATTTTTTACATCCTCCTGTTTTATGGTACTGCGTTTTTGGTGTTACAAGTCATTGAAGAAAGAGCAACCGGTTTTTCAAACCCCTCTGAAAGGTAATATCCGCCTCCTTTCCAAGGGGCCTGCTCCAGAATCGGACATCGGCAGGCTCATATTTTACCCTTCAAGCTCCCGGGTGGAACACGCCGCGCGAGGCATAAAAAACAAAGTCCCGCGCCGGGCACGGAAGCGTCAACACACGGAAATAGCGGCGTTCTTCAAAGAATAGCCGTTCGCGCCCGCGTTGTCAAACGCCTGGCGGAAACACGGCGCATGACCCCGGGTGCAATAGCGTCTCAATTCATTATAAGGAATTTAAAAATGCGCGGCATGCGACAGCGACTCACTCAGCTCACAACGTTAATCAGGCGGAAAGCTGTCGCAAACAGCCTTCCGGCTCCAAAGCGGTATTATTGCCGTAAATGGAGGATATAAGTCCAACAATCTAATAGATTTCACGATGCTTGTAAACAATTTTTTTTATGCCTGGGGAAAAATCGCCTGCTGCGGCCAGGAGGGCCATCCGGTTCGCCCTATTCGACCTCAATCCTTAACTCTTCCGAAAAAAGTATCCTGCCCGAGGGCCTCTGGAAAAAAGCCGAGTTCACGGCGTTCTCGGTCCCGTACAGGAACGCCGCCGCCATGGTGTACACGCCGGGCGATTGGGGCGCCTTTACCCTGTACGTGACAATACCCTCCGGGAAGAGTTTCTTATCGAGGTCGAAACGCTGGCCGGATATGGTGATGTAATTGAGGTTGCGCCCGGCCCCATCGGCCCTTTTGTCAAGCCAGCCGGTCTGGGCCTTGCCGTCCTGGCCTCGCACTTCCGGGGCCCCCTGGATGAACCAGCCTGAAGAGGCCACCGGCCTCGACTGGAACCTCGACGCCCTGTCCACGAGCATGACGCAGATGACCGGGCCGTTGCCTCCCCGTGCCTTCACGGTAAGGGTCGCCTCCTGGCCCGCCTTCATCTTCTTCGGGGCCTCGATGCTCACTGACGCACTGGCGTCGATGAGCTTGGCTTCTCTGATTATCTCCTCTTTGTCCTCGTCTGAGAGCTCGATGTACGGCGAAGGCGGGGTGGGCATGCGCACGAGCCCGTAATGCTTTACCTCAGGCACTTCGGCCCTTGCCGCCTCAGAGGGGAGCTCGGCCATGTACTCGGCTTTGGCCGCCGAATGGCATGACGCGCAAAAAGGGCCCGTGTCGGTCACGTAATTCGGCGTCCCGTTCGGGTAGGCAAAGACTGCTACCGGCGCAAGCAAGACCAGAAAAGCTGCGGCTGCCATTTTCATAAGGCCCTCCTCGGAGTTTCGCCTGTTCGATGGTCTTCACCAATAAGTGACTCTACACAAGGCCTTTAGCGCTGTCAAGCTTGACTGGACATGAAAAATGAAGAATAGTGTATTGATAAAACCCGGCTCGGCCGCCTTGCGATATACTTGTACTGACTACCAGGACAGATATGCCATCTTATAACAATACTGAAAAAGAACCGGGCAGCCGGCCCAGTCGCTCCATGCCCCGGACGGCCCACGTAACCTCTCCCGCAAAGCTGCTGGCCATACTTGTCGCCTCGGTCTTTTCGGCCGAGCTCGTGGTGATGATAGTCCTGTTCCTTTTAAGGGAGATGCTGCACCCGGTCACTGTCGTGCTCGTGGACGCCCCGCTGCTGGTAGTGATACTCTCCCCGGTCCTGTACTTCTTCCTCTTCAAGCCCCTCCTCGCACTGGTGGAAGAACGCAAGGAAGCCGAAAAGGCCCTTTCGCGCGAGCGCGATAAACTAAGGAAGTACCTGGAAGTGGCCGGCGTCATGGTGATAGTGCTGAACAGGCGCGGGCAGGTCGAGCTCATAAACCGCAAGGGCTGCGAGGTGCTGGGCTACCGGGAGGACGAGATAATCGGGAAGGACTGGTTTTCCGAATTCATCCCGGAGCGGATGAAAAGCGAGGTCAAGCTTGTCTTCACCATGCTAGTCTCCGGGAGCAGCGAAGCGGCCGAAGCCGAAGGCTACTACGAAAACCCGGTCGTCACCAGGGGCGGGGGGGAAAGGACCGTCCTGTGGCACAACTCCGTCCTTAAGGAAGATGGGCGGGTAATCGGCATCCTCAGCTCCGGGGAGGACATAACCGAAAGGAAGCTCACGGAGAAGGCCCTTAAAGAGAGCGAGGCCCGCTACCGGCTCGTGCACAACACCGCCTTCGACGGCATCATCATAGCCAATTCCCAGGACAGGATAATCGACTGCAACGACAGCGCCGCGAGGATATTCGGCTATGCCAGGGGTGAGATAATCGGCATGCCGGTCTCCACGATAGTCCCTGAGAAGTACAGGGAGGCGCACAGGAAAGGCCTCAAGAGGTTCCTCGAAACCGGCGAGAGCAAGGTCCAGGGGCAGATAGTGGAGTACGAAGGGGTAAAAAAATCTGGGGAGATATTCCCCCTCGAGCTCGCCCTCAACAACTTCACGCTCGGCGGCGTCGTACATTTCACGGCGATGATCCGCGACATAACCGAGCGGAAAAAAACCGAGCGAGAGCGCGAGCTCATACAGGCCCGATTGAGCCAGTCGCAGAAGATGGAAGCCATCGGCAGGTTCGCCGGCGGCATAGCGCACGACTTCAACAACATCCTCACCGCCATAAGGGGCAACGCGGAGCTCGCCATCGAGGAGATGAGCAAGGACGACCCGCTTTACCCGAAGGTCGACGGCATAGTAACTTCCGTCATGCTCGCCTCCAAGCTCACCAGGCAGCTCCTGCTGTTCAGCCGCGGCCAGCCCTTCGAGCTCGTGCCGCTCGACATGAACAAGGTCATAAGCGACCTGCTGCTCATGATAAGCAGGCTCATCGGCGAGGAGATAACAATCTCCACAGAGCTCGCGCCCGACGCGTGGACCATAGAAGCTGACGAAGGCAACGTCGAGCAGGTCATAATGAACCTCGCCGTGAACGCCAAGGACGCGATGCCCTCTGGCGGCAAGCTCATGATAAAGACCGAGAACATAGTAATAGACGAGAAGCGGGCGGAATCGATACCCGGGGCGCGCCCCGGCGAGACGGTGCGCCTTACCGTGGCGGACACCGGGGTGGGCATGAGCAGGGAGCTGGTCTCGCGCATCTTCGAGCCGTTCTTCACGACCAAGGAGGCCGGCAAGGGCACCGGCTTCGGGCTGGCCGTCGTCTACAGCATCGTAAAGCAGCACAACGGCTGGATAAGCGTGGAGAGCGCGCCCGGCAAAGGAACGACCTTCCGCATCTACTTCCCGGTGATGTCCAGGCGAAGGGAGGCGGCCGCAAGGCACAAGGAGGAACGGGGCGCACAGGGCAGCGGTGAGAAGATACTGCTGGTCGAGGACGACCAGAAGGTGCGGGATTTCACAAGGACGGCGCTTTCCGGCCACGGCTACAAGGTGTCCGCTGCGTCGAACGCCGCTGAAGCGCTTGAACTGTTCGAAAAGGAGAAAGAGGAGATCCGGATGGTCCTCAGCGACGTGGTCCTCTCCGACCAGAGCGGGGTCAGTCTCGCGGAGCAGCTCCTGGCCAAAAAGCCCGGCCTCGCGGTAGTCCTCACGAGCGGGTACCTGGAAGCCTCACAAAGGCCTCTTTTGGACGGCAAGGGCTACAGCTACCTGCAGAAGCCGTACTCGATGCTCACGCTCCTGAAGACCGTTAGCGATTCTTTCGCCAGGACCTGATTACCTGAAAAGGTGTTGCTTTTTTCTTCCGGCGGGTTGAAAATAAGCCTGTTTTCAAGGAAGGGGGCCGCTATGGAGGAAAAAAGGAAACTCAGGCGCCGCTATATGCTCGCCGAAGTGAAAGTCCGTCCCTCTGACGGGCAGGAGTGGATAGACGCCGTCATGCTCAACATAAGCAGGGGCGGCATAGGCCTTTACGCATCCAGGCCGCTCAGAAAAAAGGAGAGGGTCTCTATTAAGATAACCTACATGGATGGGACCAGGCCGGTTGAAGCCGAGGAGATACCCGGCGTGGTGAGCTGGGTACAGCCGGTTGGAGACAAGGCGGGCGCCGGGATAATGTTCGACGCGAAGATAACCCGCAAGAGCTTCCCGATACTCTCGAGGTGCCTGGAGTACGCCAGGAGCAACAAATGACCCTCGCATACTTTCTTTCCATTCCAAAAAACAAGGCGGCCCGCCACCCCGGCATCAATCCGGTGGTTACGGCCCGCCCGTCACATTTCTTCTTTTAAGCCTTCCGCGTCCTTCCGGCGGCCATCCAGCCGTTTTCCCTTGCGCTGAAATGCCTGTTCTTCCCTATGACGATATGGTCGACGACCTCGAGGTCTACGGCGGCTGAGGCGCCTTCGAGGGTCCTGGCGAGCTGCCTGTCCATCTGAGAGGGGGCCGGGTCCCCGCTGGGGTGGTTGTGCACGAATATTACGCCCGAGGCCTTATGCCTGAAAGCCCTTTCGATTGCCTTCCTCGGGTACACTACCGTCTGGTTTATCGTGCCCTCGTGCAGGACGTCGACGGAGAGCACCTCGTTCCCCGGACCAAGGTATATGGCGAGGAACTTCTCTATGCGCTCGCCCGAGAGCGTCAGGTTCAAATAGTCGAGCACGCACTTAATGTTGCCGAGCGCGTCCTTCCCCATCATCCGCTCTTTCAGGTAGACCCCGGCCGCCTCTTTCACGAACTTAAGGAATACGGCCCCGCTCTCGCCTACCAGGCCCGAGTCTTTCAGCTCCTCATGGCTCGCGTCAAGCACGCCGCGGAGCCCCTTGAACCGCTTCATGAGCCCGGTGGAAGCGTCCTTCAGCTCCTTTTCCTTCACCGCGTAGCTTAAGAGACGCTCAAGCATATCAACGGGCTTGAGAGCCGCCAATGCCCCCTGACGCGCCCTTCCTGAAGACGCTGGCCTCCCGCCTCCCGGGGTGCCGCCCGAAACGCTTCTGTCCAATGCTGCCTCCGCGTGCTGAAATTCCAGATAGCGGCGATTCTATTACAAATGCAGGTTGAAGGCGACTGTACCATGGTACAGGAGGCAAAACCTTATATTCTAAACCATTTACACGATTTTTTAAACTGCTAGCCATGCCAGTTACATCCAGAGGCCCTCACCTGCTACAAAGTGGGAAAAGGGAGGTGCCGGCATGGAGCTGATATTCCAGGAAGAAAATTGCATCGTAAAAACCATCTCCGCTCCCGAAGAGTTCGAGATGGCTTGGAAACTGAGGCACGAGGTCTTTTCGGAGGAACTCGGCTGGGTGCCGAAACTCCCCGGCAGGATGGAAGTCGACAGCTACGACGACACATCCGAGATGATCGGCGTATTCACCCATGAAATGGAGCTCATGGGCAGCCTCAGAATCATACAGCCTCCGAACTTGTTCATGCTGGACAAGGAGTTCGCCTGCATGATGCCCAAGGACAAGAAAATACGGCGTACGAGCGATGTGGCCGAGATAACGAGGCTTTGCGTAAAGAAGGAATACCGCTCAAGCAAGTATGCCCCGAACGTAACAAGCATTCTTTATAAAGGGTTGTACCACTGGAATCTGCTGAAAGGGGTAAGGTATTCGGCAATGGTCGTGGACAACCGTTGTTTCAGGGTCCTGCGGCTCGGATGTCTTCCGGTCGAGGCCTTCGGCGACTTTGTGACCATGCCCGACGGCGTCAAGGCCGCTGTATGTATGCTTGACTGGCGCGAGTTCGAGGAAACGGCGCACGTCAAGAAGCCGGATTATTACAGGTGGATGGTCACACTACCAGACCGTTATCCATCGCTATCGCAATCGCATGAGCTTTATTTACAGCATTAAGCTTGCGCTCGATGTTCTGAACGTGGAACTTCACGGTCCTCTCGCTGATGTTGAGGATCATGGATATCTCCCAGTTCGTTTTGCCTTCCCTCATCCAGCACAGGACTTCTTTTTCCCTGTTGGAGAGGTCGATGTCCGCCCTGGTCTGGTTATCGAGGGTCTTCACAAGGGCCTGGTGTATATGAGGCGTGAGCAGGTCGAGTATCTTCAAGTGGTGGCTGCTGAACCTGTTCCGTTCGCTCGCGAAGGAGAATATGCTGCCTTTCGAGCTGCCTCCGCAAATCCCGCTCGATATGCCGTATTTGAGCCTGAACTCGCAGGCCCTGTTCATGATGTTCTTGTTGGGCGTTTCAGAGAAGCGCTCAGTGGCGTCTTTCCATTCGAATGACTTGAAGTGCTCGTAGTTAAAGAGGAACACCGGGTCCTTTTTATAGAGTTCCTCGCCGGTGTACATGAGCGCCCATTCCGTCGGCCAGTTGTGGTTGGCCACCTTGAGGAGGCGGCCCGAGTCGATCTCCCCCAGCGCGCACACGCCCATGTCCGCGGACACGAGACTCATTACCTTGCCGGTGACCGAGATGACATCCTTCTCCGACTTGCAGGCCAGGGCGGCCTGTATGATGTCCAGTATCTCCGCAAGCTCTCTTTTGGTGAAATCCTTGTAGACCATGTCTGCCACCCCCTCAAATGCGTGTTAAGCCCAAGACTTCCTTCCCGCTGTTCGCTTCCCCGACTCTTGGCAACGCAATGAAACTCTTGCTCAAAGCATTGTAAAAATGTGTCATCATGATCTCGAGCAGTCTTTTGTGATGCTTCTTGAACCTGTTCCTGTCGCTTGCGAAGGTGAACAGGGCGACTTCGTCTCTTTCGGGCGCGTACACGGCCCCTGTCATGCCGAATTTGAGGCCGTAGTCTCTGGCGTCGCTGATGAGCGCGTTGGCCTGCGGGTAATCGTAAAAAACGAAAACATCCGACCAGAACTGCGTGAGCATGTATTTGGAATGAAAACGCACTACCGGGTCATGCAGGCAGAGGTTCTCTTCGGTATAGCGCCTGACCCATTCCTCCGGGTAGTTCCCGTTCACGAAGTCGCTGACCACGGGCTGCGGGCCCCTGGTAGTAAAACCGCATACCGCAAACTCGGCCTCGAGGACGTCCTTTGAGGCCAGTATGAGGCTCTTCACGGACGCCGGGCTCTTGCATTTCTGCGAAATCTCGACGAGTTCGAGTATCCTTATGAGTTCGTCTTTGGATAGGTCGTCAAAAGGCATCGGGCCGCTCCGTTAAAACGTGCCTACTTGCTTGTGGACCTGGGGACTGAATGGCATTTGAAACAGTTCCTTGTGGGAAAGGCCACTTTATCGTGGCACCTGCCGCAAAACTGGCCGTTCCAGATGCCGGTCATGGTTATGGGGGTGGCGCCGGCCTTTTTCTTGAATATCCTGGGGTGGCATGTGGAACACTTCAGCCACTCAGTATGCGCGGAATGGGGAAAGATGACGTCCGGCATGAACTTCATCTTGGACTTTATGAGGACGTCTCCGCTGAACGCTTCGCTGTCCTCGGGGCCTAGCCTGGGGGCCTTTCCGCTTATGGACTCCCGTGGGGCTATTATGCTGTCTTTCATCGCCTTTGTCCAATCGACAAAGCCGTAGCTGTCGACCGGGAGCTGCTGGAGCGAGACGACGTCCGGGCTCGGGTCGATCATACCGTACTTGTTCCTCTTGAACTCACCCGGAGCCCTGTTGTATTCGTAATCCGGCCAGTCCGCCGGGGCCGGGTCCATCGCGGCTAAAGATAAGGCAACGGGCGCGCAGACAAGCAGCGCGGCCCCGGTAATAAACAAGGTTTTCAGTTTCGGCGTCAGCATAAAAGCGGGGATTCTTCTCAAAACAGGGTACTGGAATCGAACTCGCGGGCATAATAGCACAAATGGAACCGCCCGGCAAACACCAAAACGGACCACGAAAGCGCAGCGAAAAACCCCGATCTTCGTGTAACTACAATCTACAAGATTTAAAAGCCTGAGTCAAAAAGAAATTTACCGGCTACGAGCCGGCTCGCTGGCCTCCTGAAAGGGCGGCCGTGCACCAGGGGCAGACCTTCCAGCCGCTCTGGCTCTCCTTGCCGCACGAAGGGCAGTTCTTCGAGGGAGCCGTCCCGCAGTTCGGGCATCTCAGGGCGCCTTCCGGCAGGTTTTCGAAGCAGACGGCGCATTTGGAGGCCTCGTCGGCCCTCCCGAGGTATATGACCCTCGTAAGCTCCTCCAGGGTCGTTATCCCGGCGGCCACCTTCTTGAGCCCATCCATGTGCATGGGCGTCATGCCTGCGTCGACGGCCGCCCTGAAGATCTCCTGCTCGGAGGCGTCGGCGCTGATAAGGCTTTTGACCTTCTGGCTCACCGTCATGACCTCGAATATCCCGACGCGGCCCGAGTACCCGGTGCCCGAGCATGACTTGCACCCGGCCCCCCTGTACAGCTTCCTGCCGCTCCACCTGACCCCGCCTTTTTTAAGCTCCTCTTCAGTGGGGTCGTAGGCCTCCTTGCACTGCGTGCATATGGTCCTCACGAGCCGCTGGGCGACCACCCCGTTCAAAGCGGAGGCTATCATGTACGGAGGTATGCCCAGGTTCCGCAGCCTTACGACTGAGGCTACCGCATCGTTGGTGTGAAGGGTCGAGAAGACAAGGTGGCCCGTCATCGAGGCCTGATGGGCGATGACGGATGTCTCTTCGTCTCTCATCTCACCGACGAGTATGACGTCAGGGTCCTGCCTGAGGACGCTCCTCAGGGCGTAAGAGAATGTAAGCCCCGTCTTGTCGTTCACCGCGACCTGGTTCACGTCCTTGAGCTCGTACTCGATGGGGTCCTCTATTGTTATTATGTTTATCTTCTCGCTCTTTATAGACGCTATCATCGAGTAGAGCGTGGAAGTCTTGCCGCTGCCCGTGGGGCCTGTCACCAGGACCACGCCCTGGGGCCGCTCGATTATCGACCTGACTCTCGAGAGGTCGTCCGGAAGGAAGCCCGCGCCAGCAAGGTCGAGCATTGCCGATTTCGGGTCAAGGAGCCTCATGACGACTGTCTCGCCGTACTGGGTCGGAAGGGTGGACACGCGCAGGTCCATCGCCTTTTCCCCGAGCTTGACCTTGAACCTGCCGTCCTGGGACACCCTTCTTTCTGCTATGTCCATCCTGGCCATGAGCTTTATCCTGGAAACGACGGGCCCCTGCACCCACTTGGGGAGCTTCATCGTCTCCCTCATTATGCCGTCCACCCGGATGCGGAGCTTCACCGACAGCTCCTGCGGCTCTATGTGGATGTCGCTCGCCCTGTTCTCGTACCCGTGTATCAGGATGGAGTCGACCATCTTTATTATGGGAGGGGCGGAGGACTTCTTCGTGTTCTCGACGATGTCCCTGTCCGATTCGACCTCGCGCACCAGCTCGACGTGCCTGTCTTTCTTCAGGTCGCCGAGGAGGTTCTCTATCGGCTCGCTCAAGTGGTAGTGAGTGTTTATGGCGGCTTCCACTTCGGTGAGCGTCGCTACTGAAGGCTGCACCTCCATCTCGGTGGAAAACCTGAGGTCGTCTATCGCGTGCAGGTTCAGCGGGTCGGCCATGGCGACCTTCAAGACCCTGTGCTCATGCGTAAGCGGCATTACCATGTACTTCTTGGCGATCCGCTCGGGCACCAGGCCAACGGCGTCCGGGTCGACCTGCGACTTCGATATCTCGACGAACGGCACTCCGAGCTGGAAGGCGAGCGTCTGGGCTATGTCTATCTCCGTCGTGTACCCCTTCTGGACGAGTACCGCGCCGACCCTCTGCCCCCTGCCGTCCTTCGAGGCCTGGAGCGCCTCCTGAAGCTGTGAGTCGGTTATGAGCCCGGCCTCAACAAGCAGCTCGCCTATCTTCTTTATAGCCATGGATTCATCTCTCTATATCTTTTTTAGGATATACTCCCGCGACCCGAGCCCTCGGTTGGAGGCGTAATCGAGCTGCGTCTCCCAGTCGATATCCGGGTGCACGCCCCTGAACTTGTCTCCGCCCGGCTCATGTCCGGACGTGAGGGCCGTCCCCTTGAAGCCTTCCGCGCCGTTCACGAGGTCAACGGCGGCCTGGTCAATGGCAACCGGGTCGGCCGAAGCGAGCATGCCGATGTCCGGGACTATCGGAGAGTCGTTGTGCCCGTAGCAGTCGCAGGCCGGGGAGACCTGCGTTATGAAGGTCAGGTACAGGCAAGCGCCCTCCTTCCCCTTCACCGCCCCCTCGAAGTGCTCGACCATCTTCTCCTGGAGCCTTGCGGGGCTCTCGTTCCACCTTATCTTTATTGTCCCTTGAGGGCAGACGGCTATGCAGTGGCCGCAGCCGATGCACGGCTCCTCGTTTATGACGGCCACCGCCCCGACTTCTATCGCTGCCGCCGGGCAGGCCTCAACGCAATCGCCGCAGGCCATGCAGCCGGAAGGGTCAACGACCGGAGCGGCATTCGAGTGCTGGGCGAGCTTGCCCTCCCTGCACGCCGAGCCCATGCCGACGTTCTTCAAAGCGCCGCCGAAGCCGGTCAATTCATGGCACTTGAAATGCGTGAGCACGACGAGGCCATCGGCAGAGGCAATCTCTTTTGCTATGCCCACCTCGTCGAAGTGCTTGCCGCCTATCCTGACGAGGGCGGCGGAGTCCCCGCGAAGCCCGTCAGCTATTATGAGAGGGGCGTTTACGACCGCGTAATCAAAGCCGTTTTCTATGGCCGTCTTCAGGTGCTCCGGGGAGTTGCCCCTGGTGCCTACGTAAAGGGTGTTCGTGTCGGTGAGGAACGGGGACGCGCCGGTCTCCTTTATGCTTTCCACGACCCTCCTGACGAAGACCGGGCGGATGAAGGAGGCGTTGCCCTTCTCGCCGAAATGGAGCTTCACGGCGACGAGATGGCCTTTCCTGAAGGCATCTTTGACGCCCGCGTTCTGAAGAAGCGAGCCTATCTTGTCGAAGAGGTTTTCCCTGGAGCCGGCCCTCAGGCCGGCGAACCAGACTACGCTCTTGCTGTCCATAAGGTTTCCCGGCCTATATCTCGATTATGACCGGCAGGATGACCGGCCTCCTCTCGAGAGTCTTGTTGAAAAATCTCCTCAAGGCCCGCCTTACCTCTTCTTTGACCTCGAGCTGCTCTGTTTTGACCTCGGCGTTGATGTTCCCTAGGGTCTCCACGACTATGTTCCTTGCCTGCTCTATAAGCCCGGGACTCACTTCCTCTAGGACCAGCCCCCTGGTGACTATCTCAGGGCCGTAGACTATCTCTCCGGTGGAGTTGTTTATCGCGACGACGGCCAGCACCATCCCGCCCTCGGCAAGGTGGTTCCTGTCCTTCAGGACCATCTCGCCGACGTCACCGACGCCCTTGCCGTCGACGAAGACCCTGCCGTGCTCGACCTTGCCGGCCTTCCCTGCCCCGTCCTTCGTGAACTCGATGACGTCCCCGTCCTCCGCGACGAAAATGTTCTCTTCAGGTATGCCGACTGTTCCGGCAAGCCTTCCGTGGAGCACCAGGTGCCTGTACTCGCCGTGGACCGGCATGAAGTACCTGGGCTTCACTATGTTGAGCATTATCTTGAGCTCTTCGCGGCTGGCGTGTCCCGAGACGTGCACCTCCGAGACCTTCTCGTATATGACGTCGGCCCCTCTCCTGTACAGGTGGTTCATCATGGTGGAGATGGCCTTTTCGTGGCCGGGTATGAACTTGGACGACAGTATTATGGTGTCGCCCTTCGTGACCTTTATCTGCTTGTGGTTGTCCATGGCCATGCGCGTGAGGGCGCTCATCGGCTCGCCCTGGCTGCCGGTGGTCAGCAGCACGACCCTCTGGTGGGGCAGGCTGTCCAGGTCGCGCAGGTCTACCATGAGCCCGTCGGAGGCCTTCAAGTACCCGAGCGCGCGGGCTATCCTCGAGTTCGCGACCATGCTCTTGCCGTTCAGGACGACCTTGCGGCCGAACTTCTCGGCGGCGTCCATGACCTGCTGTATGCGGTGTATGTTCGAGGAGAAGGCCGCGACGATTATCCGGCCTTCGCACCTCCTGAAGATGTCCTCGAGGTTGAAGCCTATCTCGCGCTCCGAGAGCGTGTAGCCTTCCTTTTCGACGTTCGTCGAATCCGACATGAAAAGAAGGACGCCCGCCTCGCCGTACTCGGAGAACCTGGCGTAGTCCATGACCTCGCCGTCTACCGGGGTCTGGTCCATCTTGAAGTCCCCCGTGTGCACGACGGTGCCGACGGGGGTCTTTATCGCCAGCCCGCAGCCGTCGACAATGGAATGGCTCACCCTGATGAACTCGATGTCAAAGGGGCCTATCGATACCCTGTCCCTCGGGCGCACCGTCTCCAGGACGGTCGAGTTTGCCAGTCCGAACTCCTCGAGCTTCTCCTCGATAAGGCCTATGGTGAGGGCCGTGCCGTATATCGGCGCGTCTATCTCGCGCAGTACGAAAGGCAGGGCCCCGGTGTGGTCCTCGTGCCCGTGGGTTATTATGAAGGCCTTGACCTTGTCGCGGTTCCGCGCCAGGTAAGTGACGTCCGGAATGACCAGGTCTATGCCAAGCATGTAGTCTTCCGGGAACATGAGGCCGCAGTCGATGACTATTATGGTGTCATCGTACTCCATCGCCATCATGTTGAGGCCTATCTCTCCGAGGCCCCCGAGGGGTATCATCCGGAGGGATTTTTCCACCCTCTCCCCTTCGCTCATGCGAGCTCCGCCGCGCCCTTGAGCATCGCCTCTACCTGACGTTTGGTCATGTTCCTGAGCTCCTTTTCATCCGACGAACCGATGTCTATCGGGCTTCCTATTGATATGGAGACCTTCATGGGGTTCACTATGAAGCCCCCTTTTTTCAATATGCCTCCGGTGCCGTTTATCGCCACCGGCACTATCGGGCGGCCGCATTTTTTCGCCAGCATGAATGCGCCCCTCTTGAACGGCAGGAGGCTGCCCGTCTCAGAGCGAGTGCCCTCCGGGAATATGACCACGGAGGAGCCCCTGTCCATCTTGAAGGCCGCCTCTTCCATGCTCTTCATCGCCTCGGCCGGGTTTTCCCTGTCTATCGATATGTACCCGGCAAGGCGCATTGACCAGCCCACGAACGGCACCTTGAAGAGGCTCTTTTTGGCCACCCAGCGGAACTGGACCGGCAGGACCGACTGGAGCGCCAGTATGTCGAAGGCGCCCTGGTGGTTGGAAAGGAACAGCACCGGGCTGCCCTTCGGCACGTTCCCGAGCCCCCTGACGCTGACCCTGACCCCGGAGACGGCAACAAGGACCTTCGCCCACAGGACGCATATGTTGTGCATCACGTTGCCGCGCCTGTCGAAAGGCCAGGCCAGCGCGATGAGGAAAAACGAAATTATCGTCGCGGGGACCCACACCGCCCATACTGCGGAAGACCTCAAAACGCTCATAAAACGGCCTTTGAAACCCCTTTTCTATTTTTTCAATTGATTAATATATCACGCAAGGAAAGGAAATATCACCAAAAAATATATCGATTGGGCTTGCAAAGCTGAGGCCCTGATGGATATAATATGGGAACAATCCTCTAAGGAGAACACTAATGGCGGGAGTCAACAAGGTCATCCTCGTGGGCAACCTCGGAGCTGACCCGGAGATACGGTACACGCCGGGCGGCATGGCGGTAGTCACATTCAGGCTCGCCACCAGCGAGACGCGTGCCAACAAGGACGGACAGAAGGAGACCAAGACCGAGTGGCACAGGGTCGTGGCCTTCGGCAAGCTCGCGGAGATATGCGGCGAGTACCTCTCGAAGGGCAAGCAGGTCTACATAGAAGGCAAGATACAGACCAGGAGCTGGGACGACAAGGACGGCAACAAGAAGTACACCACCGAAATACTCGCCAACACGATGCAGATGCTCGGCGGCAGGGGCGAAAGCTCGCCGCACGCCGCATCCGACGTATCTGCCGACGACATCCCGGCAAGCGATATAGACGACGTTCCGTTCTGAGGCGGCCCCCGCCGCCTCAGGACTCTCACCAATCCCCGCTTTGGGGTTCCCGCAGCTAAGATAAATCCCACTTGAATGAATCCCCTGAAAAGCCAGCGCCCGGGGTCTGCCCGGGCTCCGGCATTATTTCTTTTACAGGTGATTTATACGATGGAGAAAACCGCAACCAGCTCAGGCCGGGCCTCCGGAGGGCTGCTTTCCACCCTCCGGGCGCGCCTCATAGCCCTCGTGCTCCTCGCGTCCCTTCCGGCCCTTGTCCTCATCATCTACACCAACGTCGAGCAGCGCAGGCACGACTCTGCCGAGGCCAGGAGCGAAGCGCTTTCGGCCATACGCCGGGTCTCGATGGAACAGATGAACCTGGTGCAGGACACGAAAATATTCCTTTCGGTGCTGGGGCGCACGATGGACGTGGAGAACACGGCCGCGCTCTCCAGGCTTCTCTCCGAGCTCCTCACCCAGCAGGACGTCTACTCCAACATCGGCTTCGTAGCGCCC
Organism: uncultured bacterium; assembly: GCA_905339405.1. GTDB lineage: Bacteria > Desulfobacterota > GWC2-55-46 > GWC2-55-46 > GWC2-55-46 > GWA2-54-12. Next base: position 29,182 of record CAJPGC010000033.1, on the reverse strand, counting down.
GACGGCATGATAACAGCCAGCGCCCTTCCTTTCACCACGCCGGTCTACGCCGGCCAGAGGACGTACTTCAGGCGGGCCGCCGAGAGCCTCGAATTTTCCATAGGAGACTACCAGGTCGGCGCGATAACGAAGATGGCGACCGTCAACTTCGGCTACCCGGTCGTAAAACAGGGCGAATTCAAGGGCGTGCTGTTCGCCGCCGTGCCCATTACCATGCTTGGGAAAAAACTTTCCGGGCAACCTCTGAAGCAGGGTCAGAGCGTCATACTCGCGGACAGCTCAGGGACGGTGCTCGCCACCTACCCCCCCGAACACGGGTGGACAGGCAAAAACCTCAAGGGCTCCGACCTCGAGCCGCTTCTGAGCGGCGGCGACGAGGGGCACGCCCGTCTCGTAGGAAGCGACGAGATACTGCGGGTATACTCATTCATAAGGCTCGACCTTTCCAGGGACAGCAGCATCTTCGTCATATCCGGCATCCCCGCCTCGGTAGTCTACGCCAAGGCCGACCGCCTGCTCGCCAGGAACCTCCTGACCTCGACGCTCATCGTCACGTTCGTCCTCCTGCTGGCGCTGCTGGCCTCCGAAAAACTAATCCTCAAGAGCGTGAGGGAGATGGTCGATGTCACAATGGAGCTCGGCGCCGGAAAAAGGAAGGCCAGGGCAATGCGCGACATGGGAAGCGACGAGTTCAACGACCTCGCGAAAAGCCTCAACGCCATGGCCGACTCGCTGGAGGCGCGCGAAGAGGAATCCGAGCGCCACCTCACGAGGATCGCCAGGCTCAACAGGATATACGCCGTCCTGAGCGCCATAAACGGCGCGATAATCCGCAACCTCGGGAAAGACGAACTTCTGAACGAGGCCTGCCGCATAGCCGTGGAACACGGCTGCTTCACGCTCTCGTGGGCGGCGCTCGCTGACGGCTCAGGAAAGCTTTACCCGGCCGCCTGGGCGGGCAGGGATAGAAAGTACATAGACAGGCTCATGGAACGCGCGGACCCCCATGCCGGGGCGGTTCCGCTGGCCTTCAGGGCGTTCCAGGAAAACCGGGAGGTCATCTCGGGGGATTTCCAAAAGGACATCGCCGGAGTGCCGTGGAAAGAGCTGGCAAGCGAATACGGCTACGTGTCGGTGGCGGCGTTCCCTTTGAGAATAGGGGGCAAGAGCATCGGCGCGCTCACCCTTTACTCTGGAGAGCCTGATTTTTTCAACGACGAGGACGAGCTGAGGCTCCTCCTTGACCTTGCCGCCAACACTTCCCTGGGGCTCGAGAAGATAGAAAAAGAAAAGCTCCTCGACTATCTTTCGAGGTACGACCCGCTCACGGGGCTGGTCAACAGATGGGTTTTCGAGGACCACCTGACCCAGGGGCTCTTGAGGGCCAAGTACAGCCAGAGGGTCGTGGCCGTGGCCATACTCGACATAAAGGACTTCAGCGGGATAAACGACACGCTCGGCCACAGGGCCGGGGACGAGGTTTTAAAGACCCTGGCGGCTTACCTCGCCTCCTCGGTGCGCGAAGGCGACACTGTGGCGAGGCTCGGGAACGACAACTTCGGAGTCATGCTCCTGGACCTGGCCGACAGGGAAGACGCGGTCATGGTGGTGGAGAAGATAATCGGCGCTCTGCCGGCTTCGGCGACTATCTCCGGCGAAGAGGTATACATAAAAGTCTGCTCGGGCATAGCCATATACCCGGACGACGGCACGTCGCCGCAGGAATTGATACAGAACACGGAGCTCGCGATGCACGCGGCCGACGCCAGCGGCGCCGGTCCCGCCCAGTACTTCTCACAGGAAATAAACATCAAGGCCAGGGAGCGCAGGAAGATAGAAAACGAGCTGAGGCACGCCCTCGAAAGAAAGGAGTTTGAGCTCGCCTACCAGCCGATAGTGAACGTGGAGGACCGCCGTATAACCGGGGTGGAGGCGCTCCTCAGATGGACCAGCGCCAAGCTCGGGCCGGTCCCCCCCGACAAGTTCATCCCAGTCGCCGAGGAGACGGGCCTCATAGTCCCCATAGGCGAATGGGTGCTGAAGACGGCCGTGGCGCAGGCGCTCGAATGGGAGAAGCGCGGCCTGAGGGACCTTAAGATGGGCGTGAACGTCTCCGTGAGGCAGATTAGGCACCAGGACTTTTTCGAGCGGCTACAGCGCATACTCGGCTTCGACTTCGCATCGCGCCCCATAAGGCTGGCAGTGGAAGTGACCGAAAGCGAGTTGATGAACAACATGGACATATTCGTCGGCACGTTGAAGGAGATACGCAAGCTCGGCCTTCTCGTCTACATCGACGACTTCGGCACTGGCTACTCCTCATTGAGCTACCTTAAAGAGCTGCCCATAGACACCCTGAAGATAGACCGCTCGTTCATCAGGGACATCGCCGCCGACTCGAGCAGCCTTTCGATGGCGATGGGCATAATCGCCATAGCCAACAGCCTGGGGCTCGACGTCGTGGCCGAAGGGGTCGAAACGGAAGAGCAGCTCGCCATCCTGAACGACCTGGGCTGCGGTTCAGCCCAGGGCTACCTGTTCAGCAGGCCTGCGCCTGCAAAGGCCATAGAAGCGCTGCTCATGACCCGCCCTTGAAATATTTGACGAAGAAGCTTTTAAATTGTATATTCCTTTCATGATCAAACCTGAAGTCATAGCCCCGGCGGGCAACCTCGCCTCCCTGAGGGCGGCCGTAGACAGCGGCGCTGACGCTGTCTACCTCGGCTTCAGCGACTCCACGAACGCCCGGAACTTCGAAGGGCTGAACTTCACCCCCGAGGAGCTCGAGGACGGCATAAGGTACGTCCGCTCAAAGGGGCGCAAGTTCTTCGTCGCCATAAATACCTTCCCCCAGGGCGACGCCTTCCCGAAGTGGTACAAGGCCGTCGACCTCGCCATGGACCTCAAGGCCGACGCGGTCATAATAGCCAACATCGGCGTGCTGAAGTACGCGAGGGATAAGTACCCACAGGCGAACCTCCACCTTTCGACGCAGGCGAGCTCGTCCAACTATGAATCTATAAACTTTTACAGGAAGCACTTCGGGATAAAAAGGGTGGTGCTGCCGAGGGTTTTGACCGTCGAGGAGATAAAGCACCTCCGTGAGCGCACCGACGTCGAGATAGAGGTATTCGCCCTCGGAGGACTTTGCATAAACATCGAGGGCAGGTGCTACCTTTCATCCTACGTGACCGGCGCGTCGACGAATACCGAGGGCGCGTGCTCGCCGTCGAGGTTCGTCAGATTCTCGTCCGAGCCGGGAGGAGGGATGTCCATCGCCCTCAACGACATGACTCTCAACAGGCTCGGCAAGAACGAGTCCTCGCCCTATCCGACCTGCTGCAAGGGGCGCTACATAAAGCCCGATGGAGAGTACGCCTACGTATTCGAAGACCCGGAATCGCTTAACGTCCTCAAGATACTCCCCGGCCTCATGGACGCGGGGGTGGCGGCATTGAAGATAGAAGGACGCCAGAGGACCAAGACCTATGTCGCAGCCATGACGGGCGTCTTGAGGGAAGCAATCGATTCATGCTTCAGGGACGCGGCCGCGTACAGCGTGCGCCCCGAATGGAGCTCGAAGACCATAGCGACCTTCGAGGGCACGAGCGAAACGCTCGGCTCATACCTCGTAAAGTAAGCCTTACGCCCGCCCCTTTATTTTTCTATTGTACCCCTCGCGAAGGCCGGCCTCAAGCGCAGCATCGACCAGAGCAGCTCGTGGGTTTTTATGTGTTCGACCTCCCTTACCTCCTGGAGCTTGAAAGGCAGGAAGTAGGCCATGGCGAGCCTCAGGACCGCCGAGATGAGGATAAGGTTCATCGCCTTGAACTCAAGAAAGCCCGTGGGGATGACCATCGCCAGCCAGCCGCCGAAAAGCGCCCCGAGGCTCATCGACACGCCGCTGAAAAAATTGAAGTAGGCTATGCACCTCGTCCTCTTTCCGGGGCTCGAGGCGTCGTAGATGAAGTTCGAGGCCGAAAGGTTGAAACCCGCCCAGGCAAACCCGGAGAACGCCTGCACGAAAAAGAGGTAGACCGGGTTCTGGTTTACGAGCCAGAAAAGGGGGATGAGCGCGACCAGCATAGAGGTCGAGCGCACGACCTTCAGGTTGCCGACCCTGTCCGCGTGCCTGCCCCAGCGCCGTATGCTCGCTATGGCCGCTAAAGTGGCCGAGAGCGTGACCAGCGTGAAGGCCAGATACCCGAAGCCCAGGTTCTTGAGCATCAGCACCGCGAAAAACGGCGAGGCCACGTAGACAGTGAACTTCAATAGAGAGACGAATACCACGAACCTCAGGAAGTTGCTCGTCTGGTAGCGGGAGACGAAATCGCGGAGCGAGAAGTAGTCCTCCTCCTTCCTCGCCAGAGCGGGCTCGTGCATCTTGTTCATGTAGTGCCACGAGACGAGCCTGAACACGAAAGCGAGGGCGAAAACGGCCGCGAAGCCTACAAGGGCGTTCGTCTTCTCGGCCCTGTGCAGGATGAAACCGGCCGAAAAGGTCGCCAGGACCGTTATCATGCCGAGGGTCTTGCTCCTCCAGCCGAAGTACTCGCCCCGTTTGTCCTCCTGCACCAGGTCGGCCATGAGGCTTCCCCAGGCAGGCATTATGACTGCCCCGGCAGCCGTAAAGAGCGTGACAACGGCGATGAAGACGCCTATCCTCCATTCGAGGAACCAGCACGCGACCATCGGCGGCAGCATCAAAGCCTGCACAAGGATGAAAAGGCTTATGACCTTTTTCCGGGAACTCAGGCGGTCGGCGATGTCAGGGCTCTTGAGCTGGATGAAGGCCGCGACCAGGTTCGGCAGCGCGCTCAATATGCCCACGTGCCTTATCGTGCCGCCGAGGAGGATGAGAAACGGTGTGAAGTAATCGAGGGTGAAGCCGTTCATCATGCTCACGAAGACCCCATCCCTGATGGAGTATCCGAGGCTTTTTTCTTTTCTTTTCTCTTCTGGGCTCATATCAATAAAAATGATGATACAACGGAAGCGGCGTGAGGGGCAGTGACAAAAATCGAAGCCGAAAGGAACGCAAGCGGCCGCCTGAATCAGGGTATTCTGTCATAAAATCAGGCGGTTAGCCAGCCATTTCTTCCGGGGAAGCGGAAAAAAGCTTTTTTAAAATTGACATCCGGGCCTCAGGTACCTACAATATATTAGGATTTGAGGATTCCCCGAGGCTGATTCTGCGGGGAATGCTCCAGCTATGTATGTTCAAACGGAGGATGGTTTATGCCGATCTATGAATACATGTGCCACAAATGCGGCAGGGAGTTCGAGGCCTTGCAGAAGTTCTCGGACAAGCCGCTTACCAAATGTGAAGAGTGCGGCGGGAAGGTCGAAAAAAAGATATCGTCCTCCTCTTTCCACCTGAAAGGCGGCGGCTGGTACAAGGACAACTACTCTGGAAGCCCGGCCGAGAGCAAGAAGGACAAGAAAAACAACCCCGGCTGCGCTTCATGCCCCAACTGCTGACCGCGAAGAATTAAAACTCGTTTTCGACCAAAAAGGCCCGGGGAGACCCGGGCTTGTCATTTATCAGCCTCCCGATGCGCATTTCTGCGGTTTTTATCTGGCCCTCCCGGAAATAATCAGTTAGTATAGACCTTTTTGAAAGGCCGGGCTCATTCAATGGACATGACAGCCATAAGGGATTTCGCCGTTGAGACGGCCAGGGCCGCCGGGGCGCTCCTCAAGGAGAACGTCGGCAAGGTCAACAGGATAGAGTTCAAGGGCGCTGTCGACATCGTAACCGAGGTCGACCGGAAGTCCGAAGAGCTCATAATGGCATCCATAAGGAAGTCATTCCCTGCCCACGGCATACTCACCGAGGAAAGCCCCGAGGTAAAGCAGGACTCCCCTTGCAAATGGATAATAGACCCGCTTGACGGGACGACGAACTACTCCCACGGCTTTCCGTTCTTCTGCGTCTCCATCGGGTTCGAGGTTGAAGGAGAGGTCAGGTTCGGCGCGGTCTACGACCCGATGCTCGACGAGCTCTATACGGCTGAAAAGGGCAAAGGGGCATTCCTCAACGGGAAGAAGATAAAAGTCTCCGCGATAGACGAGCTCGGAAGGGGCCTGCTGGCCACAGGCTTCCCTTACGACCTCAGGGCCTCGAAGGACAACAACCTCGATTTCTTCTCACAGTTCTCGCTTAAGGCGCAGGCCATAAGAAGGGCGGGTTCCGCGGCCCTGGACCTGTGCTACATAGCCTCGGGCAGGTTCGACGGCTACTGGGAGATGAAGCTCAGGCCCTGGGACGTGGCCGCCGGGTCGCTCATCGTCGAAGAGGCGGGCGGGCGGGTGACGGACTTCTCAGGCGGGCGTTTTTCGATATACGGCAAGGAATGCCTCGCCTCGAACAAGCTGCTGCACGGCGAGATGACGCGGATACTTTCCAACAAGTAACTGAAAGCACAAGTCTGCTAAAAAGGTCAAGATGTTAAACATTCTTTTGAGGCTCATAATCCTCACGGCGGGAATCTTCCTGGCCTCCTACCTCGTCCCCGGGGTAACGGTCGAGGGCTACGGCCCCGCCATAAAGGCCGCCGTCCTCCTCGGCGTACTGAACCTCATAGCAAAACCCGTCCTCATAATCCTGACATTGCCGATAAATCTCCTCACTCTCGGCCTTTTCACCTTCATCCTGAACGCCTTCATTCTCTGGTTCGTCGGTTACGCGATAGCCGGCTTTCTGGTCGCGGGGTTTTTCCCTGCCCTGCTGGGAGCCATAGTCATAAGCGTCCTCAACATAATCCTGAACAGGTTCGTTTAAGCCCTTCCTTGACAGATTTCCGTTTGCTGGTTTAATTAAGCTATGTATCCGGGCTCCCGCCCGGGGCTTTCATATTTCAACCGTTACGCAATAACGCTCTATATCAAGGAGGAGTAGCATGGCACAGCACCAGCCCAAAAAGTTCGACATCAAGCCCGAGGGGCTTTCTGACGCGCAGATCTCCAACCACAGGGACATACTCTACGTCGGCTACGTCAACAAGCTGAACGAGATAGAGGAGCGCCAGAAAAAGACCGAGCTTTCGACCGCGAACCAGGCCTTCTCGGACTGGAGGTCGGTGAAGATAGACGAGACCTTCGCCTACAACGCCGTGGTGCTCCACGAGTACTACTTCGAGAACCTCACCGGCAAGGGCGGCAAGCCCACCGGCAAAGTGGCGGACCTCATAGCGCGCGAATGGGGCTCCTTTGAAAGGTGGGCCGAAGAGTTCAAGGCCTCAGGCCTTGCGTGCAGGGGCTGGGTCATCCTCGCCTTGAGCCTCTACGACGGCAAGCTCCATAACTACTGCCTGGACGCGCACAACGAAAAGACCCCGATAAACGTTGTGCCGATTCTCGTGATGGACGTCTACGAGCACGCCTACTTCATGGACTACGGAGCGAAGAGGGCGCCTTACATAGACGCCTTCATGAAGAACGTAAACTGGGCCGTGTGCTCCAAGAGGCTCGAGAAGGTCGACCTCGACCAGGTGCAAAAAGAAGCCGCGAGCTGAACTGACGGCTGATTGATGAGACAAGAAAAGCCCGCTCGAAAGAGCGGGCTTTTTGTTTTGTCATTCTTAGAGAGCAAAGCGGCTAAAAAAAATCGTTTGCCGCGCGCAAGACGATGCGGGAATCACCAAGGTTTCCGGTAGAACGCGAGATTCTTCGCTTCGCTCAGAATGACAGATTATCTTTGGCTTACGATTCACTGACCTGTTTGTCATTCTGAGAGAGCGAAGCGACCGAAGAATCTCGTAATCTACCTGAAGAAAAACACGGCTTCGCTTTTCCTTACATGCTTCGCAAACAAGGCTTTCATCTAGCATTTCGCGCGCTGCCGCGCTTTTATCATCTATTCAAAATTCCATGTAACGCGGCTGCCGCCGCTCTCTGTAACAGGGCTCTGCACGCTTTCAGCCTCCCCCACCCGCGAACCGGGCCCCTGAGGTCGCTTCGCTCCCCGCAGCCCCGGCCCGGTTCGCCTCTTCCTCCCTTAGGCGCGCTCCGCCCTGTTACGGTGTATGTGTTAAAGACTAGACAAGATTGGAGCGGTCGTTTCGAGTGAGCCGAAGCCCCGCCACAAAATGTTTTTAAAAGCACAGCACAAAAAATGCCCCTCTCCCCTAACGATGGGTCAGGGGAGATTAATTGACGCCTCAATACCCCTCAGTCCCCCTTTAGAAAAGGGGGACTAAAATCTCACGCCTCTTACGCGCTCTCTATGAATATCCTGCCCGGGTCTTCAAGGAAAGCCTTTATCCTGCTTACGAACCTGGAGGCCTCTGCCCCGTCGATTATCCTGTGGTCGAAGGTGAGGGATATGGGCAGGACCTTCCTTATCGCCACCTGACCGTCAACTACCCAGGGCCGGTCCGCTATCTTCCCGGTGCCGAGTATTGCGATGTCGCCGTTATTTATTATCGGGGTGGCGTAGGTAGCCCCGAACGTCCCGTAATTGCTTATGGTGAATGTAGAACCCTTCAATTCCTCGAGGGTTATTTTCCTGTCCCTCGCCTTTACTGAAAGCTCCTGCAGCTCTGCGGCCAGCTCCAGGATGGTCTTTTTCTCGACGTTCTTGACGACCGAGACCATGAGCCCCTCGGGCGTGTCGACGGCAACGCCTATGTTGTAGTACTTCTTTACGACCACCTCTTCGGCCTTCTCGTCGACCGAGGCGTTTATCATCGGGTGCAGGGCGAGCGCGTGCTGCGCGGCCTTCATGAAAAAGGGCAGGAAGGTGAGGTGTACTTTCTTCTCCTTCGCCACCTTCGACTCGCGCTTCCTCAGGTTCCAGAGCTCGGTGACGTCTGCGTCGTCCATGCCGGTCACGAAGGCTGTATTCTTCTGGCTGGCCATTAAGTTTCTGGCTATGGCGCGGCGGACGCCCCTTATCGGCACAATCTCTATGGCGCCGTACTTGTCGGTTCCGGGGCCCGCCTGCCTTGCCTCACGCGGCTCCTCGGTCTTTTTCTCGACCTTCTCTTGCGCCTTCGCCGCCGGAGGAGCTGCGGCCGGTTTGCCCTCGGAAGCAGCCTGCACGTCCTTTTCAGTCACCAGCCCGCCGGGGCCTGTGCCGTTGACTGTTGCCAGGTCCACGCCGAGTTTTTTGGCGAGCGCCCTGGCCTTCGGCGCGGCCATTACCTCTTCCCTGTCCGGGAGCGCGCCGACTACCGAAACAGAAGGCGGCCTCGTCCTCTTTTCCTCCTCCACCTTCTTCTCGGGGGCCTTCTCCTCTGCCTTTGCGGCGGCTTCACCGGTCTCTATTTTCATCAAGGTGGCCCCGACGCTCACGGCCTGCCCTTCTTTGACCCCGATAGAAGTTACCTTGCCGCTTCGGGGGGAAGGGACCTCGACTATGGCCTTGTCCGTCTCTATCTCAAGAACGACCTGGTGCTCTTCGACATGGTCGCCCTCCTTGACCCGCCACTTGACGACCTCGCCTTCGGTTATGCCTTCGCCGAGGTCTGGCAGCTTGAAGTCGAATTCCATTGGAAGCCTCCGGGTAATGAAAGATAGACAGCGGGAAAGGAGAAAAGAGAATCAGTATTGCATTACTTTCTGATAGGCCTTCTTTATCATCTCCTGGCTCGGCATATAGTGGTCTTCGAGCCTTGCCATGGGCACGACAGCATCCGGCGCGGCGACCCTCACGACAGGGGCTTTCAAATAGCCGAAAGCCTCCTCTGCCACGAGCGCGGCCACCTCAGCCCCGAAGCCGCAGACCCTGGGGGCCTCGTGCACCACGACGAGCCTCCCGGTTTTCTTGACGGAATTTACGACCGTCTCCTCGTCAAAGGGGCGGATGGTCTGAAGGTCTATTATCTCGCAGTCGAAATCTTCCGACGCCTCGGCGGCCCTGTGGAGCATCGTCCCCCACGCCACGACCGTTATCTCCGAGCCTTCCTGGTAGATGTTCGCCTTGCCGAGCGGTATGGAATAGAGCTCCTCCGGCACATCAGATTTTATCGACCTGTAAAGGCGGGAGGCCTCCATGAAGAGCACCGGGTCAGGGTCCCTTATGGCAGAAACGAGCAGGCCCTTGGCGTTGTACGGGTTCGACGGTATGACGACCTTGAGCCCCGGCATATGCGCGAAAAGCGCCTCTGACGACTCGGAATGGAGCTCCGGGGGCTTTATTCCTATGCCGTAAGGCGTGCGCACGACCATGGGGCATGAGAAAGCGCCCCTGGAGCGCGACCTTATCCTAGAGGCGTGCGAGAAGAGCTGCTCGAGCCCGGCGTAGGTGAAGCCCATGAACTGTATCTCGGCCACCGGTTTCATGCCGTAGGCCGCCAGGCCCACGGCGGTGCCTATGATGCCGAGCTCAGCCAAAGGCGTGTCGATGACCCGCTCGGGGCCGAATTTGTCGAGGAGGCCCTGGGTAACCCTGAACACCCCGCCGTCCTTTGCCACGTCCTCGCCGATGATTATGACGTCAGGGTCCTTTTCCATCTCCTGCGCCAAAGCCTGGTTTATGGCCTGGACGATGTTCAGCTTCCCCATCCGAACTCCTTGAGCTCCTTTTTTTGCCTCCCGGTGAGGTCCTTGTACGTGTACTTTATTATGTCGGCAGGGTCAGGGGCGCTGTAGGCTTCCGCTTTTTTGATATCGGCGTCAACTGCCTCCTGGGCCTTTTTGGCCTCAGCTTCCTCGTACTCTTTCGTCCACCAGCCTTTTTTCTCCATGTAGAGCCTGAGCCTTATTAGCGGCTCCTTCGCCTTCCACTCCTCTACCTCTTCGTCGGTCCTGTAACGCGAAGCGTCATCGGCTGTGGTGTGGTCGTCGAGCCTGTAGGTGAAGCACTCTATGAGCGTCGGCCCGCCGCCTGAACGCGCCTTCTCGGCGGCTTCTTTTACAACCTTGTACACGGCTGCGATGTCGTTCCCGTCGACCTGTATTCCTTCCATGCCGTAGGCATAACCCTTCTGCGCTATAGTTTTGGCCGCAGTCTGGCGGGCCCTCGGCACTGAGATGGCCCACTGGTTGTTCTGGCAGAGGAATACGCATGGGGCCTTGAAGACCCCGGCGAAGTTGAGCCCCTCGTGGAAATCGCCCTTCGAGGAGCCGCCGTCCCCGAAGTAGACTGCAGCGGCCTTCTTGTGCCCCTTGAGCTTCATGGCCCACGCGGCCCCTGCCGCGTGCGGCACCTGAGTGCCGACAGGTACGCTCATCGGGAAGATATTGAATCCCGGGGCGCTCATGCCCCGTTCATCGCCAGCCCAGTACCTGTAGAGCATCCACATGGGGTAGCCCCTTGCCACCAGCACGCCCGACTCCCTGAACGACGGGAAGAGCCAGTCGTCTTCAGAAAAAGCCAGCGCCGAGCCTATCTGCGCTGCCTCCTGCCCCCATATGGAGGCGTAAGTGCCTATGCGCCCCTCCCTCTGAAGGGAGAGCGCCCTGTGGTTGAAGGAGCGCGCCAGGAGCATGGTCTCGAAAAACCTCCTGAAGCCCGCTTCTCCGACGGGCGGCATCAAGGACTCGTCTGAGTCGCCTTTTTCGTTTATTACCTGGAGGAAGCTTGTCTCTGAGCGTTCTATGATGGTCTTTGGCATATGCGAAAGTCTACCAGCCAAACCCCGTCCAGTCAAGGCGGCCTCCTGCCGAAAACCTGTGAAAAAACTGGCATTGACACCAAAGTACGGGATATAATAACCTTCTAAAAAAGCTCTGGCGGCGGGATTAGATGAAAGGCGGAATAAGCGCTCTCAAGTTCAACGAAAAGGGGCTCGTCCCGGCGATAGCCCAGGACGCGTCCACCGGCGAAGTCCTCATGATGGCCTGGATGAACGCCGAGGCAGTTGAAAAGACCCTTTCCACCGGAAAGGCCCATTACTACAGCAGGTCGAGGAACTCGCTGTGGCTCAAGGGCGAGACTTCGGGCAACTTCCAGGAAGTGCGTGAAGTACTCTACGACTGCGACGGCGACACGCTGCTTGTCCTGGTCGAGCCCAAGGGGCCTGCCTGCCATACCGGCGAGCGGACCTGCTTTTACAGGTCGCTGGCGGCCGGAGAGAATGTAAAACCCGCTGGCCCGGCCGTCATCTCACAGCTGGCGAAGGTGCTCGAAGAGAGGAAGAAGGCGGACCCGTCAAGCTCGTACGTAGCTTCTCTTTACGCAAAGGGGCTCCCCAAGATACTCGCCAAGGTAGAAGAAGAGACGTACGAGCTCGTGGAGGCGGCGAGCGAGAAGGAGAACGGCCAGGTCCTCTACGAGTTCTGCGACCTGCTTTTCCATTCGATGGCGCTCCTTGCCCACAAGGGCATAAAAATAGACGAGGTCTTCACCGAGCTTGGCCGCAGGTACGGGACTTCCGGCATAGAAGAGAAAAACTCGAGGGCGAAAAAATGAGCGATTGCGTTTTCTGCATGATAGCGGAAAAGAAGATAAAGGCGGAGATACTGGCCGAGACCGAAAAGGTCATGGTAATAAAAGACATAAACCCGCAGTCGCCAACCCACCTCCTCATAATACCCAAGAAACACTACCGGACGCTCATGGACTGCGAAGACAATGAGCTTTTAAGCGAGCTCCTTCAGACCGCCCGGAAGATGGCACGGGAGCTGGGGCTGGGGGACAGGGGCTTTCGCATTGTCATCAACACAAACGAAGAGGGCGGCCAGACAGTCTTCCACCTGCACATGCACTTCATGGCAGGACGCCCGCTTCTGGGCAGGATGGGCTGACCGGTTCCGGCCTGACGAAGAGAAGAGGAAAAAGAGCGATTTTCATTTTTTTTCAGAGCAACATAAAAATCAGCTATTTTTTCTGAGGTCGAGGAAGGGCGGAAATAAAAAGCGGAGCATATATGTAAAATATGTGAGCATTTTTATTTCCGGCCTGACGAAGAGATCAGGAAAAATAGCGATTTTCAATTAAGAAAGAAAGAGAGAAGATGACATGGAGATACTACCAGGCCCCGTCTGCCACAGCTGCGGCATGGCCATCACGAAAAAAGACGACTTCGGCTGCGAGACGAACATGACCGTCATGAACATCTCGTACTGCAGGCACTGCTATTGGAAAGGGCAGTTCACCGAGAACGTGACGAAAGAAGAGATGCAAAAGAACATCGCCAACGCGATGAAGCTCGGCAAGAGCACCACCACCGACGAAGAGGCCATGAAGATGGCCGGAGACATGATGAAGCTCCTGAAGAGGTGGAAGGACAAGTAATCAGGTGCGCCCGGGCCCAGGCCCGGGCGCAGCTTTACCGGCTCTCAGGCTCATACCCGTTCTCCCTCAACGCCTTCAATATGCGCTCCGAGTGGGCAAATCCTTCGACCTCGAGGATTATCTCGAGGCGTATCGAATCGACAGGCACTTCAACGGCCTCCCGCTGGTGTATCACATGGAGGATATTGGCCTTGAGCCCTGCGATGAGGGCGCTTAAGCCTGCCAGCGCGCCGGGGATGTCCCTTATGACCGTCGCCAGCCGGAGTATCCTCCCCTCTTTAAGCAGGCCGAGTCTTATCACCCTGTCGAGCATCGTGACGTCTATATTGCCGCCGCTCAGGACGAAGACCGCCTTTTTTGCCGACTCCGGCAGCTTCCCCTCCATGGCGGCTGCTATGGTCACGGCGCCTGCGCCTTCGACCATCAGTTTTTTCCTCTCGAGGAGCTTCAATATAGCTTCGGCTATGGAGCCCTCCCCCACGTCGACTACCTTGTCTACGTAACGCCTTATCAGCTCGAAGGTCCTCTCCCCGACCCTCTTTACGGCTATGCCGTCTGCTATCGTAGGAGCGCCAGGCACCTCGGTCGGCCTGCCCCGTCTCAAGGATTCGGCGCAGGAGCTCGACGCCGAGGCTTCAACGCCTATGACAGTGACCGAATGCTCGACGCTCTTTATTGTCGCGCTTATGCCGGATATGAGCCCGCCGCCGCCCACCGGCACGACTACCGTGTCGACGTCAGGGAGGTCTTCGAGTATCTCGAGGCCTATGGTGCCCTGCCCCGCTATCACGAGGTCGTCCTCGAACGGCGGGATGAAGGCCAGCCCCCTTTCCTTCGCGTACCCGATGGCGAACCTGTACGCCTCGTTGAAGTCAGCGCCGTGGAAGATAACGTCGCCGCCGTAGCCCTTCGTCGCCACGAACTTCACGATTGGGGTGCTCTCCGGCATGATGACGAGGGATTTCACTCCCAGAAGGGAGGACGCCCAAGCTACTCCCTGTGCGTGGTTGCCCGACGAGGCGGCAACGACGCCCTTCGCTTTTTCTGCTTTTGAGAGGGAGGCAATCTTGTTGAAGGCGCCCCTTACCTTGAAGGAGCCTGTTTTCTGGAGGTTTTCAAGCTTGAGCCAGACCTCGAAACCGAAGAGCCTGGAGAGGGTGGATGAAGGTATCAAGGGCGTGCGGGTCACAACGCCTTTTATCGTGGAAGCGGCCTCGTTGACGAGCTCTATCATGGGCCTCTTTGGTTTGACGTTCTGAGCGAAGCGGAGGAATCCCTACCTTCTGAGCCTCTGGCGTCTGGCTTCGAACATGGCCACTGCCCCTGCCTGCGCGGCGTTCAGCGAGCTTATCTCGCCGTACATGGGTATAGATACGCAAAAATCGCAGTTCTCACGCACGAGACGCCTTATGCCCCGCCCCTCGCTGCCTATCACGAGGGCCAGGTCCCTGTCCAGGTCCGCGCTGTAGACCGTGTCCCTGCAGCCTGCCTCTATGGCGGCGACCCAGACGCCTTCTTCCTTGAGCCGCTCTATCGCCCTGGTGATGTTAGTCTCTCGCGCGATGGGCGTCACTTCGGTGGCCCCGGCGGAGGTCTTCACAACGGTCGCCGTCACCTCGGACGCCCTGTCTTTCGGGATGACGATGCCGTGGACACCGGCTGCGTTCGCGGTGCGCACGAGCGAGCCCAGGTTCTGCGGGTCCTGGATGGAATCGAGTATGAGGAAGAAGGCCTGGTCCCCGCTTTCCTTCCACGCGGCTATGAGGTCTTCGAGGTCCCTGTACTTGAAGTCTTCGGCGATGACGGCCGCGACCCCCTGGTGCTTTTCGGTCTTGGATATGCGTTTGAGTTCTTCGTCGGGGGCCCGCTTGACCTCGATCCCCCTGTCGGCGGCCGCCTTTATTATCGACGCGACGGCCTTGTCGGCCCTCGTGTCGCTCACGACGACGCGATCGATGTTCTTCCCGGCCCTCAACGCTTCAGTCACCGGGTTTATGCCGTAGATGGTCCTCATATGCCGGGCTTCGCCGCCCCCTCGGTGGCCGTCTCATAGAGCTTGAGCTTCTCTTCCACGATCAAGGCCTGCTCCGTCTTTCCTTCTTTTTTATATAGTTCTACGAGGTGTCCGTAGATGGCCAGGTACGCCTCCCTGTTCTTCCCGTGCACGGTGTCGGCGGCCTTCATGAAGCTCTCCTCGGCCTCTTCGTACTCCCCGGACTTCATCAGCACGACTCCGAGGGTGTCGAGGTAGATGTAACCCTTTTCAGGCTGGGCCATGGCGACAGCCTCGTTCACGGCGGACCTGGCCTCGCCGAGCTGCCCCCTCTCGATGTAAACCCAGCTCAGGTTGTTGTAGAAATCCGGGGCGGCGCCGAGCTCTATCGCCTTCCTGTACTCCTTTTCGGCGTTGTCGTAGTCCTTCATCTTCAGGTAGACGTTGCCCATCGCGAAGTATACCCTGGGCTCCTTTGTGTCTATGGCCTGCGCGTCGCCGTACTCGCGGAGGGCGAGCTCGTACTCTCCCTTTGCCTCGTAAATCGCCCCGAGCTTCATGTGTTCGTTATGTGTGAGCGCGTCCTCTTCCTTTATATCGACGACGCCGCAGCCGTACGCGCCAAAGGATGCGAAGACGAGCAGGGCAAGCAGATGTTTTTTCATTCCGGCCTCTCTTTCGGCCTCACAAGGAGGGTTGACCAGCCTGTTTTCGACCACGACTTTTCGAGTTCCCTGACGGTGAACGCCTCTTCCCTGTTCATGCCAGAGTGGGCGAAGACGACTCCGGCGGCTTCGTCCATCCCGACCGCGACCACGTAATGTCCCACGGGGTAGAAGCTGTACCCCAGGTTCAGGAACAATATGAGCGGCTCGCCCCGGGCAAGGCTCTCTTTGAGCCCCTCGATGCTGCCCTTGTAATACTTCGCCTCGAAGCCCTTTGACTTGGCGTAAAGCAGGAGGTCCATCGGCAAGGTGCCCTTGAGCTTTGCGCTGTAGACCTCTTTTGCGACCGCCTCCATGCCCTCCGAGCGGCCGTGAAAGCCTATTACACTCGCGAGGGCTGCCGGGCCGCACATGTATTCGCCCTGGGCGAAAAAAGGCACGCCCTGGATGTAGGGGCCTGTGCCCGGCGGCTTTATAATATCAACGTTGCCGGCGCAGCCGAAAAAAAGAACGGCAACAACGGCTAAAAAGACTTTTTTAAATATTCCAATACCCGGTCCCAATCCAATGATCCTCAAAAAAAAGGCCCGGGGCCGACTGACCCCGGGCCCTTGCCGAAAAAGCCTACCTTATGACTATCTTCCTGTCAGAAAGCTTCAGTATGACCATTACGAGTATTACTATTATGAGAAGGCCTATGACGACCCCGAGCCCGTCTCCGCCCGGATAGACGCTCTCGAGCTGGGAAGCGAAGGAATGGACCTCCTCGTCCGAAAGCTGCGTTATCTTGCCGTTTATCTCTTCCTCGGTCAGACCGGCCTGCGAAAGCCTGTCAGCGACCAGTTTCGACTCCAGTACCCTCTGTATTCTGGCGATGTCAGCCTCTCTCGAATGCTCAGAGACAGCCGCCTCGGAACCCACGACGTAAGCCATGCTCTTGGCCGGTACGGCCCCGAGAGCGAGCATCGTGAACGCGAGCACAAAAGCTATCTGCCTGAAATACCAGTTCTTCACCAACTTCATTGCGTACTCCCCCTTTTTCCTGTTTTCAGGCCGTCTTCCAGGCCCGACTCGCTTGACAGCGTCAGATGTTTTCCAGCGCAGAATCCTTCCCAGCCGGAGGATGCCAAACGCCAGCGCTACTTACACGGCGTCCGTTAATTTATAGTCCAAAAAACCCGGTCTGTCAACTCCCTTGCAAACACGGATATTATGTGATATTTTCGCAGAATGAGGCTTACAAAAGAACAGGTCGAGAAGATAGCCCACATAGTCGTCGGCAAGCTCAAGGAAAAGGAGCTGGTCGAGTTCAAGGCAGCCGAGCCGAAGGTCCACGAACGCATGGTCGAGGTCTTCCTTGCCGACCTTCGGGCCGAGGACAGCCTCGACCGTGAGGTCGAGGAGATACTGAAGGGCCACTCCGGCGAGATAGACAGCCAGCGGCTCGACTACAGGAAGATGTTCAACATCGTCAAGGGCAAACTCGCCAGGGAACGGGGGATAGTGATTTGAGGCTCACCGAGGACAGGATATCCCACATAGCCCACCTCATCTTCGACGCCGTCTGGAAGGACGACCTGGTCGATTTCACCGACGAGAACAAGGCCCTCCTCGAGATAAAGAAGGTCATAACCGACTACCTCAAGGTCGAGGACGAGGCTGATTCGGCCGCGAGGAACAAGATACGCTCGCTTTCAAGAGGCGTCCCCGAGGGGAGCAGGGAGTGGGACATCCTGTACAAGAAGTACTTCGAGGAAGAGAAATCGAAGAAGGGCTTTCTCTCCTGAAGCAAGCCAGAACCCGCCGGACCACTCCTCTTTCAAAACTTTCCCTGCTTTGATTTCTCCCATATAGACCGGAGCGCCATAAAAAATGCCATATGACCTTCTCCTGCCGCCTTTGACGGGGGCCGTAATAGGCTGGCTTACCAACTACGTCGCCATCAAGCTCCTTTTCAGGCCGCACGTGCCTTTCAGCCTCCTGGGCTACCAGGTGCAGGGCGTCATCCCGAAGAGGAGAAAAGAGATAGCCCGTTCGATGGCCAGGACCATCGAAAAAGAGCTCCTTTCCTCGGACGACCTCGCAAAAGCCCTTTCAGGCCTCGAATGGGAAAAAGAGATAGAAAAGACGGTCGAAGAGGCGGTGGAGCACAGGTTCTCCTCGAGGTTTTTGAAGCTTCCGGTCGTGGGCCTCGTCTCGGAGAGCCTAAAAAGCCAGGTAAAGTACGTACTCACGAAAGAGATAATAACTCACCTCGACAGGAAAAAAGAGACGCTTGCCGCGAGGGTCAAGGACAGCATCGACGTCCAGGAGCTCCTCGTCAACAGGATAGACAAGCTCGACCTCAAGAGGTTCGAGAGGCTCCTCACCGACTTCATAGCAAGAGAACTGAAGCACCTGGAGTACCTCGGCGGCGTGATGGGCTTTTTGATAGGCGTCTTCCAGGTTGCGCTTACGCTAGTTTTCGGATGGTGACGATGAAGAACGTCCTCACGATAGCTGGCTCGGACCCTTCAGGCGGGGCCGGGCTCCAGTCAGACCTCCGCACCTTCTCCTCATTCAATGTAAGGGGGCTCTCGGCGGTCACCGCAATAACGGCGCAGAACAACGCGAGAGTTAAGTCCGCGGTGGCAGTGCCGGGAAGGCTATTGAAAGACCAGCTAGAGCTTCTTTTCGAAGAGTTCACGATAGACGCCGCCAAGACCGGCATGATAGGAAGCCTCGAGAACCTCAAGGTGATAAAAAAATTCATCGAGGCCCGGGAAATCAAGAACCTAGTCATCGACACCGTCCTTCGCGCAACGGCCGGGAGGCCGCTTCTCGACAAGGCCGGAATGAAGGCGATGGCTTCCCTCTTTCCGCTGGCCGCGATAGTCACACCGAACATACCCGAAGCCTCTGCCCTCACGGGCCTCAAAATAAAAGACATGACAGGCATGGAGCGGGCCGCGAAGGCCCTATTCGAGATGGGCGCGCCGAACGTGCTGGTCAAGGGCGGGCACCTCGATGCCGCCCCCACAGACCTCCTCTACGACGGCAAGTCGTTCACCTTTTTAAAGGGCAGGAGGATAAAAGGGCCGGAAGCGGCTTTTCACGGGACAGGGTGCATGCTATCGGCCGCGATAGCGGCCTGCCTTGCAAGAGGCAGGAAGATGGATGCGGCGGTAAAGGAAGCAAAGAGTTTTTTGGAGAAGGAGCTCAGGGGCAGGGTCCGGGCCTCAGCCAGCCCAGGTCCCTCGCGCTGAGGAAGTTTTTCTTCCCCACTATTATGTGATCGTGGACGAGTATGTCGATCGAGCGGGCCGCGGCTTCCAGCCCTTCGGCAAGCGCCTTCTCCCCTTTTGAAGGCGCGGCATGACCGTCCGCCGTATGCACGAATATTATCGAGCGCGCGTTATGGCCGAAGGCCTTCTCCATCACGGCGCGAGGCGGCACGAGCGCCACGTTCATATCCCCTTCGTGCAAAAGCTCGATGCCCAGTATCTCGTTCTTTGAATTGAGGAAAAGAGCGAAGAGCCTCTCTGCGGCTTCCCCGTACTCTTTCGAATGGTCGTTGACGAAGCAGACTGCGTCGGCGGCCGACTTCACGGGAGGGCGGGCAGCGCCCTTCTCGTTGACGTAGGCGGAGGCAACTTCTTTCAGGAGAGCGAAGAGCTCTACGCTCCTTTCCCCGCACCCGGCCACCTCGCGAAGCTCCTCCGCTGAGGCCTCGAAGATGCCCGAGAGCCCCTTGAACCTCGCCACAAGCGCCTTCGCGAGCGGCTTGACGTCCCGCCGGGGTATGGCGAACGTCAAGAGGAGCTCCACGACCTCGTAGTCGTGGAACCCTTCGAGGGACGACCTCAGGAACCTCTCCCTCAGCCTTCTCCTGTGTCCCGGTGAACCGCTTCCAGCTGCGCCCATCTTTCCCTTCCGGCTATTCCGTCTTCATCCCCTTCAAAAAGGGCTTTATTATGTCCATTGGCAGCGGGAAAAGTATCGTCGAGTTCTTCTCGGCCGCTATTTCGGTCAGTGTCTGAAGGTACCTCAGCTGCAGGGAGACCGGGTTCTGCGAAAGGAGGTTCGAGGCCTCGAGTATCTTGTGAGAGGCCATGAGCTCGCCCTCGGCGTGTATTATCTTCGCCCTCTTCTCCCTTTCGGCCTCGGCCTGCTTGGCCATGGCCCTCTTCATCTCCTCGGGCAGGTCTATGGCCTTGACCTCTACGAGGCTGACCTTTATGCCCCACGGGTCGGTCTGCCTGTCGAGTATCTCCTGTATCGACTTGTTTATCTTTTCCCTTTCAGTCAAAAGCTCGTCGAGCTCGCGCTGTCCGCAGACGCTGCGGAGGGTCGTCTGCGAGAGCTGGCTCGTGGCGTAGAGGAAGTTCTCGACAGCTATGATCGCCTTGTCGGGCATCATTACCCTGAAGTAGATGACGGCGTTCACCCTCACTGAGACGTTGTCCCTTGTTATGACTTCCTGGGGAGGGACGTCCATCGTCACGGTCCTCAACGATACCTTCAGCATCTTCTGGACTCCGGGTATGAGGAGTATGAGGCCCGGGCCCTTTACCGCCTGGAACCTGCCCAGGAAGAAAATGACGCCCCTTTCATATTCCGGAAGTATCTTTACCGCGCTCCACAAAAACAGGACCGCCAGTCCTATGAGCACAAGAGTGCCAGTGCCTATCCCGAATTCCATGTCCTACCCCCCTGTTTTATGAGGCCTTTCTTACCTTGAGCAGCAGACCCCTGACCTCTACGACGGCCACCTTGTCGCCCTGCCTTATCTCATCATCCGACGAAGCGTTCCAATACTCCCCTTCGATGAAGACCTTGCCTTCCTTTCCGCCACCGAAATCGTCAGAGGCTGCTCCGACGGCCCCCACGAGCTCCTCCTGGCCGCTCACCGGTTTCCTCCGGTGTATCTTCACGGCGTAGAACATCGCCCCGAGTATGACCGCCGTCATGAGTATGACGGCCGGGAGTATAATCCAGATGGAAATCCTGAAGTACGGCGCTGGCGAATCAAAGAGCATGAGCGAGCCGAGAAGGAGAGAGACCACCCCGGCTATCGAGAGCAAGCCATAGCTTACCACCATGAGCTCCACTATGAAAAAGATTATGCCGAGGGCTATGAGGAGGAGCCCCGCGTAGTTGATGGGCAGGGTCTGGAACGCGTAGAACGCCAGCACGAGACAGACCGCGCCGATGACCCCAGGGAATATGGCCCCGGGATTTGAAAGCTCGAAGTAGATGCCTATCATACCGATTACCATGAGTATGTAGGCGACGTTCGGGTTAGAGATGGCGTTGAGTATCCTGTACCGGAGGCTCATCCCGCTCTCTGTCACCTGGGCGTCGGCAGTCTGAAGCGTGACTATACCCGAGGCCGTCTCCACCTTCATGCCGTCAAGCTTCTCGAAAAGCTCCTCCCTCGTGGAAGCCACCATGTCTATTACGCCGAGCTTCAAGGCCTCCTCGGCTGTGACGTTCACCGATTCGCGCACCGCCTTTTCAGCCCATTCGACGTTCCTGCCCCTCTTGGCGGCTATGCCCTTTATGTAGGCCACGGCGTCGTTCTCTACCTTTGCCGTCATGATCTCGTCCATCTTCCCTCCCATCGACACCGGGTGCGCGGAGCCTATGTTCGTGCCAGGGGCCATTGCAGAGACGCCAGCTGCGTAGGTTATGAAGACCCCGGCTGAAGCCGCCCTCGACCCGGCTGGGGCCACATAGACGACGACAGGGACTTCAGAGGCGAATATGTCTTTAATAATCTCCCTCATCGAAAGGTCGAGCCCGCCGGGAGTGTCGAGCTGCACGACGACCGCCCCGGCCTTCTTTTGGGAGGCCTCCTTGAGGACGTCGTCGAGGTAATCGGCCATGACCGGGTTCACGACGCCGTCGAGCGTCACGTAAAGGACCTCCCTTGCGAATGAATAAGAGGGAAGCTGGATGAGGAGGAAGGCTGCCAGGAAGAGCAAAAACCGTAAAGGTTTTTTGAAGCTCACCGCGGCAAGCCGCAGGGAAGCTTCGAAAAATGAGGAATTCGTTTTCTGTTCGCTCGCTTGACCCAGCAGTAGACTGCGGGGGTTCCGCTCGCTATCTATTTTCATTCTCTGATTCTATCAGGGAAAAAAAAGCTTTTCAATAAGAGGAACTCAGGAGCCGATTGCCTGGATGAGGAGTTTCAAGTCGGCGTGGGCGGCTTTTTTGATGTTCTGGTCGGCCACCAGCTTGTCCGGCGCGTAGGTGGCGACGGCCTTGCGGCCCGACGTCTTGTGCACCCTGCCCCTCGCCTCGCTCATGTCCGCTGAGTGGAGGAATGCCCACGAAGCGAGCTCACCCATGAGAAGGAGAACGCCTGAGATACGCGGTTCAAGGGGCTTGAGGCACCCGGTCGCGGCCCCGGCGTCAGAATAAGCGCCTGACTCCGGGCAGCTTGCGCCGATGACCACAGGCGGGTCAAAGACGTCCGGGGCGGCCACATTCAACTCCTTGGCGAGCCACTCCAGCATCTTTTCGAGCTGAGCGGCTGCATCCGTCCCGAAAGGGTTGCCTTGTATGCTCTCCGCCGAAACCGGCACGCCCCACAAGGCTGTAGCTTTCGCCAGCGGGTATATGCCAAAAAGCACGCCTTTCCACCCCTGGTGGACGCAGGGAGAGAAGGCGGCCACCTCTGAAAGCCTGCCTTCAAAGAAGAGCCAGCCGGGGGCGCAGCCTTGCGCGGGGCCGCCTTTCCCGGCGGCCCTTTTAGGCACGGCGGTTATCCCGGCGTCCAAAAGGAGCTCTATCCTCCTCTTGAGCCCTTCGGCTATGTCTTTTATCTCTGAAGAATCCATGCTTTTATATCTACTACCTTTTTTTTCCCTTTACAACAGCTAATCCTTTCTCTTACCATTATTATATGTTCGTTATAGCGGCTTTGGCCGTCTTCATACTGCTCGCTTGGCCGGACGCGGCCTTTGCCTGGGGCCCGGCAACTCACCTCGAGCTCGGCAAGACCATGCTCGATAACACGCGTCTCCTCATCCCTCCCGCAAGGGCGCTCCTGGAGGCTTACCCTTACGATTTCCTATACGGCAACATAAGCGCGGACGTCGTGGTGGGCAAGAACCTCGTCGAGGAGCTCAAGCACTGCCACAACTGGAAGATAGGCTTCAAGCTCCTCAAGAGGGCCGAGAGCGACTCCCAGCGCGCTTTCGTCTACGGCTACTTGAGCCACCTTGCCGCCGACACGATAGCCCACAACCATTTCATCCCGGAGATGATGATACGCTCGTTCTCGTCGAGGACGCTCCGCCACATTTACTGGGAGATGCGCTTCGACGCGCTCGCCGACAAGAGCGTCTGGCAGCTCCCCAAGAAGCTCGTGAAGGAAGTCCACAGGGACAACGACAGGCTGCTGGACGCCACCATCGAGGACACGCCCCTTTCGTTCCGCACGAACAAGACCATCTTCTCCTCCGTCATGTCGATACAGAGGCTCGAGCAGTGGCACAAGATGCTCAACCTCCTGTCGCTGTCTTCCAAGTGGGCCTTGAGCCGCGAGGAGAAGGACAGGTACTTCGCCATATCGATAGACAGCATAATAGACCTCCTCACCTTCACGCACAAGGCCCATTGCCTGCGTAAAGACCCCACGGGCAAGCACAGCCTGAACGCGGCCAAATTCATCAGGAAGCGGCTCAACACGGCAAGGAAAAGCGGCAAAGACTGGGAAGCCGCCATGGAAAACGCCCTCAAATGGGTCAGGATCTGACCCGCCTTTCTTCTTTTTTTCTCAAAACGCTCCAGCCAGCTGCGCTTGACTTCCCTCTTCGAGGGACTATAGTCAGAATATGGCACCTTTAAAGGGGAAAGCCGGTTTCACGGCAAAGCTGCCCCTTTCCTTCAAAGGAGGAAAAGTCATGGCATGGAACATAGACCTTAACAACGCAAGCGTCGAAGTCCTGTCGAACATCCCGCTCATCGGGCGCCAGAGGGCCGAGGCGATAGTCAGGTACAGGGAAGAGCACGGCCTTTTCAAAAGCTGGGACGACGTGAAGAACATCCCAGGCTTCTCGAGCGCCGTCGTCGACGACCTCAAAAACCAGGGCTTCACCCTGGGGAAAAAGGCGGCTTAGATACGACGGACACTGGAATAGCTTGAAGCCAAACAGGGGTTTTTTAAGCCCCAAGCTCCGGAGGTGGTTATGCCAATAAGAGGGTTTGACCTCAATACGGCGACGATAGACGACCTTCTCACGGTCAAGGGACTCGACAGGAACTGGGCCCAGAAGATAATAGACTACAGGAACAGCCACGGGCCTTTCAACGACTGGACAGACCTGAACGACATCCCTGACTTCTCGGCCAGACACATAAACGACCTCAGAAGAAGCGGGGTCACGATAGGCGGCAAGAGGGCCGCGTGAGAAGGAGAACAAAATAAAAGGGGGCGGCTAAAAGCCGCCCCCTTTTTTCCTTTTATCAGTATTTTTTCTGAAATCAGCATTCAGGAAAAAGAACTAACTTTCAAAAAAAACCCTTACTTCACCGCCCTGTCCAGTATCCTGTCCGCCACTTCATCTTTAGGCAGCGGCGGAAGCCTGTCGGCCTGCCCGTCACGGCTCAATATGGTCACCTGGTTGGTGTCGCTGTCGAGGCCAGCCGGAGTGTTCGCGACTACGAGGTCGAGCCCCTTCTCCTTGAGCTTTTTCCCGGCGTTCTCCTCGATGCTGTCGGTCTCGAGAGCAAAGCCAATGAGGGTCTGGCTTTTTTTCTTCAGGGTGCCCAGGTGCTTCAATACGTCCTGGGTCCTTTCCATCTCGAGGGAAAGGGACTTGGCGTCCTTCTTGACCTTATTCGGGTAGCTCTTCGTGGGCCTGTAATCGGCGACCGCGGCCGCCATGATGACTATTGTCGATTGCGGGAAGTACCTGACGCAAGCGTCGAGCATCTCCTCGGCGGTGCGCACCGGCACGAATGTCACCCCTGCCGGACGCGGCAGGAACGACGGCCCTGAGACGAGGACGACTTCCGCGCCCCTTCTCCTCGCGGCCTTAGCTATGGCGTAGCCCATCTTGCCGGACGAGGCGTTCGAGACGTATCTCACGGGGTCTATGGCCTCACGCGTTGGCCCCGCTGTAACGAGCACCTTCTCGCCCTTGAGGTCTTTGGCGATGAGGGCCTCTTTCGCGGCCTCGAGTATCTCCTCGACGGAGGCGAGCCTGCCCTTGCCCTTGTAGCCGCAGGCGAGGTCGCCCTCAGCGGGCCCAATGAAATGATAGCCCGCCTTCTCGAGTTTCTTGACGTTTGCCTGGACAATCGGGTTCGCCCACATCTGGGAGTTCATGGAGGGGGCGAGAAGGACCGGCGCTTTCGCGGCCATGAGTATGGTCGAGAGTAGGTCGTCGGCAAGCCCGCCCGCGGCCTTGCCTATGATGTTGGCCGTCGCTGGCGCGACGATTATGAGGTCGGCCGACTGCGCGAGGTCTATGTGGCTTATCCTCGACTCTCCCGTGAGGTCGAAAAGTGCCGTGGAGACCGGGTTCTTCGCCAGGGTTGAAAGGCTCAACGGCGTTATGAACTCGGCCGCCGAACGGGTCATCACCGGATGTACCTCGGCCCCCTCTTTTATGAGGAGCCTGGTGAGCTCGAGGGCCTTGTAGGCAGATATTGCCCCGGTCACTCCCAGAGTTATCTTTTTGTTTTTCAGTATCAACAGCGGGCCTCAAAATTAGATATTTTTATTATATCTTTTTGATTCCGGCAAGAAAAGGGTTAATCTCCTTTTCTTCGCCTATGGTCGATTCCGGCCCGTGTCCGGGGAGCACCCTCACCTCGTCGCCGAGGGGCAGGAGCTTTCGCGTGATGGAAGCCATGAGGTCGTCCATCGAGCCGCCTTCGAAATCCGTCCTGCCGACAGAGCCGGCGAAAAGGGTATCTCCGGTAAAGAGGATTTTACCATCTTCGATGTAGAGGCATATGCCGCCCCTGGTATGCCCCGGCGTGTGAATGACCCTGAGCCTGAGGCCGCCGAACTCCACGGCCTGCCCGTCCTTGAGGAGCATGTCCGGCTCAGGCTGTTTGGGAGTGCTTACCCCGAAGAAAATGCCGTGCTCGTGCGCGTCGGCCATGAGGGGCGCGTCGTCCGGGTGGATGGCGACCGGGGCGCCGAAAGCCGCCTTAATCGCTGCGTCCGCGCCGACGTGGTCGAAATGGCCGTGGGTGTTCAGGACGCACCGCACCTTCACCCCGCGCTCCCTCGCCGCCGCCTCAACTTCCGCGGCGTCCGCGCCAGGGTCTATTATTACGCCGTCACCGGAGTCTTTGTCCCAGACTATGTAGCAGTTCACCTCGAGGGCGCCTACTATTACGGTTATGACTTCTGCCATTCCCTTATCTTCTCCGAGTATTGATTCACGAGCGCCCTTGCCGCCTCTTCCGTCGAGGCCTCGGCCACGAGGTTGAAGTACGGCATGTCCTGGCTCGGGTACGCTACCAGCCAGTCGTCGGCGAATTTTATCTTTATTCCGTCTAGAAGTACAGTCTCAAGGTTCCTGGATTCTTCCGCGAGCCTCCTCATTATCATCCCCTTGTTCTCGAAGGAGCAGGCGGCCTTCTCCTTCATTATTATCGAAGGCGGTATCTCCCTCATGAGCTTATGGAGCCTGGCGCCGTGGCGCGCGAGCATCTCGAGTATCTTGGCGACCGCGTACATGCCGTCGAAGTTCGGCTGGAACTCGGGGAATATGTAGCCGCCCTGCTGCTCTCCCACGAAGAGCGTGCCTTCCTCGGCCGCCGCCTCCATCAGCCCCCTTCCGGTCGTCTTGGTCCTCTTGACGGTGAAGCCGTATGTCTCGGACATCCTGTCTATCGCCCTGGAGGCTGTTATGGGCACAGCGATGTGCCCCTTCCTGCCGGTCTCCTTGCAGTACTTGAGCGTAAGGAGGGTGACTATGTTGAGGGCCGTGTCCCCGTCGAGAGCCTCGCCGGTCTCGTCGAAGAGGAAGACCTTCTCGCCGCCCGCGTCGAGGTAAAAGCCCATGTCAGCGTCAAGGGAGCGGACTATGGAAGAGAGCTGGTCCATCGACCTCTGGAACTCTTCGGCGGTCTTCGTGGTCTTGCTGCCGTCGAGGTTCGCGTTCAGGGCGATGACCTCGCAGTTGAGCTTGCCGAGTATCGACGGGAATATCCTCGAGGACGACCCGTAGGAGTAGTCGAGTATGAACCTGAACCTGGCCTTCCTCACCGTCTCGGCGTCTATCAATGACATGAAGCTGTCCTGGTAGGACTCGAAGGCGTGGATGGGGAAGCTCATCTCTCCGGTCTCTTCCATCGGCACCCTGGGGAAATCCTCCCTGAAGAAGAGCTTCTCTATCGTCTTCTCGTAGCCCGGGTGCAGGTCGAGCCCCTTGGTGTCGAAGAACTTGAGGTCGAGTATCTGCATGTCGAACGGCGACCTGCGGGTGTGCACGCCTCCGGCCTCGGTGCCGCTTCTCGAAAGGAACCGCACCACCGGCATGGGGGTGACCCCGTAGTCGTGGACGTTGACGCCAGTGGAGAGTATGCCGGTCATCATGGCCCTGTTTATCATGCGGGAGGTCTTGTGCGCGTCCCTCGAGGTCGAAACGGAGGAGCCCTTCTTCAAAGAAGCGCCGTAAGCCGCGCCCAGCTTTGCCGCGAACTCGGGGGATATCTCTATGTTCGCCAGCCCCGTGACGCCGTAGGTCGCGAAGATGTGCCTGCTCCACTTCTCGCCCCATATGAGAGAAGAAGCCAGTGTGGCGTCGTCCTCGACAGTCTTGTAAGGCCAGACCTTGACGTTCGCCTTGACGGTGGCCTGCCTGCCTATCGAGCAATGGTCGCTTACGATGACGCCCTCGGCAAGATGGGCCTTCTCCAGCACCTCGCTGAAGCTCCCGATGACGTCCTCGTGCATCGACGCCCCGCGCGCTGCCCGCGTGTTGTCCCAGAGTACCGAGTCGATTATGACCGCCCCTTCCTCTACGACCGAGTTGGGCCCTATTATCGAGTTCGATATCCTGGCGTCGGCCCCTACCCTGCAGTTCTCGCCTATTACGATTGAGCCTTCGAGCTTGGCCGTGAAGTCGATGCGCGCTCCCTTGCCGACCCAGAGCCTCCTGTTCTCTATGCGCTCACCGGGTATGTCGACCGTCACGAGCCCCTGGAGGATGTCCATGTTGGCTATCCTGTACTCCTCGAGGCTGCCGACGTCCTTCCAGTAGCCTTCGGCGGTATAACCGTATATGGGCTCCCCCTTCTCAAGGAGCATCGGGAAGAGGTCCTTGCTGAAGTCGAACTCCCTGTCAACGGGTATGTAGTCAAGGACTTTCTTCTCGAGGATGTATATGCCCGTGTTGATGGTGTCGCTGAAGACCTCGCCCCAGCTCGGCTTCTCGAGAAACCTCGCTATCCTGCCTTCTGCGTCGGTTATGACTATGCCGAAGGGAAGGGGGTTTTCAACCCTGGTGAGGACGATGGTCGCCACCGACCCCTTCTCCTTGTGGAACTGGACCGCCTTGTTGAGGTCTATGTCCGTGAGGACGTCGCCGCTTATGATGAGCGTCGTCTCGTCCCCCGGGAGCTGCCTCATGGCGCTTCCCACCGCCCCGGCGGTGCCCAGGTCTACCGTGAGCGTTATGTAGCCAAGCTTGACGCCGAAGGCCGACCCGTCGCCCAATCTCTCGGTAAGCATCTCGGGCTGGAAATACAGGAGAGAGGTCAGGTCCGTAATCGAGTTTTTCTTCAGGAGCTCGATTATGTGCTCCATCATGGGCCTGTTGGCCATCGGCACCATGGGCTTTGGAAGGTTGTTCGTAAGCGGGCGGAGCCTTGTGCCGAAGCCTCCGGCCATAATGATGCTCTTCACGGGTCGTCTCCTTATAAGGAAAGATTTTTAAACAGGACGGTGAAAAAGCCGCCTGCGGCTTTTTCAGCCACTGCTCGCGCGTATACGCAGACCGTCGAATCAAGCCTTCAGCCGGGGGTACCGGGAAAGTGTTAATGGAAGGAGTAAAAACCGAATGATTTTATCACAAAATCAACGCCAGTCAAGAAAGGCTGGACAAAGCATATCCCTTATCGGAAACGGGCCGTTGACAGCGTGTATACTCGGATAATGGGCAGGCTTTGGTGCGGGGCGGCCGGGAAAATATAGTTTGACTTTGCCTTGCCGGCTGTGTTAATAAACCTCGATTGTATAGGCCTCCCCTTAAAAATCCTGAGCTCAATACAGACTTTCAAGGGGGCAGCCATGCCTGAAGATAAAGGGAACCGGGGTGTTTTCAGAGGCCTCGCGATGCTCGCCACCATGGGCATCGCAATGGTGGTCTCGACCTTCATCGGCCTCAT
>CAJPGC010000032.1 GCA_905339405.1 uncultured bacterium | reverse complement strand
TCGAGCATCCTGTTTTATTTGAGGTACGCCCAAAAAGGCAAGGCGTTCTGCTACATCCTGTCTCTCATGGCTTTCGCTCTTGCGATAATGAGCAAGTCTATGGCCGTGACTCTGCCAGCCGTCCTGCTGTTGCTCGATTTCTATCCGCTCAGAAGGCTCTCGTCGGCAAAGGGCGTTTTGAAGGCAGTTGCAGAAAAGCTCCCATTCTTCGCGATAAGCGCGTTCGCGGCTGTCATGGCCGTCTATTCGCAGGGTTCAGCTGTTGCTTCCCTCGAATCCATCCCGGTCGACATGAGGGCCATCGTGGCCTTGAAGGCCTACGTTTTCTACCTTGAAAAGCTCTTCATCCCGATAAGGCTCGCGCCGTTTTACCCGCTGCCAGTCGAAGTTGACCCGTTTGCCGCCGATTACATGGTGACTTACGGCGTACTGGGGGGTATAAGCGTCATAAGCCTGGCGGCAATCCGCTACAGGGTGTTCCTCGTCACCTGGCTGTACTTCCTCGGCACGCTCGTACCTGTAATAGGCCTGGTGCAGGTCGGCATGCAGGCCGCGGCCGACAGGTACATGTATTTGCCGAGCCTGAGCATTCTTTTGCTTTTCGGCGCTGGCGCGGCCCTCATTATTGAGAGGGGCTCCAGAGCGCTCCTCGGGGCCTTGCTGGCCTTCATCTCGGTCGCAACTGTCGGACTTTCCTACTCGACTGTTACGCAGGCAGCCATCTGGAAAGACTCCCTGACCCTCTGGGATTACGAGGTAAAGATTTACCCGGACGCGTTCATCCCGTACATGAACAGGGGCGTGGTATACGTAAAAATGGGAGAACACGACAAGGGAATGAAAGACCTCGACAGGGCCGTCTCTCTTGCGCCGGCCTCAAGGAACGCTCTGTACAACAGGTCTCTCGCGCTCAAGACGATGGGCAGGTACAGGGAAGCGCTCGTTGACCTCGACAAGGCGATCGGCATCCACCCGGACGCAGACCTTTACACCAACAGGGGCAACGTGAGGAAGAGGCTCGGCGACCCTGCCGGAGCGGCCGAAGACTATCGCAACTCGATTATGTTGGAGCCGGGCAACGCGGCCACCTGGTTCAACCTCGCGCTCGTGCTGGAGGAAACCGGCGACATAACGGGGGCGATTGAGAACGCCGAAAAAGCGTTAATGCTAGGCCTGGGGCAGGCGGGAGAGTACCTTGAGCACCTGAAGGGCAGAGGGGAGCTATAAGGATACGATATGCGTGATATTCGAAAGCCTCTTCTTGCCGCCGCACTCCTTTCAGCGCTAATTACTTTCATCATATACCTGCCGTCGCTCACTAACGGATTTGTCGGCTGGGACGACCCCAAGTACGTCTCCGAGAACCAATGGATACGCACCCTTGACTTTGCCTTTTTGAAAGAGGCCTTCACGGAGGTCTATTTCGCGAACTGGCACCCGCTGACTATGATTTCCTACGCGCTCGACTACGCGCTCTGGGGTCTCAATCCGCTAGGGTATCACCTCGAGAACGTCATCATTCACACAGTCAACACCGCCCTTGTGGCCGTGCTCTCCGTAAGGCTCGTGACCATTGTCAGGCCGCTTTCAGCTCCCGCGGTCTTTGCCGCTGCGGCCGTCCCGGCTCTCCTTTTCGGGATACACCCTTTGCACGTGGAGTCCGTGGCCTGGATTTCCGAGAGAAAGGACGTGCTTTGCGCCATGTTCTTTCTTTCGAGCATCCTGTTTTATTTGAGGTACGCCCAAAAAGGCAAGGCGTTCTGCTACATCCTGTCTCTCATGGCTTTCGCTCTTGCGATAATG
>CAJPGC010000031.1 GCA_905339405.1 uncultured bacterium | reverse complement strand
AGCGTGGCGATGATAAGGGACCTGGGCCATGTCGTAGAGCGCGAAAAGGCCCAGCTCGGCCTGTTCGTGACTCTCGCTGAGCCGACAAGGCCCATGAGGGAAGAGGCCACGGCGGCGGGCTATTACGAATCAGCCACGGCCGGCAAGAGCTTTCCAAGGATACAGATATTGACGGTCGAGAGGCTCCTGAGCGGCGCTGAACAGCCCCTTTATCCTGACCTGGGCAGGGGCGGGCTTACGTTCAAGAAGGCGAAGCTGGAAAAGCAGGCGATAAAGCAGGAAGACCTTTTTTGAAATTTAAAACTGCTCTTTTTTCCGGCCTCTGCGTCAGGCCGTAAATAAAAAAGCTCACCCGCTTTTTATTTCCGCCCTTCCTTGACTTCAAAAAAAATCTCGAATTTTAAAGCAGCTTGAATCTATTTTCATAACAGCGGTCAACAGGCAAATAAAAAGGGTTTAGCGTTTCCGCTAAACCCTTTTTGATTTTCTTGGTGGAGCAGAGGGGGAAGCGAACCAACGAGCGCGAGTTTTACGAACCCCTTCATCTCTACTCCTCCTTTGAGAGGAATAGAAATTTTGAAAATATAAAACAAAAAAATATCAACAAGGAATGTTTATGTGTGCGCGGCGCAATCCTATGGCATGAAAATTGCCTTATATTTTTCTCAAATATGCCGAATAAGTATTATATCCGGAAAAAATGCAGGGCGCGGCAGGACATGGTGTTTTCCGATTCTTGCCCTTAAGTTTTTTTGGAGGGTCTAAAAAAGAGGTGGAAATTGAAGATTAAACACAAGTTTCTGACTATATTCGTGATCCTCATCCTCCTCGCCTTGAGCGTGAACAGCTACATTAACTTCAAGACCACTGAGGCGGCTGTGGTCCAGAACGCTATCAAATCAATGGAGAATGAGCTCCAGGAGGTATCCAACCGTATAAATGCCTTCCATGAGAAGGCCGGAGGAAACCTCATCTTCGCGCTGAACTACCCCGTATTCAAGGAGTACTTCTCGCTCCCGGAGACAAGGCAAGGGAACAGGTACAGCGCGGACAAGGTCATACAGTTAACGCCTGAGCAGAGGAGGCTCAAAAAGAAGATAGACGACTGGACGCTCTTCGTCCAGTCCAGGTTTCCGGTCGTTGAGACCTGCGTTATTGACTCGACCGGCCAGGAGCACTCGAGGATAACCTTCGGGAAGATTGCACCGGACGAGGACTTTTCCAGCGAGGAGAACTCGGCCCCGTTTTTCGATCCGACGATGAAGCTCGCAAAAGGGGAGTTCCATGTCGCTTATCCGTATATGTCGGCAGACGCGCATAAGTGGGTCTTTTCGTACACCGCTCCAGTAGTCCTTGACGACGGCTCCAAACCTGGGTTTTACCACTTCGAGATACCAATCTCCTACTTCCAGGAGACTGTCTCCGAGAACACCTCGGGCAGGACCTTGGTCTTCGACCCCGCTGGGATGATAATCGCCGACAGCAGGAACAAGATAGATATCGATCTTAAAGGCGGCGCGGGCGCACATAGCCACGGGGGAGGGGATGAACACGACCTCAAGGACTATATGCCATCTGTGGATACCGTCTCTGAAGACGCCGCGTTTAAAAGTCTCCTCTCCGCCATAAAGACCGGCAAAAGCGGCCACGGGAGCTTCAATATGAACGGCGAGAAGCACTATCTCGTATATAAGCAACTGCCGACCTTCAACTGGTCGGTCGTGCAATTAAAATCGTACTCTGAGCTCCTCGAGGGCAAGTCCTCTCTTGGCAAGATCAAAAAAACGATACTCCTTACGGTCATAATGACGCTCGCGATTGCTATAGTCGTGATCTTCATCGTCTCAGACAAAATAACGAAGCCGCTTCTGCATCTTACGGACGCGGTAAAGGAGATCGCGAAAGGCAACCTTGATGTAGAGCTCCCGAAAATAAAGTCCAGGGACGAGATGTCGGACCTGAACGCCGCTATGACCGAGATGGCCGGGAAACTCAAGGAGATAGTGAACGATGTCGAGTCGGCGGCCGAAAAGGTCACTGAGGCGAGCGGCGAGATAAAGACCAACTCCGACTCGATGTTGGAGGTGATGTCCAAGCAGGCCGCCAAGTCTACGCAAATCGCGACCGCCTCGGAGGAGATGTCGCACACGATAAGCGAGATAGCCGGCAACACCTCTTCTATCGCCTCCACGGCGTCGGAGGCGAGCGGGCTTGCCGAAGAGGGGGAAAGGATAGTAGAGAGGTCGATAAATGAAGTGAGGGCGATCTCCGAGATAGTCGGGATCTTAGCCAGAAACATCGAATCCCTCGGCGAGCGTTCTCAGCAGATAGGAAAGATAGTCGGTGTCATAAACGAGATAGCCGAGCAGACGAACCTCCTGGCGCTGAATGCGGCGATAGAGGCGGCTCGGGCAGGCGACCAGGGCAGGGGTTTCGCAGTCGTAGCCGACGAGGTCCGCAGCCTCTCGGAGAGGACCGCCAAGTCCACGACACAGATAAGCGCCATGATAAAAACGATGCAGGGCGATGTGCAGGTCGCGATAACCTCCATGGATGAAGGCGCGAAGAAGGTCGGCGACGGGGTCCAATACTCGGTTCAGGCGGGCCGCGCCCTCGGGAACATCGTGGACAGCGTAAAGAACCTGAATTCCATGGTCGAGCAGATTGCTACGGCGACGACACAGCTGACGAGCGTATCCGAGCAGATAAGCATGGACATAGGGTCGGTCGCGTCTCTCTCTCAGGACATAACCTCCGGGGCCGAGCAGATAAGTGGCGCAACGGGCGCGCTTACGGGGCTTTCCGGCACTCTTCAGGAGGCAATAAGGAGGTTCAAAGTTTAAATTTTTATCAGATTATTTGCCCTGAACGATATTTGCGTTTACAGTGGTCTCCCGGCCAAGGCATCTCTGGGCCTGCATCATCGTGGATAGGATTAGCTAAAAGCACATCAAACGAAAAAAGGGTTACGCTTTCGCGTAACCCCTTTGTTTTTTTGGTGGAGCAGAGGGGGATCGAACCCCTGACCTCAAGACTGCCAGCCTTGCGCTCTCCCAGCTGAGCTACTGCCCCATAAACTTGGAAGAATATTATTATCATTCCCGGCGGACGCTGTCAATCTAAAATTTGTTTCATCGCTGTTGAAATGCCAAAGGTGCGTCCTGACCGCTCCCAGTGCGGGGAATATGTATTCTGGTTGTTTTTTTAGCTTGCATTGAGGTAAAAAAAATTGTATTAATGACTAAACGACAAATGAGATAAGCTCAGTATGTACGCTTCAGTGAGCTTATTTCGATTTCCAAAAACCAGAGGAGGGTTCAGATGGGAAAGCCGTTAACAAAGTCTCAGATCGCGGAATCGATCGCAAAAAAAGCCGGTGTGACCAAGAAGGTCGCAGGCGAGATCATCAATCACATCGCGCAGCTTTCATACAAGGAAGCCAAGAACTCCTTCACCATCCCCGGCGTAGGCAAGCTCGTCCTCGTTAAGAGGAAGGCGAGGACCGGCAGGAACCCCCAGACTGGCGCGGCGATAAAGATACCCGCCAAGAAGGTCGTGAAGTTCAGGGTCGCAAAGGCCTGCAAGGACGCCGTACTCGGCACGAAGTAAAAGTTTTTCTGCGCGCCCCCGCTCAAAAAGCGGGGGCGTTTTTTTTTGAGGCAGCGCCGAAAGGCCGCTTGTAGCGCCCGCTTCCGTTCAACCCTTCCCTGAGCCCCGTCAGCCTATTTACCTCTTGTTTTTTCAAGACCCATACTGTATCATTTTCGTTTATGAAATGCCCATTTTGCGGATATCTTGAAGACAAGGTCATAGACTCGCGCCTCTCCCAGGACGGCAGCACCACGAGGAGAAGACGCGAGTGCCTCAGCTGCTCGAAAAGGTTCACCACTTACGAGAGAGTCGAGGAGGCGCTCCCGCTCGTCGTGAAAAAAGACGGCAGGAGAGAGAGCTTCGACCGCACGAAGATACTGAACGGCATGATGAAGGCCTGCGAGAAAAGGCCCGTCAGCCTGGAGAACATAGAAAAGGCCGTCTCCAGCCTCGAGATGCGCTTCATCGACTCGGGCGAAAGGGAGATACAGAGCACCTCCATCGGCGAGTCCGTGATGGAAGAGTTGAAGAGCCTCGACGAGGTCGCCTACGTCAGGTTCGCCTCAGTCTACAGGGAGTTCAGGGACATAAACGAGTTCATGAGCGAGTTGAAAGACCTTTTGGAAGTGAAGAAACGCTCGTAAAGGCCGCTAAAAAAAGGCCCACGCCGCATTTTCCAGGCCCTCGCGCCCGTACTTTTTGAGCAGCCTTAATAAAGCCGGAGTTTTTCAACAGCAACCATATGGCTTACGAAGAGCTAATGCGTCTGGCCCTGGCCCTCGCCAAAAAAGGCGTCGGCAGGACAAGCCCCAACCCGGCCGTAGGCTCGGTAATCGCGAAGGGCAACAGCGTTATCGCGAAAGGCTGGCACCGCAAGGCCGGAGGCCCGCACGCCGAGATAGAGGCCTTGAGGGCAGCCGGGGCCGCCTCCAGGGGCGCAACTCTCGTTGTCACTCTTGAGCCGTGCTGTCATTTCGGAAAGACCCCGCCCTGCACGGACGCCATCATAGCCTCAGGCATAAAAAAAGTCATCGTCGGCGCGCCCGACCCCAACCCGAAGGTCTCCGGCAAAGGTGTAGCCGCCTTGAGGGCGGCAGGTATAGAGGTCGTGGAAGGCGTCTTCTCCTCCGAGTGTTCGGCCCTCAACGAGGCCTATAACAAGTACATCACCACGGGGCTCCCCTTCGTCACATTGAAGCTTGCCGCCTCCCTTGACGGCAGGATAGCCGCGCCGGGGGGAGAGTCCAAGTGGATAACAGGGGAAGCGTCAAGAAGGCTCGTCCACAAGATGAGGGCCGCCGTCGATGCCGTAATGGTCGGCTCAGAGACCGCCTTGAAAGACGACCCCGAGCTTAACGTAAGGCTTGCAGCGGGCCAAAACCCGGTAAGGGTCGTGCTCGACAGCTCGATGAGGCTCCCGGCAACGTCAAAGCTTTTCAACGGGACTAAACAAGGGCGTGAAAGCCTCATAATATTCACTTCGAAGAAAGCAGATGAACGGCTCGTAAGGCGCGCAGTCGAGGCCGGGGCCGGGGTGATAAGGCTGCCCGCCTCTAAAGACGGCCTGCCGCTCAAAAAGGTATTGAAGGCGCTCGGCGCCGCTGGCATTACGAGCCTGCTAGTCGAAGGCGGCGGGCTCCTTGCCGCCTCTTTCCTCAAAGAAGGGCTGGCCGATTCTCTGGTGGTTTTCTACGGGCCGATGGTCATAGGCGGAGACGGCCTTTCGATGGTCGGCCCGCTTTCCTTGAAGGGCCTCAGGAACGCCCCGAGGTTCGCCGCCGTCAGGGTAAAAAAGTCCGGGGACGATATCGTAGCGGAACTCCGCCCCATGAGGTAAGGTATGTTCACTGGTATCATAGAAGACGTCGGCAGGGTTAAAAACATTGAAAAAAAAGGGGCTTTTGGTAGAATAACCGTTGAGACGGGCCTTCCGTTGAAGGACGTCAAAATCGGGGATTCAATAGCCGTGAACGGCGCCTGCCTGACCGCGACCCGCGTGGAAGGCGGCTACTTCAGCGCGGATATAAGCGGCGAGACTCTTAGCGTCACGACACTGGGCGGCCTCAAGCCCGGTGACAAGGTCAACCTCGAGCTGGCTTTGACGCTCTCAAAGCCGCTCGGCGGGCACATGGTCACAGGCCACGTCGACGGAGTCGGCGTCATAAGAAAAAAGAAGGCCGAAGGCGAGAACCTCGTCATCGAGGTCGCGGCCCCCCGTGAAGTCCTGGCGCAGGTGGTGAAGAAGGGTTCCATCACAATCGAGGGCATAAGCCTGACGGTGGCCGATCTCCTCACCGAAGGCTTTACGGTTGCCATCATCCCGCACACGCTGGAGAAGACAAACCTCCTTGCGATGGGCGAGGGCGAGAAGGTCAACCTCGAGACCGACCTCATCGGCAAGTACGTACAGAAGTTCATGGCGAAAGGCGAAAGCAGGTTGACCGAGGATTTTCTTTCGGAGCACGGCTTTTTCAGAAAGAGGTAGCATATGTCCATAAAGAGAATGGAAGAAGCCCTCAAGCAGATACGCGAGGGCAGGATAGTGATACTCGTCGACGATGAGGACAGGGAGAACGAAGGCGACCTGTGCATGGCCGCAGAGCTCGCCACCCCCGAGACTATAAACTTCATGGCCAAGTACGGCCGCGGGCTCATCTGCGTCACGCTGACCGAGAAGAGGGCCGACGAGCTCAACCTGCCGCCGATGGTCGACGACAACACGTCGCTCTACAGGACGGCGTTCACCATCTCCATAGACGCGAGGGACGGTGTCACGACCGGCATATCCGCCTCTGACAGGGCTAAGACCATACTTACCTGCGTCGACGAGAACGCCAGGCCCGACGACCTCGTCAGGCCCGGCCACATATTCCCCCTGAGGGCGCGCGACGGCGGCGTCCTCGTGCGCACCGGCCAGACCGAAGGTTCGGTGGACCTCTCGAGGCTCGCCGGGCTCAAGCCCGCCGGAATCATTTGCGAGATAATGAACGAGGACGGCTCAATGGCGAGGATGAAGGACCTCGAGGGCTTCGCCAAGGAGCACGGCCTCATGATAGTCACCATAGCCGACATCATCGAGTACCGCCTCCGGAAAGACAAGCTCGTGAAGAGGGCCGCCGAGGCGGTCGTGCCGAGCAGGTTCGGCGGCGAGTTCAGGGCCGTTGCCTACACGAACGACATAGACCACCACGAGCACCTCGCGATGGTCAAGGGCGAGATCGACCCTGAAGAGCCTATACTCGTGAGGGTCCATTCCGAGTGCCTCACTGGGGACGTCTTCGGCAGCGAGAGGTGCGACTGCGGCGAGCAGCTCAAGGGCGCGATGAAGCTCATTGAGAAGGAAGGCAAGGGCATTCTCCTGTACATGCACCAGGAGGGCCGCGGCATAGGGCTCGTCAACAAGATAAGGGCCTACGCCCTGCAGGACAAGGGGCTCGATACAGTCGAGGCCAACGAGAAGCTCGGCTTCAAGGCCGACCTCCGCGATTACGGCATAGGCGCGCAGATACTCGTCGACCTGGGCGTCAGGAAAATGAGGATCGTGACCAACAACCCCAGGAAGATAAAGGGGCTCGAGGGCTACGGCCTCGAGATAGTCGGCAGGGTGCCCATCGAGTCGACCCCGCACAGCAGGAACGTCGAGTACCTTCGCGTAAAGAAGGAGAAGATGGGCCACCTCATAACTAACCTCGACGACTTCAAGGGGCCGGAGAAGACAGGGCCAGCCTCGGGCAAGTGACGTCCGCGAAGGCCGAATATTTGATTGATATGAGTGCTTGTTCCGTTATATAAAATCATGAAATCTTTTCCGGAGGAGACAAAAGGATGCCGAGGATAATCGAAGGCAATCTCAGCGCGAAGGGCTTGAAGGTCGCCATCGTCGTAGGGAGGTTCAACGACTTCATAAGCGAAAGGCTCCTTGACGGGGCGGTCGACACGCTCCTGAGGAGCGGGGCTTCCGATGGCGACATCGACGTCGTTAAGGTTCCGGGCTCCTTCGAGATACCGGTTGCCGCCAAGACGCTGGCAAGGGGCGGCAATTACGACGCGATACTCTGCCTCGGGTGCGTCATTCGCGGCGCGACCCCTCACTTCGACTATGTGGCCGGAGAGGCCGCCAAGGGAATAGCTCGCGTATCGCTTGACTTCGATACTCCCGTCTCCTTCGGCATAATCACGGCTGAAAACCTCGAGCAGGCAATCGAGCGCGCCGGCACCAAGAGCGGCAACAAGGGGCGGGACGCGGCACTGACGGCAATAGAGATGGCCAGCCTCCTGAAGACCCTCGGAAAGAAGAAATAGGCAACCCATAGATGAACGTAAGGCGAAAGGCGAGGGAGACGGCGCTGCAGGCGCTGTACAAGATAGACATATCTGCCGGAGGAGCTGGCGAGGGGGACCTCGAACTCGAGGAGCTTGCCCCGGGCACCGAGGCCAGAAGATATTGCGAGACTCTCGTGCAGGGCGTTAGCTCGCACTTATCAGAGTTGGACTCGGAGATAGAAAAACATTCCGAGAACTGGACTATAAGCCGGATGTCGGTGGTCGACAGGAATATCCTCCGCATAGCGGCCTACGAGCTTCTTTACATGGTCGACGTGCCATACAAGGTAGTAATAGACGAGGCAGTGGAGCTTGCCAAGACGTTCGGCACCGACGAGTCCGGCCCTTTCATAAACGGGATAATAGACAGGCTCAGGAAAGCCGCCGACGGCGGCTCAAGGCTCGCGCCCTGAAGTTTCGGGAAGTGTAACCGATAGTTGACATATTTTAATAGCGAAGTATAATCTCATAGACAGGAGCCGTGCTTGTGAAAGTTCAGCTTTTGGACCTGGCATCTCAGTACCGCAAGATTAAAAAAGAAGTCCTGGCAGAAGTCAAGAAAGTCTGCGAATCTCAGCATTACGTACTCGGGAAGAACGTCGCTGCCCTCGAATCCGAGATAGCCGCCTATTCCGGGGCGAAGTTCGCAATAGGGGTCGCCTCCGGCACCGACGCGATATTGGTCGCGCTCATGGCCGCGGGGGTCAAGGCCGGGGACAAGGTAGTGACGACCCCGTTCACCTTCTTCGCCACCGCTGGTTCCATCTCAAGGCTCGGCGCCGTCCCCGTATTCGTGGACATAGAGCCTGACACTTTCAACATCGACCCGGCGGCCCTCGAAGCGCTCCTCAAGAAGAGCTCGAAGGGCGTCAAGGCGATAATACCGGTCCACCTCTACGGCCAGTGCGCTGACATGGACCGCATAATGAAGGTCGCGAAGAAATACCGGATAGCCGTCATAGAGGACGCCGCCCAGTCCATAGGGGCGGGTTACAAGGGCAGGAGGGCCGGGTCAATAGGACACCTGGGCTGCCTGTCGTTCTACCCCACGAAGAACCTCGGCTGCTTCGGCGACGGCGGCATGGTCACCACGAACGACGCGAAGCTGGCGGACAGGGTCAAGATGCTGCGAGTCCACGGCAGCAGGGTCAGGTACTACCACGACGAAGTGGGGCTGAACAGCAGGCTCGACGAAGTGCAGGCCGCCATCCTCCGCGTGAAGTTGAAGCGCCTCGACTCATGGTCGGCAGGGCGCGTCAAGAACGCGAAACGTTATGACGCACTTTTTGAGAAGGCAGCGATAAAAGGCGTGCTATCGACCCCGAAGATAAGCGAAGGGTGCGTATCGGTCTACAACCAGTACGTCATAAGGGTCCAGAAGAGGGACGAGCTGAGGGCGCATCTTTCGGCCGCAGGCATAGGGAGCGAGGTCTACTACCCGCTTCCGCTGCACCTCCAGAAGTGCTTCAAGGGGCTCGGGTATAAAAAGGGCTCTTTCCCCGTCTCCGAGAAGGCCGCAAAAGAGGTGCTCGCGCTCCCCATATACCCGGAGCTCACCCCGGCCCAGTTGAAGCACGTGGTCGCAACGATTGGCGGTTTTTACACAAAGGCCTGATGCCGTTGGGCGGCGGCCCGATTTAAAACGAAACACGATTGTTTGCTGAAAAGTTACGATGCTGAAGCCAGGAAGTCAGGAGTGTTACCGGCTTTGATGACGCCAGGGCGGATGTGATTTTTCCAGCGACCTCCAGGAGAATAAGGCCTTGAAAAGGATACTCGTGACCGGCGGGGCAGGGTTCATCGGCTCCCATCTATGCGAAAAGCTCCTCAAGGAAGGGAACGAAGTCATCTGCCTCGATAACTTTTTCACCGGCAGGAAAGAGAACATCGCCCATCTCGTCGATAACCCGTCTTTTGAGATATTAAGGCATGACGTCATAGAGCCGTGCCTCGTAGAGGTCGACCAGATATACAACCTCGCGTGCCCGGCTTCTCCCGTACACTACCAGTACAACCCTGTAAAGACGATAAAGACCAACATAATGGGCACCCTCAACATGCTCGGGCTCGCCAAGAGGGTCAGGGCGCGCATCCTCCAGGCGTCGACCTCAGAAGTGTACGGCGACCCGAAGGTGCACCCGCAGCCAGAGACCTACTGGGGCAACGCGAACCCCATCGGCACGCGGGCCTGCTACGACGAGGGCAAAAGATGCGCCGAGGCGCTGATGTTCGCCTACCACAGGCAGAACGGCGTTGACATCCGCGTGGTGAGGATTTTCAACACCTACGGGCCGAGGATGCTCGAGAACGACGGCAGGGTCGTCAGCAACTTCATAGTGCAGGCCCTTCGCGGTCAGAGCATGACGGTCTACGGCGACGGTTCGCAGACGAGGTCTTTCTGCTACGTCGACGACCTCGTCGACGGCCTCATAAAGTTGATGAACCACGATGATCTCGTGGGCCCGGTGAACCTCGGCAACCCCGGCGAGTTCACCGTCCTGGAGCTGGCGAACATGGTGAAAAAGCTCACTGGAAGCAGCTCGAACATAGTCTACAACCCGCTCCCGCAGGACGATCCGGTGCAGAGGCGGCCCGACATATCCATCGCAAAGGAAAAGCTCGCCTGGAGGCCGCTTGTCGGCCTTGAAGACGGGCTTCTTAGGTCGATAGAGTACTTCAGCTCCAGGATAAGCGGCGCGGCCGCAACCGTCTGATAGGTCTATCGCGGGCCGCTCTTTAGCGGCCCGCAAAAGCAACTCTTCCAAAGCCCTTTTCCAAAGGGCTGCCCGGTCCTCCTGAAATCCATTCAGGGAGGGGCGGGCTCATCATGAAAACCGCATCTCCAGACATTCCCATGCCGCCCGGCACGCATCAATCGGTTTTATTCAAACTCTGGCTTTTTTTTCAGGCTGTCGAGCTTTATCAATAATCGGCCGGTCAGGCCTCCTTTGGCTCACCTTTGAAAACTCACCTCGCCCCGCCCTAGGGGGAAAGCCGGACCCCAATCTGAGGTGAGAGATATGTCCAGTAAAAGGGATATAACCGGCGTGGTCCTTTCAGCCGGGCTCGGCTCGAGGATAAAGCCCTTGAGCTTCGAAACGCCCAAGCCGCTCCTCCCGGTGTGCAACAAGCCCATCATGCAGTACCAGCTCGAGGCGATGGCCTCGGCCGGCATCAGGGATTTCATCATAGTAGTGGGCCACCTGAAGGAGAAGATAA
The DNA here is from genome assembly GCA_905339405.1 of uncultured bacterium. Lineage (GTDB taxonomy): Bacteria > Desulfobacterota > GWC2-55-46 > GWC2-55-46 > GWC2-55-46 > GWA2-54-12. The sequence continues at coordinate 2,992 of CAJPGC010000031.1, read as the reverse complement.
TGGACTACTTCGGGGACGGCTCCGCCTGGGGCTTCCGGATAAAGTACATCGAGCAGGAAAAGGCCCTCGGCATAGCCCACGCGGTCGGACAGCTCGAGCGCCACGTCGACGGCCCGTTCCTCCTTTTTCTCGGCGACATATTCACGATTCACAGGGACCTGGGCGAGGTCGTCGACACCTTCCACAAAAAGAAGGGCTCGGTCGTGCTCGTAGTCAAGAACGAGGAGAACCCGGAGTTCATAAAGCGCAACTTCGCCATACAGCTGGGGCGCGGCGGCCTTGTGAAGAGGGTCATAGAAAAGCCGAGGTACACCATCAACAAGCTCAAGGGCTGCGGCATATACCTTTTCGACCTGCCGATATTCGACGCCATAAGAAGGACCCCTCGTACGGCGCTCCGCGATGAGTACGAGTTGACGAACTCCATACAGATACTTATCGAGGACGGCTTCAGGGTGCATACTTCCGAGATTGTCGAGTGGGACATGAACGTCACTGTCCCCGAAGACCTCCTCGAGTGCAACATGAAGGCATTGAAGCACCTGTACATGAAAAACGTAATAGGCGAGAACGTGACGCTGCCCAAAGGGACTGAGGTGGTGAACTCGGTCATCGGGAACGACGTCCAGGTGTCGGCCCCGATAAGGATAAGCGATTCGGTCATACTGCCGGGCGCGCGCATAGGCTCCGGAGGCGACATCAGGAGGTCTATCGTGTCATCTTCGGCGGCGATAGGAGGCGGACGCGATGCGGCAGTTTAACAAAGCCCTTGTAACAGGCGGGGCCGGTTTCATCGGCTCTCACATAGCTAAAAAACTTAAAGCAGCCGGGAGGGAGGTCGTTGTCATCGACGACCTTTCAATGGGAAAGGCCGCCAATCTGCCCGATGGAGTAGAGTTCCACCACGCGAGCATCCTCGACAGGACAAGGCTCCAGGAGGCCATGAGGGGCGTTGACGTCGTCTTTCACAACGCCGCCAGGGTCAGCATAAGGAACTCGTTCGACGACATATACGGAGATACCGAGACGAATGTCCTCGGCACAGTGAACGTTTTGCGCGAGGGAGGGAAGGCCGGGATAAAGAAGTTCATCTTCGCCTCTTCAATGGCGGTCTACGGCGAGAGGGCAGCCCTTCCTGTGTCCGAAGACGCCGTCCTTGAACCCATCTCCCCGTATGGGGCCGGGAAGCTCGCCGCTGAGATGTACGTAAAGCAGTTGTCGAAGTATTACGGCTTCGAGAGCGTCGTCCTTAGGTATTTCAACACCTATGGGCCGGGGCAGACCTTGACGCCTTACGTCGGGGTAATAACGATATTCATAAACAACCTCCTGCAGGGACGCCCGCCGCTGGTCTTCGGCACAGGCGAGCAGGTGAGGGACTTCGTCTATGTCGGTGACGTGGCTGAGGCGAACATCCTGGCCATGAGAAAGCAGATAGACAAGACGGTGATAAACGTCGGGTCGGGCAGGGGGACGAGCGTAAACCAGATAGCGGTGATGCTCATCGAAAAACTCGGGGCAAACCTCGAGACGACGGCCGCACCTTTGCCCCTCGGAGAGCCCAGGGACTCGGTGGCGGACATTTCAAAGGCAAGGCGGCTCTTGGGCTTCGACCCTGCCACCAGGATGGAGCAGGCCATAGGCGAGGTCATAGAGAGCGTAAAGAACATGAACCCCCTGTTGCTTGCCCGGGCGCAGTAAACCAGGCACGCATCATCTTTTTCGTAAAAAACCGGTTCGAAACCCGGCCCTAGGGCCGGGTTTTTTGTTGTGGCCGGGTTTCAAGAAAATCTCCCGACTCAGCGGATAATAAGGAGAATTCCTTTTCGCGTCCGTGCTGCTTGACAGCGGCCTGTTCGGTGATAGACTTTTTTCAATCGCTTGTACGTTGCGCTTTCTCCCGGCCTTTTGCCGGGAGTTCAACGTGAAACCTCCATCAGGGATGGTGCATCATGAACGGAAAAAAGAACATGGTCTTCGGGTTTGTCTATCTCCTTGCCGCAACCGTCCTCAGCCTGTACTTCGGCGACAGGGCGTCGGCATCCGGCACCCTGCTTTCGTCGGCCTTTCTGCAGGCCAACCTCGACGCGGCGCTGAACCTCGGCGGCGGGTACCTCATCATCCGCCTGCCTTTCGTAGACTGGCTTTCCAGGACGATATCGGTCCTCCTCATGGCCGGGGCACTCCTCCATTCAGGGATGCTCTACGTCTCCGGCATAGGGTTGCTGCCCGTTGCGGCTGTGCTCATGCCGCTCGGCGTGGCCATCATGGCCGCCGTGGCGCTTTTCATGGGCATAGGGGTTTTAAGCCTCAGGGCGGTGAGATAGATGGACTGTTTCCGCCATGTGCCCGTCTGGCCGCGGGCGCTGCGGATAATCCACTGGATCAACGCCTTTTCAGTGCTCGCCCTGATACCTTTGGGCCTTTTCATCCTCGCCTCCGAATTCCTCGAGATGCCTGAGGAGGGGCTAGGCCAGGTAATAGACGTCCACGCGGCATTTGGCTTTGTCCTCGCGGCAGGCGCGTCCGCGAGGACAATCTACCTCTTCACGGGCCCTTCCACGGTCAACTGGAAGGACGTCGTCCCGCACACGAAAGGGCAGTTCAGGCTGCTGGCCGCGACCTTGAGATACTACCTCTCTGGTTTTCGCGGCAAGGCCCCCCTGTACCTCTCTCACAACCCCATAGCCGGGCTCTTCGATACGGTCCTTTTCATTACTTTCCTTACACAGGCGTCAAGCGGCATAACGATGTTTTTCATGCATGAGGCAGGCGAAGAAAATATCGCCCATACTGTCAACCACGCCATGAACCATGCCTCAGGCCCGCCGGAGTGGCTCGAGATAATCCATGTCGCAGGGGCCGCCTTCATAATATTTTTCGTGCTCGCGCATTTCGCTGCCCTTGGGGCGCACGACGCGGCAGAAAGGCGCGGACTTGTCTCCAGCATGATAAGCGGAGGTAAGTTTTTCAGCGAAGAGGAGATAAAAGA
>CAJPGC010000030.1 GCA_905339405.1 uncultured bacterium | reverse complement strand
CGTGCAGATATAGGGCGAGCTCGTCGCCGTAGTTGCCTGTGGCCTCCATGCAGGCGTGCACAGGCCCGGCGTTATGCTTCTTGAGCCACTGCGAGAGGATAAGAAAGCCTTCTTTGCTGTTGCTGACTGATTTGGATTTGGTCTTGCTGTTGACTAACAGGTGTACTTCGAACTTTTGTTTGCCGATGTCGATGCCGAGGACTGAGTCAGCCATAGAGCCTCCTTGTGAGGGATGCCGCTTGCAACTGCTTCGTTCAGGTCAACCTTGCAAATACAAGCTCATCCCGGAGGGAGGCTTAAGATACCGTTCGACCTTTGGAACAAAGCACGGGGAAGAGACCTGATCTACGCAGCGGGCTATAAGCCCAAGGTTGGGTGCTGGTTCATCCTCCCCGTAATTACCCCGGCGTCCCAGGGTAACTTTTTACCAGTTTGCGGCTTTAAAATCCACTGGCTCTAATATACAAGGTTGGGTTAGCGCAGCGTAACCCAACATCCTTTGCGTCATTCTGAGGGAGCGCAGCGACCGAAGAATCTCGTACTCTAACCTTTTGGCAAAATACGAGATTCTTATCTCGCCCCATCCCTGGGGCTCGACCCTGCGGGCCCTCTCGCTTATGCTCGAAGTTCAATTTTTGCTATCCTGCAAAAATTGTCACTTCGTTCAAATTTACGAAAAAGCAGGGCGCGCTGAGCGCGCCGTCCTGCTACATCACCGCCACGATTACGGCGGCGATCGTGGGCTGTATCATTCCTATGGCGATAGCCATGATGACATGTATTCTTTTCATTTTAGTATCCTCCTTTTTCTGTTTACAACTCCCCATCTTTACGGCTCCATTATACCCGTTCCCTGATTAGCGGATTATTAAAGCGGATCCAGTCCTTGACCCCTGAAAACCCCTTGATATACTTAGCAGGTACTTTCAAAACTCTTTTCCAGAGGTGACCTGTGCTCGGCCAATTGAGATTTCTTCTTTTATTTCTCTTCGTCACTCTTACAGGCTGCGTCTCCATTAACCTGCCGACGGTTCAGCCGCTTTCCGAAAAGGTCGTAGCGGGCGAGGGGACAGCAAAGGTACTCCTTCTAGACATATCCGGCATCATAAAAGACGAGGAGAGCGCGGGCATACTGGGGCAGGCTCGGCCCAACCTTACGGCGCGGATAAAAGAGGAGCTGGACCTTGCCTCGGAGGACAAGGACATAAAGGCCGTGGTCCTCCGCATAAACACACCGGGCGGCTCTGTCACCACTAGCGACATAATCAGCCACGAGATAGACAACTTCAAAAAGAAGCGCAACGTCCCAGTGGTGGCCGAGCTTATGGACGTCGCGGCCTCGGGCGGCTATTACATAGCGACGTCGGCAGATAGGATAATAGCCCACCCCACGACCGTCACCGGCTCAATCGGAGTCATTGCAATCAGCGTCAGCGCGAGCGGCCTGATGGAGAAAATCGGCATCACAAACCAGACCATAAAATCAGGGCCGATGAAGGATATCGGCTCTCCTTTGAAGTCAATGACAGAGGAGGAGCGAAAAGTCTTGCAGTCGATAATAGATGGAATGTACGAGAGGTTTCTCGACAAGGTCTCCTCAGGCCGCCCGAATATGTTAAAACGCGAAGAGCTGAGGAAGGTCGCCGACGGCAGGGTATATACGGCTTCACAGGCGAAGGATTTAAAACTCGTGGACTCCATCGGCTACCTCGACGACGCTATCGAGTGGGCCAAACAGGCGGCAGGCGTCAAGGAAGCGAGGGTCGTGACATACGCGGCCCCGAGGGCCTACAAGAACAACATCTACTCGAAGGCCGAGCCTGCCGCCGCTGGGATAAACATCATCAATATCGAGGCCGGCATCCCGAAGGCCGTTGGCATGGAATTTATGTATATCTGGCTGCCGTAGCTCTATGGTATATTGGGTGTGGCCGCGAGGAGCGGCCTATCTCGCGCCGGATGTACTGAATGCCGCTTATCTATAAAACCGGGCTTATCCTCGGTGGCTTGAGCCTAGCAGTATTCCTCCTCGGGCTGGCAAGCCTTCTTTCACCTGTTTTCATTATTATCGCGCTGGCCGTTGCCGCCGGTCTTTTCGTCTTTTCCTTAAAGGGGACTTCCTTTACCGGATTAACTGGCTGTTCTTTCACTGAAAAGCTCCTTTTTGCCGCTTGCGTCCTGTCGGTCCTGTCCGTGGTCCCGCTTGCGCTCATGCCGCCGACCGTAAGGGACGAGCTCATCCAGCACCTTGCCCTGCCAAAGCTGTACATCTCCGCCGGGCGCATCTGGGAGATCGGTCATATCGGGTTTTCGTATCTGCCTCAAAACATCGACCTCATTTACCTCGTGCCGCTCGCGCTTGGCAGCGACATAGCCCCGAGGCTCTTGCACCTTCTTTTCGCGGTCCTGACAGCCGGGCTCGTCTACTCGTTCATCCTCCCGAGGGCCGGAAGGCAATACGGCCTCGCCGGTTTTTGCATCTACATGACGACGCCTCTTGTCTTCAACCTCTCTAGGATGGCCTACATAGACCACGGGGCGGCATTTTTTTCCATGCTCTCGTTCATGGCCGCGTTGAGGTATCGGGACGAAGCGGCAATTAAGTGGCTTGTGGTATCAGCTGTCGCGATGGGCCTGGGGCTCGGGGCGAAGTACAACGTCCTCATCTCCTTCATGCTAATAGGTCTTTTCATTGCCGCTGTATCGTACAGGGACAAGGGCCTTGCAGGGGCTGTTAAAAACTCAGTCCTTTTCGGCGCCGTCGCCCTGGCGGTGCTCTCGCCCTGGCTGATACGGAACTACGTATGGACAGGGAGCCCCTTTTACCCGCTCTTCGAGGCGGCCGCAGCGTCGATGGCCAGGGGAGAGGGCATCCACGTGACCGGCGAGATGGCCCCTGTCGGCAAAAGGTTCCTCCTCTATGGCGAGAGCGCCATTGACCTTGTGATCCTTCCGCTTCGCCTTTTTTGGGAGGGGGCCGACAATTCGATAGAGAAGTTCGACGGCGTCCTGAACCCGTTTTACCTGGCGTTCCTGCCGCTCGCCTTTTTGAGGAAAGAGAAGGATGCGCAGCTCCTCCTTGCCTTCTCAATATTCTTTTTCCTTGCCGCCGCCTTTACGGTTGACCTCGTGACAAGGTATCTCATGCCTGTTATACCTGTAGTCATAATACTGGTGACGCTCGGCTTGAGGAACGCTTTCGCATCGCGGCTCTTCAAATGGCCTGCCGTTTTTTTCGCTGCTTCTCTTGTTGCCTTCAGCTTAAGCTATGGCTGGGGCCTGTACCAGAAGACCGGGGCGTTGAATTACTTCGCGAGCGGCATGGACAGGGAAGCGTACCTGAAGGCCGCTCTCCCCGATTACGAGCTGATAAGCTTCGGGAACTCCTCGCTGCCGCAGGACGCGAAGGTCATGCTCCTGTTCGCCGGGGACCGGGGCTATTACTGGGAAAGGGATTACATCTACGGAGACAGGACAGGTGTTTTCCTTAAGGGAATGGTCAAAGGCGCGAAGGACGCAACTAAGCTTGCCGACGGGTTTAAAGCTTACGGCGCGACGCACCTGGTGGTGAACGTTGCTCTCTTCCAGAAGTTCGCGAAGGACAACTTTTCGAAGGAGGAGCTTGAAGTGCTCCTCTCGTTCCTCAATACCCGCCTTCAGCCGCTCCATACCTCCAGGGGTTTTTCTCTTTTGAAGATACTCTGAGAGGACCTTAATTAAGAAAGGCCCGGCAGATTTCTCTGCCGGGCCTTTTTTTGTTCGACTGGGTTTGTTTTTATTGGGTCTGCTGGGCTTCCCCGTTCGGGCCTACTATTGATATGACGTAAGCGTCGAGGTCGAGGTACTTTTGAGCTACCCTCTTAACGTCCTCAGCCGTGACCGCCTGTATCTTCTCCGGGTAAACCTTCGAGAAACCGTAGCCGAGACCGAAGAGCTCGTTGTTTGCAAGGTCTGCGGACTGGCTCGATACGGACTGGAGCCCTATCTCGTAGTTGCCGATTATCGACCTCTTGGCCCTCGTGAGCTCTTCCTGGGAGACGGGAACTTCGCGGAGCTTCCTGAACTCGTCGAGGAGCCCATGTATCGCCTCGTCCTTCTTGTCCGGGGCGGTCGCGATGTACCCGCCTATTATTCCGGGGTCGACCGCCTCTTTGGAAAAGGCGCTTACTGAGTAGGCCAGAGATTTCCTGTCGCGGAGCTCTATGAAGAGCCTGCCGCCCTGGCCTGAAAGCACCTCGGTCATGACCCGGAGGGCGTAGCTGTCCTCATGGCCTATTGTCGTGCCGTTGAAGCCTATGCCTACGTGGGTCTGCTCCTTCTCTTTCACGGCCCCGGTCTTTTCAATCGTAGTCTCTGGCCTGTCCTCGGGCGGGTAGGGGAGAGCGGCCGAATCACGCTTGAACCCGGAAAAGAGCTCGTTGACCTTCTGGGCCGCGTACTCCGTGTCAACGTCTCCGACTATGGTGAGGACCATTCTGTCAGGCGCGAAAAAGTTTTTGTGGTGAGCTACGAGGTCATCCCTTTTTAAGGCGGTTATCGATTCTTTCGTGCCGATAGTCTGCATGCCGTACGGGTGCACGTCATAGAGCTCCTGGTAGAGGAGCTTGAACGTGTACCCGGGCAGGTTGTCCTCCTGGCGCGCTATACCGGCGAGCGTGTCGGCCCGGAGCTTTTCAATCTCCTTTTCCGGGAAGACCGGGTTCATCAGCACGTCGGCGAGGGTCGCGAGCCCCTTGTCAAAGAACATTGAGAGGAACTTTCCTGAAGCGCCTGTCGAGTTCCAGCCTGAAAAGCCTCCTACGCCCCCGGCCATGTCCTCGAGCTCTTTCGCGAGCTCTTCCCTCGTCCTTTTCACGGTGCCGTTGGTGAGCATCTCGGCGGTGAAGCTGCCGATGCCGTTCTTGTGCTTCTCCTCGAACCTGAGGCCTCCGGGGAACGTCGCGTAGAAGGAGACGGTCGGGTTTGAATGGACCTCTTTAACGATGAGGGTCATGCCGTTCTCGAGCACCGTCCTGGTCGTGCGCCCCTCTTCGGCTTCTTCCTTCTTTGCCTTCGCGGCAGCCGCCTCAGCCGCTTTTACGGAAGCGCCAATCTTCTCTTTCGTGACCTCGCCTTCCTTGCCGGACGGCATCAGTACAGCTACGCTCATGTTGGAGGGGGTCAGGTATTTGGCCGTGACCCTCTTCACGTCCTCAGGCGTGACCTTCCTTATGTTCTCGATGTATTTTCTCTCGAAGGCGTAGTCGCCGAGGTTCACCTCGAAGAAGCCGAGCTTCCCGGCAAGCCCGTCCATGGTCTCCCTGGAGTAGACGAACGAGCTTTCCATGTTGAACTTGGCCCTCTGTATCTCCTCGTGGTCAGGGCCCTCTGCGGCGAGCTTCTGGATTACTTCGAGCGAATTGGTGAGGGTCTTTTCGACGTTCTCGGGCTTCAGCATCGAAGTTATGAAGAAAAGGCCCGGGTTCTTCAACGACATGGAATAGGCTGATATGCCGTGGACCAGCTCGTCCTCGAGCTTGAGCTTCTTATAGAGGCGCGAAGTCTCGCCGCCCGAGAGGATGCTCTCCATTACGTCTATCGCGTAGGTGTCCTCGTCCTTCACGGTCGGTATGTGAAAGGTCATGCCGAGCTGCGCGTCCTGCACCTGCATCGAGACGACGCCAGCCCTCATCTCCACCTGCTTCGGCTCGACAGGCCTCTTCTTGTGCGGGTCTTGCGCTTCCTTGAAGCCGCGGAAGGCCTCCTTGACGGCTTTCAGGGCCTGGTCACGCTCCACGTCGCCGACAATGACGAGCACCATGTTGTTGGGCACGTACCATTTCTTGAAAAAGCTCAGTATGTCCTGCCTCGTGAAGGACTTTACCGTATCGACGTACCCTATGACCGGGCGGCCGTACGGGTGTGTTGTGAAAGCCGAGCCCAGGAGCGACTTGAAGAGCTTTCTGCCTGGGCTGTCCTCGTTCATCCTTATCTCTTCGAGAACGACTTCGAGCTCCTTCTTGAGCTCCTCCGGGTCGAAGGACGAATGCTGTATGGCGTCGCTTATGACATCGATACCGGTCCCGAAGTACCTGCTGGGGACGGTGAGGTGGTAGACTGTGTTGTCGAAGGATGTGTAAGCGTTTATGTCGCCGCCGACCGACTCTATCATCGTCGCTATCTGGCCGACGCCGCGCTTTTCGGTCCCCTTGAAGAGCATGTGCTCGAAAACGTGGGATATGCCCGCGAGCTTTTTCGGCTCGTCGGCGCTGCCGACCCTGACCCACATCTGTATGGAGACGACCGGGGCGGAATGCTCCTCTTCTATGACGACCGTGAGCCCGTTGTCGAGCTTCGTCCGTGAGACTTTCGCCGGGTCGGCCAGAGCCGCGCTTCCCATGAAAATGAAAAGATACAATATGGCCAGGACAGCGACTGTCCGTTTCCTGTATGTCATCGACTCCTCCGTTGCCGTTTTTTACGCATCCTGTCAGGATAAAACAAAACGCCTTCCTTTTCAACCTATAACTGTTTGAATAAATTGCATAAATCTGCCCTATTGACCAGCCTTGACACGCTTCCCACCGCTGATATTCTTTCATTATGGGAGACAAGGCAAAGAAGGCCCTTCTCGTGGTTGACGTGCAGAACGACTTCTGCCCGGACGGCGCGCTCGGCGTGCCAGAGGGCGACCGTGTCGTCCCGATACTGAACAAGTATATCGAGCTTTTCAGGAAAAAAGGGCTGCCTGTGTACTTCACCCGGGACTGGCACCCGCCCGTGACTGTTCACTTCAAGCCTTACGGCGGGCCATGGCCGCCTCACTGCGTTCAGGGCACAAATGGCGCCGAGTTCCACCCAGCCCTTGAAATGCCGCCTGAAGCCGTCGTCATGTCAAAGGGCGACGACCCTGAACAGGACAGCTATTCGGCCTTCTCTGGCCACGACGAAAAGGGCAGGGGCCTTGCCGAAGTGCTTAAGTCAGACGGTATTACTCATTTCTATATCGGCGGGCTTGCCACCGACTATTGCGTCAGGCAGAGCGCACTTGACGCTTTCAGGGAGGGCTTCGAGGTGACGGTGCTCATCGACGCGATAAGGGGAGTCGACGTTACGCCGGGAGACTCGAAAAGGGCAATAGAGGAGATAAAGAGCAAGGGCGCGAAGTTCGCGACCCTGGAAGATATCGATATAGAGTAGGGGAGTGCTTTTATTGCAGAAATTTTTGCGTGCTGCCGCGCAAAATAGCTTATTAAAAATACCATGTAACGCGGCTGCCGCCGCTCTCTGTAACAGGGCTCTACGCGCTTTCTTCCTCTCCCACCAGCGAACCTCGCCCCTGAGGTCGCTTCGCTCCCGCAGCCTCGGCTCGGTTCGCCTCCTCCTCCGCGAGAAGCGCTCCGCCCTGTTACGGTGTCTGGGTAGAAACAAAACAAGCAAAAAGCTGTTGTTATAAAAAAAGCATCTCAGTAAGACAAAAGCCCCCATGAAGGGGGGCTTTTTTTTCTCGGTTCAATATCATGCGGCCATGCACCTTCTATTTGTGTCCCCTCGCGAAATCGTGTCCGAAGAGGTGCTCGCCGGTTTCGGTCACCCGGGCCGCTCTTTTTCTCGACCATGCCAGGCCCGTGACGAAACCCAGGGCGAGAAAGCCCAGCAGGCGCGTTCTCCTGCTTATCGGCACGAACCTTGTCCTCTTGCCCGTGACCTCGAGGACGCCCACGGGCTTTACGGCGACCCCGCCTCCGCCCCCTTCTTCTGTTTCAATGTCACGCTTGCCGATGGTCCCCTTTTTCTCCGTCTCGCCGCCGCCTCCAAAGCCATAGGCGACCTTGGCTACCGGGATGAGCGTTTTCCCAGAGGCATGTATCGGTTTGCCGTAGACCGTCGAGACCGAAGCGCTCGATTTAAGGCCGCTCAGGATGCCGCCTATGAAAGCTCTGATGCTCATGGCTCCCCTCCTTTTTTCAGGTAGCTGAAACTCGTCAGTACTCTTTTAGAGTATGCCAGAAAACCGGGTGGAGGGTTTTTCGAGCGGAAATAAGGGGAAACAGGTCAATTCGAGGTGAGCTTGAGCCCGGCTATGCCAGCAATTATGAGGGCGATGCAAAAGAGCCTCAGCGCAGTCCTGGGTTCGCCGAAAAGGACCATGCCGATAATAACGGTTCCTACAGCGCCGATGCCCGTCCACACGGCGTAAGCGGTTCCCATGGGAATGGTCTTGAGGGATATGGCCATAAAACCCATGCTGAAGGCCATGGCAAGGACAGTGGCGACGGCTGGCAGCGGCTTTGTGAAGCCCTCCGAGAGCTTCAAGCCCAGGGCCCATAGTATCTCGAAGAAACCGGCGGCGAAAAGGAATAACCAGCCCATTAATTTTTCTTTTCCTTTTTGAGAAGTCCCTTGAGGTCCGCCGGTCTGGTAAGGTTCTCCGGCCTCATCAGCTTTGTCCATTCAGCCGAAGTCAGGATGCCGTTGCCGATGACGACGTCCTTGATGCTCCTGCCGCTCTTCTGCGATTCTTTCACGACCTCTGCGGCCTTCTCGTAGCCGATGAAGACGTTCAAGACGGTCGCGAGCGCCGCCGAGCTCTCGAAATAAAAGGCGCATTTTTTTTTGTCGGCCTTTATACCGGCAACGCATTTCGTGGTGAAAGCGTCGAGCGCGTTCGTAAGTATTTCAATCGAGCCGAGCAGGTTGTGGCCGATTACGGGGCCCATCACGTTGAGCTCCAGCTGCCCGGCCTGTGCCGCCAGAGCGATGGCGTGGTCTGCGCCCATCACGTGGAACGAGACCATCGCGAGCATCTCGGCCATCACGGGGTTTACCTTGCCGGGCATTATGGACGAGCCGGGCTGCACCGGCGGCAGGGTTATCTCGGCAAGCCCAGTATGCGGGCCCGAGGAAAGTAGGCGCAGGTCGTTGGATATCTTCACGAGGTCCATGCAGGCAAGCCGCATCGCCCCGGAGAAGGCGGCAAAATCCGACATGAAGGCGAGGGCTTCGAAGGTGTCCCCGGCTTTTTTAAGTCCCTTCAAGCCGGAGGCTTTCGCAAGCTCTGAGACGGCAACATCTCTGTATCGGGGGTGGGTGTTTATCCCGGTTCCGGCGGCGGTCGCGCCGAGCCCTATCACCTTGAGCCGCGCTCCGGCGGCTTCGAACCGCTCGCTGGCGTTCTTCAGGGCCGAGGCGTACGAGCCGAACTCCTGCCCGAGGGTCACCGGCACCGCGTCTTGCAGGTGCGTGCGCCCTGCTTTGACGACGCTGGAGAACTCTTTTGATTTTCTGCTGAACGCTTTCTCGCACTTTTTGAGTGAAGCGATGAGCCCGTTTGAAGAGATGAGCGCCGCGAGCCTCAAGGACGTCGGCACTACGTCGTTCGTCGACTGGCTCATGTTGACGTGGTCGTTGGGATGGACTATCGAGTAGGAGCCGAGGCGGCCGCCAAGGAGCTCGGTCGCCCTGTTGGCGATGACCTCGTTTGCGTTCATGTTGTGGGAGGTGCCTGCCCCAGCCTGAAAAGCATCGACGATGAACTCGCCCCTGAATTTACCGTTTATTATCTCTTCGGCAGCCTTGCATATGGCGTCGGCTCTTTTTCTGTCGAGGAGGCCGACCTTGAGGTTTGCTTTTGCAGCGGCCAGCTTTACCATGGCCGTCGCGGTTACGAGAACGGGAGCTGGCCTGAGGCCGCTTATGGGGAAGTTCTCAAAGGCCCTCAAGGTCTGTATGCCGTAATACGCGCCTTTGGGGACGCGCTTTTCTCCGAGGGAATCCCGCTCGACTCTGAAGCCGCTCTCATGGGGCATGGCCGCTCCGTTCAAAAAAGTTTTCAGTCCTTGATTATCTTCGTATCCGGCCCGAGTGGCTGGGTTATGTCGATATGGCCGGCTATGGTCTCTTCCTTCTTGCCACCCACGAGTATCTGGACGCCTTTGATCTCGGGGAAGTTGAGGCTTAGAGTGTTTACTATCGAGTAGATGGTCTGGAGCTCCCCTGAGGAGCCGCCCTCGTGGTTGCGTATGACTTCGGGGCTCAGGTCAACGACGGCTGTCGTGCCTTCGATGTTAACCGAGATGAGCTTCGTGCCTTTGGGCAGCGTCCTGGCAAGCTTCGCGCTCTCTGGGCCGCTTACGAGGGCCTCGACCGCCGCCCTGGCCTCTTTGGCGAGCCCGTCTTTTTCAATGAGGCGCGCCTCGGGCTTGAGGTACAGGCCGTCTTCGTCGCTGAAGAAGACTTTTACTTCGCGGGTCTTCTCTTCAGCGGGCCTTCCGGCAAGCCAGGCGAGGACGATTATCCCTGCCACGAGGGTAACTGCGGCAATGACGAGTATGGCTGAGAGGCTTTTCTTTCCCTTTTTTCCTGCCACGTTTGTTCCCTTCAGTTTTCGGTAAGGAGAGCGAGCCCGGCGTCAGTGAGGCGTTCACCGAAAAACCGCCTCCCGACGGCCATGAAACGCTCCGGAGAGTCGGTAACGTAGAACCTGTGGGTTGCCGCCTCATAGCTGCCGTTCAAAAGGCCCTTTTCCTCGAGTATGGTTTTCACTTCAAGGGCAGTTGAGGCAGCGGAGTCGATGAGGCTTACGCCCGGGCCCATGACAGAAGCTATCGGCTCCTTAAGTAGCGGATAGTGGGTGCAGCCGAGGACGAGCGTGTCTATCTCCTCGTCCTTGAGCCCCACCAGGTAACGCTCGGCCACCAATCGTGTGACGGCGTCGTCGGTCCAGCCCTCTTCAACGAGAGGGACGAACAGGGGGCAGGCTTTCGTGAAAATGACTACTCCGCTGCCCGGCTTGACCTCGAAGTACCTGTCGAAGCTCTTCCTGCCGTGCTCGACAATGTCGGAAAACCCGCCGTCGCAGAGTCTTTTGATGGCGTTCACGTACGAGTTGCTCTTGATGGTGCCTTCGGTCCCTATGACGCCGATCCTCTTCGTCTTTGTTGCCGACACAGCCGCCCGCGCGCCCGGCTCTATGACGCCGAGCACCGGGATGTCGAGCTCCTTTGCGAGGGCCGGGACAGCGTAGGCCGAGGCCGTGTTGCAGGCCGCAACCAGCATCTTGATGTCGTGCTTCAAAAGGAAGGCGGCTATCTCGAAGGAGTACCTCTCTATGGTCTCCTTGGATTTGCTGCCGTACGGGACGCGGGCCGTGTCCCCCAGGTATATCGTGTTCTCCCCGGGCAGCAGCCTTGTTATCTCGCGGAGGACCGTGAGCCCTCCTATGCCGGAATCGAATACGCCGATTGAGCTTCTGTTGTTTTTCAAACCGTATGCAGACCTTTCAGGATTGCGGAGCTTTACTGCCGAATTACCCAGTTTAGGTAAACAGGCCCGGCAAGTCAATGTGAAAAACTGGCCGCCCGGATGCCCTTACGCGGCGAAACCCTGTATATTATATAATATGCGCGCTTGTTTGGAAAGGAGCCGGGTCACATGGAGAACTCGGAGATAGCGAGGGTCTTTTTCGAGATAGCCGACCTTCTCGAGCTCAAGGGCGGGGACCTCTTCCGGGTACGCTCCTACAGGAACGCCGGGATGGTCGCGGACGGGCTCCCGGAGAGCCTCAAGAGCCTGTACGCCGAGAACGGCGAGGACGGGCTCAAGGGCATACCCGGCATCGGAGAGTCCACAAGGGCCAAGATAATCGAGATGCTCGAGACCGGCGGGTGCGCCTACCACAGGGAGCTCCTCATTGAGATGCCATCGGGCATGCTTGAGATTTTGAAGGTTTCGGGAGTGGGGCCGAAGAAGGCAGCTCTCATCCACAAGGAACTCGGGGTAAAGACCATAGACGAGCTGGAGAAGGCGGCTTCCCTCGGGCTCATCCACGATCTGCCGGGCTTCGGCCAGGTCTCCGAGGAGAAGATTCTGAAGGGCATAAACGACCTGAAGTCCAGGAGCCAGGCGTTCAAGCTCTCGTTCTCAGTCCCTTTTGCCCGGTCTTTCGCCGCCTGGCTGAGGAAAGTGCCCGGCATTATCGACATAGTGCCAGCCGGGAGCTACAGGCGCTGGAAAGAAACCATCGGCGATCTCGACATACTGACGACCTGCGAAGATGCACCGGCCGTAATGGAGAGGTTCGTCAAGCACCCGGAAGTGAGGGAAGTCGTCTCGATGGGAGAGACGAAATCCACCGTCATGTTGAAAGCCGGTCTGCAGGTCGACATAAGGGTGCTCGAGAAGAAATCTTTCGGCGCTGGACTTCTGTACTTCACCGGGTCGAAGGCGCACAACGTGGCCCTTCGCGACAGGGCAAAAAGGATGGGGCTCAAGATAAGCGAATACGGGGTCTTCAGGGAGGACGGCTCTTGGGCCGCGGGCCAGACCGAAGAGGAGGTCTACGCCGCCGTTGGTTTACAATGGATACCTCCAGAGCTCAGGGAGAACAGGGGCGAGTTGGAGGCCGCGGAAAAGGGCTCTCTCCCGTTGCCTTTGGACCGCTCTGACATAAAAGGCGACCTGCACGTCCACACGAAGGAGAGCGACGGCACTTTCACCATGGAGCAAATGGCCGGGGCGGCCATGAAGCTCGGCTACGAGTACATGGCGGTGACCGACCATTCAAAGGCGGTCGGGATCGCCAGGGGGCTCGACGAGGCGAGGATAACGGCGCAGATGAAGGCCGTAGACGAGTTCAACGCTAAATTGAGGCGGCAGAAGAGAAAGTTCACGGTATTGAAGGCGACCGAGGTCGACATAAAAGCCGACGGCACTCTCGACCACCCGGAGGAGGTCCTGCGTAAGCTCGACCTCGTGGTGGCGTCGGTCCATTCGGGTTTCAGGATGAGCATGGACGAGATGACCAAACGGGTCGTCAAGGCCATAAGGACGGGTTTTATAAATATACTTGGCCATCCCACCGGCAGGCTTCTTGGCGAAAGGGAGCCTTACCTCATAGACCTTGAGAAGGTAATGGCGGAGGCCAAAAAGCACAATACGGCCCTGGAGCTCAACTCATACCCGGACAGGCTCGACCTCAACGACGTACACTGCATGCTCGCGAAGGAAAAAGGCGTGCTGGTCGCTATCTCTACTGATTCGCACTCCATCCACCACCTGGGCAATATCGAGTACGGGATACACGTCGCCAGGCGCGGCTGGCTCGAGAAAAAAGACGTTCTCAACACGAGGCCGCTTGGCGAGCTCATGAAGACGCTGAAAAAGAAGTGAGATGGCTGCAAGTTCCAGAGCGCAACTTGACAGCCTCCAGGAGTGATATACCATTTAAACAGGGCAACTTTAAACGAAGGAGCGCGATATGAACAAACATGTCCTGTTCAGGTTTCTAGCCAGTTTTATGCTCATAGCCGCGATAAGCGGGTGCGCGGCAACCGAGACGAGAAGGAGCGCCGGAGAGACGGTCGACGACGCCACGTTGACGAGCAGGGTCAAGACCAAGCTCGTCCAGGACCAGTCGCTTGAGGCTTTCCAGATAGACGTCGACACCTACAGGGGAGTGGTCCAGTTGAACGGCTTCGTCGATACGCCGGAAGCGGCGGCAAGGGCGGCTGACATAGCCGATGACATCCCTGGCGTAGTCTCTGTGAAGAACAACCTGCAGGTCAAGCCGGGCGAGCCGACAACCGGCGGTTGAGAAAAAAAGAGGGCCGGTCAATCGATCGGCCCTCTTTCTTTACTGGCTTTGTGTATCTCAAGCCCTCGCTTTTTTCTGCCCGTTCTCGAGAGGCTCTATCTTGACTTTTATTATCCTGTTCTGCTCTACGTCGACCACCGTAAGGCGCATGTCCTTGTAGATGACGAACTCGCCGCCCCTGGGGATG
This sequence comes from uncultured bacterium, assembly GCA_905339405.1. GTDB lineage: Bacteria > Desulfobacterota > GWC2-55-46 > GWC2-55-46 > GWC2-55-46 > GWA2-54-12. The sequence goes on along the minus strand of CAJPGC010000030.1, from coordinate 135,322 downwards.
CGCTGGAGCTTGGCGAGCATGAACCCCGCCAGGGTATTGTACTCCTCTTCCTCTTCTTCAGTGTCGATGACTATGCCGATGTTCTCCAGGTCGCCGATGGAGGCCGAGGCGTCGACTATCATCGTGCCGTCGCGGAGCTTTTCCACGAGCCCCCCGGCGCCCACGTCGTACTCGTCCTCTATCTCTCCCACAAGCTCTTCGAGTATGTCTTCGATCGTAACGAGGCCGTCAAGGTCGCCGTGCTCGTCGACCACTACCGCCATGTGTATCTTCCTCCTCTGGAGCTCGCGGAGGAGCTTACTGATCATTATGGAGTTCGGGACGAAGTACGGGGTCCTTATTATCGACTTGACGTCGAGCTTGCGCCCCTTTTCCAGAGCGTTGAATACGTCCTTGTTATAGAGGACGCCCACTATCCTGTCGATGCTGTCCCTGTAGACCGGGTATCTCGAGAAACCCGTGTCGGATATGAACTTCAGGGCCTCTTCCGATGGCGTGTCTATCTCGATGGCGCTTATCTTGTGCTTGGGCACCATGACTTCCCGCACGGTCTTGTCGGCGAACTCGAACACCCCGTGCAGGAGCTGCGCTTCGGTCTCCTCGAACACCCCCGAGGCGCGCCCCTCCCTGATGAAGTACTTTATCTCCTCCTCGGAGACGAAGACCTTCTGCCCGGTGTCCTTTATGCCGAGCACCTTCAATACGGCCCCGGTCGAGGTCGTAAGGAGTTTCACGAAAGAACTGGTCGCCCTGGATATGAAATTCAGCGGCCTGGCCGCGAACACGGCTATCCTTTCGGCGTACCTTATCGCGAGAGACTTTGGCACGAGCTCGCCAATGACGAGGCTCACATAGGAAATAATGGCCACGACGACGATTATGGCAATGAGCTCGGAGGCTTCCTGAACCGGCAGGAACGGGATGGTCTCGACGAGCGGCTTTATCCGCTCGGAAGCGATGATGCCGCCCAGGACTGAGGCGAGGGTGCTGACGACCGTGACGCCTACCTGCACGGTCGCGAGGAACTTGTCCGGGTCCTCCTTCATCTGCTGGACGACGGCGGCGGAAAGGTTCCCGTCTTTGGAGAGCTTGTCGATTATGCTCCGTTTCGCGGAGATTATCGCGATCTCCGCGCTGGAGAAAAATCCGTTGATTATGATGAGGATGAAAACAAATAAAGCCTCAAAAATAAGGCCTTCTGGCGACACGTAACCTCCAGGCTGATTTTACGCAAAAAACTTATTTTTTTCGCGGTGTTATGCCGCCAAAAGACACGCGGCATTAATAAATTATACCATACGTCCGCCTCTCAAGGCAAACGGCCGGGGGGAGAGCAAGCCCTCCCCGTTATGTCACTCAGAACTGCCCTCTTACCTTGAAAGCGCCGAAGCCGGGGTAGATGGCCGTGCTGCCGAGCTCTTCTTCTATCCTCAAAAGCTGGTTGTACTTGGCCGTCCTGTCCGTCCTCGAGGCCGAGCCGGTCTTTATCTGCCCGGCGTTGGTCGCGACGCTTATGTCCGCTATCGTGGCGTCCTCGGTCTCGCCGCTCCTGTGGGAGATGACGGCGGTGTAGCCCGAGCGCATCGCCATGTCCACGGCTTCGAAGGTCTCGGTAAGGGTGCCTATCTGGTTGACCTTCACGAGTATCGAGTTTGCAACGTTCGAGTCGATGCCCCTTTTGAGCCTCGCTACGTTGGTGACGAACAGGTCGTCACCGACGAGCTGGACGGTCGCGCCGAGCTTTTTCGTGAGGAGGTCCCAGCCCTTCCAGTCGTCCTCGGAGACTCCGTCCTCTATAGAGATGATGGGGAAGTCGGCCACGAGGCCCGCGAGGTAGTCGACCATCTCGTCGGATGCGAGCTCGCGGCCCTCAAGGGTATAGCCGCCGCTCTTGTAGAGCTCGCTCGAGGCGCAGTCCAGCGCGAGTATCATGTCCTTGCCCGGCTTGTACCCGGCGGCGCTTATCGCCTGGAGTATCACTTCGAGCGCCTCCCTGTTGGTCTTGAGCTCGGGGGCGAAGCCGCCTTCGTCGCCCACGGCGGTCGAAAGCCCCTTTTTCTTCAATATGGCCTTGAGGCTGTGGAAGACCTCGACCCCGGCGCGAAGCGCCTCGCTGAAGCTCGGCAGGCCCGCCGGGACTATCATGAACTCCTGTATGTCGAGGCTGTTGTTGGCGTGGGCGCCGCCGTTGATTATGTTCATCATCGGCACGGGCAGCACCTTCGCGTTCGCCCCGCCGAGATACCTGTAAAGGGGGAGCATCGAGGCGGCAGCGGCCGCCTTCGAGACGGCCATCGACACGCCGAGTATGGCGTTAGCGCCGAGCTTTTTCTTGTTGCCGGTTCCGTCCAGGTCTATCATCGTCTTGTCGATGAGCACCTGGTCGGTCGCGTCCATGCCGAGTATTTCTTTAGCAATCTTTTCGCGGACGTTCTTTACAGCCTTCTGGACGCCCTTGCCCAGGTACCTTCTCTTGTCTCCGTCGCGCAGCTCTACCGCTTCGAATTTGCCGGTGGAAGCGCCGGAGGGCACCCCGGCCCTTCCCTTGTAGCCGCCGTCGAGCGTTACTTCGACCTCGACCGTGGGATTTCCACGGGAGTCGAGTATCTCCCTGGCGGTAACGTTTACGATATTGGTCATGACCCCTCCATGTCAGTGTGTGTTTGGCCGTGGTTCGGAGACATAATTATACTTTTAGTTTCCGGAAAATCAAGGCAAATCAGCCTTTCCCTGACACGGGCCGTTTACCGGGAAAGCCGCCGGAATTAAACGCCAAGTCACCAAAAAGCCTTGCGCCGCGTCCCCGTTGGGCGATAATATTAACTCAGGGAAGTCTCCCTGAAGGCGGGCCACCTGACTTATGAACACGACCATCTCCATATTGAGCCTTTTCGGCGGCGTCATGCTCATCCTTTTCGGCATGAAGCTCGCCGGAGACGGCCTCCAGCGCGCTGCCGGGGCGAAGCTCAGGAACTTCCTCCTGACCGCCACAGGCAACCGCATCAAGGGCGTCGGCGTAGGGGCTGCCATAACGGCCCTCCTGCAGAGCTCTTCTGCCACGACAGTCATGCTCGTCGGCTTCGTCGGCTCCGGCCTCATGGGTCTCACTCAGACGATGGGGGTCATCCTCGGCGCTGACATAGGCACCACCATAACCGTCCAGATAATCGCCTTCAAGGTCTACGACTACGCCATAGGCGTCGTGGGCCTCGGCATAATAACATCTTTTCTCGGCCGCTCAGGCAGGTGGAAGGACGTAGGGCAGGCAATACTCGGTTTCGGCTTCGTCTTTTTCGCTTTGAAGATACTCATCGACACCTTCGAGCCGGTCTCCCAGAACCCGTTCATGAAGGAGTTCCTCCTGGGCCTCAGCAAGGACCCCTTCGCCGGAATCATAATATCGGCCCTTTTGACTGCCCTTTTCCAGTCGAGCGCGGCCACTCTCGGGATAGCCCTCACGGCGGCCCATTCAGGCATACTGGGAATAGAGGCCGCTGTGCCCATAGTTCTAGGAGCGAACATCGGCACTACAGTCACGGCGATAGTGTCTTCTCTCGGGGCCACGGTCGACGCCAAGAGGGTGGCGATGGCCCATGTCCTTTTCAAGGTGATAGGCGTTCTTTTGGTCATCCCCTTCCTTGACCTTTTCACCTCTCTGGTCGGCCACTCTTCGCCGGACGCTGCCCGGCAGGTCGCCAACGCGCATACGTTCTTCAACATAGGCATAGCGGCACTCTTCCTGCCCTTCACGGGCCCCTTCACCAGGTTCGTGAGCGCGCTTCTGCCGCCCTCGTTCGCGCCCGAAAGGTTCGGCCCGAAGTACCTCGACCCCATAGTCCTTACCTCTCCCACACTGGCTCTAGTGCAGGCCACGAGGGAGTCTTTGCGCTCTGCGGACATCGTCCAGGAGATGCTCACGAGGTCCATAGAGGTCTTCGAGAACGACAACGTGGCCCTCCTCGAGGAGATACAGGAGAGGGACGACGACGTGGACCTCCTGGACAGGGAAGTGAAGCTCTTCATAATTAAGCTCTCGAGGGAGACCCTTTCTGACGAGCAGGCCCGCCGCGAGCAGGAGATAATGCTCTTTTCCGACAACATCGAGAACATCGGCGACGTCATAGACAAAAACCTCATGGAGCTGGCGAGAAAGAAGATAAAGGGCGGCCTCACGTTCTCGAAAGACGGCATGGAGGAGATAAAGGCCCTCCACAGGAAGGTGCTGGAGAACTACCAGATGGGCGTGGCGGCGTTCGCCGGGAGCGACAACGAGCTGGCAAGAAGGCTCGTGACGCACAAGCAGAAGCTTTCGGAGATGGAGCGCGACCTGCGCCAGGCGCATATAACCCGCCTCTACAAGGGGCACAAGGAATCGATCGACACGAGCGCCATACACCTTGACGTGCTCACCAACCTCAAGAGGATAAACTCCTACATAACGAACGTCGCCTACCCGATAATGGAACGGGAGAAGGAATAAGCTGCCAGCCTCGGCCGGCCCGTCCCCGTGTTGCAAATGCCTGCCCCCCCGATATACTCTAAGAAGTGAAACAGGCAAAACTGGTAATCGTTATGCTCGCGGCAACTCTGGCGTTCTTTCAGGTGACGGTATTCGCCGACCCGGTCGACGAGGCCCTCTCAAGCTTCGCAAGGCTCGGCGGCTACAGGGTTACTTTGCGCTCGAGCGCGGGCGAGGTGATAAGGTATTCCTTCAAGAAACCCGGGTACATACGCATGGAGTTTGAAAAGCCCCACAAGGGAGCGGTGCTCGTCTACGACCCGTTCAAAAAAGAGGCCCTGTTGCGCCCGTTCGGCTTTCTGAAGTCGCTGGAGATGAGGATGGGGCCGCAAGACAGGCTCATAAGGAGCTCCAGCGGGCACACGGTCGACGAGTCCGACATAGGCTCCCTTTTGAGGAACGTTAAAACGCTCAAGGAGAACGGCTCCATCGAAGCCGCCGGTCAAGAGAAGCTCGGCGGCCGCGATGCCCTTGTAGCGGAGGTAAGGGGCATTGGCGGTTTCGAGGTCGACGGGATAAGCAGGTACAGGCTCTGGCTCGACAAAACACTTATGCTGCCATTGAAGGTGGAGGCCTACTCACGCTCGGGCGAGCTCCTCGAAGGTGTGCTTATGGACGACATCGAGACAGACCCAGCTTTCCCGGCCGACTTCTTCAAATAGTATAAAGTCGAACTTTTCATATCCGTCAGGAGCGGAATGGGAAAATACTCGATAACAAAAAAAATAGCCGGCGGGTTCGACGATGCGGCCGTGAAGGCCCGGGCGGCTCTCGAGGCCGAAGGCTTCTCCGTACTCGGGGAGTTCCGGCTCGACGAGGCCATGAAGAATGACCTGGACACAGGCCTCATGAGGTATGTCGTCCTGCCGTCGCTTTACGCCCCGCTGGCGCACAAGGCGCTTGCCGTGGAAACTGACATAGGCCTCCTCCTGCCGAGCCACGTCATCGTCTACGAAGAAGACGGCCGTCCGACAGTTTCGGTAATGGACCCGGTGGTGGCGATGTCGATGATAGAGAACCCGGCCCTGGCCATTGTGGCAAAGGAGCTGAGGGACAGGCTTGAGAGGGTAATAGAGAGCATCGAATAAGGAGCCGCCGTCCGCTTTCCCAACCAGTTCGTCATTGTCCTCCATCAGGCCCTTCTTTCCCTTTTCCGATATAATCAAAAGAGCGCCCACATTTTTAGAGGTATCGTTCGATGAGAAGTTACGACGTACTCGTTGTAGGCTCCGGCCCGGGCGGCCAGAAAGCGGCCATACAGGCGGCCAAGCTCGGCAAAAAAGTGGCCATAATCGAGAAGAGCCCCTTTATCGGAGGCGCCGGAATACATACCGGCACCTTGCCGAGCAAGACCCTGCGGGAGACGGCACTCATCTACTCGGGCTTCAAGCAGAGGGCGATATTCGGCCTCCAGCTCACGCTCAACCGTGAGATAGCCTTAAGTGAGCTCATGCACAAGAAATCTGAGGTGGCGCGCCTCCAGATGGAAGTCATAATCGACCAGTTCAGCAGGAACAACGTCGAGGTCATCTACGGGGAGGCCTCCTTTGCCAATCCCAAAACCCTTCTCCTGAAGGGGAACGGCTCCACGATAGAGCTTGCCGCAGACTTCATAATACTCGCCCCGGGCTCCAGGCCCGCCAGGCCCCCTGAAGTCCCGTTCGACGCCGAGCATATCTACGACAGCGATTCCATACTGGGACTCAACAGGATACCCGGCAGCCTCACGATTGTCGGCGGCGGCGTCATAGGCTGCGAGTACGCCTGCATTTTCGGCGCGCTAGGCGTCAAGGTGACACTCGTTGAAAAAAAGGCCCGCCTCCTGTCCTTTGCAGACGAGGAGATAGTCACGAGCCTCATGTACTGGATGAGGCACTCAGGCGTGACCTTCAGGCTCGACGAGGAGGTCATCGACATATCGGTCGAAAGGCCCGGCAGGGTCATAACCAGGCTCAAGAGCGGCAAGGTCATGGTTTCGGAAAAGCTCCTCTACACGATGGGGAGGGTCGGGAATTCAGACGCCTTGAACCTCGGGGCAGTGGGCCTCAAGGCCGACTACAGGGGGCTCGTCTCGGTCAACGAACACTTCCAGACAGCAGTCCCGAATATCTACGCCATAGGCGACGTCATCGGCTTCCCTTCCCTTGCCTCCACCTCGATGGAGCAGGGAAGGCGCGCCGTATGCCACGCATTCCAGAAAGAAGGCATAACCTGCGAGGTGCCGGGCCTCCTGCCCTTCGGCATATACACGATACCCGAGATATCCATGATAGGCGAAACCGAAGAAAGCCTCACGCTCAAAGGCATCCCGTACGAGGCTGGCTGCGCCTACTTCCACGAAGTCGCCAGGGGACAGATAATCGGCGACGTCCACGGCATGCTCAAACTGCTCTTCGACAGGAACTCCAGGCTCATACTTGGCGTCCATATAGTCGGCGAGAGGGCGAGCGAACTAATACACATCGGCCAGGCCGTGATGAGCTACGGAGGACCGATAGACTACTTCAAGGACGCGGTCTTCAACTATCCCACGCTCTCGGACGCCTATAAGGTGGCCGCCCTCAACGGCCTTAACAAGTTGTAGGTTTTTTGGCTTTTGGGGGGAACTTTCTATAGAAAGTTCCCCCCGAAAAACCTGCCGCCTTGACAGGCCGGGAAGGCGCGGCGATACTCAAATCATTTGGGAAATCAGGTTTGGGGCTAATGTGAACCACGAAAAGCACGTCTACATACCTGTTGACGGGGCCGTGCTCGAGGGTATGCTGGCGATACCCGAGGGGGCTGAAGGGATAGTATTGTTCGCGCACGGCAGCGGGAGTTCGCGCCACAGCCCGAGGAACAACTACGTGGCCGGTGTGTTGAGGAAGGCGGGGCTAGCGACGTTGCTCATGGACCTCCTTACCCGTGAAGAGGACGTGGATTACGAGATGAGGTTCGACATCGGGCTTCTCGCTGAAAGGCTCGACGGCGTGACCAGGTGGGCAGCTTCTGAGGAGAAGACCGGCACTCTGAGGGTAGGGTACTTTGGCGCGAGCACCGGGGCCGCTGCTGCGTTGAGGTCGGCCGTTTCAGCTGGCGGCGCGATAGGCGCGGTCGTCTCCAGGGGAGGGCGTCCGGATCTGGCGATGGAATCCCTGCCGCTCGTGAAGTCGCCGACGCTTCTCATAGTCGGGGGCCATGACGAGCTGGTCATCGACCTCAACAGGAAAGCTTACGAGAAGATAACGGCGGAGAAGGAGATGGTCATAGTGCCCGGGGCGACCCATCTTTTCGAGGAGCCAGGCGCGCTCGAAGAGGTCGCGCAGCTGGCCGCCAGGTGGTTCAAGGACCGCCTGAAGCCTATGCCGTAACGGTGCAGCATTTTAAATGCCGAAGACTCGCCGCAGCCGTTGTACAGAAACACGTTTTACGCAGGCCCGAAGGTTGCGGCCGGGGCCGCTCCCAAGTACACTCATATCATGAAAACATCGTTTGCCATAATAGCCCTGCTCATTTTACTTTTGCCGCAAGATGGCTTATGCCTTGAGCTACGGCAGGTTGAGCTCGGGGTGCCGCAGAAGTTCAAGAAAGGGACCTTCGCTGAAAAAAGGGAATTGAAAGTCCTTCCTGGCATAAGCGTATCGGTCTTTGTCTCCGGCGTGGAGGGGGCGAGGTTCATGGCGGAAAACGCCGACGGGGTGCTTTTTCTGTCGGTCCCTTCAGACGGGACGGTGCTGGCCCTGCCTGACAGGGACAGGGACGGGGCCGCGGACGAGGTCATAGTGTACGCCAGGGGGCTCAAGAGGCCTCACGGGCTTGCGTTCACCGACGGAGAGTTGCTCGTCGCTGAGGCCGGAAGCGTGGCCGCTCTGAGGGACGACGACGGCGACCTCAAGGCGGACTCCAAAAAAGTCATAACGAACGACGTGCCCTCAGGCGGCGGACATTGGACAAGGACGATAGCCGTCGGGCCTGATAAGGCCATCTATGTGGCTGCAGGTTCGAGCTGCAACGCCTGTATCGAGGAGGACAAGAGGCGGGCGGCGGTATTGAAGTTTACCGGCCAGGAGGCCGAGCTCTTCGCGACGGGGTTGAGGAACACCGTTGGCCTTGAATTCGATCCAATAACAGGGAAGCTGTGGGGAGTCGACAACGGAACTGACATGCTTGGAGAGGACATCCCTCCCGAAGAAGTCAATCTTATAGAGCAGGGGAAAGACTACGGCTGGCCCTACTGCTACGGCAACAAGGTCCCTGACCCTCAGCTCGGCAGCGCGGGCCGCTGCGCCGGGACTACGGCGCCAGAGGTTGAGATGCAGGCGCATTCCGCGCCGCTGGGGGTGGCTTTCGGCTATGGCCTGAAGTTCCCGAATATGGTCGAAAATTCACTTCTCATCGCGTTCCACGGCTCATGGAACAGGAGCGTGCCGACCGGCTATAAAGTGGTGGCTGTGCCTTTCAATGAAAAAGGCTCTCCGGCAGGCAAGCCTTTCGACGTGATAACCGGCTGGCACACCGGAAAAGAAGCGTGGGGACGGCCTGTAGACGTGCACGCGGGCAGGGACGGGGCAATGTACGTCTCCGACGACCACGCTGGAGCTGTTTACAAAGTTACTTATGAAGCGCCGAAGAAAAAGGCAAAGGGGAAGAGGTAGGGATAATCTCTCTTCCCCTTTTTAGAAGGAGGGGTATAATTTTTTTCGTCATTGCGAGGAGTGTAACGACGAAGCAATCTCAAGGCGGCAGATTTACCCGAATATGAGATTGCTTTGCTGCGCTCGCAATGACTTCTTTTTGGTTTTGTGTTTTTCCATCTCCGCTGTGGGGGCAGGGGAGATGGGTAGATCTCTATCCCTTCTTGAAAAAGACCGCCGCCAGAGGCGGCAGGGTCATGTTTATCGAGTCGTGCCGCTTGTGAGCGGCTATCTCCTCTGAATGTATCCCCCCGAGGTTGCCCTTTCCGCTCCCCCCGTACATCTCTGAATCGCTGTTCAATACCTCCTGCCACCAGCCGCCTTCAGGCACGCCGACCCTGTACTCCGGCCTGTACACCGGCGTGAGGTTCAAGACCACGAGTATCTTCTCGTTCGTGGTATGGGACTTCCTTATGAAGCTCACCACGCTGTTCTCCCAGTCGTGGAAGTCTACCCATTCATAGCCCTCGGGCGAGAAATCGAGCTCGTGGAGGGCTTTTTCGTTCTTGTACAGGCGGTTCAAGTCCCTGACCCAAGCCTTGGCTCCAGCATGGTATGGGTACTGGAGGACGTGCCACTCCAGACTGTAGTCGTGCGTCCATTCGCGTACCTGCCCGAACTCGAGGCCCATGAACAGGAGCTTCTTGCCTGGGTGCCCGTACATGTACCCGAAGAGCAGGCGCAAATTGGCGTGTCTCTGCCATTCGTCACCGGGCATCTTGCCGATGAGAGAGCCCTTGCCGTGCACGACCTCGTCGTGCGAGAGCGGCAATATGAAGTTTTCGGTGAAGGCGTACCAGATGCTGAATGTCAGCTGGTTGTGGTAGTACTTCCTGTAGACTGAGTCTTTCGAGAAGTATTTGAGCGTGTCGTGCATCCAGCCCATGTTCCATTTCATGCCGAAGCCGAGCCCTCCGAGCCATGTCGGCTTGGAGACCATCGGCCACGCTGTGGACTCCTCGGCGAAGGTCTGCACGTCCGGGAACTCGCGGTATATGGCTTCGTTGAGGCTCTTGAGGAGCCCGATGGCCTCTATGTTCTCCCTGCCGCCGTGCTCGTTCGGGAGCCATTCGCCTTCTTTCCTCGAGTAGTCCAGGTAGAGCATCGAGGCCACGGCGTCGACCCTCATGCCGTCGATGTGGTACTTGTCGAACCAGAACATGGCCGAGCTTATGAGGAAGGCCCTGACCTCGTGCCTGCCGTAGTTGAAAATGTAGCTGCCCCAGTCCGGGTGGAAGCCCTTTCTCATGTCCGAGTGCTCGAAAAGGTGCGTGCCGTCGAAATAAGAGAGGCCGTACTCGTCGCCGGGGAAGTGAGAGGGCACCCAGTCGAGGATGACGCCTATGTCGTTCTGGTGGAGGTAGTCGATGAGGTACATGAAATCCTGCGGAGTGCCGTACCTGCACGTCGGCGCGAAGTACCCGAGCGTCTGGTAGCCCCACGAGCCGTAGAACGGGTGTTCCATTATGGGAAGGAACTCGACGTGCGTGAACCCCATCTCTTTTACGTACTCCGCGAGCTGCGGGGCCATCTCGCGGTAGCTCAAAGACCTGTTGCCCTCTTCCGGCACCTTTTTCCACGAGCCGAGGTGGACTTCGTATATCGAGATGGGCTTGTCGAGCCCGTTATGCGCTTTCCTTTTTTTCATCCATTCGCCGTCTCCCCATTTGTACGAGAGGTCCCAGACGACGGACGCCGTTTTAGGCGGGCATTCCCAGTGGAAGGCGAACGGGTCGCCCTTCTGGACGCTGTAGCCGTAATACCTCGATTTTATGTGGTACTTGTACAGGGTCCCGGTGTCCAGCGCCGGGATGAAGCCTTCCCATATGCCGGACCAGTCGTCGCGCACCTTGAGGACGTGTGTTTCCGTGTTCCAGCCGTTGAAGTCGCCTATGACTGAGACGCGCTCGGCGTTCGGCGCCCAGACCGCGAAGTGCACGCCCCTGACGCCGTTTTTTTCGGTTATGTGCGCGCCGAGCTTGTTGTAGAGGGAGAAGTGGTTGCCTTCCTTGAAAAAATATATGTCGTGGTCGCTGATATGGCTCGCGTCGTGGACGACGAGCGCCTCTCCGGCAGATTTGACTCCGTTCATCTTCGGGACAGCCCCCTCGTAATTTTTGAGGGTAAATTATAGCACAGTTTGGGTTTTCCGCTCTGTCTTCCTGAAAAAAGGGCTATGAGGCCAGCCCATGAGGTTTAAACATATTGTATTTCCGTATGGATTTTATTATATTTGCATGACCTTAAAACTTATGCCTGACAACGCTAAAAAGACCATACTCGTATCCAACGACGACGGAATCCGCTCGGAGGGTATATTAAAGCTCGCCTCCGCCCTCAGGAGGGTCGGCACCGTCTACGTCGTCGCCCCCGACAGGGAGAAGAGCGCCGCGAGCCATTCGCTCACCCTCCACAGGCCCTTGAGGGTCGACGAGGCAGGGCCGAAGATGTACGCGGTCGACGGCACCCCGACCGACTGCGTGACGCTGGCCATCCACGGGGTAATACCCGTGAGGCCGGACATAGTCGTCTCGGGCATAAACAAGGGAGGCAACATGGGCGAGGACGTCTCCTATTCCGGGACCGTCTCGGCCGCCATGGAAGGAACTCTCCTGGGCATACCGTCAATAGCGGTCTCTCTGGCGGCCAGAAGCGACTTTGACTTCAGGCAGGCGGCCGCCTTCGCCGCAAGGCTTGCGAGGTACGTCCTCAAAAAGGGCGTTCCCAGGGACACGCTCTTGAACGTCAACGTCCCGGCGGTGAAGAACATAAAAGGCTACAGGGTCACGACCCAGGGAAAGCGTTTTTTCGCGGACGCAGTGGTCGAGAAGCTCGACCCGAGGGGCAGGAAGTATTACTGGATAGGCGGAGACCTGGAAAGGTGGGAAGGGGGCAAAGACGCCGATTTCAGGGCCGTCCAGGACGGATACATCTCCATCACCCCCATTCACCTTGACATGACAAATCACTCCTCCATAGAGGAGCTCAAGGGATGGAAGATAAGATGAGCGGCTTTTCCATGAGGAACTTTTCTACCCTTAAGGTGAAGAGGGACATTTACGAGCGTTCCAGGCAGAACATGCTGGACACACAGCTCATACCCAGGGGCATAAACCAGCCAGAGGTGCTCCACGCCATGCTGACCATCCCCAGGCACCTTTTCGTCGATGAGGCGCTCTGGTCGCAGGCCTACACGGACCACGCCCTCCCGATAGGCGAAAAACAGACGATATCCCAGCCGTACATGGTCGCCTTCATGACCGAATCTCTCGGCTTGAGGGGCGATGAAAAAGTCCTCGAGATAGGCACCGGCTCGGGCTACCAGTCGGCAGTCCTGTCCATGATGGCCCACAAGGTCTACTCCATCGAGCGCCTTGGTAAAATAGCCGCCAGGTCGAGAAAGCTCCTTGACGGCTTCATGTGCCCCAACGTCATAATAAGGGTCTCCGACGGCACGCTCGGCTGGCCTGACGAGGCGCCATTCGACGCCATCATCGTCACAGCCGGGTCGCCGGTTGTGCCGGACGCCCTCATAGGGCAGCTGAAGCCCGGCGGCAGGCTCGTTATTCCCGTTGGCGAGGAAGAGGCCCAAAAGCTCCTTCGCATCACGAGGAGGGAAGACGGCAGCGCCGAAACCGAAGTCCTCGGGGGCTGCAAGTTCGTCAAGCTCATCGGCAAGCAGGGCTGGCAGGAGGCCCCGAGGGAGCGTTTCCTCTGATGATGGGCGGCAGGCCTCTCATAGCCGTAATAGGCAGCGGCCTTGAGGACGAGTCCTTGAACGCGCTTGCCTTTGAAGTCGGCGCTTTGATCGCCGAAGCCGGGTTCGCCCTGGTGAACGGCGGCCTCGGAGGGGTCATGGCAGCCTCTGCCAGGGGCGCGAAGTCAAAAGGGGGGCTTACAATCGGCATCCTGCCCGGGCTCGATGCGTCCGCCGCAAACCAGTACATAGATGTACCGATCCCTACCGGACTTGGCGAGATGCGTAACCTCCTTATCGTCCGGAGCGCGGCCGCGGCTGTTGCCATAGGCGGCGGCTATGGGACTCTCTCGGAGATCGCGCTTGCCTTGAAGGCCTCGAAGCCCGTAATAGGCCTCAGGACATGGGACTTGACGCATGATATCAAAAAAGCTGATGATGCCTCCGAAGCTGTCCGCCTTGCTCTTGAAGCCCTGAAGGCAGGGCAATGAAAATGCCGCCCTCATTCAAGAAATTCCTTATAACCGTCCTTTTCCCCCTTTTTATCGCGACCGGCTGCATTGGCCCCGGCGTCTACCACAAGGTAGGCAAGGGCGAGACCCTCTGGAGGATAAGCAAGACCTACGGGGTCGACATCCAGGACGTCGCCGAGCTCAACGACATAAGGGACCCTGCCGAGCTGAGCGCGGGAAGGCTCCTGTACATACCGGGCGTCTCCCAAGTGCGCAAGGTCAAGCCGTATGTCCCGCCCTCAAAGAAAAAAAATGCCGAAGCCGATGCTGAAGTTGAAAAGGAAGAGCCGGAAGGCAGGGTAGTCATCCAGCGCGACAGGTTCCTCTGGCCGGTTTCAGGCAAGGTCATCTCGAATTTCGGCATGAGGAACGGCACTAGGCACGGTGGAATAGACATAAAAGCGGCCGAAGGGGTGCCTGTGAAAGCCGCCGACTCCGGCGAGGTCGCCTATATCGATTCCGACATGAGGGGCTACGGGAAGATAGTCATATTGAAGCACTCCGACGGCTTTTTCACCGTATATGCACACAACAAGGAAAACCTCGTGAAAATGGGGGAAAAGGTCAATAAAGGGGCTTCGATAGCTACCGTCGGCAGGTCGGGGAACGCTACCACCACCCACCTGCATTTCGAGGTCCGTTCCGGCAAAACTGTAAGGAACCCGCTTTTTTTCTTGCCTTAGATATGAAAAAGATGTAAAAATACGTTACACCGGAGTCAGCCGAGGTTTGAGCTTCATGTGTTCCCGGACTATCTGAATGAAGGGAAGGTAGAAGCCATGGAGAAGATTGAGAGCGCGTTTGACGGCACTTTCAACTGGAATCGGACCCGTACCGATGAAAAAGAACCGCGTGAAGGGCTTTCAACTGATTCTGTAAGGCAATACTTCAGCTCGATACGCAAGTTCCCGCTCCTTAAACCAGCCGAGGAAAGGCTGCTCGCCAAGAAGGTTGCCAGGGGAGATTCCCTGGCCCGCACCCGGATGATAGAGGCCAATCTGCGCCTCGTCGTAAATATCGCCAAGAAATACATAAACAGGGGCTTTCCCATCCAGGACCTAATCGAGGAGGGGAACATCGGCTTAATCAAGTCGGTCGAGAGGTTCAGGGCCGCCAAGGGCTGCAAATTCTCGACTTACGCCACTTACTGGATAAGGCAGACCATAGAGAGGGCCGTGGCCAACCAGGCCAACGTCGTAAGGCTCCCTATACACGTCTCCGCCGATATCTCCAAGCTGAGCCGCGCCCAGCGCGAGCTCACCATGACCCTTTCCAGAGAGCCTGATTGCAGCGAGCTTGCCGAGAGGACCGGCTTTTCCGGCAGGTACGTCAAAAAACTCGACCTGGTCAGCAAAAAGAGTTATTCCCTTGAGGCGGCCCTGCCGGACGGCTCCGAGCAGTCGCTCCTCGATAAGCTGGAAGACGCGAGCTTCCCTACGCAGTTCGAGATGCTCGACCGGTCGCGCAAGGCGAAAAAAGTGCGCGCCTGGATGGCCATGCTCGACGAAAGCGAGCGCAGGATACTGAACCGCAGGTTCGGCATAGGCAACGGGAGCCCGGAGACTCTCGAGGAGATAGGAAGGGCCCTGGGCGTCACAAGGGAGCGCGTCCGCCAGATAGAGGTCAAGGCGATGGACAAGCTCAAGAGGATAATCGCCAGCGACAACGTCGCTTCGCTTGATGCGGTATGACCCTTTATGGTAATATCCTCTGGCCGAAATCCGCGAACGGACTACCGTCATAAGGAGAGAAGAAGATAAAATGACCGATATGCTCAAAAGCTCCATCAGGGACGTCCCTGATTTCCCCAAGAAGGGGATACTCTTCAAGGATATCACCACCCTCTGCAAGGACCCTGCGATGTTCAACCGCATGGTCGACCTGCTGGGGCACAGGTACATCGGCCAGAAGATAGACCTGGTCGTCGGCATCGAAGCCAGGGGCTTTGTCGTCGGCGCGGCGCTGGCCTATAAGCTCGGCGCAGGGGTCGTGCTCGTCAGAAAACCCGGCAAGCTGCCCCACAAGACGCACAAGACGAGCTATTCGCTCGAGTACGGCACCGACAGCCTGGAGATACACCAGGACGCCATCCAGCCGGGGCAGAACATAATCATCGCCGACGACCTGCTGGCCACAGGCGGCACAGCCGCGGCGGTAGCCGGGCTCGTGACCCAGATGGGCGGCAACATAGTCGAGTGCGCCTTCATCGTCGAGCTCGAAGAGCTCAAGGGCAGGGACAAGCTCGCGCCCAACCAGATATTCTCGCTCATAAAATATTGATAAGCGCCTTTTCAGGGGCAAGGCCTGTGGCCTTGCCCCTTTTTTTTGACCAATGAATGACATCGATTTTGTCCCGCCAATAATCCTTGCCATCGTCCTCGCATTGATAGCGGTAAGGCAGGCCGGGAAGTTCTCTCTTGCCATATGGCAGATAATGTTTTTGGGCGCTGCCGCGGCAGTTCTCACGGGCTCGATATCGCCCTCCGGCGCCTTCTCGGCGGTCGACCTCGACGTCATGCTCTTTTTGTTCTGCATGTTTTCCGTCGGCGAGGCGATGGTCGAAAGCGGCTACCTCAATCACCTTGCCTACGGCCTCTTCAGGCGCGCCCGCTCGGTCGACGCCCTTGTTCTTTTCGTCCTTTTCATAATGGGTTTTTTCTCGGCCTTCCTCATGAACGACACGATAGCCATCATCGGCACGCCGCTCGTGCTTTACTTCGCCAAACGCCACAACGTCTCGCACAAGCTCATGCTGCTCTCTCTCTGTTTCGCGACGACAATCGGCAGCGTGCCGAGCCCCATCGGCAACCCGCAGAACCTCCTCATAGCGTTGAGCGGGCAGGTAACAGGCCCTTTCGTGACCTTTTTCTCGTGGCTCGCTGTCCCGACTGTAATCAATATGTTTTTTGCTTACGCGGTACTGAGGCTTTTTTTCTGGAAGGAGTTCCACGGAAGCCCTGTAGTATCAAGGCCTGAGCCAGTGACTGACGAAGGCATGGCAGCTCTTTGCAGGATTTCTCTAATCGTAATATTCTCGCTCGTCGCGCTCAAGGTTTTCTCTGTCTCCCTCGGCCTTTTCGACATAAGGCTCACCTGGATAGCGGTCGCGGCCGCCGTCCCTGTGCTCGGCTTCAGCAAGGACAGGGGCAGGATATTGAGGAAGATAGACTGGCATACTTTGGTCTTTTTCGCCTCGATGTTCGTCCTCATGGAAGCCGTCTGGGCCTCTAACCTCATCCAGCGTTATGTTACAGGCGGCTCAGGGGCGCTCTCCACGGGGGCAGTCCTCGTCTCGGGCGCGCTCGTAAGTCAGCTCCTCTCGAACGTCCCGTTCGTGGCCCTTTACCTGCCGGTCCTCACGCACCTCGGCGCGCCGGTAGAGGCCTACATGGCGCTTGCCGCGGGCAGCACCATAGCCGGAAACCTCTTCATACTCGGGGCCGCAAGCAACGTAATAGTCATCCAGAACGCCGAAAAGAGGGCCGGAAAGACTTTGACCTTCCTCGAGTTCGCAAAGGTCGGCGCTCCTCTGACGCTCCTCAATACGCTCGTCTACTGGGCGTACTTCAGCCTCAACTGAACGTTCCTGACGCGCACAATCCTTGACAGCCTTGAAAACTCCGGTATTTTCTTAACAGGCCGCTTTTTCGCCTGTTAAAACAGGAGTATTGAAATGAGCAAGTGCATAAGGGAAGTTATAGAGGCGTTGAAGCAGCGCAGGGACAACCTGGACGCCGCCATCAAGATACTGCAGGACGAGGCTGGGGATGCAGAGGAGCAGCAGGAGGAAAAGAAGAGCCGCGGCAGGCCCAGGAAAAAGGCATGCGCCTTTCCCGGGCTGCCGGTAAGCTTCTTTTAGAAGACTTCCATCAGGACGCATTTGAGGTACTCTGTTTCAGGTACCGCCAATGAGGCAGGGTGGTCTTTTCCCTGCGAGCGGATCTCGATTACGCGGGCCTGCTTTCCGGCGTCCCTCGCGGCCGAGCGTAGCATGTCCAGGAACATGTACCTGTCCACGTGGTAAGAGCACGAAGAAGTCGCGAAAAGCCCCTTGTACCTCAGCATGCCCATGCACGCGTTGTTCAATTCCCTGTAGGCCTTCAAGGCTTCGGTTATCTTTGCTTTTGATTTGACGAAGGCCGGGGGGTCCAGGACTATGCAGTCGTACTTCCTGCCAGCTGCCTTCTCGGCCTTCACGGCCTCGAAGACGTCCTCTTTCACGAATTCGCACTCCTTGAACCCGTTGAGGCTGGCGTTTTTTCTGGCCTGCGCAACAGCGTACTCTGACGAATCCACGCCCTTCATTCTGACGCCTTTGGCGGCAAGCGCGAGGCTCCACGCCCCGGTATAGCTGAAAAGGTCGAGCCCTTCCCCGCCGGTCGCAAGAGAGGCGAAAGCGGCCCGGTTCTCGGCCTGGTCGAGGAAAAAGCCGGTCTTCTGGCCGGACATTGGGTCAATTTCCAGCTTCAAGCCGTACTCGTCTATCACAGGAAGGGTATCGAGGCCGCCCTTTACTATCTTCTTTTCCAGGGGAAGCCCTTCGAGGGTGCGTATGTTGTTGTCGTTCCTCAGCACTATGGCCGACGGCTTGTAGACTTCGTCGAGCGCCTCGAATACCATTTCTGCCATCGCCTCCATGCCGAGGGTGAGGAACTGGACCGACAGGCAGTCTTCGTATTTGTCTACGATAAGGCCAGGCAGCAGGTCGCCTTCGCTGTAAACCGCCCTGAAAGAGGACCTTTTGCCGAGGAACCTCTTCCTGTAGGAGAGGGCGTCCTCGATGCGCCTTTTTATGAACGCCTTGTCTATTTCCTCTTTTTTTCTCGTAAGTATCCTTATGGATATCAGCGAGTGCGGGTTCACGTACCCTATGCCGAGGAAAATCCCCTTTTTGTCCTGAAGCTCGACCAATGTGCCGGGCTGGAACTTCTTGGGCGAGGAAGCGAGTTCGTTGGAGAATACCCATAGGTGTCCGGCCAAAAGCCTGGACGTTCTGTTAAGTATAGCTATCTGCATTTTTGTACCCTCCTGAGCCAGTTATTATAATAGACCCGGGCCGTATATCAAAGGCATTTCAGGGCAGGGGCGTTCCGTGGTTGCATTTCGCTCCAATATGGGGAAAAATCTGTTTATAATCCTTAAACGGAAGGCAACTGAAAAGAGGTGCGCGATGGCCGTCGAAAAACGGATAGAACGGGCTGAGGAGCCGGAGAGCATAGAGGTCATCCTCAGGGACGGACAGAGCCTCAAGCTCCGTCCCATAAGGCCGGACGACAAGGAAAGACTCAGGGACTTTTTCTACAAGCTGAGCCCCCGGACGCGCTATTTGCGCTTCCAGTACGCCAAGGAATCCATCACCGACGATGAACTCAAGTACTTCACTGAACTGACTCCGCCCGGCAGGTACGCCTACGTGGCCGCCATAGGCGAGGGGGAAAAAGAGAGGATAGTCGCCGTCGCGAGGTGGGACGCGCTGGCTGATAAAAAAACAGCCGAGGTCGCATTCACCGTACAGGACAACATACAGCTCCACGGCATAGGGACCATACTTCTTGAAGAGCTGGCCAGGGCAGCCCTCTTGAACAACATAAACGTCTTCAAGGCGCAGGTTTTGGACGAGAACACCCGCATGATGGAAGTCTTCGACGAGAGCGGCTTCAGGCTGGGCAAGAGCTTGACCGACGGCGTATGGCACATATCGATAGACCTGAAAGACCAGGAAGAGTACTCCAAGAGGCAGGAGTACCGTGAGCACATAGCCAGGAGCGAAGGCGTAAGAAAGCTCTTCAACCCGAAGAGGGTCGCCATAATAGGCGCTTCCAGAAGCCCCGAGAGCGTGGGAGGGGCCCTTTTCAGGAACATGCTCAGGGACGGCTTCAAAGGGGTCGTCTTTCCAGTGAACCCGAAGACCGACTCCATCGCCGGGGTCCTTTGCTACAAGACCGTCCTTGACGTGCCGGTCGACATAGACCTCGGCGTCATCGTCGTGCCTGCCGAGGGCGTTTTCGATGTCGTAGACCAGTGCGCTGAAAAGGGCATAGGCACCCTTGTGGTCATCTCCGCCGGGTTTGGAGAGTCGGGCCCGGAGGGCAGGGAGCGCGAAAAGAGGCTCCGCGAAAAGATACTCTCCTACGGCATGAGGGTCGTGGGGCCGAACTGTCTCGGCGTCCTCAACAACAGCCCGGAGGTGCGTCTCAACGCGACGTTCTCGCCGGTAATCGCTCCGGCCGGGAACCTCTCTATCGGGTCGCAGAGCGGGGCCCTGGGGCTCGCCCTCCTCGACCACGCCAAATCGATAGACCTCGGGATTGCAACCTTCGTCAGCTACGGCAACAGGATAGATATCGCAACCGACGACCTCCTCGAGTTCTGGGAGGACGACAAGAACACCGACGTCATAGTCCTGTACCAGGAGTCTTTCGGCAACCCGCGCAACTTCGGCAGGATAGCCAAGAGGATAGCCCACAAGAAGCCGATAATCGCGGTCAAGGCAGGCCGTTCGCTCGTGGGCGCGAGGGCGGCAACCTCGCACACCGGAGCGCTCGCCGCCTCCGACGTCGCTGTCGACGCCCTCTTCAGGCAGGCTGGCGTCATAAGGGTCACTACCATTGAAGAGATGTTCAACGCCTGCCAGGTGTTGACGAGCCAGCCCCTTCCGAGGGGGCCACGCGTGGCCATACTCACCAACGCCGGCGGCCCCGGCGTGCTCGCTGCCGACGCGTGCGAAGGCTTCGGCCTTAAGGTAACTCCATTGTCCGAGGAGACGCAGTCGAGGCTCCGCGGCTTCCTGCCTAAGGCCGCCGCTGTCACGAACCCGGTTGACATGATAGCCACGGCTCCTCCAGAGGCTTTCAGCAACTGCTTGAGCGTCCTCCTTCAAGACCCTGACATAGACTCCATAATAGTCATCTACATCCCGCCTCTCGTGACCAAGCCTGAAGACGTGGCGGACGCAGTGAAAGGCGTCCTGAAAGACTATAAAGGTGACAAGCCCGTCATAACCTGCTTCATGATGTCGCAGACTACGATGGAAGGCATAAGGAAGGGGTCGAACATACGTCCGTTCGTATTCCCTGAAGATGCGGTCCAGGCATTGTCCCTTGCCTACAGCTACGCGCAATACAAGAACCGCGCCGAAGGCTCGCCTGTGAAGCTCGGCGGCATAGACACGGAAGCCATAAGAAAGTCCGTCTTCCCCGAAGGCGCGCCTCCCGCAAGGGGCTGGATGATGCCGGAGGCGGCCCTCTCTCTTTTGAAATCCTACGGAATACCGGTTGCCGAAACGCTGGTAGCCATGACGCCTGACGAGGCCGCTGACATGGCCAAAAAGGCAGGCTTTCCGGTGGTCATGAAAGTGCGCTCGCAGAGGATAGTCCACAAGAGCGACATAGGCGGCATCGCCGTGGGCCTTCGCGATAAGGACGAGGTCAGGCGCGCGTTCAACACTATCAACCTCAAGGTCGAGGAGGCCGGTAAGCTCGACGAGATGCAGGGGGTCGTCATCCAGCCGATGATTAAAGGCGGCCAGGAGATGATAGTCGGAATGTCGTTCGATGCGCTCTTCGGGCCGCTCGTGATGACCGGGCTCGGCGGCGTAGAGGTCGAACTCCTGAAAGACGTCGCTTTCGCTATACACCCCCTGAACGACGTGGAGCCGGAACGCATGCTCTCGCAGCTCAAAAGCTTCCCGCTCCTTAAGGGCTACAGGGGCAGGCCGCCCGGCGACATAGAAAGCCTCAAAGATACTATCCTTCGCTTCTCGGCCCTCATCGAGGACTTCCCTGAAATAGAGACCATAGAGATAAACCCGCTGATGGTCATGGAACAGGGCAAAGGCTGCGTCGCCGTCGACGCCAGAGTCTACCTGAGGCCATGAAACCTTATTGAGAGAATCTTTTTGTAAAAAGGTTCTCTCAAACTCTCTCCAAAAACTTTTAGTTCTTCCCGGGAAGTCCCCCATAAGGGGGTCTTCCCGGGAACTGTAAGTCTTCGAAGGGGGTATGGGGGGAACTTTCTACAGAAAGTTCTCCCCATGAGTGTTCTTCAAGGCCTCTTGACTAAGTTTTTGGGTTGCTGTAAACTATTGCCTTATAAAGGTTTTCTGGTTTTTTTTGATAAGGGAGCGGCTTGGAAATTAAAAAAGCATCATCAGGCAGGTCTGGCGCCGGTTTTTTGAAGAAGCTGGCCATAGCGTCGGTTTTAACTGTCACCGGTCTCATAATCTTCGTCCTCACGCTTTTTCATCTCATCCCCTCGCATCTGTACGAGTCCTGGCTTTACGGGTCCATAAGGGAAAGGAGCGGCCTTGTCGTCGAGAGCGCTTCTTTTTCAACGGCCTTTCCTCTGGCGTTCAGGGCAGAGGGGCTGAAGGTCTTTGACCAGGCAGGTAAAGAGCTGCTCCGCGTTGATTCGCTCAAGGCGGGGCTGAACCCTCTGGGGCTCTTCAGCGGCCTGATGATAGACATCGATGGGGAGGCCTCTGGAGGGCAGGTGAGAGGGGCGGCGGTGGCCGGGCTTTTTGGCGCTTCTCTGGAGATGGAAGCTGTCGGGGTTGGTTTCGACGCTCTATCTGTCCTGAGTTCAGCCGGGGTGAAGCTCGACGGGGCTTTTGACGCGGTGCTCGCCGTGAAGATGGAGGACGGCTGCCCCAGGGGCTCGTTGAAGGCACAGGGGGTCGAGTTCGATGACGCTGTATTGAGCTTCAGGGGTTTTCCGCTTCCGATAGGCTCTGTCGACGAGGCGGGGCTTTCAGCGGAGTTCTTCAACTGCGGGGTGCGGCTCGACGGACTCTGGTTGGAGAGCTCGGACCTTTCAGCGAGGATAAAGGGCGGGATGAAGCTCGCCAGCCCTGTTTCGGCGAGCTCCGTCGACATGATGATCGAGCTTGTGCCGTACGAGGGCCTTATGAAAAAAGAGTACATCCTTTCCTTGCTGAGCCAATACAGAAAGTCCGCCAACTACTACTCCATACCTGTCCAGGGCACTCTGGGCAGTCTTACGGCCGCTTTTTAACGGTTTTTCTTTTCGAGTTCCTTCAGCACTTTTACCGCCTCAGCCGACCCGGCGAATTTTTTCTTGTCCTTCAATGCTTTCGCCAGCTCTGCTTTCGCGTCTTTCAATTGCCCTCTCTTGAAGTAGGTCATTCCGAGGTGATAGCGAGCTCCGGCGTTTTCAGGGTTCTTTTTTACGCTGTCCTTCAGAAGCGAGACGGCCTTCAGGTAAGCGCCCTTGTTGTAGTAGACCCACCCGAGCGTGTCCGAGATGACTGGGTCGTCGGGCATGGCTTCCTTTGCGCGTTCGGCATAGGGCAATGCCCTGTCGGGCTGGCCCTGCTCAAGGTAGAGCCACGCCAGGTTGTTCGCGGCAGGCGCGAACCTCGGGTCTATCTCAAGCGACTTGGCGTACCAGGAAGCGGCTTCATCCCATTTTTTTTGCTCCTGGTTCATGAGCGCTAGCAGCATGCAGGCCGGCAGGGAGGCTGGGTCAGCCTTCAGCGCCTCTTTCCACTCACTGGCGGCTTCGTCGTATTCGCCTTTTTTAGCGTACAGCCTTCCGAGTTCTATGCGCGGTTCGGCGAAGTCGCCTCGAAGCTCGGCGGCCTTCCTGAAGGACTTTTGGGCCGTCTCTTCGTCTGTCCCAGCGGCCGCCTTGCCGAGCAGGAAATGGAGGCGTGCGTCGTCCGGCGAGGCTGTCATCTGCCGTGTTATCATCTCGGCCGCCTTGCCTGACTGCCCGCTGGAGACGTATATGCCGGTCACGTTAGAGAGCGCTTCGATGTTCGACTGGTCGAGGGAGAGGGCCTTCTCGAAATAGCCCAACGCCTTTTTGACTTCGCCCCGCATCATAGACACGCTGCCCAGGCCGGCGTACCCGTTAGAATCTCCGCTCTCGGCGGCCGCGGTAAAGTATTTTTCGGCTTTTTCAGGCTCGCCGCTCTTGATGTGGATGGACCCGGCCGCAAGGTTGGCGGGCAGGTAACCCGGGTATTTATCGAGCAGCCTCTCGAGCTCTGAGAGGGCCTGTTTGCCGTCGCCTGAGAGCATGTGAGCGGATGCGAGGGCGAACTTCGCGCCGGTAAGTCCGGGGTTCAGCCGGAGGGCTTCGCCGAGAGAGGCCTTTGCCTGCTCATAGTTCCTTGTGGCTTTGTAGACGAGCCCGAGCGTGTAATGCGACATCGGGAAAGACGGCTCTTCCTTTATCGATTCCTGCAGCTCTCCCTGCGCCTCTATGAACTGACCTCTTGCGGCTTTGAGCCTCCCTGTAAGGTAGAGGCTGTAGTAGCCCGTCGGGTCTGTTTTCGATATCTCTTTTATGTGGGGTTCCGCTTCGGTCTCTTTTCCTCTGTCAAGGAGGAGCTCGGCGTACTTTTTCCTCAGGGTAAGTACGCCGGGAAACCTGGAGACACCCTCGGCGTAGACGCTTTCGGCATCTGCAGGCCTGTTGGTGGCACTATAGAAGCCGCCGAGCAGGAGATAGCCGTCCATTCTGTCCCCTGATTCCCGCAAGGCCTCCTTAAGCGTCTTTTCAGCCTCGTCGAGCTTCCCGGCCGCTATGTGGAAGTTGGCGAGAGCTGAGAGCGCCTTAAGCTTGAGCCTCTCGGGGACTTCCGCCGCCGCCTTTCTCAGCTCGTTTTCAGCCGCGAGAGCTTTTTTCTGCCTGTGGTATAAAGAGGCGATGGCGGCCCTGGCGTTGAAGTCCTCAGGGTCTGCGGCCACGGCCCGCTTCAGTGTCATCTCGGCCCGCTCGTCGTCACCGGAGGCCGAGTAGATGGAAGCCGCCACCATGTACGGCCTGGACGTGCCCGGGTTTACGCGCAGAAGCTCTTCCATTATTGATAGGGCCTTTTCATAATCCTTTTTTCCAGCCAGGGCGCCCGCCATGAGCATCCTTGCTTCCTGGTCACCGCTTTCATTGTATACGGATTCCGCGAGCTTCAATGCCTGCTCGAAGTTCCTTGAGGACAGGTACAGTTCCGCGAGCTTGACCCTCGCGCCCTTGTGGCTTGAGTCGAGCTCGACCGCCTTCGTGAACTCCCTGAAAGCGGAGACCGAGTTCGACGGGCCGCCCATGTTCAAATAGCTGAGTCCCAGGCCGTAGTGGCCTTCGGCGCTTTCCGGCTTGATGCGCACCGCCGACCTGTACTCCCTGTAAGCCTCGGGGAACTCCGATGCCTCGAAGAACTTCTTCCCATAGCTCAGGTGCCTGTCGAACTCCTTGTCGGCGCTTGAGCCGCACCCTGAGAAGAATGGGAAGAGCGCGGCGAGACATACGGACGCTAATAGCTTAAGACGCATGAAAGTCTCCGTGTTGACTTGGTTTAACGGGCCGTTCGCTTCAGCCAACGCCGCTCAGTTCCCGCAGGTGCTTTTTGGCCTCTGACGATTCCGGGAACTCGTCATTTATGTTGAGAGCTTTTTCGAACGCTCCTGCTGCGTCACTTCCCCTGCCTAGCTTTTTGTAGACGAGGCCGAGCCTGTAGTAGGCGGCCGGGTTCGTGCTCCCGCCGTTTATTATCCCTGAATAGGCCGCCAGCGCTTTTTCGTACTGCCCCGTGCTGAGGTATATGAAGCCGAGGGTGTCCTTCATGTCGTTGTCCTCGGGGTTAACTGTGCTGCCTTTTATGGCGTACTTGAGAGCGCCATTCGCGTCGCGCTTTTTCTCGAAGAGCAGCCTGGCGAGCCTGTTGTAGGCGGTGGCGAGCTCCGGAGAGTCGGTTATGACGCGCCTGTATTCGTCCGCCGCCTTCTCTATCTCTCCCGCTGAAGTGTAGAGTTCCGCGAGCTTGAGCCGGAGCTTGACGCCCGGGGTCTTTTCAGCTGCCTCCATGTACGCTTCAGCGGCTTTCGCGGGCTTTTTCATTCCCTCGTACAGCTCGCCGAGACCTGCGTTCGCCGTCGCCATTCCCGGGGAAGCGGCGAGTATAGCCATGTATTCTTTTTCGGCGGCTTCTTTCTTGCCGAGCTTTTCGAGGGCCCTTGCATAAGACGCCCGCAGGAAAGGGTTGGTTGAGCCTGACGAGGTGACAAGGCCGGCGGTCTCGCCGTAGAGCCCGGCCCTGTTGAGGAGGACCGCGAGCGTGAGGGCCGCCGCTTCTTCGCCTTTCTTGAAGTGCTCTTCAGGGGCGAACGTCTTCAATGCGAAGTCCGGGAAGAGGTCTGCCGACTTCACGTATTCTGCCCTGGCCGCCTTGAAGTCCTTGAGAGAGGATAAGACGTTGCCGAGAGCTAGGCGCGCCGCCGGGTCGAGCGGGTCCTGTTCGACCGCTTTCGCGGCCATCTCCCTGGCCCTCTCGAGGTCGCCTTTGAGGTGCAGGGCGGCAGCCGCGCTCAGGTAGCCTTCCTTGATGCCAGGGGCGAGGTTTATGAGGTTCTGGAAGTTCTCGTGCGCTCCGTCATAGTCTTTCTGCAGGGTCTTTATGAGCCCGATGAAGTAAGAGGTCAGAAAAAAATCAGGATTTGTCTGCTTGAGGATGAGAAAGTTCGAATAGGCCTCTCCTGTCTTCCCTGTTAGGAGCGAGGAGGTGCCGAGGACCAGATATGCGCCGGTTGCGCGGTTGTCCGCCTTTAGCGCCTCTTTCGCGAACCTCTCGGCGTTCTGGAAATCGCCCTCCGCGAGGTAGATCCTGCTGAGGTTCAGGTAGTCAGGCTCGGTCGGGAGGAGTTTTTCAAGGTACGCCTTCGCGTTGCCGAGGAGCCCCTGGCCGAGGTATATCGTCGCGATGTGCTTGATGACGGCCGGGTCTTCCTTGAGCTCGAGCGAGTGATGCAGGTGCGTGAGGGCCTTATGGAACCTCCGCTTGGTTATGTAGTACCTGCCCATCGCGCCGTATATCTCACCGGCGAACGCCGGGTCGGCCTTAAGGGCCTTTTGCGCCTGCGAGACGGCCTCTTTTTCCTTGTCCAGCCCGAGGTACGCTATTGCGAGTATGTACCTTGCAGTAAGGTCGCCGGGGTCTTCCCCGACGAGCTTCGTCTCAAGTTCCACTACCTTCCCGTAGTCGCTTTTCTTGAGGGATTCGAGCGCCTGGGTATGGAGCGCGCCGTTGCGGGTGAAGTCCGGCGGCGATGGTATGGCATGGGCTTTGTCCGGCGCAAGCGGGCCTGCCGCGGCCAGGACGGCGGCGGCCAGCAGAGTCATCAGGAGCCTTCTCATCTGCTTCTCCTTTTTTTGGCTTTACGGGAGAGTATATACCTGAAATCCCGGCCCCGCAGAGCTGGAGTAAAAAAAAGGGACGCCGCGAGGCGTCCCCTGGAGTTCAGGACCTTATAGCCTTTCTCCTAATGAAAAAGAACCCTGCGGCTGAAGCCATGAGCATGCCGAGCGTACCAGGCTCTGGCACTTCGGTGTTTACGTTCGCAAGCAGCGGCTGCCCTCCGGTGTAGACCGCGACTCCGTAAAGGTGTTCTCCACCAAACCCGGTGTCGATCGTTTGAAGGACCGAGCCCGTGGCGATGTCGAACCTGTAGAGAGTGTCATTCTGGTAGCTTCCCGCCCAGAAAGACTCTTCGTCTGTGTTTATGTCGAGGCTGAACCACTTGTCAACGCCAGGCACGTCGTAGGAGGCGAGAAGCTTCCCGAGGCTGTCGAGCCTCTTTACCGTCCCCTTGTGTGCGGCGATTATGCCTCCGTCGGAAAGGATCTGGAACTGGGCGAAGCCGTACCTCGAGCTCAACGCCGTATCCTGCGCGCCTGTTGAGATGTCTAGCGTCCTTATGCCGTTGTGTACGTCCTCGGAGTAATAGATCTTCGTCTCGTCCTGGTTGAGCTGTATCCAGTCGGCCCTTCTTCCTGTCTTGAGCGAAAGGAGGGTATTGCCGTCCGGGTCGAGCTTTTTTATGTCGCCGCAGCAGCCGCTTCCGACCCACAGGTTCCCGGAGCTGTCGAAGACGAGGCCTTCAGGCTTTTTAATTTTGAGATCGGCCCCGAAGGCTGAAGAGGTGTGCCCTTCGTCCGCCGCAAAGCGCGTTATGGAACCGTTCGTGTGGTTCGACACGTAGAGGTTTCCGTTTCCGTCAAATGCCAGTCCGCTCGTAATGCCGCCGACGCCGGTGTTCAGGGTCTCCAGCAGCGTGCCGTCGGCTCCGTAGTGCGCCACCTTGCCGTCGTTGACCGACGCGAATACGTCGCCGTAGGAAAATTGCGCTGCTGTGGCGTCGCTATACGCGAAAGCTGCAATTGAAACCGCGGCCAAAAGAGTGGGGATTCTCTTCATGAAGCCTCCTTGAAGTTTTTGATTTTTACCTGCTTATCTTGATGTTGAAGCGCGCTATCAGCCTTGAAAGGTACTGTCTGCTTATGCCCAGCTCGTTTGCGGTGCGTGTGACGTTGCCGAAATTGCGGCAGAGGACTTCATATATCATCCTCTTCCTGAACGCCTCACGCGTGTCGGTAAGGCTTCCGGGCCCGTTGCCGGCCTCCGGGCCCGCGGGAATGGCGAGGTCCTCGGCGGCTATCTCCTTTTTTCTGATATGGGAGACTGCACGCCTTATCCTGTTCTCCATCTCACGGACGTTGCCCGGCCAAGCGTATTCGGCCATTGCTTCGACGGCCCCAGGAGCGAACCCCAGGACCTGGCGCCCCAGTTCCTTCGAATATTTTTTAAGGAAGTATAGCGACAGCATATGCACGTCTTCGCCTCTGTCGCGCAGCGGCGGGACGGCAAAGGTTATTATCGCCAGCCTGTTGTAGAGCTCCTCTGAAAACTCCCCGGCCCTTACGAGCGATTTCATGTCCCTGGTCGAAGAGGCGATGACCCGCGTGTCGGGGCAGGCTTTGCCGTCCGGAGGCGTCTTGTCCAGGCTTCGCCCGAAAAGCCGTCCCAAGAGCCTTTTCTGGAGGGCGGGGCTCAGGGCCCCCGCCTCCTCGAGGTAAAGCGTGCCGCCGTCGCCGAGGTCAATTTTGCCCTTGGCGCCTGGTCTCGTTTCCTCCTGCCCCTCGCCGAAAAGCTCTCCGGCCAGTATCGTCTCGGGCATGGAATCGCATGCGACCTTGACGAACGGCATCGAGGGTCTGCTGCTTATCCGGTGCACCGCCCTCGCGAGCGTCTCCTTGCCGGAGCCCGTCTCGCCCTGTATGAGTACCGGGATGTTCACCTCGGCGAGCTTTCGAACCGTGCTGAAGACTTCCTGCATGGGCTGGCAGAGGCCTATTAGCTCGCCGGGCCATGCGGCCCCCGGCTGTCCGCCCATGCTCTCCACCTGGAGCCTGTAGGTGTTGACGGCCCTCCTGATCGTAAGCCTTACGTCCTCTATCGCAATCGGCTTGGTGAAAAAATCGAATGCGCCCATGTCGACCGCCCGCAAGGCGTCGTCCATTTCGCCGAGGCCAGTGACGACGACCGCCTTGAAAAGCGGGTTTATTGAAAGGATCTCCCGCACTGCCGTCATGCCTTCGGTCGCTTTGAGCGGCTGAGGCGGCAGCCCCAGGTCGACAATCCCCGCAGGCACTTGTCCGTCACCTGCTATCTGGACGGCCTCGGCCCTGGTCGCCGCCTCGAAGACGTCGTAGTCCCTCGAGAAGGCCCAGCGCATCTGCCCTCTTGCGGTCTCGTCCGAGTCGAGTATGAGGAGCCCTGGTTTTGGCATGGGACCTTTCTGCCCTTCCTCAGGCCTTGACGATATTGGCGGACTTTATGCCTGCCATTGCGTTGCGCGTGTCGACGACGAGCCTGCTGTTCGACGCTATCCAGCGGTAGTCGTAGGTGGAATGGTCGGTGGCCACTATGACGCAGTCGTATTTTTTTATTCCCTTAAGTGACAGCGGGACAGAACGCATCTTCATGTTGTTCTTGTGGTGGACGGCCATTGGCACGTAAGGGTCGTTATAGGACACCTTGGCGCCCTTGTGCTTCAATATCCTTATGAGCTCGAGGGAAGGGGACTCGCGCAGGTCGTCGACGTTTTTCTTGTAGGCCAGCCCGAGGATGAGTATGTTCGACCCTTTTATGCTTCTGCCGTTGGAATTGAGCGCCTCCATCACCTTTGAGACGATGTAGTAGGGCATGTTCGTGTTTATCTCCCCGGCGAGCTCTATGAACCTCGTCGAAAAGTCGAACTCCCTCGCTTTCCACGTGAGGTAGAACGGATCTATGGGGATGCAGTGTCCGCCGAGCCCCGGGCCGGGATAGAACGCCTGGAAGCCGAACGGCTTCGTGTTGGAGGCTTCGATGACCTCCCAGATGTCTATCTTCATCCTGTCGCAGAGCATCTTGAGCTCGTTCACGAGGGCTATGTTAACTGACCTGTAGATGTTCTCGAGGAGCTTGGACATCTCCGCAACCCTTGTCGAAGAGACCGGCACGACCTCGTGTATTATCTTCGAGTAGAGCGCCACGCCGAGCTTGCCGCATTTTTCCGTGATGCCGCCGACTATTTTAGGCGTGTTCCTGGTCGTGAAATCGACCCTGCCGGGGTCTTCCCGTTCAGGAGAGAAGACCAGGAAGAAGTCCTTTCCGGCCTTCATGCCGCCTTCGCTGAGAAGAGGGAGAAGCATCTCTTCCGTGGTGCCGGGGTACGTCGTCGACTCCAGCGAGATCATCTGCCCGCGCCTCAGGTACTTCGCGACCTCTTCTCCTGATTTTTTCACATAGCTCAGGTCTGGCTCCCGCTTGTCCGAAAGGGGCGTGGGCACGCAGATGATGACCGCGTCCATTTTCGAGAGAGCCGACGTGTCCGTCGTGGCGTTGAAGACTTTCGCCTTCACGAACGAGGAGACTTTTTCGGCGGGTATGTGCTTGATGTACGACCCCCCGGAGTTGAGCGTGTCGACCTTCGAGCGGTCCACGTCGAAGCCCGTTACCTTGTAGCCTTCCTCGCAGAACCTCAGGACTATGGGAAGCCCGACGTACCCGAGGCCAATGACGCCTATTCTTGCGTTTTTCTGCTCGACCCTGCAGAGTGTCTTCTTGAAGTGCTCGGACATGTCTACCCCTTTCTTACGGATTCAAGCATGTTGTATTTCTTGATTATGTGGTGCACAGTAGGCCTGCTGAGGCCGAGTTCTTCCGCCGCCTTGCTGATGTTGCCGTTGTGTTTGATGATGGCCATCTGGACGAACTTCAGCTCCAGGTCCTCCTTTGCCTTCTTGAGGTCGAGGTTCTGGGACGCCTCGTCCAGGGGGCCGAAGCCCAGGTCGGACGGCCTCACGAGAGGCCCCTCGGCGAACGTCACGGCTCTTCTCACGCGGTTTTCCAGCTCGCGGACGTTGCCCGGCCAGTTGTAGGCTTTTATCGTGTCGACCGCTTGCGCGCTCAGCGCCTTCGCCCTGGCGCGCTCGTTGGAGTATTTTTTGAGGAACGCCTTCGCCAGGAGCACAATGTCGTCGTCCCGCTCGCGCAGCGGCGGCACTTCGATGCTCACAACTGCGAGCCTGTAATAAAGGTCCTCCCTGAACCTTCCTTCCGCCACGAGCTTCTTCAGGCACTTGTTTGCGGCCGCTACGACCCGTACGTCCATGTTTATCGCGCCCCTGCCTCCGACCCGCTCCAGCTTGTGGTCCTGAAGGAACCTCAGCACCTTTACCTGGAGCGCCAGCGGGAGCTCTGCTATCTCGTCGAGGAACAGGGTGCCGCCCTGCGCCATCTCTATCCTTCCGCTCCTTTGGGCGTGTGCTCCGGTGAACGCGCCCCTTTCATGGCCGAAAAGCTCGCTTTCCAGGAGCGCCTCAGGTATGGCCCCGCAGTTTATGGGCACGAATGGCCTGCTCTTTCTGAGACTGCCGTTGTGGATGGCGCGCGCTATCAGCTCCTTTCCGGTGCCGCTCTCTCCGGTAACAAGGACCGGCACGTCGGTCGAGGCTACTTTCCTTATGGTTGAAAAAACGCCCTGGATCCCGGAGCTCATCCCGAGTATCTCCTCGAAGTCCCGGCCCTCACCGGACCTCTGGAGACGGGCCTGCTCGGATTCGAGCGAATGTATGTACGATGCCCTCTTGAGGATTATCTTGAGCTCCCCTACGTCGACGGGCTTTGCCATGAAATCGTGCGCGCCTTGGGAGATGGCCTTCATCGCGAGGTCCCGCTGCGCATTTCCGGTCACGACGATCACCTTGGCCAGCGGTGACTGCTGGAGTATCTTCCCAAGGAGCCGGAACCCGGCGGAGGAGTCCGAGGTGTTCGGCGCCAGCCCGAGGTCGAGGGTGACGAGATGGGGCTGGGCCGCGAGCAGTGCCTGGATTGCCGCCTCTGGGCCGTCAGCCGGGAGCACTTCGTACTCTTCCGCCAGAGCCCACTGCATCTGCGCCCGCAGGGTGTCGTCGTCTTCGATAACGAGGAGCTTATGTTTTTCCACCCTGTCCTTCTCCGTTAACATGCTTTTTCGCCGCCAACCGGCAGCGGGAACTTCAATGTGAACGAGGCGCCTTTGCCTTCCTCGCTTTCGGCCTCTATCGTGCCGCCGTGGGCTTCCATCACCTTTTTGCACTGATACAGGCCCACGCCGAAGCCGTCCTTTTTTGTGGTCCTGAACGGCCTGAAAAGGCCGTTCTCGAGGAAAGGCATAGGTATGCCGTAGCCGTTGTCCGATATTACGGCCGAAAGAGTGCCCTGTCCCTGCCGGAACGAGACCAGTATCTCGTCCCTGTCAGTGGTCGCTTCAGAGGCGTTCGTAAGGATGTTCAGGAAGACCGTCTCGACGAGCTCTTCATCTATGAGGCAGGGCAGGGGACTGCCTTCTTCGATCTTGAGCCTCGAGTTTGCCTTGACCGGGAGGCGGCCCGCGGCCCTGGCCATGACTGCGCGCAAATCGCTCCAGTTGGGGTTTAGCTCGAGCGCGCGCATCCCGCCCGCCATCTTTTCAACCAGGGAGCGCATCTTGACTACCGTCGCGTCTATGGCTTTTAGCGCCTCCCTCTGGAAAGCCGGGTTTGAGATGTTCGTCCTGGCGTTGTGCCCGAGGAGCGCGAGAGAGTTCGTGAGGTTTTTGAGGTCGTGCGCCACGAACGAGGACATCCTGTTGAACAGGTCCGACTCCTTCATGTCGAGTATCTCGCCGCTCAGGCGGACGTTTTTCACCTGGACCGCGGCCTGCGCTGCGATGGCGCCGAGGAGGCGCAGCTCGTCTTGCGCATACGCCGGCCTGTCCCTTCGCCCGGCGAGCAGAAACCCGGTTATCTCCCCGTGGACTATGAGAGGGGCGCAGACTTCCGCCTTCAGGGGGACCGCGAAGCTCCTGAACTCTTCAGGCGTGAGCGCGTCCTTAAGCAGGAAAGGCTGCCTTGTGGACGACCTGATGTGCTCTATCAGCCGGTGTTCAGCCCTTATCCTTCTGAATGAAGGCCCGATGCTCAAGGAATTTGCGATGAAGCAGCGCGAGGGCGCTTCATAGAGCCAAACGTGCACCGGGGAGGCGCCGAGAGCGCGGCCGCATACCTCGGCGAGAAAACTTTTTATCTCTGACGTCTCGAGCCTTGAGCTTATCTTCTCGGTCGTCTCGAGCCACAGGTCCATGTATTCGTATCTGCGCCACAGCCTCGCGCCCAGTGTTGAAAATGTTTTTTTAAAAAGACCTGCGGGCAGGGCAGAGACAGCGAAGCCCGCTGAAAGCAGGAGGAAAAGCGAGCGTATGTATTGAGCCCCGGCCGCAGAAGGGCCAGGGGTGGAGAACGTCATAGCGCCCGCCATGTACGCCGCCGCTCCCGCCAGGAGGAAGACCCTTTTGGGAGTCCGCCTGAAAAAGACCGCCGCGAGGCATACCGCCCCCAGGCCCAGCGCGCCTGCCACTGACCCGATGAATATTTCTTCCCCGTATGTCCCCATCTTCTCTGTCCAGTGATGAATGTCACATACCTGACAATGCGTATTTATTACAATGACTTCGAAAAAAATCACTATTTGGATCCTTTGCTTAGAGCAAACCCGGGGAAACCCGGCGGCGCAGAGCAACGGGACTAAAGAAGACCGGGCACCTCCTGCTGATTTAACTCCCTGACATTCGCACCCAGCTTCCAGGTTCGCCGAGCCGCCAAAGGATCACCATGCCTTTAGGCGGTTTTTTTATTCACCAAGAAGGAGGAAGTGCAATGCCAAGGAAGGAAAAGCTCAAGGTGTTTCTAGCCGCGCTGGCCATGTCTTTCATGTCAGCGGGCCCGGCTCTGGCCGGAGACGCAACCCTGTCATGGGCCGCGCCCACAACATATACCAACGGGTCTCCGTTGACCGACCTCGGGGGATATAAGGTCTATTACGGCACCGCTCCCGGGGCCTACACGCAGTCCGTTGACGCGGGCAGGGTAACGACGTACAAGGTGTCGAACCTGTCCAACGCGACCTATTTCTTCGCGGTCACGGCCTACAACACGGCCATGACGGAGAGCGCGTATTCGAACGAAGTCTCAAAGTCAGTGGTGAACGACGTGGCAGGGCCGGTCATATCCGGCGTGTACACGGCAGCGCCTGGCCCGGACGCCGTAACCATCAACTGGATAACCGACGAGCCCTCGACCACACAGGTGCAGTACGGCATGACGACCTCGTACGGCTATACCACGACGCTGAACACAGCGCTGGCCACGAACCACATCCAGGCGGTATCCGGCCTTTCGCCATCGACCCTCTATCACTACAGGGTCGTGAGCAAGGACGCAGCTGGCAATTCCACTACCTCGCCTGATTTTACCTTCACTACGGCGGCGGCCGCCGATGTTACGCCCCCGGTCGTTTCTAACGTGAAAGTGGAGAACATTACCGCCTCCTCAGCGCTAGTGACATGGACGACCAACGAGCCGTCTACGACCCAGGTCCAATTCGGCACAGGCGGCAGCTATTCGGCTTCCACGGCGCTCAACTCACAGCTTGAAACCGTACATTCCGCCGAGATAGCTGGCCTCAAGAGCTTCACAACCTACAGCTACAGGGTGGTTTCAGCCGACAAGGCCGGTAACAGCGCCACCTCGTCCGGCAGCACCTTTACCACTTCCAACGTGCCGCCGGTTGTCACGTCCATCGCGGCATCCCCGTCCTCCGGCACCGCCCCGCTGCAGGTCCAGTTCACGGCATCGGTGGCCGACAGCGACGGCACGATAACCGGGTATGAGTGGGACTTCGACGGTGACGGCGTCTACGATTACTCGAGCGTTACGCCTTCCGCGGCGAAAACCTATCAGACCGCAGGCACCTACAACGCCCGCGTGAGGGCAAAGGACAACGGAGGGGCCTACGTTATATCAGACCCCGAGGCCGTCACTGTTTCGACCTCCGCGAACACGCCGCCCATCATCGTGTCGATACTCGGGACGGTCACGCAGAGCGGCTCGACCTCGTCGGTTACTTTCAACGTATCGGCCTCTGACCCGAACGGCGTCATCGTAAAGTTCGAGTGGGACTTCGACGGCAACGGCACGATAGACGCCACCACCACGACAGCCCCGGCGCTCTATAGCTACACCGCGCCCGGCTCATACACCCCGGTTGTGAAGGTCACGGACAACCAGGGCGCTACCGCTACTGCCATGACAACGGTCGAAGTGGCTGACGCCGCGGTGAACCCGGGCACCCCGATCTCCGGGCCTTCCGGCGTAAGTAGCGGCGGCGGCTGCTTTATCGCCACCGCGGCCTACGGCAGCTATCTCGAGCCGGAGGTCATGGTCCTGCGTTCCTTCAGGGACAACGTGCTCCTTACAAACCCGCTCGGGGCATCGTTCGTCGACCTTTACTACAGGGTGTCTCCCCCGGTGGCCGACTTCATAGCCAGGCATGAGACGCTGAGGGCCGTCTCCAGGGTCGCGCTGACCCCCATAGTCTACGGCTTCAAGTACCCTGTTCTGGCGGGCGCGCTGGCCATGATGTTCACCGGCATAGCGGTCGTCATGAGAGTCAACAGGAAACGCCATCTCTAAAGCCGCAACAAAAGCCGCGGGGGCTCAGGCCCCCGCGGCATTTTTTTTTGCCGATTTGCGCTCGAGCGCTCGGAGCCCCCAGACGGCACACCCGGCGAGGGCGATAGCGACGCCGAAAAAAAGCATGCCGCCCCTCGTGTGCAGGCTCCCGTAGAGCATCCGCTCGTCGACGTAATACCCGGAGAGCGTCAAGGCCGTTATCCTGAGCCCGTTCTTGAGGACTGCTATCGGCACGACTGCCGCGAGGAGCGCGCCCCTGGCTGGCCAGGTCCTAAGGAACAGGTGGGACGCGAGGACCCCGGAGATGAAAAGAGCCATGCTCGATCTTATCCCGCTGCACTGTTTGGCGACCTCTACCGTGAGTCCGGGCAGGTGGAAGAAGTAGCCCTCCCTGTGGACCGGTGCGCCGACGAGGTTAAAGAGCCACCAGGCCGTCTCCGCTGACCAGGACTGGAGTAACTGCGTCAGCGTGTCGACCGCAGATTGGGGCAGGGGGGCCATGAACAGGAGAAAGGCGAGCGGAAAGGCGCCTGCCCTGGCGGCCCTTGTCCCGTAAACCGTCATGAAGCCGCCGGACAGAAACGCGGCCCAGGACACTGCCATGACAGTGAGTATGTTGTCTCCGCTCAGGGCTGAGAACTGAGCGGCGGCGTAAAGGAGCCCGGAGGCGATTATCAGCGCAATGCCCCGGTTTGAAAATCCCGTTTGCGTGAATATCTTCTTCCGATTAGAATAAAGGAGGTACGCGCTGAAAAGCGGGATGAAAGGCGCGTAGGAGTACAGCTCGTTTTCACTCGAGAGATTATAAAGAGCAATGAGATAAGGCGAATAGATGAAGACTGAAAATGCCGCAAACAACGCGAAGATGAGGTTTCTCGTCCCGGTCCTGTTCTCTGTCATGGTCGTCGTCGCTCTCGTCGCTGGTTTGTGGCCTTTTGAGACAAGCCCTGAAAACGGGGCCAGGCTCAACGGGCAGAGTCTCGAATTTACCGGCTCAGGTATCGCAGGGGCCTGCGCCAGCGCTCCGCTTTTCCCGGCAGGGGAGGCGACAATAGAGATTTCAGCCGTCGCGCGGGATTTTTTAATGGACCGGTCAGGCGCTTTGCTCTCTTTTTATGACGCCGCCGGTAAAGAAGTTTTAAGCGTATCTCAATGGAGCGGCCGGGCAATAATCAACATTGGCTCAGAGGCAGTTACAGGCGCAAGGTCGGCATTTTCAAAAGACAAGTGGGCCTCTATTCTTGTCGCCGCCGGAAAGGGCGGAATCATACTGTATGTAGACGGGAAGTTCGCAGGGCGTTCCCTGAATCCGTCTTACGCG
The DNA here is from genome assembly GCA_905339405.1 of uncultured bacterium. Taxonomy (GTDB): domain Bacteria; phylum Desulfobacterota; class GWC2-55-46; order GWC2-55-46; family GWC2-55-46; genus GWA2-54-12. The sequence goes on along the minus strand of CAJPGC010000030.1, from coordinate 98,769 downwards.
ATCGAGAAGGCGGCCTGCTTTACTCTCGGCTCTTCACCTGATGGAAGACATCACTGGCATGGGAGCCTCAGGAGCCTCGCGCTATGGAACAGGGCGCTTTCACCTGAAGAGGCCGGATTGCCTGAAGCCTCTTTGGCAGCAGGGCCGGCATCAGGGCTCACAGGTCTTTACCTTTTCGATGGGAGCGGACCTCTGGTTAAAAACTCGGTCACGGGAGGGCCTCAGATATCCTTGCCGCCTGTATTCAGGCCCGCGAAAAGGGTCTTCCTGGGCCCGGTCTTCGAAAGCGGGAGAAGTTTCCGGTTCGACGGCGCTGACGTTGCAGTTAACCTCATCGGCTTCATGCCGCTGGGGTTTCTGGCCTATTTCTTTAAGCCCGCCGCCCGGAGCGCCGCCATGAAGCTCATCTTCGCCGTTTCAGTCTGCTTTGCCCTGTCACTGTCGATAGAGACGGCCCAGGTATTCATGCCTGAGCGGTTCTCGCAGCTCTCCGACCTGGTGCTCAATACTTCCGGCGCGGCCGCTGGCGCGCTCTTTGGAATGCTTTCCGGAAAAAGAATCTCGCAATCAAAAGACTGAGTTCTTCTGGGGCTTTGGGACCGAAACCTTCCCCTTCAGGTTTGCCTTGTACCTGCCGCCCTTTGCCCGCCATTGCCTCAATATCCATCTGCCTATCTGCGCGAAGCAGAGCCCTTTTTCAAACCAACCGAGGCCCGAGCGGTTTATCGCGAGGAACTGCTCTGAGACGAGCCTGCTCTGGATGTACTTGTAGACGGTCTTCCTCGAGCTGTCCCACCAGACAGCTATCTCTTTTCTCGGGAGGCGTCTCGAGTTCCTCTCGTGGTCCCTTCTGAGGAACAGGTGCTCCGGATACTCGTAGAACTTGCCCCTGAGGCATATCTCCATCAGCAGGATGTAATCGGCGCCGAAGTATTTCCCCAGGAGCCCGGTCTGCCTGAGGACCGGAGTCCTTATCACCCCGAAAACGGCGTTCGCCAGGTTTACCTTTGTGAGGAAGTGCCTCAGCCTGTCGTGCGGAGAGGCTTGCATCATGTGGAGCCTGTCCTCGTACTTCATGATCTCTCCGCCATCCGCGTCAATGAGCGTTGTCTTTGGGTAGCACAGCGCAACTTCCGGGTGCCTCTCCAGGACCTCCACGCATTTTTCGAGGAAAGTCGGCATGCAGATGTCGTCATACGCGATCCATTTGAAATAATCGGCCCTGGCGAGCCTGAAGACCTTGTTGAAGTTTTCGGCCGCGCCGAGGTTCCGCTCGTTCCTGTAAAAGCGTATCCGGCTGTCGGAGGCCGCGTAAGAGCCGCATATCTCGGGAGTCGAGTCGGTCGAGGCGTTGTCGCAGATTATGAGCTCGAAGTCCGTGAAGGTCTGTGAAAGGATACCGTCAAGGGCGTGCCGCAGGTATTTTTCCGCGTTGTAGACAGGCAGACCGATGCTTATCCTCGGTGTTTTTTCCATCAGCGGTCCTTTCATGCTGTTAGGAGCCTGCATTTGAGCCCCATCCGTTTGACAGTCTCCCAGATCTCGCTTGTGTATATTGGGTTCATTATTATTATCAGGTCCGGGTCTATTTCACGCAGCGCTTCGGGGCCTACTATCTCCTGGCCGGTCCCGGGCACGTAGTTTCCCTGTTTGTAGGGGTTTATATCTATGACGTGGTCTATCTCTGCGGCCGTCTTCAGGGTATTGAGAAATGAGACCCCCTTTGAGCCAGCACCCCAGACTGCCGCTCTCTGCCCCCTAGCGGCTATCTTTTCGAGCTCGTTTTTCCAAGCCGCTATCTTGTTTGTGTAGCGGTGGAAGAATGCAGATACTTCGCGCATTAAAGAATCCAGGCCGGGCGCTTCCTCGGCCGTTTTATGCATATTTTCGACCGGGGCGGCCTCCAGGCAGAGGAACTGGCCGTTGAAGCCTTCCTCGAGGCTTTGGACACGGAAGCCGTCTGAATTGAAAAGACGGCGGAATGAAAGGGGAGTGAAGTACGAGTAATGTTCGTAAATGATGTCCCAGACTGCGAGCTCTTTAATTGTGTGCATAAAATTCGGGACTTCGCAGAAGACCATTGCCCCCGGGCGGGAGCCCGTCGCTGAGCGCATCTTCCTGACGAAAGAGCGCGGCGACCTGATGTGTTCGAGCACCTGGCGGCTCAATATCATGTCGCCCTTGAAGTGCGCGTATTTTTCCGAATAAAGGTCCTGTATGAACGAGACTTTTCTGCTCCTGCTGTCGTTGCGGTCCCGGATGAAGCTCGCGTCGAAACCTATGCCGCTGTTCCCGCCGAGCTCGGACATGAGGAGGAGAAAATCACCCTTGCCGCAGCCTATCTCTATTATCTCCTTTTCATAAAGCCCGTAGCGTTCTATGAGCTTCACTGCGAGCGACCGGGCATAGTCCTGGAAAACAGGGGAGAAGTGCAGGGAGTTCTCGTATTCCTCTGCGTACTTCATCGCCTCGGGGTCGAACGCGGTGTTGAAGACGTGGCCGCACCTGTTGCAGAAGCCGAGCTTCAGGACGCCTCTACGGGCCTTGAGCGCCATCTCCCTGCTCTTCCAGAGCGTATTGCAGTGGACCAGGGCATCCTTGACTTCGGCGAACAGCAGCACCGCCCCGGATTCGCATATCGGGCACTTGTTATTTCTGCCGGTCATCAGGTTTCAGGCCGTGAGAAGTTCGGCCTTTATGCCGAGTCTTTTGAGCTCGTTTTCGACTTCGCTCATATAGACCGGGTTCATCACTATGACTTCGTCAGGCTTTAGCTTCACGAGGCGGCCGGGGTCTACTATCTCGTGGCCGGTTCCCGCCATGTACGTCCCCTTCCTGTAGGGGTTTATGTCTACGGCGTTCAGAACCTCGCCGCCGGTCCCAAGCGTGGTGAGGAAAGCGACTCCTTTCGAGCCCGAGCCCCATATCACGGTCTTGCGCCCTTTTTTCACGAATTCCGAAAGCCGTGTTTTCCATGACGAGGTCTTTGCCTCGATGTTTGACGTGAAGTACTCTACAAGGCCCTTGATCGTCTCCAGGTCGTCTTCCTCCGGAGCCGGCCTTGTCGGCGGCGAGCTGGCAGGCCTGGCCTCGAGCATTATGTACTGGCCTCCGTAGTCCCGCCTTATGCCAGTTACCTCGAAACCGGCGGCCCTGAAGAGCCTTGCGAGCGACCCGGGGCTGAAGTACGAGCAGTGCTCGTAGTAGATGTCCCAGAAGGCCAGCTCGCTCAAGACACGCGTGACGTCCGGGACCTGGAAGAAAAGCACCGTCTCGGGGCTTCCTTCAAGCGACCTCCTGAGCGTTGCGAGAAATTTCCCGGTGGCCCCAATGTGCTCCAGAGTCATCTTGCAGATTATGAATTCTGCCCTTGTGCCGGAGTACTTCACCGAGTAGAAATCTTTAATGAAGCTTACGCCGGACGATGTCGCGTACCTGCCGTCGACGTAGGCCGGGTCGAACCCGGTCCCCGTGTTCCCTCCCATCTCGCAAAGCATGGAGAGGAACTCTCCCTTGCCGCATCCTATCTCGACTATGTGACGGCCCTTGAGAGAGTACTTCTCGATTAGCTCGCCAGCGAGCTTTCTCGCGAACGAATTGAAAGTCTCCGAGTAGCCCTGCGTCTCTTCGCAGTTTCCGGAGTACTCCTGCACCGCGAGGTCGTAGGCTGTATTCGAGATGAAGCCGCACCCTTCGCAGAACGCGAGCCTTATCTCCCCTTTGGGATAGGCGAGCGCCTCTTCCCGGGTCGGGAAGAGAAGGACGCTGTGCACCGGCGCGCCCTGGAAAGAATAGAATTCCCTCATGGCCTCTTTCCCGCAGCTCGGGCACGAATGCGTCTCCGCGGCAAGTAAAGAGCTTTCGTTTTTGTGGCTGTAATCCATCCGGGCTCCTTTTACGCTATCTTCCACTCTGGTATAGGCAGTATGAACTTCCCGCCCCTGCTCCTGTACTCTTCCTGCTGCCTTATTATCTCCTCGGCGAAGTTCCAGGCCAGGAGCAGGACGAAATCAGGCATCTCCGTCAGGAGCTTTTCGGGAGAGGCTATGGGTATGTGCTTGCCGGGCATGAACTTGCCCTGCTTGTGGACGTTCCTGTCGACCACGAAGTCGATAGTCCCGTTGTCGAGCCCGACGTAGTTGATGAGCGTCGCGCCCTTGGCCGCGGCCCCGTAGGCTGCTATCCTGCTGCCCTGGTCCTTGAGGGAGCGGAGCATGCTCTTGAGCCCCTCTCTTATGTTCGTGACCTTTATGGCGAAGTCGTTGTAATAGGAGAACTCGCCGACCCCCTTGCCCCGCTCCTCAGCCAGCAGCCATGTGACAGTCTCGTCCGGCTCGTCCCTCAGCCCTATGAAGAGCCTCAGAGACCCGCCGTGTATAGGCACTCGTTTGACCTTGTTCAGGTAGAGCGAATGCGACCTCAGGAGGCTGTCGACCGATGTAGCCGAAAAATAGCACAGGTGCTCATGATATATGGTGTCGAATTCGCAGTTGTCTACCAGGTCGCGGACGTAGGGCACCTCTATTACCGCGACTCCTCCGTCCTTGAGGAGTATCCTTATGCCGTCGAGAAAGCCGTTGATGTCGGCCACGTGAGCAAGCACGTTGTTGGCTATTATGACGTCTGCCCTTTTCCCCACGCCCCGGAGCTGCCTGGCGAGCTCATGGTTGAAAAAGCCGCAGAGCGTGGGCACGCCTATCTTCTCCGCCGACTCGGCCGGGCCTTCGGCCGGGTCGACTCCCATGCAGGGTATGTTCTTTTCAACGAAGTTCTTGAGGAGGTAGCCGTCGTTGGAGGCTATCTCAATGACGAGGCTCTTGTCGTTCAGCCCCCTGGAGTCGATGAGTTCGAGGGCGTTCTCCCTCGAGTGCCTCAGAAGCTCGTCGGAGAACGACGAGTAGTATGGGTAATGCCTGCAGAAGAGCACGTCGGGCGGCACGGTCTCGAGTATCTGCACGAGGCTGCAATCGGCGCAGAAGGCGACCTCGAGCGGGTAGACCGGCTCAGGCTTCATAAGGTCGTCGGCCGTAAGCAGTGCGTCCGCGAGCGGAGTGCGCCCCAGGTCCAGGACCGTCTGCAGGTTCCTGCTGCCGCATGAGCGGCATTTAGATTTGGCTCTGTCCATCTCCTTCTCCTTCTTTTGATTTACCACCTCTTCCACGGCGCTTTTCCGCTTTCCCAGAGCTTCTCCAGGAGCCTTTTGTCACGGAGCGTGTCCATGCACTGCCAGAATGAGTTATGTGTATACGCCATGAGCTGTCCGTCTCTTGCAAGGCCCTCGAGCGGCTCTTTTTCGAACTGCGTCTCGTCGCCGTCGATGTAGTCGAAGACTTCGGGCTCGAGCACGAAGAAGGCCCCGTTTATCCATCCCTCGGCTGTCTGCGGCTTCTCGGAGAACTCGGTGACGCTGTTTTCTTTCATCTTGAGGTGGCCGAACCTCGCTGGCGGCCTTACTGCCGTAAGAGTAGCGAGCTTGCCGTGGGACCTGTGGAAAGAGAGCAGGTCGTCGAGGTCGACGTCCGATACCCCGTCGCCCCACGTCAGCATGAAAGTCTCTTCCCCGAGCCAGGGCTTGAGTCTTTTAATGCGGCCGCCGGTCATGGTGGAGGGGCCGGTGTCGACGAGGTCGACCGTCCAGTCGGGGAGGTCGCCTTTTTTGAGAATGACTTCGCCGGTCCCGAGCTTTACGGTCATGTTGCTGTTCATGGCGCAGTAGTCCTTCATCCAGCTCTTTATGTATCCGCCCTTGTACCCGAGCGCCACTACGAAGTCGCTGAAGCCGTACGCGGCGTAGTACATCATTATGTGCCAGAGCATGGGCCTGTTGCCTATCTCCACCATCGGCTTTGGCTTTATCTCCGTCTCCTCGGCGAGCCTTGAGCCGAAGCCGCCCGCGAGTATGCCGACCTTCATGGCTTTGTCTCCTTTGCTCTTTTTTCCAGCCGTCTATTCAACAGCGGCCTTCAATGTCTCGACAGCTGCCGCGGCTTTCCCCTTGTCCGCCATCCAGTCCGGAGCGAATTTCTTCCCGAGCTGCACGAAGCTCGTCGAAAGGTTCCAGTTGGCGCAGCTGCTGTGATAGCAGTTCGCGCAACCGGCGGGCATCGCTTCAGGGTCGTTAACGGTCGACCTCATTTTCTGCATGGGTTCCGAGTTCCAGACCGCCTCGAAGCTGCCGTAGCCGCCGATGTGAAGGAGCTTGTCCGCAGACGACTGGCAGGGGCGCACGTACCCGTCGCTGCCGATGTAAAGGTCACGCCAGGGGAAAGGGCAGGTCTTGTGCTTCATCAGGCCTGCCTCCCCGGCACCCTGTATCTCCGGAAGTTTCAGGTTTATGCCGTATTTTTCAGCAAGCTCCATTGCCTTGCCAAAGTGTTCCATGACGAGCTGCTGTCTGTCGACGAGCGATTCGGCTGCGAGCGCTTCGTTGAAGATGGTCAGATAGACTACCTTGACCTCTGGGAGGCCGAGTTCCCTGGCGAGCTCGACCATCTTGGGGAGCTCGTGGATGTTCCGCGCCATCGCCGTGAAGACGAGGTTCACGTAGGGGTAGTTAGCGCCGCGCTTCGCCTTCTCCTCCATAAGCAGCCTTATCGAGGCGACCTCGCGGTTGAAGTCCCCGCCTTTTCTTATCCCGTTGTTAGTCTCGGGCGTGGCCCCGTCGAGAGAGACAGCGACGAGGTCGACGTGGTGGGCGAATATCGGCCCCATTATGCGCGGCATGGTCGACCCGTTGGTGACGAAATACTTTCTGAGCATGGGGAACGAGTTGAGGTACTCGAGGACCTCGGCTGTCTTCGGGTGGAGCGTGCCTTCTCCCCAGCCGTGAAGGGTGACTTCTTCTGTTTGTCCGTAGAACGGCTCGCAGGCCTTCACCACGTCTACCGGGAGGTCTTTCGTCTTGAAGTTGACGGCCTCGCGTCCGCACATGATGCACTGGAAGTTGCACCTGTTCGTAAGCTCGAATACTATCCTCCTGGGGCTGGACGCAAGCTCGGTCCTGCCTTCTTTGAACTCCCTGAGGTTAAGCTCGCTGTTGGATATCTGCGCGGGCGTCAGCGGCGTCTTGAAAAGCTTTTCTGTTTTCATATTGCTCCTCGCTTTCGGATGATTGAGATGTCCCTTAGGACGGCGCGGACAGGGAATGACCTGGACCTCCTGTAATACTCCCGCCTTAGCGCGCGTCTCAGGGTGCCTGCGACGCTCCTCAGTTTTTCGTAGGCGCTGAGGCCCTTCCAGTTTTCAAAGAGGCTGAAGCCGCTGAGAGTGGGGACAGGGGCCAGAAGAAGCCTCAAACCAAGCAGCCTTCCCCAGATGGCCCTTCTTTTTGCCAGCAGGTTCGCCTGGGATTTTTCAAGGAGGCTGGAGTCGATTTTTTTTATCTTAAGATAGCCTGCCTCCGCGGCAGCCTTGAGAACCCGCCTGCCTTTATCCGTTCTCGCCAGGATGAGCGAAAGGCCGGGCTCCCCGGGCGTTATCTCCCTGTACCAGGGGTCGCCGCATGATATGTCAGCGAACTCGCCGGTGCCATCGGGGCAAAGTTGACATCGGAGCGGGCGATACCTTTGCAGGAAGCTCCAGGCTGTTTTGTACGGTATGCTTGAGGTCCCGGCGCTCGATTCGGCAGTCCAGTTGCCGGGCCAGCCGTTCCCTCTGTATCTAAGCGATTCTATCTCAGAGGGTTCTTTCCGGAATCGCGCCAGCAGGTCGATCGTGCCTTTAGTCGAGGGCGTGCCCGCGCAGAATATGCTAATCGCCAGGGCCGTCCTGCTGTCGAGCTCGGCGCTTATGGCCTGTGCCTTCCTGAGGCCTGCTACGTCGCAGGGCTTCCCGATGAAGACGCTGGGTGAGGGCGCCGCCTCCATTATGCCGAGCCCGTCGCAGGGAGAGGCAGGTGAGTATCTTGAGCCGGATTTGCCGAGCAGCTCTTCGCGGCTTTTGCTGAGCTGGGTTTTGTTCTTCCATGGCTCGTCCTTGTCGGCTCCCGCGTGGACGGCTCCGTAGAGCCCTTCTTTTTCCAGGCAGTAAAGGGCAAGCGCGGTGGCCGCGCCGCCTGAAGAGCCCTTGAACCTTACTTCCGGGTCTGCTGCGTGTCCTTCCCAGACCTCGAACACAGGGCCCCAGGAAGATGAAAGCTCCGGGTCTACGCCTTCGGCCCATTTTCCGTGTGAAGTGTCGGCCCCGGGGCAGACCTCCACGCAGCGGCCGCATCCCTGGCAGCTTTCGCCGACGGACGGCCTTATGCCGTCGTCAGTTACGTCGATGAGGTTGACAGCCTTGTTTTCGCAAGCCCACGCGCAGGCACCGCAGCCCAGGCACAGCCTCCACGCGGCTATATCGTTCACGTTTTCGAATCTCATCTGGCCTTGGGGAAGTAGGTTATTCCGAGGAGCCTCAGCAGCCTTCTTTTGAGCTTTGGCTTGACGCCGATGAAATCGTACGGGTCCAGGGAATACTCCTGCAGCCGCGCCGCGCTCGATTTCAGTTTCGCCACCCAGTCGTCTTTTGTTTTTATCCCGTTCTGGGCGGCTGACAGAGGAAGGTACTTCATCAGGTCTTCGTCGGTCTTTATACCGGTGTGCTCGGCCCTGGGATCGTCCATGTGCTCCTGGTACATGAAAGGGTAATACCACCCGTTTATGTATCCCCGAGCGGCGGCCCTCAGGCACCACGTCGTAAAAGTCTCTTTCGGCCGGAGAAGGCCTATCTCCTCTATGAGCTTTCTCTTGAGGAGATAGCCCGACCCCTCGACCCAGCAGTTTCTGAGGAGCATATGACGGCCGAACGCCTGTATTTTTTTCGCGGCCTTTGAATTGTTCATGTCCTCGGGCATGAACCTCCAGCAGCCGATGATTCCTGCTTCAGGGATGTCACCATGCGCTTCCTGGAGCTTTTCGGCCCACCTTGCAGGCATCAGGCAGTCGTCGTCTATCTTGCTGAGGAGGTCAGCGTCTTTCGAGTTCTTCCAGAACCAGTTCGTCGGGCCCCAGAGCTTGTCGTTTGTCCTGTTGTAGATGACCCGCTCGACGGAAGGGTGGCGCTCGAACCGTTTGAGTACCGTGAGGGTCTCTTCCGAGGAAGCGTTGTCCCAGACGGTAATTTTCGCGTTATCAGGTACTGTTTCAGTCAGCCTTGTGAGTGAAAGGGCGGTGTACTGCGGCCTGTTGTGCGTTATCATCAGTATTTTTATCTTCATAGTTTCCTTTTGACCATCTGAAGGGCCTCGTTCACCTCGTCGACCTTGAAGACTTTTGCGGCGAAAAGTATGTAGGAAGACGCTCCGACGAGTATGAGGAGGACAAGGGCTGTTGCGACTTCGAACCTCAAGGAACCGCTCATGTACCTGAAGGCCGCGAGGACCGCGACCATGAATACGGAACAGGCGGCCGCAGGGACCAGGGCCGAAAGCAGCTCACCCATCTTAAGGCCGATGAGTCTGTTCGCGTAGAACTGCCCGAGGAAGAATATCGGGAGCGACACCGCGATATAGGCTGTTATGAGCCCTATGACGCCCCAGTTGATGCCAATGATGAAGCCGATCACTATAGCTGTGGCAGAGACCGACCCGACTTTGAGGTTGAGGTCGGACCTGCCCTGTGAATTGAAGATGACCCCGGCTGTCGTGCCTATCGACTGTATGGCCCCGACCGCGCAAAGGAGCTTCAAGGGCAGTATCGCGGGCCTCCAGGTGTCGCCGTAGACTGACAGTATGAACTCTTCGGCGACCATGAAAAGCCCGGTCATCATGGGGAAAGTGATGAGAGAGATCGATTTTATTATCTTCAGGTACACGGCCCGCGTCTGCGCCGGGTCGTCCTGTATGCTCGAGAAGACCGGGAAAAGGACCTTACCTATGGACCATGAGATGAGCTGCAGGGGCTTGAGCATCAGGTTGTACGCAACCGAGTAGTACCCGAGAGCCTGGGGGCCGAGGTATTTGCCGATTATGAGGTTGTCGAGGCTCCTGGCGAAGAAGTTCAGGAGGTTGAACCCCAGAAGGTGCGACGAGAAGCCGAACAGGTCTGTAAAGCACTTCCTTACGACCTTGAGCCTGGGCCTCCATTTGACTACCGACCATACGACCGGTATGAGGAGCGGCTGGGAGAGTATCTTCCCCAGCACCATGCTCCAGAGGCCGTAGCCTGAAAGGGCAAGTCCGACTGATATAGAACCTGAGACGGCCTGCGTCCCTAGCTGTATGAGAGCGACCTTTTTGAACTCCAGACCCTTCGAAAGGATCGAAGTGTGTATGGAGGTAAAGGGGCTCAAGAGAAACCCGAGCGAAGAGACGAGCAGTATGTCACGGAGAACCGCCTCGCCGTAGAACGCGGCCACAAGCGGGGAGATGGCCGCTACGAGGCCCGCGAGGGCCGCGCCTGCCAGCAGGCTTACGCTGAAAGAGGTCGACAGGTAATCGTCGTCGATCTCTTTCCTCTGGATGAGCGCCGCGCCCATGCCGACGTCCTGGAAGAGCGTGATGACCCCGATGAAGACCGCCGAGATGGCCACCACGCCGAAATCCCCCGGGGTCAGGAGCCTTGCGAGCACCACGGTCACGAGGAAGGATATCGCCTGGGATGAGACATTGGCGAAAAGCGTCCACGCGCTCCCTCTTACGACCTTCTGTTTTATTTCGGAACGTTTCATAAGGGATGCGCCGCGCATCTAGCATCTTTCAAGACCTGTACATACCGCTGTATGAATTTGATAGTTCCCCCGCTATGGTGTCCCAATTGAAATGCTCGCTTATGCGTTCGCGTCCTGCGCGGGCTAACGATTCCCTCTCGTTCCTGTTTTCCAGAAGCTCCGAGACCGCGGAGGCGAGGTCTCCGGCGTTTCCCGGCTCGACAAGCAGGCCCGAAAGACCGTTTTCGACGATCTCCGGCACGCCACCGGCCCTTGAGGCCACAACCGGGAGGCCGCAGGCCATTGCCTCGGCCACCGGTATGCCGAACGACTCGTAATAAGAGGCGTTAATGAATATCGTGGCTTCTGAGTACTTCGAGACCATCTCAGGGTGGCTGACGTGTCCGAAAAAATTGACCCTCGCTGAAAGAGCAGGGACAAGGCTCTCCATTATCTTTTTCTTGTAGCTGCCCGGATAAAAGGCCTTCAAAGACCTGACCCTCTCGTCGTCGCTCAGCTCTATGAGGAATTCTTTCGGAGTTATCCTCTCCTGGCCTACCAGGCAGAGCTCCAGGTCAGGGTACTTCGCGCCAAGGGAATTGAAGGCCTCTATTACGACGTGGAGCCCCTTTTCGGGCGTTATCCTGCCGACGCATAGTAGCGTCTGTTTTTTTCGTTCCGCTGTCTCAGTCGAGAGAGGCGTTGAGAAGTTTCCAACGTCGACGCCGTTGTACAGCGTCTTGCATTTAGTTGCGGCCTCAGGGAAGGCGGCGCGCGTCCTTGAGGTGATGAACTCGCTGCAGTTCAAGACCAGGTCCGCGTTTTTAATGCGTTGGCGCATCGTTTTCCTGTCGAGCTGGGTGAGCCATTCGCTGTGCATGTGGAGGACTATCTTCAGGCCCGGGTTCAATGCCCTTATGACCGGTATGAATTGCGTGAAGTTGTGAAGGTGGACGATGTCGAAGCCGCATTTCCTGATGTCCAGCGCGAGCCTCGTCATGTACAGAGGATAATACAGCGGCGAGCTGAAAAAAGGCTTTCGCAAGCTGTAAAGAGGTGCGAGCTTTCCCGTTAGCCTCCTCAAGTCCTGGTCGATGTGAGACGGAAGCCGCCTTATTTTGATGCCTGGAGGCGCGGCCCTCTCTTCCTTCCCTTTTCCAGCGTAGACCGTAACGTCATAATCCGCCGTGAGTCTTTTCGCCAGCTCGAGCGTAACAATGCTGATGGAGCTCCTGAACCCCGAGTCAAGCGGGTTCGTCACGAAAGCTACACGTTTTTTTTTCATCGTCCCTCCGAAAATCATTCATGGATTTCACGGAACAGGCCGAGTATCTTCTCCTTTACGCCGGGCATCTGCGCCCTGAGTTTTTCCGCTATCGCGGCCCTGTCTTCGAAAGCCTTGTCGATTATGTCCAGTACCGCGCCGGGGTCCAGCGTGCACGGGTCGGCAACGTAAGAGGCGACCCCGATGGATTCCATGACCCCGATGAACTTACGGCTGTATGCGACAGGCACGGAAGGGATGCATTGCGAAAGCGCGGCGATGCAGGCATGCATCCTCGAGCCTATGAAAAAGTCGCAAGTCCCTATCATGTGCTTTATCTCGCCCTGGTCGTAGACGCCGGAAAGAAAAGAGAGCCGCTCGCCGTACCTGGGCTTGAGCTCTGCGTAGAGCCGCTCGCATACGGCGGAGTCGCTTTCGGTCTCCGGGCCGCCGAAAACGTGCGGCACCAGAACGACATCCGCTTTCTTGCGCGTGATGAGAAAATCGATTATCCCCGCTACAAGTTCTCTGTAATCCGACTTCAGCCCGAACATGTTGCCCCGCGTGTACCCTCCCATGTAAAGGAGGCCGCTTACGTTTAACCCGACCCTGCACGGCTCGTTGGCCTCCATCGACCCCGGAAGCTCAGCTGCGGCCCTTTCGGCCTGCTGCCCGGCCGGTTTAACCGGGTCGAGCACGAAGCCCATGTCGTAGCAGAACCTTATGCGCTCGTTCTTGCCGGTTATACCGAGTATCTCCCTCGTCTCCAGCAGGCCCGGGTAGTCGCGCGAGTATATCAGTGACGAGCGTCGTAGTATCGCCGCGGCTATCCTCCTGGGCAGCTTTGAGGTGAAGGGGCCGATGGTCTGCGGGAGCTGCACGAGCGGCTTTCCCATGAGCAGGATGAGGACTTGGGGGAGGGCGACGTAAAAAAATCTCCCTATCCCGTATATGTCGCTGAAACTGTCCCCTCCGGCAACCGACGCGGCCATGTCTGCGGTGGATATCTCGCGGAGGTACTCGTTTGAGTCAACGAAAAGCTTCTTGACTGGCTTGAACGGCAGAAGCTTCGCAATAGCGGCCAGGGCGATAAGGAGCGCGACGTTGTTTGGAAGAAAGAGCTTCTTGGAGAACCTGAGGTTGATGAGCTCTATCAGCTCGTCTTTCCCGGCGACGTTTATGTTGTGTATTTCGGCCTTTTTCCCATAATCGAGTAGCTTGATATCGGCTCCGGGCCGCCAGTTGCGGATGCATTTCACCGCCCCTGCCGCGAGCGCGCCGACGCCCATGTTCCTCGTGTTGAACGATACGCCAAGAAGGAGCACCTTCGGATGTTTGACGGGCCGTTCCATTTGCCTGTTTTCTGTTGTCCTGATTTTTTTTTGATGAGCGTGCCGGCCCCGGACGGGGCCGGCACATATGATACGATTTTGCGGATTGGTGCAGTTTGCGGATGTGTGCCGCTTATTACCTTGTGAACTCGTACGCTCCCTTGTCCCAGACGCCGTCACGGCCGCGCGTAAGCCCTGTTGCGTCGATGTTGAAAGGAGAGCCAAGAGATGCGCCAGCGCGGGTCGCTCCCTTGAGCCTGAAGTCTCCGGCGGCCGCGTTCCTGAAAGGGTCGGACGTGCCGACCTCCTTGGAAGGCTCGGCTATCTTCGCTTCGTTCGAGTCTTTGAACCAGTTGTTGTTGTGGGTAACGCCCCCGCCGAAACCGGAAGCCGGGCTGTTGTACCACAGGTTGTTGTAGGCGGAAACGCCGCTTATCGATTTGTAGACCGGAAAAAGCTTGCCGGACCCGCCGCTCCTCAGCCCCACGAAGGAGTTGTTGTGCACCTTGATGTTGCTCGCGTAATAGGTCGGGTCGGAAGACCAGCTGCCGACCGCGCCGTTGTTAGCCGTCGGGCCGAAGTTCGAGGTCCACTGGAAGACGTTGCCGTAGATGTTCCAGTTCCTCGCCCTGCCCAGGATTATGCCGCCGGTGCTCCTGTAGTCCTTTATCCAGCTGTACCTGAGGACGACGTCGTGGGTGTCCCTTGCCGACCATATCTCCGAGTGCTGCGAGGAAGAGCCGTTGGTGCCGCTCCTTTCAAGGAGCGAGTACTCGACAAGTATCTTGTTCGCGTTGCCCATCGTGTAGAAGACGACCCTGCTCGGGTGGTGTATCCACATGTACTGGAACTTCCAGTCGCGGCCGCCTTTTATCGCGTAGACGGCGTCCTGTCCTCTGCAAGAGGAGCATGGCTTGAACGCGAGCTCCATGTGCTTGAAAGTGAGGAAGGGTACGTTCTTCGTGACGTTGATGAGCTTTACCGTGTTCGCCGATTGCGCGAACTCCACCTTTATGCCGTGGCCGGAAGTCCATTTGCCGGGCCCGCCGCCGGTCTGTCCGTCTACTTCGTAGTAGCCTGTCGAGAACTTGAGCGGGCCGAATACTGCTTTGCCGTCTCCAAAGGCGTTCTGCCAGCCGGTAGAGGTGCCGTGGCTGGCCGGCGTGGCCTTCTTTATGTATATCCACGCCCCGTTCTGCGGGTCGTCGAAAGTATACCCGGGGTACGTGCCGTCGGCTATGAAGTAGGTATTTCCCCTGACCAGGGTAGCTGGCAGCTGGGGAAGGGCGTTGACCCAGTCCATGCCGCTCTTGTTTCCGGTTGCGCCAGCCCTTATGTAATAGGTGGCTGCCTCCGAGAGCCCCGGCGTGGCGCTCAAGATTGCGAACGCCAGCAGGATAAGGAATTTTCTCATTACGACCTCCTGAGACTAACTGGTTTTTGCGCCGTTGGCGCCTTTCCCAGTCAGGATACAGAAGGTCTTTGTACCTAAATGTGATTTAGATTACAGAGTTATTTATCTATTGTGAGAACATTTCTTAGCTTTATTCTTGAACTAGGCTTGTTTAAAGGTAAAAACTCAGGCCACGTGAGCGCCAAGGCTCAGATCTATGGTACCCATCCGCTCTTTTGAAAAGAAGAGCTTGTGCCATATCTCGAAGTTGATGAGCGGGAAAAGGAGCCTGTTGTTGTCTTCCGTGCCCTTCATATGAGCGTCCACGAGACGGCGCACGACTTTCCTGTCGAATAGCCCGTGGCCCAGGGCCCCGGCCGAGCACAGGGTCTCCATCGTGAAGTCCTTAAGCTCCGTCTTCAGCCAGTTCGAAATCGGGGTGGGGAAGCCTTCCTTTTTCCTGTAGATAATCTCGGTGGGAAGGAGCCTTTCCATCGATTTTTTCAGAATGTGCTTAGTCACGAGCTTCTTCACCTTCATCGCCGAAGGTATCTGGAAGGCGAACTCGACGAACGTATAGTCGAGGAAGGGCACTCTTGCCTCTATGGAAGTTGCCATGCCCATCTTGTCCTTTTTCATGAGGAGGTCGTCTGGCAGCCAGACGTTGAGGTCGAGGTAGAGTATCTTGTCGAGGTTCTCTAGCGTACCTATCCTGCCGAGATACTTCTCGAAGACGTCCGAGAAGGTGTCCACCTTTTCCCACTCGGCCTTGAAGAGCGATTCCTTCATCTCCTCGGTAAAGACCGTGTGCCAGGACATGTACCTGTCGTTGAAGCCGCCTATGGACATCGAGCGGTGGCCCTTTTTAAGGAGCGGCATCCTCGGGAGGGCCGAGATGAGCCTCTTTAATACCGTGTCCCTCAATATGCCGGGCATGAGCTGGTAGTATTCTGAGAGGATCTCGCCCCAGTGCCTGTTATAGCCCGCGAAGAGCTCATCAGACCCTTCACCCGTGAGGAGCACGGTCACGCCGTTGTCCTTCGCGAGCTTCGATACGAAATAGAGCGGGATGGAAGCTGGCTCGCCTATGGGCTCGTCCTGGTGCCAGACGGCTTTCGGGAGAAAATCGAGGAACTTCGAGGCGCTCACCACCACTTCCTTGTAATGGCTCTGGAAGTGCTTCGCGACCTGCCTAGAGTATTTGAACTCGGATATACTGTCTTCCCCTGATTCGCTGTATCCGACGGTGAACGCGGGCACTGGCCTCCCTGTGAGCTCCGTCATGAGGCCGAGTATGGCGCTCGAATCGAGCCCTCCGCTCAAAAGCGCGCCTACCGGCACGTCGCTCTGCATCCTTTTCCTTACCGATTCGCTGAGGGCTGAGTACAGATGGCTGGCGGCGTCCTCTTCCTTCGCGCCGCTCATGTATTTCACAAGGGCCGGGTCTTTTTTGAGCTCCCAGTACCTTTGGGTTTCGACCTTTCCTGCCCGCACAGTCATGATGTGGCCGGGCTGTAGCTTCATTATTCCTTCGAACATCGTGCGCGGGCCAGGCACGTAATGGAGCGTGAAAAAGTTGCTTAAGGCCTGAAGGTCGACTTTTCTTGCGACCTCGGGGTCCGTGAGGAGGGACTTTATCTCGGATGCGAAGGAGATGAACTGCCCGTTCCTGTGGTAGTAAAGGGGCTTAACGCCGAGCCTGTCCCGCACGAGCAGCAGCTCTTTTTTCCTTCCGTCCCACAAGCCTATGGCGAACATCCCGTTGAAGCGGCCGCCGAACTCTCTGCCGTACTCTTCGTACGCGTGCACTATGACCTCTGTGTCTGTCGCAGACCTGAATACGTGGCCTGCCTTTATGAGCTCTTCGCGGATCTCAAGGTAATTGTATATCTCGCCGTTGAAGACGACCGATATCGTGCCGTCCTCGTTGGACATGGGCTGATGTCCCAGCTGTGAGAGGTCTATGATGCTGAGCCTCCTGTGGCCGAGTGCGACGCCTTTGCCGATGAAGGTGCCCCTGTCGTCCGGGCCCCTGTGCTCCATGACGTCGGTCATCGAGTCTATTACTTCCCGGGAGACCGGCTTTGAGCCGTCGAAATAAAGCTTTCCGCAGATTCCGCACATTATTTTTATACCTTGTGTTTGAGCATAAGGAGTTTCCTTAGCTGGTTTTTCCGGATGAACCTGATGAACTCCGGGTCGTCTATCTTCTCTCCGCCTTTTAAGGCCGCTCCAAGGTAGCCGGTTACCATGCCCACTCCGTCGAGAGGTGATTTAAGTATGTTTTTCGCGGCCCTTACGGCGAAAAAGAGCGGGTGGTAGCCCATGAAATACGACCCGCGGCCTCGTTCCTTCCCTGAGGCGAATGTCCCGTTTGCCTGTCCCTCCGGCCTGAGGTGTATTACCCTGAGCCCCGGCACGGGGGATGCTTCCCAGCCTTTCATTCGGGCTTTGATCTCGTCTATTCCGTCCCAGCCCATCGCCTGAATGAGACCGCCGATATCCGTGAAGCACTCTTTCCTGTAGACCTTGCAGGCCCCGAGCGTATGGCCCCGGGCGGATTTCTCCTCGATAAGGACGCCTCCGGAGCAAATGTGGCTTATGCCGCTCGTTATGCCGAGCGCCGGGTTTTGGGCGAGGTGGGCGAAGACGCGTTCGAAAAAGCCCGGCTCAAAAGAGAGGTCGCCGTCGAGCTTCACTATGAAATCGAAGTCGTTGGTCTTGAGCTTGGACAAGCCGTAATAAACGAGTTTTACAATATGGCCGCCCCTGGAGCGTTTTGAGAGCTCCGCATCGACGAGGCGTATCCACGAGTATTTTTTTGCGTACCCTTTGATGACCTTCGACGTAGAGTCGGTCGACCCGTCGTTCACTATGACCCATTCGGCGGGCTTCACTGTCTGGGCAGCCATCGAGGAGAGCGTCTCGCCAATGTACTGGGCCTCGTTTTTAACGGCTGATATGACGATGTATCTGGCGTCAGTGCTGGACATCCGGCTTTATCCCCGATATGAGCGTATTTACCGTTTCAAGATACCTGTTTGACATTATCGGCCATGCTACGGACGAATACGCGTTCTGCGCCTTTTCCGAGAAGGCCCTTCGCTCTTCAGGCCGCGTGCAAAACTCCGCAATCTTCTCCGACATGTCTTCCGGGTCGCCGGGCCTGAAGTACTTTATCGAGCCCTCGCCGAAAATCTCCTTTATCGAATCGAGCCCTGCCGCCACGACCGGCATGCCCATTGAGACGTACTCGAATATCTTGGTCGAGAGGGCCAGGTTCATGAACGGGTCGCTGAGGTACGGGACGACTCCTATGTCCGAAGAGGCTATCTCAGAGGAGACCTTGTCCAGCGGGAGAAAGCCGTTGATGCTGACCGAGGACTCGAGGCCTTTTCTGGCGGCGAGCTCTTCGAGTTCCGCTTTATACGATGGGTCGTATTTACCGTATATGTTGAGCCTCGCGCCGGGGTACACACGCCTGAGGCTCTCAACAGCCTCAATGGCGACGTGCAGGCCGAACCGTTTCGCAACGGTCCCGTGATAGAGGAGGACCGGCCCGTTTTTTATCTTCTCCCACGCCCTCGGAGGCGGCAGGCTGAATATCCTGTCGTCTGCGGAATTGAGGACCAGCGTGACTTTTCCGGGCTTTACTCCGCGCTCTATGAGCTTGTTCCTGAAACCCGCGCTCGTGGTGATGAGCTGGTCCGCGAAAGCGCAGGAGAGCCTTTCCACGGCCTTGACGAAACCAAGGAGGGCCTTAAGGGGCCTGCCGGCCGTCTTTGATTCGAAAAGCTCTACGGTGAGGTCGTGGAGGTCCAGCACAACGGGTACACCCCTCAGCTTGTGGAAGAACGCCGCGAAGACAAGAAAGTCGGGCATGTTGTGGACCTGCACGAGTGCGTACCTCTGCTTGAGCGAAAGCGCGGCGAGCTTTAAAAGGGAAGCCAGGCCGAAGACAGAGGAGAGGGCGAAGTACTTCAGCAGGCTCTCCTTGTTCTCAGAGCCCGCCATCACCCTGTACGCGTTTACCGAGCCGAGAGACTCAAAGCCCGTCTCTCCGTTTTTCTTCAGGCACAGCACGTCGACGCTGTGGCCCGCGCGCTCCAGTACCTCTGCTTCGCGCCTGACCCTGGGGTCGGCGGGGTAGTAGGAAAAGACGACCATGGCTATCCTGGCCATTCGAGCGTCTCCATTTCTTCAGGCATCTTTTCCCGACATCAGCCATCTGATGCAGGCTGCGCTTCTTTTGACCTTGTTCGCTTCACCCACGCGCCTGCCAGGCATGAGCGCGAATATGGCGGCCGCGCTCATGAGCCTTAAAGCCTGGTGGAGCATCACTATGGCGAGATAGACCGACGTACGGGCCTCTCCGTGGTGCTTCTGCCAGTACTTGAGGTTTGCCTTGTGGAGTTCGATGTAAAACCTCACCGGCGCTGACGCGGAGCTCGAGCCGCCGTAATGGATCGCGTTTGCCTCGGGCAGGTATATTATCTTCCAGCCGCTGTCTTTCAACCGCCTGCACCAGTCCTTGTCCTCAGCATAGAAGAAAAACCTTTCATCGAGGAGGCCCGCCTGGTTTATCGCGGCCCTGCGGACGAGCATGAAACAGCCGCTTACCGCTTCCGCCTCGGTTACGGCGTCATGCGGCAGGTAATTCAAGTTGTCGAGCCCTATGGCCGAAAAAAGCGCGCCTTTAAGTGAAGGAAAGCGCCTCAGCGTGGGCTGTAGCGTCATGTCAGGGTTCAGTACCTTCGGGCAGACGAGCCCGGCTGACTCATCCGAGTCCATGCGTCTTTTCAACGCGTCAAGGCAGCCGCCTAGCACCACGACATCAGAGTTTATGAGGCAGACGTACTTCCCTTTGCTTGACATTATGCCGACGTTGTTCGCCTTTGCGAAGCCGAGGTTTTCTCCCGCCCTTATAACCGTGACCTCGGGGAAGAGCTCTTCTACCGCTTCAGGAGAGCCGTCAGACGAGCCGTTGTCCACGACGATTATCTCGGTTCTGTCGAGCTCATCCTCGTACAGCGACATCAGGCATCCGACCAGGTATTCCTTCGCGTTCCAGCTGACGATTATTATCGAAACTTCCGGCATCAGGCGGGGGACTCGACTGTTTTCAGGGCCTGCTTCGCCTCGACCTGTTTCTTCAAGGCCTCTTTTTCGGTCAGGGCCCTTACCGTCCCCAGCAGGGCGAGGTTGAGATAGAGAATGACCCTTATCTGGTCGAAGTACGAAACGCCGAAAAACGATATTATGTGCACGAACAGCGAGGCCCCGAGCGCCCAGACGATTTTTTCGTTGTCGGCGTTCAGGCTGCCCGACTTCAGTGCCCTGCCGACTGACTGGAAGCAGTACGAGAGTATCGCGATGAAAAGGACGAGCGTTATGAGGCCGCCGTCCACGGCGATCCTTATGAAGTGGTTTGTGACGTCGAAGAGCCAGAAACCCCATGAGGCGGTCGATTTAACGCCGTAGAGCCACCACTCGCCGAACCTGTTGACGAACTGGTCGAAAAGCCTGTACCTGTGGTAGGCGGTCGAAGCGCCGAATATCTTGACCTTCAGGATAAGCGCCCAGACAGGCGCGTTCATCACGATGTGCAGGCCGATCAGAGTCAGCGCGAGTCCCCATCTTACCTGGCGCATCCTGTCCCTGAAGCGCCACATGAGTATGCCGACGACCCCCGCGATGAAAGAGAGCGCCGGGCCGCTCGACGAGGTGCTTATCGTTATGAGCGCGGCCGCGGCCATGCCAACGTACATTAGCAGGTGGCGGCTTTTGCCGTATTTCCTGGCGGCCCAGAAGAGCGGGAGAAGCGAGGCGCTGAATGAGCCCGCGGTTATCGAATGCGAAAAGGCGCCCTGACAGCGGAGCTTGCCGTCCCTTATTATCGTGTAGTCCGGGACCCCGCCAAGCAGCGAGAAAAGGTTTCTGCCGGTCGTCCTCTCGACTATCATCGCAGCCGCGACCGGCAGAGAAACGACGGCGAGGGTCTTGATGACCCATACTATGTCGTCAAGGTCGCGGACGAGGAATCTCGTAAGGAAGTAGACGCCGATTATGTCGAAGGAAATCCCGAGCCTGTTTATGAACGCTCCCGAGGTCTTCCACAATATCGTGTACATGACGATGCTGGAGAGGGTCCACAGGATCATGAGCTTGTCGACGCGGTTCAGGACGATGCCCTGGAATTCCCCGCGCATCATGACGCGCACCCAGCCGAACAGGACCAGTATGCGCAGCACAAAAAAGTCGAGCGTGAAAATGACGACCCTCTGCTGGAGCGGGATGAAAACGACCGCGAAAAGGAGAGGTACCATCGCGGCCCTCTTCGGCAGCAGGAGCATCAGAAAACCCGAAACAAGGGCGAACACCAGCGACGCTGGGTGTATTTGATTGA
Organism: uncultured bacterium; assembly: GCA_905339405.1. GTDB lineage: Bacteria > Desulfobacterota > GWC2-55-46 > GWC2-55-46 > GWC2-55-46 > GWA2-54-12. The sequence goes on along the minus strand of CAJPGC010000030.1, from coordinate 77,749 downwards.
AGTCTTCCATTATCTTCCTCTTCAGGCAAGGTACTTGTAAAAGAGCCTGCCTATGAGCCTGTTGGAGAACGGCGGGAGGCTTTTAAAGAGCGCGCTGGCGACTTTAGCGCAGCTGCCGCCTTCATCCTTGAGGCCCGCGCTCTTTTCAGGGCTGTAAAGGTAGCTGAGCCGCACCTCTTCGGCCCCCCACCTGGCTTTGAAACCGTTGAGGCCGCTGTTGCCGGAAAAGCTCCTGCCGAAGTCGAACTCGAGAAGTCCGTCGTCAGAGGCCTTCCTGATAGCAGTCCAGATTGCCAGCTGGTTGCCGCCGAGGCTGAGGAAGCTTTCATCCGACGCTGCGAACTTGTACGAGGCACGCTTGCCGTACCTGAGCAGCACAAGCCCGGACACCGGCTTTTTACCCTTTTTCACGATAAGGACCGAGATATGTCCGCCGGGAGTGAGGAGCTGGCGCAAGTTCCTGAAAAAGGAGAACGGCTGCACTGGCGCGCCGAGCTTTTTGCGCGTCATGAGGTGGAGCCTGTAAAAATCTCTCATGTCTGAGATGGTGGAGCCATCGAAGACCTCGAGCCCGGACCTGAAAGCCTTTTTTATCCTTCTCTGGACGCAGTCCTTGTGAAATGCGGCGAAGATGTCGTCGATTGGGCGCCCGAGCCTTAAGATATGGCTTGAGTATCCCTGGTATTCGGAGTACCTCTCAACGGAGCCGCCGTTCTCGATGCGGAGTTCTGAGCGTGTCCATGTTTTTCCATGAAGCCCTTTTCCGGAGGAGAGCGCTGCGGCGATGGCACCGGATTCCAGCGGCCCGTCGGCAACCGGGCCGCATACGTCTGAAAACGGATAAGAGACGAACCTTCTCGCCCCTGTCATCGACCTCACCAGCGCCCCAGGGACAGCGGCGTTCATGACCCCGCTGGCGTCCGTCATGACGACGTATAGCGGCTTTATACCGTACGTGAGTTCAATGGCCCTGTGCCATCTCGGGTGGTGGTAGATGGTCGAAGGCCTCGAAGAGATGAAAGAGAGCCAGTTCTCCTCGCCTATCTCGCCAAGAGAGCAGACGCGCAGGTTGTAGGGGGCGAGCTCGCTCAGAAGTTTATGAACCTCCTGAAAAAGTCAGGGATGTCTATGGAGTCGACGTCAGAGGAAACTGTAAAGGCCGACTGCGCGCCGTGGGGCCATCTCCAGAGCCTCAGGAGAGGGAAGTTCGAATTGTCAACGATGTCCAGGAGCATGCGCCTTTCCTCCGGGTCGAAACTTTCGAAACCGTCTATGTACAGTGAGTTCCTGTGCGGGTAGTCGACACGCGCGGTTATGAAGCCTTCCTCGTTAAGAAAACGCTCCACCTCAGGCGAGCACCTTTTTGAGAGCTCGACGACGTGCTTCCATCCGTCGTCCGTATCTATTACCCGCCACTGTCCGGCCTGTCTCTCCGGGGCCGGGGCATAGAGCCCGCAGACCTGCCCGTTCCTTTTTGCAGTGGAGGACTTGATGAGGAGGGTGGCCTCCTGGGGCCCGGTGAACCTTATGGAAGGGGAGCCGTTCTTTTCCTGTACTTCCCATCTGGCGGCCGCGCGCCTTCCCCACCATACTGTAAGTTCGTTGAGTGTAGGGAACCATACCGGAGAGGTCTGGCTCCTGGCTTCCGCGATGGTAGCGCGCAGCGGCTCCTCTATCTGCCTGAAGCGCTCAGGGTGGAAAAGGAGGTGGAAAAGCTCGCCTCTCGAGTTTATCCTCGAGAAGACGCCTTTCCAGATGCGCGCTATCTCTTCCCTGTCCCGTATCCTGCACCTCTCGATAAGCATCTCGTCGTCAGGCGCGCTTATGGGGATGTCGATGAGCTTGCCGATGCGCGACGGAACCGATATGCATCTTTCTGAAGAGGTAGTGCTGTACAGGAGTTCCAGTTTTTTTATATGTTCCCTGGCCCTTCCGCCGCCGGCATTGAAGCCGTCCCAGAAGACTACGTTGTTGCTCGTCCACATGAACTGGCTTTGCTTAAGCGCCGTGAGCGTGTTCTCGTTGTAGCTCAGGTACGGGCACCTGAAGCCGTAGACTTCTATCTTGAGCTTCTCGAAAGCGCTGTAGCTCTGGGAGAGTATCTGGTGCTGCTCGTCCAGGCTCTTTTTTTTCATGTTGGTGTGGAAAAAGCCGTGGGCAGCGAATTCGTGCCCGAGCCCCTTGAACATCTCGAGAAAGGGCAGGTGGCTGTCCAGCAGGCTCGCCGTGATGCAGAAAGTGACCCGTATACCCTCGGTCCCGAGGTTCCTTTCGAGGCAGTTCATCATCTCTGAAAATCTCTTTCTGCCAAATGAATAGCGGTAGAAGACCTGGGCAGAACGCTCGATGGAATGCACGAGGCCCTTGGTCTCGAGGATATGGGTTATGAAACCTATGGACAACGGGTTCCTCAGCGGCCGCCGAGGATGAGCTCGGCGACGCGCTCCTGCTGGCCGCAGGTCAACCCCGGGAACATCGGCAGTGAAAGTATCTCCTCCGAGAGCCTCTCGGTCACTGGAAGCTCGCCCCTCCTGTATCCGTAACGCTCGCAGGCCTTCTGGAGGTGAAGGGGAACCGGGTAATGGAGGCCGGTGCCGACGCCGTTTTCTGAAAGGCGCTTTTGCAGTGCGTCCCTTTCTTTTACGCGCACGACGTACAGGTGCCATACCGCCTTTGACCCCGAGGGCTCTTCAGGAGTTATGACATCCGCGCATCCTTCGAAGAGCTCTCCGTAGGTCCTGGCCCTCTGGCGTCTCATATCGTTCCAGGCTTCGAGTTTTTTAAGCTTCACGCCGAGAATCCCGGCCTGTATCGAGTCAAGCCTTCCGTTATAGCCTTCCATCGCGTGGTGGTACTTCCGCGTCTGCCCGTGGTCGCGCAGCATCCTTGAAGCCGAATCTATCCCCGCGTCCATCGTTGTGACGGCACCGCCTTCGCCGCAGGCCCCGAGGTTCTTCCCGGGGTAGAAGCTGAAAGCCGCGGCAATGCCCATAGAGCCTGCCCTTTTCCAGCTTTTTTCCCTCTCCGAATAATACTCGGCTCCGTGGGCCTGGCAGGCGTCTTCAATGACCTTGAGTTTATGACGCTCAGCTATCTCCATTATCCTGTCCATCCGGCAGGCCTGTCCGTACAGGTGCACAGGGACGACCGCGGTGACGGGGCTCTTGGTCCTGCGGTCAACCGGCCTTCCGTCAGAGCCAATATCGCACCTGGCTTCGAGGTACTCCGCGAGGAGCTCGGGGTCCATGTTGAAAGTCGCCTCGTCGATGTCGACGAACGCAGGCGTCGCGCCGGCCTGGGTTATGGCCTCGACTGTAGCGATGAAGGTGTTTGAGACGGTCACGACCGTATCTCCCGGCTTTACGCCGGAGGCCATGATGGCGAACCTGAGCGCGTCCGTGCCGCTGCTGACCCCGGCGCAGTGATATGCGCCGCAAAATCTGGCGAAGTCCTTTTCGAACCCCTCTACAGCCGGGCCTCCTATGAATGCGGCGTTTCTCAAAGATCGCCTGTAGACCTCCACGAGCTCTTCTTCGAGTTCGAGGTGGGGGGAGACGAGGTCGAGAAAGGGTATGTCGGATGATCCGGTCATCTGGCCTGTCTTATTCATTTTCCATGCTCCTCAGGAGTCTTGCCGGGTTTCCGGCCACTATGCTGTTCGCGGGGACGTCTTTTAGAACCATGCTTCCGGCCCCCACTATCGAATTTTCTCCAATGACGACGTTGCTCATAATGGTCGCCCCTGAACCGATTGAAGCGCCTTTCCTTACGATGGTCCTTTCGACTTTCCAGTCGCTCTCTGTCTGGAGTGCGCCCCCGCCGTTCGTGGCCCTGGGGTATGTGTCATTTATGAAGGTCACGCCGTGGCCGATGAAGACGTTGTCCTCTATGGTCACTCCCTCGCATATGAAAGAATGGCTCGAGATCTTGCAGTTAGTCCCTATTGCCGCGTTCTTCTGTATTTCGACGAATGCCCCGATCTTGGTGCGCTCGCCGATGGAGCAGCCGTAGAGGTTTATGAAAGAGCTGAGGACCACGCCGTCTCCGAGCTTGACGTCGGGCGCTATCCTGTTGAAGCTTTTTTCCTCCTCCGGAATATGTCTAAGCCTTGCCGCGTAGTTCATAGGTATACCATTCTCCCGTTGTTCTTGAGCGACCTGTCGCAGGCTTCCAGCATCCTTACTACGCGCAGGCCCGCCTGGCCGTCGTTGAATGGAGTTTCGTCCTTCTCTATGCAGTCCACGAAGTATTCCGTCTCGAGCCTCAGGGCCTCGAGCTGATCGACCTTTGGAGCCCACATGTCCCCGGAGCGGTAATTCACCAGAAGGTCGTAGATGCCCTCCTTGCTCTTTATCTCTACTCCTCTGTCGTATACTTTGAGTTTTTCGTCGGCGTCGACGTCGTTCCAGACGAGCATCTTCTTTTCTCCGCCTATGAGGGTCGTTCTTAGTTTCACAGGGGAGAGCCAGTTGACGTTGAAGTGGGCTATTATGTTGTTATTGAAGTAGACCATTATGTAGGCGATGTCTTCTTTAGAGTTTATGTGCGCTTTGCCAGCGGCCGCGATGGCAAGGGGCCGTTCCTTGATGAGGTAGTCCATTATGGAGAAGTCGTGCGGCGAGAGGTCCCATATCACGTTGACGTCCCTTTGGAACAGGCCGAGGTTGACCCTGGTGGAATCGTAGTAATAGAGCTCGCCCAGGACGTTCTCCTCGATAATCTCCCTGATGCGCTTTACGACGCTCGTGAACAGGAACGTGTGGTCGACCATCAGCTTCAGCCCTTTTTTTTCGGCAAGCTCGATGAGCTCCTCGGCCTCTGCGGTGGTCGACGTAAACGGCTTTTCGACGAAGACGTGCTTTCCGTTCTCCAGGGCCGCCTTCGCGAGTTCGTAATGGGTGCTCACCGGAGTTATGACCGTCACGATGTCTATGTCCGGCGAGCGCACTATGTCGTTTATGTCCGAGGTCGTCCTGATGCCGGGATAGTTCCGTCTGACCCTGCCGAGCGCGTTTTCGTTCTTGTCGCACACGGCGACTACGTTCGCCTTTTCGGAGGCGTTGAAGTTCCTTACTATGTTCGGCCCCCAGTAACCGTAGCCGACTACTCCCACTCTGAGCATCTTGCCGCACCCCCCTTGTTTCAGTACGCGTCCTTGCTTGAAAGCATCGCAAGCGGCGTCAGGAATATTATCTTCAGGTCGAGCCACAACGACCACCGGTCCATGTACCGTATGTCAAGCCTGACCATCTCGTTATAGGATTTCGTGCTTCTCCCGGAGACCTGCCAGAGGCCGGTGAGCCCGGGTTTGGCTTCCATTACCCTTCTCCAGTGCCACAGTTCATAGGACTCCATCTCATACGGTATCGGCGGGCGCGGGCCGACGAGGGACATGTCGCCCGAAAGGACGTTCAGGAACTGGGGCAGCTCGTCCAGGCTCGTCTTCCTGAGGAACTTGCCGACCCTGGTGACCCTCGGGTCGTCGCTTATCTTGTAAATTTTTTCTCCGTCGCCTTTCCAGGCGCTGTCCTCGTTTATGAGCTTCTTGATGTACTCCGAGTGTATCGCCGGGTCCGCGCCAGCGTGCATCGACCTGAACTTCAGGAACGTGAAGTTCTGCCCGAGTCTTCCTACGCGTGTCTGCCTGAAAAAGACCGGGCCTTTTGAAGTAAGTTTTATGAGCGCCGGGATTATCAAAAAAAACGGGGAGAACAGGATGAGCCCGCCGATGCTTCCGGCGATGTCTACTGCTCTTTTAAAGAGCGTGCCCTTTTTTTTTAGGCTCTTTTTTGTTGAGAGGTCCGGGTAGAGCTTCAGGTCCTCCGGTATTCTCTTGCCTGCGGCTTTTTCTTCGGGAAAAGCGTGTACTGAGACCTTCACCAGTTCCGCATCCGCGCCCAGGGCATCGGCTTCGCCGAACCCTTCAAGGAGCTTCGTTTTGACCTTTTCAGCGCCGTCTCTGTCTGTTTCGGTCAGTATGACCCCGAGAACGTGTCCCTGGCTGTACCAGCCTTTTAGGTCTATTTCCCTTGTCGCCGCCGTGACCTTTTTAGCCGCACGCCTCGTGATTTCCGCTCTGTTTTCATGCGAAAGGCCCTCGAGGTCTGCGAGAAGCAGAAAAAAGGCCCTGCCCGAGCGCTCGGCCCGCCTCCGCTCAAGACAGACCATCTCGTGGAAGTAGTCCTCCACGTAGAGCCCGGAGTCGGCCTCTTTCAGAAAGTCCGTGCACTTGAACTGAAAGACGCCGCGCCTTATATTCCTGGCTGTGTTCCTCAGGAAGCTTTTCATTTTAGATGTCCTGGATGGGCTACCGCCGTTGACATATCCGATGTCCTGCCCGGGTGGGCTACCGCCGTTGATGCGTCTTGCGCACCTTTTTGAAAGCGTTATTGCCGTCTTTTCCGCCCTGTAAAAACCGGCGCGTTCATCCAAACCATTTAAGCTTGTTAGTCTTCAGCAGCCCGCGATCATGCTCCTGTCTATTACGAGCCTTACGTTTATCGCCTTCAGAAGGAGACAGACGCGCTCCATGCCGCTCATCTCCTTCTCGAAAACCGCCGTAAACCCTTCGAAGGGGCCGCCCTTTATGATGACGTTTTGGCCCTGCGTGAACGAGCTCCTTATCTTCACGAAGCCGTCCTCGATCCTCTCGACGATGGAATCTACCACCCTGTCCGGTATCTCAGAAGGGCCTTCTTCGCTGCTCAGCACCCATTTGACGCCCCTCGTGTACCTGATGAGGTGGTAGTCTCTGAATTTTTCGAACTTCGCGAAGACGTAGCTCGGGAAAAGAGGGGAGACGGCGTCCATTACCTTGCCCCTTAAGAACTTCCTTTCCCTTACCTTGGCGTTGAGGACGGTGAAGCCCGCGCCGATGAGTTTGCCTTCCACCATGTCCTCGCACTTCGGTTTCGTGTAAATCAAATACCAGTTTTCCATCGCCTTCCTTTCGGCTTTTTGAAAATAAGCGTCCCTTGGGCCGCGATAGAGCCCATTTCCCAGGCGGCCTGGCTTCAGGAATATTCGGTTGATTGGCCCAGTGCTTTACCGGAGTAGGGGATGAACCCGCCGCGGGGAAAGGCTCAATCAAGTACCCGTCCAGCGGCTTTAAAGGGCCGTGCGGGCTGGTCTTTCAAGCGGCATCACGGCCGCTACGGTCAGTAATAGTATTTCTTCATGTGATTGTCGTCGGCTCCGTTCAAGACGACACCCGAGACGTTTTTGTTCGGGAGCGAGTTCACTGCTTTTCTTACGAGGTCCTTGGGCGTCGAGCCTGCCTTCACGACAAGGAGGAGGCCGTCCACCATCTTCGAAAGTATGTTCATGTCGACGAGCGGAAGGATCGGCGGAGAATCGACGATGACGTAGTCGAAGTCGCTCTTGGCCCGCTCAAGCACGTTCTTCATGCCCTGCGAGTCGACCAGCATCGACGAGTTCTTGACGCTGGTGCGCGCCGGCAGCAGGTAGAGCCTCGTGTCCTCGAACCTGTTTATGGCCGACCTTATGTCAGCTTCCCCGTTTATGACGTCCACAAGGCCGCTCAGCCTTCCCATGCTGATGTAGTTGGAGGAGATGGAAGGGTTCCTGAAGTCGCTCTCGATGAGCAGCACCTTCTTGCCGAACTCGTTGGCCATCAGCCAGGCCAGGTTCAGCGAAGTCGTCGTCTTGCCTTCACCTTTTACCGCGCTTGTCACCGCGAATGACTTGAACGCTTTTTTAGAGCTTATCTGCTCGAGCCTCGTGTACAGTATCCTGTACCTCTCGCAGATCATCGCGTCCTTGCCCTCCATGATGGGGAGCTGTTTTTTGAAGCTTATCCTGTCCCTGAAAGCCCCGGCCTCGTTGTACTCGTCGAAGACGTCCCTGGCTGCCTCTTTCAGCTGCGGGCTCTTTTCAGCCGCTGGAGCGGCTGAAAGGCTGCCGATGTACTGGTCGTAAGATTTTCTCTTGACGGGGTCCGTCAGCGTCTCAAGGATGTCCTCGAGCTGCTTGAGCTTGTCCTGGCGCTCCTCCGGCGTGTACAGAGAGTACAGGGCCATGGAGTCGCCCCCGTAGAGCGACTTCGATTTCCTGTACGCCTGTTCTATCTCGCTCATGGGAGCCTTGGAGTTCACTTCGAGGATCTCGTAATAGGTCTTCTCTTTTTTATGCTCCATAATTCCCTTTAGAATTGGATTGTGACGGGTTGAGTTTTGTTTGCTCTGTTCATGAGCTTCTCCAGACACCCCTCGATTGACCTGGCAGCCCTGGATGCGCTGTAGTGCATGACCAGCGGTCTCCTCAGCCTTACAGATTCGCTGACGGTCTCCTCATAACCCACGGAGCCGAGATACCCTATGTCCATTCCGAAATAATCGGTGCAGGCCTTCCGTATCGAGTCACCCATCTCCGCGTCTTCGTTCCTTTTCGTCTGGTTCATTATCATCGAGATGCTCGTGGCCGCGAGGTCCTCCTTGAGCATCCTGCCCTGGTCGAAGTCCAGCATTGAGATCTGCTCGACTATGTCCGCAACCGTCTTGACCCTCTGCGACCACTTGTCGCTGAATATCTTCTGTAGCATGCCGTTCAGCAATCCGTCTTCCTGTGAGTCGGCGATGGACTTTATCTTTCTCAGGAAGAGGCATTTGAGGAACCTGTAGTTGTTCTCTATGGTAGTCGGCTCCGGCGTCGAGAGGATTATCCCCTCGTTGCCCATGAGGAACATGTCGAGGAGGTTGGAGGAGGTCCCCGGGCCGATGTCCAGGACAGCGTAGTCGTATTCGACCTTTTTGAGGGCCTCGCGGAGCCTCGTGACCTGGGCGTTCCTTACGTCCGCTACGTCAAGAGAGTCCTTCGCGCCGCTTATGAGGTCGAGGTTTGGAAATGGGGTCTTGGAGATGAGCGACCCGATGTCCGATATCTCGTCCTTAAGGAAGCTCGACAGGGCCCCCTTGCCGCCTTCTACTCCCAGGAAAGTGTGCAGGTTGGCGGCCCCGAGGTCGGCGTCGACAAGCAGGACTTTTTTGCCCTGTTTCGACAGGGAAAGCGCCAGGTTCGAGGCGACAAGGCTTTTCCCGACGCCGCCTTTGCCGCCGCCCACGGACCAGATCGAAGTTCCGTAAGGGCTGGTGGCGCGCACAGGGCGCAAGGCCATTGGCGCTGGCGCGAGTTGGGCGCCGTAGTCCCTCTCCCAGAAGATCAGTTTTCTTATCCAGTTCAGGTTGAACACGGTCCTACCTTCCTTTTTCCTGCGAGCGTGTTTATTTTTTTACGGCCTCTCCCAGCGAGAAAAGGGGAATGCTCGTCAACACCGGTGAGTCGATGACGCCTTCGAAGTCCTCGGGCTTCCTGAAAGCCGGGTTCATAAACTCGACCAGGAACACGAGGCCTATCCCGACGGCGGCGCCGGCCAGCGTGCCGATGGTGATGACCAGCGGCTTGTTCGGCTGGTCCGGGCTCTGGGGGACGTTCGCAGGGTCGACGACCCTGAACCTCGCGCCCTTCTGGCGCTTTTCGAGGTTTTCGGAGAGCCTCGCGCTCATCTTCTTCTCAAGCAGGGCCTGGTAGTTCTGCAGGGAGATGTCGTAGTCCCTCTGAAGGTCGGAGAGCTGCTGTTCGCTCGCGGGCGTAAGCTCAACCCTGGACGAGTACTGGTCTATCTGCTTTCTGATGTTGGCTTCACGGCGCGTAAGCGTCGTTATCTGCGACTTTACCGCCATGAGCTCAGAGTAGGCCGGGTGCATCACCTTCGGCGGGGCCGGGCCTTTCGCGGGCTCTTCGACCACCTCGCCCTGCACCTGCCTTTCAAGGTCCTTTATGCGTTTTCTCAATATTATTACGTCCGGGTAGCTCTCCTTGTAGACCGAGAGCATCTGGCCGAGCTCGGCCCTCGCGCCCTCGAGCTCCGCGGCCAGCGAGCCCTGCACCGCAGGGGAGACGGCCATGGGAGCGTTGTACTTCATCTGCTCATCGAGGACCAGCTTCCTGTCCTCGTTGGTCTTGAGCTGCGCCGATACCGTCTGAAGCTCGAGCTGGAGCCTGTCGAGCGTGCGGAGGTTCGCGTCCAGCTGTCCTGGCAGCGTGCCCATGTGCGCCTGCTTGAAGTCCTTGAGTTTCTGTTCGAGTACCGAGAGCTCCTGCTGGGCCGTCTCGAGTTCTGATGAGAGGAACTCCGAGGTGCCCTCGGCGTACTGCTCGCGCACCTTGAGGTTCTCCTCTATAAAGAGGGACGACAGGGTGTTCGTTACCTGCATGGTCGTCTGAGGGTCTTCCCCGCTGTAGGTTATGGAGAAGGCGTTGCCGCCGGAGCCCTGCTGTTTTTTGGGGTTCTGCTCGCCGATGACGGTGAACTGTATGTCAGCGCGCATCTGCTCTATTATCTCGTCAGGCGTGGGGGCTTCGGTGGCCGAACCCGTGATAAGGCTTTTGGCTTTGTCCACGAGCCCGGGGCCCTGCTGGCTGTAGAGGCCGAATTCCTTTATTATCTTTTCGAGCCTGGTCCTGCTCAATATCTGCTGGCTTATGACGTTGAGCCTCTGGCTGAACGGCGTCTTGTCCGTGGGCGTGACGTACTCTTCAGGTATCTGCTGCTCCTCGACGAGGATGAGGGTCGTGGAGCTGTATTTCTCAGGGAGTTCGAAGCTGACCGCGAGCCCGGCGACAGAGCCGATTATAAGCGGTACGATGAACAGCCACTTCCTGTGTATGAAAATGGCGAACTGGTCGAAAATTGTTTTCCTGGATTCCTCCATGGCCTCAGAACCTCCAAGCTTCTCCGATTAGTGTTGCGTTTATGAAGACCTTGTTTCTTTTAAGGCCGATGTCGAAGCTGTCTTCCGGCCACTGCTGGTAATGTGAGAGCCCTGCGCCCAGGATAAGCCACCTGTAGGGTTTCCAGTTCCCGGACAATTCAGCCACTATCGAGTCGACTCCGACTCTTCCGGAAGGCTCGCTCCTGTTCCTGGCAAGTCCCGTGAAAAACGACGCCGATACCTCCCTGCTTACCGTGAAGTCCCAGATGAACGTGACCGAATCCCTTATGCTTATCTCGTCGGTGAGCCCAGTGGGCGTCGTCATCGCCCGCTCGTACATGAGCGTCATGTATGAGTTCTTCAAGGCTTTCTCGATGCTTGCGTGCCCGGTCAGGAAAAGGTCGTTGTCCTCTGAGCCCGCGTAATTCGCGTACTCGACCCCGCCGCCGAGCTCGAGGTTCATGCTCGACGAGACCGCCTCCCTGAACCCGAGGCTTATTCCGTGAGAGATTATCTCGCTCTCCGAAGTATCGAAATCGAAGACCGTGAATGAGTACGCGGCGTTCGCAGTCCCTGTCTGGCTGTACCTGTGCGTGGCGCTCAGCCCGGCTGAATCTGTCCTTGAGTCGACGAGCTGCGGGTCGTCAAACTCCTGTATCCTGTCCTTTACCGTGACTGTTGCGGCAGTCTTGACGGACAACTGACGGCTCAAGCTCGCGTACGCCGTGTTCGAGAGTATGTCGGTGCGCGTAACCAGTATGCCTTCGCCTACGGCCCTCAGCGAATCTTCGTAGAAGTCCAGCCTGTCTCCAACTGCGAAACTCCACTTCCTTGAGAGGTCCGCGTCGAAGTTCAACCCGGCGCTGTGCGACAGGTTGTTGAGGTCCGTCTCCTCGAGATGGTAGTCGGCGGTAAGGCTGTAGAGCCCGCGGAAGTTGTAATGGCGGCCCTTCCTGGCGAACTCTATGGACGGCTTCACCGACGCGACGAAGTCCCCGTCCTCGTTTTCCTTTGAACCCCTGAACCGGACGTTCGAGTCGTAACGGGTGTCAAGCGTTATGGACGGGGTCACGGTGTTGTTCCTGGCCTCGGTTGCAGCCGGGACCATCAACAGGGCCGCGAGGACCGCCGCGCACCTGATGGCGTGTCTACTGTACAAAGACGGTGTCTCCGGGTTTAAGTATGAGGTTCTTGTCCCGCCTCGAGTCCGCGTCTACGATGTCGTCGAAGCTGATCTCAATCTTCTCGGCCATGCTTGAGCCGTTCTCCCGCACGAGGACTATTTTCCTTGAGGCGAAGGGGTTGAAGCCGCCCGCAAGGGCTATGGCCTGTATGAGCGACATCCTCCTGGTCATCGTGTACGTGCCGGGGCTCATTACCTCTCCGAGGATGAATATGCGGTAGCTGTTCACTTCCTGGACGATGACGGATGTGACGACCGTCTCCTGGTATTCGCTCAGGGCCTCGTTCAGGGCGTCCCTCAGCTGTGCCGGAGTGCGCCCGGCAGCCTTCAGGTCTCCGACCAGGGGCAGGGATATCATCCCGTCGGGGCGCACCATCACGGTCTTGGAAACGTCCGGGTTCTTCCAGACGGATATCTCGAGCACGTCCTCGATGCCTATGACGTAGTCAGGGCTCTGCGCTATGGCCTTGGCGGCTGCCTTCGCGTCCTTTTCCTTCGCGGGCTTCGCTGCCTTCTCAGCGGCCCCGGAGGGCTGCGCACCGGCTGAAAGCACAAGGAGTGCCGCGGCAACGAAAGTAAAAATATTTTTCAAAACCTTTGATCTCATTCCCTGGAACCTCCTCGCGGGCCGTGCCGCGTTTTTACAGGAGCTCTATCCCGGCTGATATTAGCGAGCCCGAGCCCTGTTTCGACCAGACCATCCTCGCCGGCTTTTTTATGATGAGCCCGCTTATGGTGACGTCTATGACCGTGCCTTTTTCAAGATATTTCCCGGCGAATACTATCCCGGCCCCGTGTCCGGAAAAATCGGTCGTTTTCGCCCTCTGTACGCACCCGCTGAATGAGAAAGTGACCTGGCGGACCTTGCGCTCCCTCTTGGAGCACCTTCTGTCCGCGAGGAAGACGCCGCAATGCGGGCACCTGGCATGGCTGTCCAGAAGGGACATGAAAAACGCCTTTGTGCATTCCGGGCAGATCCTGAGGCTCATCGAAACCCCTGTGATTGCAAAATAATTGACCGGCCTGTTAAATGATTTTCCAGATGCCGCATACAAGAAGAGGATAGCCGAGCATTGTGCCAATACAATCCACCGAAAGAATAAAAAACGGTAGTATTTTGACTAATACCAGAAGGTATGCTTTTGGGATGAACGGGATGGCGCGGCGGAATTAATCCGGGATTAATTCCGCGCGCCCTCTGGCTTGAAAAGCGGGGTTTTGTCAGCGGATGGTCTGGTTCAGCTCGAAGATGGGGAGGAGCATCGCAAGGACGATGAAGCCCACGACGAGGCCCATCGCGAGTATGAGGACAGGCTCCATGAGGCTCAATGAGCGCTTAACGCCGTCCTCGAAGTAGGCGTCGTACGACTCGGCGGTCTTAAGGAGCATCTCGTCAAGGTTGCCGCTCCTTTCGCCGACGCTTATCATGTGGCAGACAAGGGGAGGGACCAGGGCGGATTTCTTGAGCGACGCGGAAAGGGAGCTGCCCTCGGCGCAGTCTTTCGCGGCCAGGTCCAGCACCTTGTCGAAGACCTTGTTGTCGATAGCTTCCCTGCATATCTCGAGGGCCTTGAGCATCTGCACGCCGCCCTTCAGGAGCGTCCCGAGCGTCCTTGTAAGGTTGGCCATGTGGAAGCTCAAGACGATTGCGCCGAACCACGGCAGCTTCAAGAGCAGCCTGTCTTTCATCTCACGGCCCCGGGCGCTCCTCGATCGGCGCATGAGGAACCAGTAAGCCCCCCCAATGGCCCCGAGCAGGAATGGCCAGTACGAGCGGACGATGTCTGTCATCCAGAGGAGAAGTACCGTTATGAAGGGTAGCCTGGTGCCGGTGTCCTCGAATATGCGCGATATCTTGGGGATGACGAAGATGAACAGGAAGGCGAGCACCGCCGCGCCGACTATCGTCATGAGCGCCGGATAGGTGAGGGCGGCCCGTACCTCAGAGCGTATGCGCGCCCTTTTTTCGAGGTAGTCCGCAAGCCTGGGGAGCACCTGGTCAAGCGAGCCGCTCGCTTCTGCGGCCTGCACGAGCCCTCTGAACAGTGGAGAGAAGACATCAGGGTTCGCCGATAGGGCCTTTGAAAGGGAGCTGCCGCCCAGGACGCTGTCTTTCGTTTCAAGGAGAATTGCGCGGAGCTTTTGGTTGTCGGTATTTTCAGCGAGCACCTGGAGGGCTTCGGCGATGGACGTGCCGGTCGAGATAAGGGTCGCGAGCTGTCTGGCCGCAGCCGCCAGGGCCCCGGGGCTTACGCGCTGGCCGAAAAGCGTTTTGCCCGCCTCCTTGCCAGCTTCCTTTACCTCTGTGGGGTAGAGCCCGGTGTTCTTGAGCGACTGTGCCGCTTCTTTCGGGCCTGCGGCTTCGATATTCCCCGCGACCTGGCCGCCGCCCCTGTTGTAGGCTTTGTAACTGAATGTAGGCATACGTCCTTGCTACTCCTCGTCCTTCGTGACCCTCAGCACCTCTTCCACGCTCGTCATCCCGAGGGCCGCCTTCTCAAGTCCGTCTTCCATCATCGTGCGCATGCCTTTGGATATGGCGTACCTCTTCAGGGTGTCGGCGTCCTGATTTTTCAATATCATCGGCCTCATCTCCTGGCCCGGCACGAGGAACTCGAATATGCCGAGCCTGCCGTAATAGCCGGTGGAAAAGCACTTGTCGCAGCCACTGGCGGCGTACAGCTTCGCGGGCCTGGTCTGAAAGAGCTTAGCCTCTTCGGCCGTCGGCTCGTATTGCTTTTTGCACTCGGGGCACAGCACCCTCACGAGCCTCTGGGCCAGCACGCCTGAGAGCGACGAGGCCACGAGGAAAGGCTCTATGCCCATGTCCACGAGCCTGGTGATGGCGCTCGCGGTGTCGTTCGTGTGGAGGGTCGAGAGCACGAGGTGGCCGGTTAGGGAGGCCTGTATGGCTATCTCAGCCGTCTCCCTGTCCCTTATCTCTCCGACCATTATGACGTCGGGGTCCTGCCTAAGGATTGAGCGCAGGCCGTGGGCGAAGGTGAGCCCTATCTTCGGGTTCACGTGCACCTGGCCTATTCCCTTCAACTGGTACTCGACAGGGTCTTCGACAGTGATGATGTTCCTTGCGGTCGAGTTTATGCTGTTTATGGCGGAGTAGAGGGTGGTCGTCTTTCCCGAGCCGGTTGGCCCGGTCACGAGGATTATTCCGCTGCTCCTCGTAAGGAGCCCCTCGAGGACCGTGACCTGGCGGGCCGTGAGCCCGAGCATGTCGAGGGTTATTATGTCGGACTTGCGGTCGAGTATGCGGAGCACTATCCTTTCGCCGTACGAAGTCGGCATGACCGACACCCTGACGTACACGTCCTTCCCGGCGACGAGTAGCCTTATTTTGCCGTCCTGCGGCAGCCTTTTTTCGGCAATGTCGAGTCCGGCCATTATCTTGACCCTGCTCGCAAGGGCTTCTTGTATACTCTTTGGAGGGGTAAGCACCGGGTACAGTACGCCGTCTATCCTGTACCTGACCTCGACCTCTTTTTCATAGGGCTCGATGTGTATGTCGCTGGCCCTGTCCTTGACGGCCCTGAAAAGGAGCGAGTTCAGGAGCCTTATGATGGGAGCCTCGTCAGCGGCGTCCAGGAGGTCCTTGGGCTCTTCCCATTCGGTCGTCGATATCGACTCTATTGACTCGCCGCTCATCCCGTTCATGACGTCCTGGGCCGACCCGGAGAGCCTGTCGTAGAACCTGTTTATCGCGTCGAGTATCTGCTTTTCTGAGGCGAATACAGGTTTTACCGGAAGCCCGGTGAGGCGCTCGAGCTCGTTTACCGTGAATATGCCCCTGGGCCCGGAGAGGGCCACGAGCAGGTGGCCTTCTTTCACGCGAAGCGGCATGACCATGTTCTTCTTGACGTAGCTGAGGCTCACTTTCTCGAGCATGGCCGGGTCGACGTACTCGTCTTTTATCTCTTTTATCCTGTGTATGCCGCCTTTGGGCATCGTCTCGAAAACTTCGTTGTCCATCCTGTCTACTCGTCCCTTCGCCTTCAGGGCAGTCTCGAAGGCCTCCCGTTGCTTTGCGGATTTACGCCGTACCTGTTGAACTCCTGCTGTTTTTTGAGCCTCAGATCCTCGAGTCCCTTGAAGTCCTCGACGATGTACGGCGTTATGAAGACCAGCAGGTTGGTCTTCTGGTTCTGGTCCCTTGTCGACTTGAAGAGCCAGCCTATAAGCGGTATGTCGCCCAGGAGAGGGACCTTGCTCGAGTTGTTGGTGTTCCTGTTCTGTATCAGGCCGCCTATGACGACCGTCTGGTTGTTCTTGACGACCACGCTCGTCTGGGCCGACCTCTTAGTCGTTATGATGTCTGCCGCCCCGCCGGTCCTCGTGGGCGAGATGGCCGAGATCTCCTGGTAGATGTCAAGCTTTACGAAATCCCCTTCGCTTATCTTCGGCTTTATCCTGAGCCTTATGCCGACGTCCCTTCTTTCAATAGACTGTATGACAGGCTGCCCCTCCGTCCCGGACTGGCGCTCGAAGCTGGAGAGAAAGGGGACGTTCTCGCCGACCATTATCTCCGCCTCGTGGTTGTCGCTCGTCAGGATATGCGGGGTCGACAGCACGTTCACTATGTCCTTGAACTCCGAGAGCGAGAAAAGGACCGCGAAGCCCGGGGCCGTGAGATTGAAGGTCGTGCCGTCGGCCCTCGTGATTGGCACAGTGAGGAGGTTTCCGAGGCCTCCTATGGTGAGCCCGGCCAGCCCGTTCAGTATCCCCTGTATAGCCGTAGAATCTATCGAGCCGACGCCTCCGATGACTACCGGAGAGTTGTCCTTTTCCGCCGTGACCCGGAACCTCGTGCCCAGTTCCAGAGCCTTGTCGACCGTCACCTCGGTTATCATTGCCTCGACGAAGACCTGCTTGGGCCTCCTGTCGAGCCTCTCGATGACCTGCACAAGGTTCTGGTAGTCGGCAGGAGAGGCCATGATTATGAGCGAGTTCGCCGCCTTGAACGGCGTAACGCTTATCTTCGCGCCAGTAAGCTCCTGCGCTATCGGGGCCGCGGCCGCACCGGCCGCCTGCGACGCCTGCTGCTGGGCGGCCCCTGGCCTCAGGAGCGCGTCTATCACCCTTGCCATGTCCTCGGAGTCTGCGTTCTCCAGGTAGTAGACGTTTATGCGGCTCGAGGCCTCCGGAGGGGGCACGTCAAGGAACGATATGTAGTTCCTGTAATACTCCCTGTCCGAGATCGAATCGGACAGGATTATCGCGTTCAGCCTCGTGTCGGGGACGATGGAGCTGCCTTCCCCGTTCTCGCCCCTCCTGCCGCCTCCGCGCCTTGCTTCCTCCCTCCTGAGGAGCTGGGAGATGACGTCGGCCTGCGCGTACTTGAGGTATATGACCTCCGGGGCGCGAACCGAGGGTGGGGAGTCTATCGAGGCGATTATCTCGAGTATCTTCTCGATGTTCTGCGCCGTGTCCACAAGGAGGAGGGCGTTCCTCGAGCCGAAGACAGATATCTGCCCGTTCCTCGAAACCAGCGGCTGGACGGCCGAGAAGGCGTCCTGGCTCGGCACGTAATTTAGCGGGATGAGCCTTACGATGAACTCGTCCGGGCGCGCCGCTCCGACGTTCTTCATCACCCTCGTCGCGCTCTGCCTTGCTTCGGCCGCCGGCACTATCTTGTAGTAGCCGTCAGTGTGTATGATCGTGAAGTTCTTCAGCTCCAGGGCCGAGACGAAAACGCTTAGGGCCTCCTCGCTCGTGAGCTTGCCGGGGGCGATTATCGTTACCTTGCCCTTGAGGTTCTCGTCGTAGATGAAGTTCCTGCCGGTTATCTCGCTCATTATCTTGACGAGCGAGGATATCTCGACGTCAACGAAGTTGAGGGTTATCTTCTCGGCGGCTTTCGCTTTTTTCTGGCCGGCCTGTTGAGGATGGACAACTCCCGGGATAGCGAACAGGATGAAGAGGAAGATGAGGACGGCGGCTTTTTTAGCCATATGCGAGTATCCCATGACGATCGGAGGGTGTGGTGGCAGTGGCGGGCAAAAGGCCCGGCCAGCTGCGATTCGGCGTTCGGCAAAGGGTGCGGCATGGAATACGGTGCGCTGCTCACATCAAAATACGTAGAGATTATAACACACAATCCGGCTTCGGCTTTTTCACGCTCCTTTTTTACCTTATGGTGTAGTGCAGGCTCTTTGGCTTGCCAGCGCGCACGATATCGAGGTCTATGTTCGTCTGCCCGCGAAGCGCCGAGAGCACCTGCACGGCCTTCTCGGGGGAGTCTATCTCGTAGCCGTTTATCTTCGTGAGGACGTCCCCGTCCTCTAAACCTATGGCGTCGAAAATGCCCCTGGGCTTTATGTCCGTCAGGGTGAACCCCTCGACCGTCCCGCCGGAAGAGACCTTCGGGGTGAGTCTGGCGTCCGTCATGACCCGGCTCATGTCGCTGAGGGATGCGGCCACGGCCTTCTGGTCAATCACCCACGCATTCTCCGAGACTTTTTCCGTGTACCTTAAGCTCGCCCCCGTGCTCGACTGCCGGGCAGGCTGCCCGTCTTCGGTGTCCGGCAGCTCTGCCGCCTCTCCCATCTCCGTTATGCTCGAGGGAAGTTCTTCATTGAAGACCGTGAAAGTGACTTCGCTTCCGGAAGCGGAAATCTTTGCCTTGCCGTCCTCTACGGCCAGCAGAGTGCCAGCTTCGAATACAGATTGACCTGTCCGGAAGACCTCCTGGACGGCCGAGCCTGTCTTTTCAAAGACAGCGTAACCGGCCGCGCCTGCGTAAGTGCCGATCAGCCTGAGCTCTGTCAGCACCGGGTGGGCCGCCGCCGCGGCAGCATCGAGGATGTCGATCTTCGTAAGCTGCCTCGTGGCGGAAGGGAAGGCCCCACGCTCGAGTATCGGGGAGTAGCTCTCAAAGGGCGCATCTGCCGGGGCCTCAGCCGCCACCGGCGGCAGGCCGGTCTTTATCTCGGGCCTGTATTTGAGGACCAGCAGGTCCTTTGCCAGCAGGCCCATTAGAGGGAAGGCCAGCAGGGCAAGGCCGAAGTTCAAATACTTTAGTCTTTCAGATATCATCTTTTACCTCAGTGCTGCTTCAACCCGAAGAGCGCGTCCTTTGCGGCCGGGTTCCTTATCGAATAGGTGATGAGCTGCGACCTCGTCGTTATCTCCAGTTTCTTGAATATCCTGTGGAGGTGCGTCTTTACCGTGAGCTCGCTTATGTGGAGCTTCTCGGCTATCTCCCGGTTGCGCAGGCCCTTTCCCGTGAGGGCCACTATCTCCTGCTCCTTTGGCGAGAGCGTCTCCGAGTGGTCCTTGCGGAGGCGCCCTACGCTCCAGAGGAGGTCCTTGACGGTCGCCTTGTCCATCCAGACGTCGCCACGGGCGACCGACCTTATGGCGCGCTTCAGGAGCGCCGTGGAGGCGTTGCCTAAAAGTACGCCGCTCAGGTTCTTGGCCATTATGGCGGAGATTATGTTGTCTTTGCCGCAGTCGGTGTCGATTAGGATGAAGCCGTTTTTCCTGGAGGTGTCGATAGATACGAACGAGCCGTAGAGAGTGGGAAAATCGGTGAGTACGACATCTGCCGATTCGATGTCTTCAGCGCTGTATTCGCTGCCTGCGTGTATGTAGTCAGCCTCGATGTCCTGTTCGTCGTCCAAAAGCCTTGTTATGCCTTCGGAGAAAAGATTGTTGCTGAAAGCGACCATAACCCTGATGCGCATTGAACCCCACCCCGGATTGATTTTTACAGGTCTGCGGATTGCGGCTCTGCGGCGTGCGGCTGGACGTCTTACATCAGCGGAGTATTCGAACGAGGAGGCTGAGTTTTGTTCCCCGGTACACCTTCCTTTCGTCTTGGCTGGAGCGGCCCGGCGTTGAAAGCTGCTTACGCCCGGCAACTTCAATTGTAACAAAAACGGAGAGTATTTCAAGTGCGCTGACGGTATAAATATTGTTATCCTGGAATTTTTGATATAAAATATCCGCATGATGAAAAGATGTGACAAAGGTTTTACTCTCATCGAGCTCATGGTCGTCATCGTGATACTCGGCATCCTCGCGGCCATAATAGCCCCGAGAATAGTGGGCAGGACCGACGAGGCGAAGGTCACAGAAGCCAAGGTCCAGATAAGGAACTTCGAGACGGCCTTGAAGCTCTACAAGCTCGACAACGGCTTTTACCCCGGCACCGAGCAAGGGCTTGCGGCTCTGGTTTCAAAGCCAGAGGCCGGAAGGATACCTGCCAACTGGCGCGAAGGCGGCTACCTCGAAAAGAAGAAGGTGCCGGTTGACCCCTGGGGCAGCCCGTACGTCTACGCCTCCCCGGGCGCCAGCGGCGAGTATGACATACTCTCCTACGGCGCTGACGCCGCCCGCGGCGGTGAGGGGTTTGACGCCGACATAGAGAGCTGGAACCTGGACTGATTCTGAAAATCGCTGCTTGCCCGGTCTCTTTGTCAGGGCGGAAGTGAAAATGCTCATGCTCAGCGTTTTACTTCCAACCCTTACTTGATACGGAAAAAACATCTGATTTTCATGGAAAGCCTAATAATTGAAAAAGGTCAAATGCCAGAGATGAATATTTCATCCGGCGCTGGCCCTCCCGGGCCGCCCGGAGATGAGAAGACCGGTCTACCTGTCCGCACGTTCGCTTGCCGCGCTCCGCACTCTGTCCACTCTGTAAAAGGTTTTTCGCTGATCGAGCTTCTTGCCGTGATTGCCGTAATCGCCGTTGCTCTTGCCGTCGTCTTCCCGAGGCTCCCAGGGCTCGAGGGCTATAACCTCGAATCCGATTCAGGCCGCTTGTCCCGGCTCTCCGTCTTTTTGAACGAGAGGGCCGCTTCCAGGCGTTCCTATTACAGGCTCTGGTTCGACTTCAACGCCGGAGAGATAAGGGTGGAGTCCTCCGCCGACGGCAAGGAGTACGCCGCAATTGCCGAGAGCGCGTTGAGGAAGATAAAGCTCGGACGCGGCGTTCAACTGGAGGAGGTCCGCTCGCCGGGCCTCGGAGCCGTCACGAGGGGCGAGGCGGCTTTAGTCATATCACCTTACGGCGCGGAGCCCTTTGACGTGAGGCTTTCCGCTGGAAAGAGGTCTTTGGTTGTTTCATTCAATCCATATACCGGCAGGGCAAAGGTGCGCCAGCCGGAAGATTCCGGGAAGGCCGGGTAGGGCGGAGCGCGGCTTCACCTTCATCGAGGTCATGGTGGCTCTCGCCATAACTGCCGGGGTGGTGGTGACGCTCGTGGTGAGCTTCAACTACCAGCTTGGTGGGGCAAGCCTGAGCCGTGAAGACGTAATCGTGGCTTCCCTCGGGGCCCAGAAGCTCGAGAGGATAAAGCTCGAGGGGATAGTTTCAAGGGAAGGGGACTTCGGCGAAGGCTATGAAGGCTATTCATGGACCCTTGTCGAGGAGGACTCCGGACTTAAGGGGGTAAAAAGGCTTGAGCTCAAGGTCGTCCGAAAAAACGGCCCTCCTGTCTCGTTTGTCTCGTACCTTCAGGAGTAGGACTGGAGGCAGCGGCGGTTTCACGCTCATCGAGGTGCTCGTCGCGGTAGGCCTCACTGCTGCCCTTTCTGCGGCCCTTTATACGACCTTCTTCTCGATATCCGGGGCAAGCGGCAGCGCTGGCAGGACAGTCGAGAAAACAATCGAGGCGGGCTATTTTCTGGAGAGGTTCTCGAGGGAGGCGCGAGCGTCATATTACAGGAGGACGGACGGGCATACTTTTTTCAACGGTGGGCGCGACGGGGACTCCGGCGCGGTGTCGTTCACTACGATGGCCTATCCGGTTTACTCTAAAGACGCACCCACGGGCGACCTTTCCGCCGTGAACTATTACGTCAGGGAAGAGGGCGGCAGGAAGGATCTCGTCAAAGAGGTCTGGGACGCGTTCCAGGGCGAGAAGTTCACCGTTGAGGCGGTGGAAGAGATAAAGGGCTTCGAGGTAAGCTTCTTCAACGGCAGGGAATGGGCAGGCGCGTGGAACGCATCTCTTGAAGGGCAGCCGCCCAGGGCGGTTGCCGTCACTTTAACTCTTTCATCCGGCGAGAAACTTTCAGCGACGGCCAGGACCATGATAAGATAGTCTCTGAGGTATTTTGGTCAACCATGCGTAAATACGTGAAAAAACGCTATCTCAACCAGAGCGGCGTCGCGCTCGTGGCGGCCCTGTTGGTCACGGCGATACTGCTTACTCTGGTAACGGATTTCACATACAGGATGTATATTGGCTCCTCAAGGGCCGGGATCCTGAAAGACTCGGTAAGGGCAGGTGCGCTGGCCACCGACGGAGTCGTGCTGGCCAAGGCGGGCCTCGAGGAACTCTTGAGGAGGGACGGCAACCTCGTAATGGACAGGGACGGGCTGGTATTCTCGCAACCGGCCGGTGAGGGGCTCTCTGTTGAAATAAGGGCGGTTGACGAAGCGGGAAAACTTTCGATGAAGGCGGTCTACCCACTGACCGGCCTGTCCGACCCGAGGGTTGAAAAGCCGCTGAGGAAGCTCGTAAAGGATTTAAAGCTCGAAGACGCACTCGTTGACTCGATGGCCGACTGGATTGACAACGACGACGTGCCGAGGCCCGGCGGCGCGGAGGTGCATCAGTACGGCTCAGGGCCCAGGCCGTATAAACCGAGGAACAATCACCTTGAGGCGCTTGATGAGCTTTTACTTGTAAAAGGTTTCAAACCCGATGTTTTTATGGCAGTCAGCAGGTACCTTACGCCGTACGGCGCGGATGGGCTGGTGAACATAAACACGGCCCCAAAAGAGGTGCTCGCCGCGTTGAGCGACGAGATGACCGGCGAGCTGGCCGACAGGGTCATAAAGAAGAGGAAGGAAGCGCCGTTTCGCGACAGGTCGGACATAATGAAAGTGCCCGGCTTCGAGAGGGTCGGCTTTGGCCTCCAGGACCGTATAACCACCGTATCGAGGACGTACCGGGTCTTCTCCAGGGCAACCGCCGGAGAATCGGTACGCGAGGTCGAGGCGGTCATACAGCTTGGAGGGGGCGTCCTTTACTGGAGGGAGACGTAGATGTCGAAAAAGAACCTTGTCATTGATATAGGAAGGGAAGCCGTAAGGGCCGGGGTCTTCCTTGCCGGAAGGGTCGAGCCCGTTACCGTCCATTCCCAGCCTGTGACTGCGGAGGGTGGAGTCAAGCAGGCGCTCTCGGCCCTGCTGCTGCCTCTTGCGGGAAAAAGGGGTTTCAAGGGCTTCGATAAGGTAGCCGTAGGCATACCGCCGGAAGACCTTTCCATCAGGATAGTGGAGCTGCCGTTCGAGGACAGGAAAAAGATAATAGAGGCGCTGCCGTTCGAGCTGGCCGGGTTTCTCCACGTTGAGGTCGACGACGTCGTCGCCGACGCGGTCCAGCTCGGTGAAAGCAAGGTCATGGCAGTCGCCGTGGAAAAGCGCGTTTTGAGGGGCTATCTCGACGCGCTCTCGGCTCTGGGGATAGACCCAGTATGGATGGGGCCGGGGCTCTTCGCAATGCCGGTGCTCATGAACGAGCTTTTCGGCACTGAGGGGTGCAGGGCCGTTCTCTCGCCCGGCGTTTTCGCCGTCGTTCAGGACGGGATGCCCAGGCTCCTGAAGCACGCCAGGAGACTCGACAACGTCGGGCTCGGGGTGGCTTTTCTCGACGCAGAAGGGATTACTGTCGAAGAGCTCCATTTCTCCGGCTGGGAGAACGACAGGGAGGCGTTGCAGGAGATGTTCGGCGGTGCCCATCTCGTCCCGCTCGACCTGCCTGGCTCAATCGCCCCGGAGGCCGCTGAAGCACTGGCATTGTCGATGCTCCTCGATAAGGGGCTTGCCGGCACCATCGTAAACTTCAGGAGAGGCGAGTTCGAGTACACGAAGGAGCGTGCCGCGTTCAGGAGGAGGCTCAGGCTCACGGCCGCCCTTTGCGCCTCTCTTCTGGTGCTTGTGGGCGCGGACTTCTACGCGAGGTACAGGGGGCTCACCGGCGAGCTCGAGGCCTACAGGCAGTCTTTGAGGGCCTCCTACCAGGAGCTTTTCCCTTCCGAGAGCAACGTCGTTGACCCTGTCTACCAGCTCGAGGCCAAGCTCAAGGCGGTTGAGAAGGAGTCGGCTTCTCTCGGAAGCTCCGGCAAGTCCCTTGACGTATTGAAGAGCGTGGCTGAAGCCGTTCCCGAAGGCTTGGGCGTCAAAATAGACGAATTTTCGCTTGCCGACGGCAGGGTAGCGGTAAGGGGAGAGGCCCCTGCCTTTAACGCCGCCAACTCAGTGAAAGAGGCCCTCCAGAAGGCCGGGTTCAAGGACGCGGCCATGGGCGAGACGAGGGCCAAGCCCGGCGGCAGGACGTCCTTCAGCATAAACGCTGCAATCGAGGTAAAATGATGGAGATGAGACTGCCATATCCGGTCATACATTTGAAAGAGGCGATGGCGGGCTTCCTCAAGGGCCGTCCCGACAGGAAAAAGGCCTACCTTTACGCCATTTACGCCGTTATCCCGCTTGCGCTCCTTGCGGGCGGCCTCACGTTATACGGCAGCTACGCTTCCGTAAGGAAGGCCGTGGAGGCGAAAAAAAAGGAGATAGGCGTGATGGCCTCCCTTAAGGCCGATTACATCGGCAAGAAGACCGCCCTGGACATGGTCAGCCAGCGTGCGGCTGAATCGGGCGAATCCCCGGTGTCAGCGATAGAGGAAATAGCCAAAAGGACGGGCATAAAGGAGAGGGTGGCCTCGGTCAAGCCTCTCGAGGAGAGGCCTTCTCCGGGGTATATCGACAAACCGGCGGAGGTGAGGCTCGAAGCGGTCGACCTCAATCAGCTCGTGAACTTCCTCTACCATGCCGAGTCCGGCGGAAAGCTCATGGCCGTAAGGGAGTTTTCGATGAAGTCGAGGTTCGAGGACCCTGACCTCCTCGACGTCAGGATGAAGGTGTCGCTTGTCACGAAGGGGATGTAAGCGCTACTCCTGCCTGGTCACCATGAACGACGCGAGGAAAATTGCAAGCGAGACGAGCACTATCGTCCCGCCGCTTGCGAGGTCGAAGTAGTAGGAGAGGAAGAGCCCCGTTATGACCGATACGAGCGAGCAGACGACAGAGAAGACGATGGTGTTCCTGAAGCTCAGCTCGAACTGCCTTGCCGTTACGACCGGTATGACCATGAGCGCGCCTATGAGGAGTATGCCGACTATGCGCATTGAAAGGGATACGGTCACGGCCGCGAGGACGACGATAAAAAGGTTCAGCGCCCGGGCCTTCACGCCCCCTGCTTCTGCGAACTCTTCGTCAAAGGAGACCAGGAAGAACTCCTTGTAGAAAAGCGCGACCGACGCGAGGACGAGCACGAAGAGCGCAGCCAGCAGGAACAGGTCTACCCTGTCTATCGTTGAGATGCTGCCGAAAAGATAGCTCAAGAGGTCGACGTTGAAGCCTTTTGCCATGCTTATGATGACGACCGCCACGGCGAGGCTGCCTGAAAGGAATATCGCGAGGATGGACTCCGCGAAGAGTTTCTTGAGCCCGCGCAGCCTCTCTATTAGAACTGCAGCCAGGGTCGAGGCGATGACCGCCGAGATGACCGGGTGCGTCTTCGTGAGCACTCCCACGGCCACCCCAACCAGCGAAACGTGCGCCAGGGTGTCCGCCATGAGCGAGTATCTGCGCACCACCAGGAAGGTGCCTATTATCGGCACTATTATGGATATGAGCAGGCCCGCCACGAAGGCCCGCCTCATGAATTCGAGTTCAAAAATTTCCGGCATTAGTTATTGTCCCTCTGAACATTCCGCTTCAAAACGCGGTTGACCCAGTCTGCCCTTTACCACAAACGCCTCAATGCCCGTGCAGTATGAACCGCACCTGCTTGCCGTAGAGTTTTTGCATGTAGTCCTCTGTTATGAAGTCCCTCGGCGGGCCGTGGCAGACGAGCCGCCTGTTCAGGCAAAGGATGGTCTTGGCCTGGTGCGCCACGACGTCTATGTCGTGGGAGATGAGGAGTATAGTTATGCCGAGGTTCCTGTTGAGGTCGTCGAGGAAAGAGTAGAACTTCTCCTGCGCCGTGACGTCCACGCCCACGTCGGGCTCATCGAGTATGAGTATCTTCGGCTCGCTCGCGAGGGCCCTGGCTATGAAGACCCTCTGGCGCTCTCCGCCGGAGAGCTGGCCGATGAGCCTGCCTCTGAGCCTGGCGACGTCGGTCACTTCCATGACCCGCTCTATCGCGGCTGAATCTTCCTTCGACATCCGTTTCAGCAGGCCGAGCCTGGCTGTCCTGCCGCTCCTTACCACCTCCTCGACGGTGGCCGGGAAGTAGTAGTCCGAGAGCGAGCGCTGGGGGACATAGCCGATGAGGTGCTTTTTCCCGAAGGTCGCGAGTGGCTCTCCGTAAATCAATATCTCGCCGGTCTGGGGTTTCAGCAGGCCGAGTATCACCTTGAAAAGAGTGGTCTTGCCTCCGCCGTTCGGCCCTATGATGCCGAGGTATTCGCCTTCCTTGACGTCAAAGGTTATGTCCTGGAGTATGGGGTTGCCGTTGTAGCTGAAGCTTACCTCCCGGACGTCTATGCATGTCTTCGGCACGCTCATATGCATTGGAGAGCCTTTCTCATGTTGGCGAGGTTGGACCGCATGACGGAGATATAGTCCTTGCCTGCCGCCTCTTCTTCTTTAGTGAGCCCCTCGAGCGGGTTTAGTTCAAGCACGCCGGCCCCGGTCTCCCTTGCGATGGTCTGTGCGATCTTCCTGCTAGCGAGAGGCTCGAAGAATATGTACCTGATGGACTTCTCCTTCGCTATCCTCGTGACCTCGGCTATGCGCCGGGGAGAGGGTTCCTCGCCTGAGAACACGCCTACTACCGGGATTATGTTGAGGCCGTACCTCGCCGCAAGGTATCTGAACGCGTCGTGGGCGACTATCATGTCCCTCGTGCCGCAGTTTTGAAGACCGCTGCTGAATTCCTCGTGAAGCGCCATGAGCTCAGCGCCGTACCGGCTGGAATGTGAGCGGTACGTTGCAGCGTTCGCCGGGTCGGCTGCCCCGAGCGCCTCGCCTATTAGGTTTACCTGTCCGGCCGCCATCAGAGGGTCAAGCCAGATATGCGGGTCATGGCCGCCGCCATCGTGTTCTTCATGTCCTTCGTTTTCCAGGGGCGCGTCAGTTTCAGCGCTCAGCAGGGTGAAATGAGAAGTCATCTCGATGGTGCGTACTCCCGATTGCTCAAGCGTAGGGGCGATCCTTTCGGCCCAGGGGTCGAGCCCAGCGCCGTTGTAGATGAAGACCGCCGATTTCCTGATCTTTCTTACGTCCCTTGGCGTAGGCTCGAAGTCGTGGGACTCTACTCCCGGAGGGGTTATCATGAAGACCTCCACGTTTTCGCCTCCGGCCTTCCCGGCGAAATGCGCGAGAGGGTAGAAGCTCGCGGAAAGCGTGAGCCGCTCGTCCGGGGTCTTTTCATTCACGGCGAAGCTGATCAGCAGGATGACTATCCCCGATACGACCGCTAGAGCGGCTATGAAAAGGACCGCTCTTCTCACCGGTTGCATCCCCGGCATATGCCGTGGAACTCAAGCATGTGGTTGGTCACATGGAAGCCTTTCGAGTCGAGTATCGACCTTTCCTGGTCGGCCAGGTCGTTCTCGAGGACTATGTCCTCGACCCTCTTGCACCTGAGGCACACGAGGTGATGATGGTGCTCGAGGGAGGCAAGCTCGTACCTCTTGACCCTCTCGTGCAGGAACTGTATCTCGTTTATGACGCCTCTTGCCTTGAGGAAGCCAATCTCCCTGTAGACGGTCGTCCTGTTGAACGCCGTGTTCCCGGCCCTTAGGATATCCATCAGCTCCTCGGCGGACATGGGCAGGCCATTCCCCGTGAAAACGCCGATGATGGCCTTCCGGAGGCGGGTCATCCTGAACCCCTGGCTCGCCAGTGAGGACAATATCTCTTCAGAGCTCTTTTTCATGATTGGCAGTCTGCAGTTTAATGCAACTTAGTTGCGTTTGTCAATGAATAAGCCGACCAAAGGTCGCGGTTGCCTTTGTTACACTTTTTAGGGGATGTCCTTTAATATTCTCTTAATTAGATGGTTTATATAATGATGCCATAAAACGTGACCGGTTTATGAAAGAACGGTTTTTAAAGGAGGCCTTATGGCAGGGAACCTCGGATTTCTCGATCTTTTGTCAATATCAGCTTTTATAGTCTCGGTGGCAGTATTCGTCTCAAGCATCGCCTTTTCCTGAGCTGCACATCTTTTTGATGTGACACCTTCATGAGGATTCAAAATGAAGACTGAAAAGATATGGGACCTTCCAACGCGTCTGTTCCACTGGACGTTCGCGGCCTCATTCATGACGGCTTTCGCCGCCTCTACGCGTGAATGGTTCCTCGACTACCATGTAATGGCAGGCGCTTTGGTCTTAGCTGGGGCCTCTTTCAGGTTCCTCTGGGGCTTTTCAGGGAACCGGAACGCGAGGTTCAGCGGGTTCGTTAGGGGTTGGGCGGAGATAAAAAGCTTTCTCACGGGTTTCATACGGCTCAACCCAGCAAAATACCCAGGACATAACCCGGCTGTCGGCCTGGCCGTCATCGTCATGCTCGCCCTTGCGGCCGTCCTCGGCGCCACCGGCGTCATCGTCTACTCGGGCGAGGAGATGAGGGGGCCGCTGGCGGGCTTCTTCAGTTTCGAGACTGCTGAGACCGCAGGCCTCATACATTCAGTCGCGGCATGGTCTTTCCTAGCCCTGGCAGGCGTCCATATTGCAGCCGCTCTCCTCCATGACGTCATCTGGAAAGAGGGGCTCATTCGCTCGATGCTGACCGGCAGGAAAAAGGTCGAAAGCATGGAAGACGCAGCTGTAGCGGAAAGGCCTATACTCAAGAAAACGGCCTTCGTTCTCTTTGCCTTCGTGGCCGCCTCTGCGGCAATGCTGGTCGCCACAGGTCAGCAGGCTTCCGGACACGCAGGCGCGCTCGTGGAAGGCAATGGGGGCTTCAAGCCGCTCGAGAAAAACATTGCCTATGAAGAGGAATGCGGCTCATGCCATAACGCGTTCAGCCCGACGCTTCTTCCCGCGAGGTCGTGGGAGAAGGTCATGGCCGGGCTCGCTGAGCACTTCGGCGACGACGCATCCCTGCCGGATGAGACCTCTTCAGAGATACGCGCGTGGCTTCTGGCTTCATCAGCCGAGCGCGCTCTTTCGGAGCCGTCCAAAAAGATATTGAGCTCCATAGGAGAAGGCGCGCCGCTGAGGATAACCGAAACGGCGTACTGGAAGGAGAAGCACGTGGATATCGGAGAAGAGGTTTACTCGAGGAAGTCCGTCACGAGCAGGACGAACTGCGCCGCCTGCCACCCGGGCTCTCCGTGGGGCTCTTTCGAGGACAGGGACATTTCGGTCCCAAAGGTATAAAGGGAGGAATCGATGAAGACATTCAAGGGACTTGCAACGCTCGCTGCCGTTTTTTTCGCTGGCAGCGTCTACGCCGCGGGGCCGAACGCACAGATGAGCCAGGTGCTGGACGGGCTTAAAAAGGAGGCCGGGGCAGCCTCGTTCAGCGCGGAGGAAGGCAGAAAGCTCTATAACGCGAAGAGGACGCATTCCCAGAAAAAAGAAGAGCGCTCCTGCACGACCTGTCATACGTCAAACCCGGCGGCTTCAGGCAAGTCGACGGCCGGGAAGGTCATCGAGCCCCTGTCGCCATCTGCCAACCCGCAGCGTTTCACCGACCCCAAAAAGGTCGAGAAGTGGTTCAAGCGCAACTGCGAATGGGTATACGAGAGGGAGTGCACCCCCAAGGAAAAAGGCGATTTTATAACCTACATGATGTCCCTTAAATAGGAAGGAGTTCATATGTCATTCGGAAAGAAAACGGCAGGCGTCCTGGCCATTACGCTTACATTCGGTTTTTTAACCGCCCTTTCAGCCAGCGCCGACGACGGCAAGGGCAAGAGACTGCCGTCGTTCACAAGCGCGCCATCGAGCGCCCTTTACAAGCAGGAATGCTCCTCCTGCCACTTCCTCTACCAGCCCTGGCTTCTGCCTGAGAGGTCGTGGCAGGCGATAATGGACGAATCAGGCAAGCACTTCGGAGAAAACCTCGGACTCGACGCGGAGACCGACAAGGAGATACGCGCGTACCTCAAGGCCAACTCGTCCGATAAGACGGCCGCAAGGTGGGCCCAGAAGATAACCTCCAGTTCCGAGGGAATGACCCCCAAAAAGATAATGGACGTTCCCTGGATAAAAAAGGAGCATAGGGAGGTAGGGGCCGGTGTTTTCAAGAGGCCTTCCATCGGCAGCCCGTCCAATTGCGGGGCCTGCCACCAGAAGGGGGCTGAAGGGAACTTCGAAGAGGACTTCATAAAGATACCGAAGTAAATATCAAGGCAGGCAGAAGGCGCGCCCTTTCGGGCGCGCCTTTTTTTTATTTCCTTATTCCGAGCTTGTCAAGGACGGCCACTTCGACGCCGGAGCCTTCGAGGAGGGCGGCCATCTTCCCCGGGTCTTCTTTTTTCGTGTAGAAGGCCGGGTCCTTGGAGAAGAACATATCCGCCGTTATCTCAGGGTCGCTCTCGCCGATGGGCGTATAGTGTACCGGTATGAAAAGCCGGGGTTTCAGCTCCCTGACCGCCGCGGCGATATCTTTCATATCGATGGCGTAGGCGTTGTCGGCAATAGGCAATATCGCCGCGTCAAGCTTGCCGAGGCCGGACATCTCGGGTATCCTCGACGTGTCGCCCGAGAAGTATATCCGCTGCCCCGAAAGCTCTATTAAAAAGCCGCATCCTTCACCTTTGACATGAAAGCCGCGCTTCGTGTAAGCCTCGATGCCGGTTATTATGGCGGCCCCGAGCTCGATGGTCTGGCCGACCTTCACGGTGCGTACGCCCTTGATGTCCTTGGCGCAGTACTTCACGTAGCTTTCGTGAAAAGCGGCCAGTTTGGTCCTGTCGGTCCTGATCGGGGTGACGAACTCCGGCAGGCAGTGGTCGACGTGATGATGGGTGATGAGTATAAGGTCGGCGGGCGCAGGGTCCTTGTCGAGGATTACGGGGTCGGTATAAAGGACTGTGCCGGCTGCCGTTATCCGCACGCACGACTGGGCGAGCCATTCGTATTTTATCTTGTCGAGGGTGATGGATTCCATATAGGCCTCCTTCGGACTGAATATACCAGAACGCTAAAGCCGGTGGAATGATTAATCTCAGGTGTATTCCTGAAATAACTTTTTAAATAATAAATAATGGTACCCATTTGCCGCTCTAATCCGTCCTTAATGTTCCAGATGGAATAATACGCCACCGGAGGACCATGCCATGATGAAAAAGATGTTTGCCGTTGTACTTTTTGCCGCGGTTATCTTTCCGGCCCTTGCCTCGGCCGGTCTGGTCAGCAAGAAAGCCCCCGAGTTTACCCTGAATGGCCTCGACGGCAAGGCCGTCTCGCTCGGCGAGTTCAAGGGCAGGGTGGTCTTCCTCGATTTTTGGGCGAGCTGGTGCCCTCCGTGCAAAAAGGAGATGCCTGAGATAAACAGGCTCGCCGGAAAATTCAAGGAAGCCGACATGGCGGTCGTCGCCGTCAGCGTAGACAAGAAAAAAGAGCACGCCGGCTCGTTCATGTTGACCATACCGGGCGTCTCGAAAAGAATAACAGTCTTGCATGACCCCGAATCATCGGTTGTATCCCAATACATGGCCCAGGCCATGCCCACCTCCTACATAATCGACAGGTCGGGCGTCATCAGGTTCGTACATTTCGGATACAGGGAAAACGACCCGGACGAGTGGGTAAAAGAGATAGAGAGCCTTTTAAAGGAAAAATAAGGAGCCTTTTTCATGAAGTCTATTGTCCTGGCGCTTGCGATAGTTTTAGGCGCTCTAGCTGTTTCCGGCTGCGCGAGGGTCAAGCCCTGGGAAAGGGAGTACCTCGCCGACCCCATCATGCAGTTCGACTCTAACAAGGAAGAGAAGGCGGTGCGCGAGCACTTCCTGGGCACGAGGGAAGGGAGCGCCGGAAGCTTCGGCGTGAGCGGAGGCGGCTGTGGGTGCAATTAAAAGGCTCATTCTTACGTCAGCCATCTTTTTCGCGTTGCCCTTGAGCGCCCTTGCCGAAGACTACGCGGCGGTCCAGGGGTACATGCACAGCTTCAACAACGGGGTTTCCGTCTACTCCGGGGTCTTCTCGCTCAACAAGGACGTCTCGCTAAATACGACCATTTCCTTGAAGTACGCGATCGACCTCATCAACCCGGATGGCGAAGACGGCGACGATGAAGACGACGAAGAAGGAAACGAATCGGACAGCTTGAGCAGCGTTGCCGCCGTCTCCGGGGCTTCAAGCGCCGTGAACGCCGGAAGCGACACGAGGCACGCCTTCACAATCGGGGCGGCGCACAACTTCGACAACGTCATAGCCGTCGAGGCTTACTACGACTACAGCCACGAGAAGGACTATTCATCGAGCACGCCTACCTTGACCCTTAAAAAAGAGCTCTTCGAGAAGAACACGACCCTCACGGCCGGGTACTCGAGGAACTCGGATACGATAGACGGCATTTTCATGCCGAACGAGGAAGACCGCACGACCGACAACTTCTTTTTCGGCCTTACGCAGGTGCTCTCGCCCGTTACCGTCGCGCAGTTCGGGTACTCGCACAGCAGGGCGACAGGCCACCTCTCCGAGGGCATAAGGCTGGTAGCGGTCGACGGGACAGACGCGGCCACCTGCACTGATCTGACAATCGCGGGCTGCATCGCGGAGGCCTTTCCTTCAGAGAGGAAAAGGAACGCGTACCTCGCGGGGGTAAACCATTACTTCACCGAAGGGCTCGGCGGGCTCCTCAATAGGTCGGCTGTAAAGCTCACCGTGAGGTATTATGACGACTCGTGGGACGTAAACTCGTGGATGGGAGAGGCCGAGTTCTACAAGTACCTCGATGAAGACCTCATAATGAGGCTCAATTACAGGTACTACACCCAGTCTGCAGCGTTTTTCGTGAAGGACGCCTATGTTTCAGGCGACCAGTTCAAGTCCTCTTCGCCGCAGATAGAGGAGAAGGATACGAACCTTTTTGGCCTCAAGCTCATATACCTTCTCGACAACCCGGCCAACGTCTGGAAGCTAGCGGTAAACTCTCTAGAAGGGAAATACGAGTACTATACGGAATCGATCGGCGTAGACGCCCATATCCTCATGGGAGGCCTGAGGTTCAGTTTCTGAAAGCATTGCTCCAAAAAGGCCGGGGAGGGCCTCCCCGGCCTTTTTCTTTTTTGTATTTCAATGGGTTGCACTTCTAATAATCCCTTAATGTCACGTTTAATATACTCAATCGTAAGGTAATATTATCATACCATCCCGGGCGGCATAGCCGCCCTTTACCCGCCTTTAAAAATCCATCAACAAAAAACCTTCCCGCTCCCCAGCCCGCCTTTGAAGGGGAGGCCTACGGGCCTCCCCGCCTTTTTTTTGCCTTTTACCCCCTTGTCTGACTCTTCATTTGAGGCCTTTTTTCTGGTATCATTTCCCGAATGAAAAAGCCTATTTCCATACTCATGTCATTGATATTCATGTGCGTTGCCTTTGTCCCGGACGCGCTGGCCGGGACGTTCCGGAAGAATACCGTCGTCATGGGCACCGCCCTGGAGATGACGATAGATACGGCCGGGGAAGAGGCGGCAGAGACCGTTTTTTCCTCCGTCGAGCGGGAGATGAAGCGCATTGAAGGACAGATGAGCGAATGGATCGAGGGCTCGCCGTTAACGGAAGTCAACAGGGCAGCTGGCGTGCGCCCTGTCAAGGTGCCGGGGGAGCTTTTTAACGTCATCTCGGCCGCCATGAAGGTCTCTGAGCTCTCGGGCGGCGCGTTCGACATCACGTGGGCCTCGATGCGGGGGCTATGGGATTTCAGGGCCGGACACGAGAGGCTGCCTTCCCCGGAAGAGGTGAAAAAGAGGCTTGCCTTAGTTGATTACAGGGACGTAGTCATGGACGCGTCCTCTTCGACCGTTTTCCTCAAGAGGAAAGGCATGGCAATAGGTCTGGGAGCAATCGCCAAGGGCTACGCTGTCGACAAGGCCATGGAAGCGGTCATTGCCTCCGGCGTAACCAACGCCATAATAAAAGCAGGCGGCGACATAAGGGTGCAGGGCGTTGGCAGGGCAGGGGAGGCGGGCTGGGATGTAGGCATACAGGACCCGAGGGACAGGGGAAGGCTCATGGCAAGGCTCACTCTTTCAAACGCGTCGATATCGACCTCAGGCGACTACGAGCGCTTTTTCATGAAGGACGGCCGTCTGTACCACCACATAATGGACCCGAAGACGGGCTACCCCGCGACCGGCACGAGGAGCGTCACTGTCATAGGCCCTGACACGATGACAACAGACGCGCTTTCCACGGCCATATTCGTGCTCGGGCCCCAAAAGGGCATGGAGCTCGCCAAAAAGCTTCCAGGCATAGAGCTGATGATAATCGACAACATGGGCGTCGTCACCGCTTCCGGAGGAATGGAACTCAGACGCTGAAGGCTAAAAACTGCCTTGACAAGAATCCCCGGCCGTATTAAAGTAAGTACTTACTCACCAGAGGACGGCCGCAACAATGAACGGGAAGACTCCCTTGAAAACACGGGCGGCGGCGAAGGCCGCGAAGAAGCCCCGCAAGAGGCTTTCGGGCGAGGAGAGGCGCGCCCAGATAGTCAAGGTCGCCTCCGGCCTTTTTTCAAAAAAAGGCTTCAAAGGCACGACCACCCGAGAGATAGCGAAGGCGGCCGGCATAAGCGAAGCCGTCATCTTCAAGCATTTCTCCCGCAAGGAAGACCTCTACAAGGCCATCATCGATTCGAGGTGCTCGGACAACGAAGGAGGCCCCCGTCTCATAGGCATGCTCAAGGGAAAGAGCGGCAGGGAGGTCTTCATGACCGTCGCCGTCTATCTCCTCGAGGAGCACCAGAAAGACCCCTCTTTCATGCGCCTCCTTACCTACAGCGCTCTTGAGCAGCACTCGCTCTCTGAGCTGTTCCTCAAGACCAGGGCAATGGAACTCCTGGGCTTCCTCGAGGACAAAATACACGAGCTCATAAGGGACGGCCTGATGAGGGATGTAGACCCGGCTCTGGCCGCGCGTGCTTTCATAGGCATGGTTGACCATTACAGCATCGGCCAGGAGCTCTACGGTTTCAAGCGCTATTTCAGGAGGCCTCTGGAGGAGGTCGCTGAATCTTTCGTTGATATCTTTTTAGAGGGGACAAGGAGGTAAGTCAATGCCCAGGACAGGTCCGAAGGAACGCCGGACGGTCAACCCGCTCGCCGCTGTTTTTTCAGTGCTCTTCGCGCTCTTCGCGTCCGTTTCAGCGCTTCATGCCCAGGAGCGGACGATAACGCTCGAAGAGGCTTACAGGCTTGCCCTGGAAAACCACGAGGACCTCTTTATCGCGAGGGAGAACATCAACCAGGCAAGGACCGACCTGACGAAGTCGGTCGCAAGGATACTGCCGAACATAACCGCCGAGGGCAGCTACACGAGGTACACCGAGTCGAAGTCCTCCGGCACTGGGTTCGTCACCCAGCCCGAGTCGGCCACCACGGCCGAGCTCAGGCTCACGCAGCCGCTTTATTCCGGCGGCCGTGAGTGGGCGGTGCAAAGGCAGGCCAAGCTCCAGATAGAGAGCGAGACAAAGGGGCTCGAAGGCGTGAGCGAATCCGTCATGCTCGACACCGCCAGGGCGTACTACGGGGTCCTGAAGGCCCAGAAGGACGTCGAGATAAAGAGGGCCGCCCACAAGAGGGCCGGTGAGAGGCTTGAAGTAGCCGACGCGAGGTTCACCGTCGGCGAAGTGACCAAGTCGGCGGTGCTTAGGGCCCAGGCCGAGCTGGCGGGGGCCGAGGCCGAGCTCTTGAGGTCGCTCAATAACCTGGACAACTCACTTGTGCTGCTCAAAAGGCTCACTGGCATCGAGGGGGCTTTCAACCTCGTCGAACCTCCGGCAGAGGGCCCGGTCACCCTCGCACCCGAGCGTCTTATAGAAAGGGCGCTCGAGGAAAGAAGCGATTATACGCGGCTCCTTCTCCAGGAGAAGGCCGCCTCGGAAAGCATAACCATCGCCAAGGCGGGCTTCAAGCCTTCTTTGAGGCTAGAAGGCGTCTATACGTGGCGCGACCAGGAGCCTCAGACGACCTTCTTTCAGGAGGACAGCGCCTCCGGCACCTTGCGGCTCACCTACCCGATTTTCGAGGGCTTTCTCCGCAAGGCCGAGCTTGCCGACGCGAGGAGCGAGTTCAGGGAAGCCGAGCTCGTGAGGCTCGGCCTCAAAAGGGACATATCCGTCCAGGTAAACGAGGCGGTGAACAACATAAAGGCTATCGAGTCACTTACCGAGTCTTTCAGGCGCCAGGTCGCGTTCGCGGAAGAGGACTACAGCATGGTCTTCGAGCAGTTCAAGTTCGGCGTGGCTACAACGCTCGACGTGATAGACGCCGACACTACGCTGGTATCCGCGCAGACTTCCCTTGCCAGCGCGACCTACGACCTTGAAGTGGCAAAACTCAATCTGAAGTTCGTGACGGGCACGCTCGTAGAGGCGGCCAGGTAAAAAGATTTTTTCGAACGGGGAGACGTATGCTTAAAAGAACAGCTTCAATCCTGTCTATAACTCTTCTGGCGGCCTTGCCCTTGTTGTCCGCGGGCTGCTCGAAAAAAGAGGCCCCGGCAAAGCCGCCCGCCTCGGCCCCAAAGGCGGCTGCCGCTTTGACCGTGACTACCGCGCTTGTCGAGGGCAGGACGGTCGAGAGGTCGGTCGAGGCGACCGGGACTCTGGCGGCCTGGGACGAGGTCGTCGTCAGCAGCGAGATACCCGGGACCGTACTGAAGATAAAGGCCGACCTCGGCGACAGGGTGAAAGCGGGGGACGCTCTCGCAACCCTTGACCAGAGGGAGTCAGCGTTGAACCTCGAGCAGGCGAAGGCGGCCCACCAGAGCGCGATGCGCGCCCTGGAGAGGGAGAAGGCGAAGCTGGACGACGCGAACGCCAACTTCAAGAGGTACGACGAGCTGTTCCGCAAGGGCATGGTCTCGGTAAGCCAGTTCGACAACATAAGGACGGGCCGCGACGTTGCCGAAGCCCAGCTCCACGAGGCCGAGGCCAGGGCCGAGGAGGGTTCAGCGCGCCATGACCTAGCGAAAAAGCAGATGAGCGACACCGTCGTGCGCTCCCCGATAAACGGAGAGGTAAGCGGACGTTTCGTGTCGACAGGTGAGGCTGTCAAGGACAACTCACGCATGTTCACGGTCGTCTCGACCGGCACTCTGAAGTTCAGGGGCACCGTCGCCGAAGCGGCTGTTCCTAGGATAAGAAGCGGCCAGCAGGTGCTCGTCACGGTCGAGGCCTTCAAGGACAGGAGCTTCAAGGGCAAGCTCACCAGGATAAGCCCCGCGCTCGACTCCCAGACAAGGACTCTCCAGATAGAGGCCGAGGTACCTAACGCAGGCGGCGTCCTGAAGCCGGGCTTTTTCGCGAAGGGCATCGTCCTCACGGAGAAGGAAAAGGATGTGCCGTTCGTACCCGAGGAGTCGCTCTACTCGTTCGTCGGCATTAACAAGGTATTCGTCATAAACGGAGATACGGCGAAAGAGCTCAGCGTGACCAGGGGCCTCAAGGAAGGCCGGATGATAGAGATTTCAGGCGCGTCTCTCAAGCCGGGCGATTCCGTCGCGGCTTCCAACCTGCAGAACCTGTACGACGGCGCGAAAGTGACCGTCCAGGAAAAGAAGTAAAGCCATGTCACTTTACGAGATTTGCATAAAAAGACCGGTTTTCGCGACCATGCTCATACTGAGCCTGGTCGTAATGGGCCTTGCCTCCTACAGGGAGCTCGGCCTCGACCTCTTCCCGAAGGTCGATTTGCCGACCATTACCGTCTCAACGCGCCTTGACGGCGCGAGCCCGGAGGAGATAGAGGGGCAGATAACCAAGCCCATCGAAGAGGCCGTTAACACGATAAGCGGCATCGACGAGCTGCGCTCGACGACAATAGAGGGCCAGTCGCAGGTCTTCGCCACCTTCCTCCTTGAAAAGGACATAGACGTGGCCTCCGAGGAGGTCAGGGCGAAAGTGTCGGCCATCCTTTCCACGCTGCCGCCCGGGACAGACTCTCCCATAATCGAGAAGTTCGACCCGGACTCCTCTCCCATCATGTCGATAGTCGTCTCTGGCAAGCGTTCGGCGAGGGAAGTCACCGAACTGGCCGACAAGAAGATAAAAAGACAGCTCGAAGCCGTCAAGAACGTCGGCGCCATAACCCTCGTCGGCGACCGCAAGAGGGAGATACAGGTAGTCGTAGACCCTGACAGGCTTACGGCCTACGGCCTTTCCATCGCGCAGGTAAGCGAAGCCATACAGAGACAGAACGTTGAAGTGCCCGGCGGAAGGATAACCTGGGAGAAGGGCGAAGAGGGCCTCAGGACGATGGGGAGGATCGAGAAGGTCTCCGACTTCGAGGAGCTCATCATAGCCGACCGCAAGGGCGCGCCCGTGCGCCTGAAAGACGTCGCGTCCGTGCTCGACACCCAGGAGGAGCCCCGCACCATATCGAGGCTTGACGGCAACAACGCGGTGTCAGTCCTTGTCAGGAAGCAGTCCGGGACGAATACCGTCGAGGTCATAGAAAACATAAAGGAGAAGCTCGAGGAGATAAAGGCCGTGCTTCCGCAGGACATCGACATGCAGGTCGTCATCGACCAGTCGAGGTTCATAAAGAAGGCGGTGAGCCAGGTCGAGGAGCACCTCGTGCTGGGCTCGATACTCGCGAGCCTCATAATACTCGTCTTCATCAAGAACTGGCGGACCGCGCTCATAGCGGCAGTCGCCATACCGGCGTCTATCATCGGCACGTTCACCATAATGCGGTACATGGGCTTCACGCTCAACAACATGACCCTTCTGGCGCTCTCGGTCTGCACAGGCATCGTCATAGACGACGCCATAATAGTCCTCGAGAACATCTTCAGGCATATGGAGGAGGAGGGCAGGGGGCCGGTCGAGGCCGCCATCCAGGGCACGAAGGAGATAGCCCTTGCCGTGCTGGCGACCACCCTTTCGCTGGTCGTCATATTCCTTCCAGTGGCCTTCATGCAGGGTCTCGTCGGGATGTTCTGGAAGAGCTTCGGGCTTACGGCGGCCTTCGCCATACTGATATCCCTTCTTGTTTCCTTTACCCTGACGCCGATGCTCTCCTCGAGGTTTTTGAGGCCCAGGGAGGCAAAGGCCGCTTCGAGGGAATCGCGCGCCTACAAGGCGATGGAAGGGACGTACCTCGGCATACTCGGCTGGTGCTTGAGGCACAGGGCAATAGTCGTCATAGGCGCTGTCTGCATATTCCTTTCTGTCATCCCCCTTATGAAGGTCGTCAAGGGCGAGTTCATACAGGACGACGACATGAGCGAGTTCGAGGTCGTGGTCGAGACCCCGCCCGGGTCGTCCCTTGAGCGCAGCTCTGAGATACTCCTCGACGTCGAGAACAGGATAAGAAAAATACCCGAGGTAGTGCACACCTTCACCACGATAGGCGTAAGGGGGCAGTATCTCTCGAACGTGACAGACTCTTCAATATACATAGCCTTGAAGCATCTCAGCGAAAGGGAGCGCGGCCAGAAGGAGATAATGCAGGAGGTGAGGGGCCTGCTTGCAGCGATGCCGGAGCTTCGCGTGAGCGTCCAGCAGATAAACCTCGTCTCCGGCGGCGGCTTCAAGGCCACGCCATTCAACCTGGTGCTCCGCGGCCCTGACTTGAAAAAGCTCGACGAGTACTCGGGAGAGATAATCCACAGGCTCAAGGCCGTGCCAGGGTTCGTCGACACCGACACCGGGCAGGCCTTGAAGCACCCGGAATTGCAGGTGCACATTGACAGGCAGAAGGCCTCGGACCTAGGCGTGAGGGTCGAATCGATCGCTTCGAGCCTTCGAACCATGGTAGGCGGCCAGAAGGTCTCGCTTTACCGCGAAGGTGACGAGCAGTACAACATAAGGCTGCGCCTCGGGGATGAATACAGGAAAGACTCGGCGAGCATATCGACCCTTACCGTGCCCGGCGCCGGCGGGAGCATCGTTCGGCTCGACAACGTGGCTTCGCTTACTCACGGCACGAGCCCCGGACAGATAGACCGCTACGCGCAGGAGAGGCAGATAACGATAATCTCCAACCTCCACGACAAGCCGCTGGGAGAGGCGATGATGAACGCCAACCAGTCCGTCGCCGAGATGAAGCTCCCGGCCGGGTACTCGACCTCGTATCTCGGAAGGGGTAAGCTCATGGCCGAGGCCTTCAGGAACTTCCTCATAGCGTTCGTCCTCAGCCTAATATTCATCTACATGGTTCTGGCGGCCCAGTTCGAGAGCTTCATCCACCCGATTACGGTCATGGTCTCGATATTCCTGGCAATACCGTTCGGCATATTGAGCATCATTCTGGCCGGGAACACTCTTAACATATACAGCGTCATGGGCATGTTCATACTCATAGGCGTCGTCAAAAAGAACGGCATTCTGCAGGTCGACTACACGAATACGCTCCGCGCCAGGGGAATGGAGAGGTATGAGGCGCAGATGCTCGCGAACAAAGTGAGGCTCCGCCCGATACTCATGACCACGCTGGCGATAATCGCAGGCATGCTGCCAGTGACGCTCGGCACCGGAGACGGCTCCTCCTCGAGGGCCTCGATGGCAATAGTCATCGTCGGCGGCCAGGCCATGTGCCTCCTCGTGACTCTGGTCGTCATACCGGTCATTTACTCGGTCTTCGACGACATAAAACTCCCGTCCTTCATGAGGGAATTCAGGTTCCCGTTCAGGAGACGGCCGGGGGCGGCTGAAAACCATTGACTGCGGGAGGGTTTGAGAGGCTTTTTTGAGGCGGCTCAAGGCTGCCGGACCCTTGTGTTTTCATGATGGAAATCATATAATATTTAAATCCGGCTGTTATAATGTAATTGCGGCCGGGGTCCATGACATTGGGAAGTTTTCGGCTTTGCCGGGGCTTCAATAAACATAGAGGAGGAAGTAATGCCGAATACTATCACTGGCGATATGACAACTGGCGAAGTCACTACGAAATGGCCTGCCACAAAAGAGGTTTTCTCGAAGCACTTCGGCTCCGGCTGTTTCACCTGCCCGGCCTTCGGCGGCGAGCCCATATCGATGGCCTGCGCCATGCATTCTACCGACGTCAACATGTTCGTCTCCGAGCTCGTCGAGGCGGCCAACAGGGACATAGCGGCGGGCACCGCGAAGTAAGTCTTCCAGGTAAATGAGAAGGCCGGGAGCCAAAAGGCTCCCGGCCTTTTTTTTATTCCCTCAGCATCTCTTCGTATATCGATACCAGCTCGGCGTTGAGCTTTCTTATGTCGTATTTTCCTTCTACGAACTTCCTTCCAGCTTCACCCATGACTGGCCAGCAAGTCGGCCTTTCGATGAGGTATTCGATCTTTTCGGCGAGCCTCCGGTGGTCCCGCTCCGGCACGAGAAAGGCCGAGACGCCGTCCAGGACGCCTTCGGGTATGCCGTTGTGGCGGGTTGAGACGACCGGCATTCCGGTGGCCTGCGCTTCCTGCAGGACGAGTGCTTGCCCCTCCCTGTCCTGGTCGGCCGAAGTGACGCTCGGAAGTACGAATATGTGGCAGTTCGAGTAGAGCTCGAGCGCCTCTTGTTCATTGATGTCATGGAGGAACTCGACCTTTTTCGACAGGCCCAGAGATGACGCGAGCCCCTGGAGCCTGTTTTTTTCCGGGCCGTCGCCAGCTATCGAATATCTAATGTTAAACCCTTTGTCTGAGAGCACTTTCACTGCTTTCAAGGCGTATTCGTGGCCTTTTTTTTCGACGAGCCTCCCTATTGTAAGGAGGCGCACCGGCTCCCTGGGGGCCAATTGCCTGGGGCGAAAGACGAACTTCGCGATGTCGAGGCCTACGGGCAGGATGGTTATCTTTTTTTCGTCGCATCCCAGCGCGACCGCTCTTTTTCTGGTATAGTCAGTGTTTGACGTGAAGCGGTCGCCGTGGGTAAAGAGCTCCCTGTAATAGCCGGGCGGCGCCTTGTGCGGCAGGCTGTTAACGTCATAGCCGTGGAAAGTGGTGAGATAGCGCCCCGGCACTCCCATGAGCTTAAGGTATATGGCGAGCGCGCCGTTTATCCCGAAGTGTGAATGTACAATGTCGAAGCGGGATCCGATCATGGGCGCGGTAAGATGGAGCACTTTGAGCGACAGGGCCTTTTTCCCGAGTCTGAGGAAGTTGACTGACTTCAGGAGTTCGACCGGGCCGGTGCTGAAGTTCCGTGCCATGAGCCTTCCGGCCGAGGCCGCCCGCTCAAGCCAGTTCTCGGGGGTTATGAAATACCTGGTCCTGTCCATGAGGCGATACTTCAATACGTCCGGATGGACTTTGTCTTCTTTGATGTTCCTGTACTCTGAGAAGACCCTGACGTCATGGCCCATGTCCAAAAGGCCTGTTATCTGGCTCAATATGAAGGTCTCTGAAAGCTTGGGAAATGTGCTTACTATAAACGCGATTCGCATCTGACCTCCTGCAAATTCTGCCCAAGTCAACAATTATCGTTCAAAATCCTGTCATGTCAATGTTTCGCCATTGAACATTGTTTCTAATGTGAAACAATTGGCTAACTATCCGATTTTATGAATCTTTTATTTTGAGCTCCTGATTTTGTTTCACTTGTGAACGGTTTATTTAAAAGTGGCTGAATGGGCTATTTCTAAGGTAGTGTCGTAAAATCAAGTAGTTACAAGAACAAGGCGGACTTGGCATGCTTCTTGTATATATAAGCTTGTCAAGAGATGCCGCAGCAAGGAAAGGGGGCGGCTATCATGGTGAAGGTATACGAGGTCTTCGTAACAATTGCTTTGTGGGGCTTGAGCCTCCCACTGACATGAGGCTCAAACGGGGAGCAGGGGATGCGTCTTGAGATGTTGAAGAGGCTGGATGTTTGGGCGATAGCGCTGGGGCTTACGGGTCTTACTCTCCTCAGCATTGAGCAGGCGCTGGGCTTCTTTTAGGTCTAATCGGGTTTTAAGGCCCCATCTCTTAGAATGTAACAGAAGCATGGAACAAGGAGGTAAACATGAAAAAGATGACTATGAACGTACTCGAGATAATCGCCCATCTGGCGGTAGTGATAATAATAATATCTTCAGTGGCCGCCTTCTGAGGCAATCAAAATAATGGGAGGCACTGAGATGAAAATAGCGAAAATAACCGATTACGCGGTCTTCACGGCTCTCACGGCGATGGCCGCCTACATAGCTCTG
This sequence comes from uncultured bacterium, assembly GCA_905339405.1. Taxonomy (GTDB): domain Bacteria; phylum Desulfobacterota; class GWC2-55-46; order GWC2-55-46; family GWC2-55-46; genus GWA2-54-12. The sequence continues at coordinate 34,568 of CAJPGC010000030.1, read as the reverse complement.
AGGTGAGTTGCATGGGAAGGGAGGACAGGAGCATAAGGCTCATAGGCTACACGATAATAGCCGGGCTCCTGATCGTGCTCCTTTCGACGAATGTAATCTTCTCATAAAGACTTCTGACCGTAAAATCCGCAAAACAAACCCTCCACATCTCCCCACCGACCCCCGCCGGGATCCGGTAATCCCGGCGGGGGCCGCTGCTCACCTGGCCTGTTCAATTTTGTTACACAGGTTTCAGGGGGGAAACGTTTTGGTTGCCAATGTGCGGGGCAGGGGCGTATAATGTGGGTTGGAGGCGGACATGGAACTTCAGAAAATAGGGCTTCCCGGTAATTCCGAGGCGGTCCACAAGTACCTCGAGATAAACAGCGACATCATCCTCAACAGCATCGCCGACGGCGTCGTCGTGCTGGGGCTTGACCATAAGATACTTTTCATAAACAGGGCGGCCCGCGAGCTCCTCGGCAGGGCCGAGGCGGAAGACATACTGAAGGCCGGAAAATGCAGCGAGATACTCGGCCATTCGGGCTGCACCTTCGATTGCCTCATAAACAGGACGATAAAGACCGGCGAGCACCTGTATAATTACGACGTCACCCTGGAGCGGGGCGACAGGAAGATAACCCTCAGCATAAACACCGCCCTCTTGAAAGACGAGCAGGGGAAGGTGATCGGCGGGATAGAGATATTCAGGGACAACTCCCTTATCAGAGAGCTCAAGGACGAGATAAAGGGGCGCTACACCTTTGAGAACATAGTCGGCAAGAACTACAGGATGCACGAGGTCTTCGAGCTCCTGCGCGAAGTGGCCCCGGCGAGGGCGACTGTCCTAATAGAAGGCGAGACAGGCACCGGCAAGGAGCTTATCGCCAACGCCATACATCATAACTCTCCGAGGAGCGAAGGGGCGTTCATAAAGGTAAACTGCGCTGCCCTCTCGGAGGGGCTCCTTGAAAGCGAGCTCTTCGGACACGTGAAGGGCGCGTTCACCGGGGCGATAAGCGACAAGGTCGGCAGGTTCGAGATGGCCGACAACGGCACCATCTTCCTCGACGAGGTCGGAGACATAACTCTGCATACGCAGGTAAAGCTCCTGCGCGTCCTTCAGGAGGGCGAGTTCGAGAGGGTAGGAGGCACAAGGACCCAGAAGGTCGACGTCCGCGTCATCACCGCCACCAACAAGGACCTGAAGGCGATGGTCGAAAAGGGAGAGTTCAGGGAGGACCTGTACTACAGGCTAAAGGTCGTGCCCATTCACCTCCCGGCGTTGAGGGAAAGGAAGGACGACATTCCGATACTCGTCAGGCACTTCCTCGACAAGTTCAACCGCGAGATGAAAATGGAGGTAACGCACATATCGCCTCCAGCGATGGAGCTCCTCCTCGACTATGATTACCCGGGGAACATAAGGGAGCTTGAGCACGTCATCGAGCACGCCTTCGTGCGCTGCCAGGGCAGGACGATAAACCCTGAGCACCTTCCGAAAGACCTTCGCACACGGGGGGTCATCGAGCGGGTCATGAGCACGGAGGAGCCCTTGAAGGCCCTCGAAAAGGAGATGATAATGAAGGCCCTCCTCGAGACGGGCTGGAGGTACAACGAGACGGCCAAAAAGCTCAGGATGAGCAGGACGACGCTCTGGAGGCGGATGAAGGAGCTCGGCATTGAGAAAAACATGTAGTTTTTTCACCAGACCTTTAAGCTTCTTTTAATGACCGGTCTGTATAATGTAAAAAGAAAAAAGAAAGGAGGTAATGATATGAAGGTTTTTGCGGCTGACATCGCTGCCAATCTGGTCGTCATCATAGCGATAGCTGCGGCTGTCGCCTCGTTTTACTAAATCACAACAGCGTCATTTGGAGCGAAGCGGAGCGATCTCGTCCGTAAGTAACATCGAGATTGCTTCGTGCCGGCTTCGCTCCACGCGATGACGCCCCCTCTTCAGCTCTTTTCCAGCATTTCAGCCATGTTTCCTTGACATATCCCCCTGAGCGCACCAGACTCAATTGAGTTGTCCAATCCAACGGCTCCGCATGGGAGAGGCTATGAAGCTCGCTGTCTTCGAGGTCGAGGAATGGGAGCGGGAGGCCTTTGAAAGGCTCGCGTCCGGCCAGGAGGTAAGGTTCCTGAGCGAGCCACTTACGGCCGAGAACGCCTACCTGTATTCCGACTCTGACATCGTCTCTACCTTTATTTACTCGGAACTCTCCTCTGAGACGCTCTCCAGTTTCAGGGGTTTGAAGCTCATCGCCACGCGCTCGACAGGCTACGACCACATCGACACCGTTTATTGCGGCGAGCATGGCATAAGGGTGGCGAACGTGCCTGCCTACGGCGACAATACCGTCGCGGAGCACGTCTTCGGGCTCCTCCTTGCCATAAGCCACAACCTCGTGGAGGCCGTCGAAAGGACGAGGCGGGGGGATTTTTCCATCCAGGGGCTCCGCGGCTTCGACCTGAAGGGAAAGACGATAGGCGTCCTGGGCACCGGCAGCATCGGCCGCCATGTGATAGAGATGGCAAAAGGCTTTCACATGGAGGTAATTGCCTATGACCTTTTCCCAAAAGAGGAGCTGGCCCGCTCCATGGGCTTCAGGTATGTCCCGCTGGAAGAGGCCATGCGGAGCTCCGACATAATAACTCTCCACATACCCTCTACACCCGAGACGCACAACTTCCTTTCGGAGCGCGAGTTCTCAATGATGAAAAAGGGCGTCGTCATCATAAATACCGCAAGGGGCGACCTTGTAGACGTGCAGGCCCTCCTTAGGGCGATAACTACAGGCAAAGTCGCCGCGGCCGGGCTCGACGTGCTGCCCGAGGAGCCGATAATAAGGGAGGAAGCCGAGCTGCTTCGCTCCATAGCGCAGAAAAAGCCTCTCGACGTGCTGCTGGCTGGCCATATACTCCTGCGTTTGAGGAACGTGATAATAACCCCGCACACCGCTTTCGACACGAAAGAGGCCGTACAGAGGATACTCGATACGACTCTGGAGAACATCGCCGCCTTCACCAGGGGAGAGGCGAAGAACTTCGTTGTCTGATTCTCCTCTCTGCCTCCTTCCCTTAAAATGCCGCCCGTTTAATGAAATTCCTCCGCGCCCTTCAATTAAGGTGATTTTCGCCGCGTTTTAAGGTATCTTTTCATGTTATGGCGCTAATAAACCTAAAAGACATAAAGGTCGGCTTCGGAAGCCCCATGCTCATTGACGGGGTCGACCTCCAGATAGAAAAAGGCGAGAGGGTCTGCCTCGTCGGACGCAACGGAGCGGGTAAATCGACCTTCATGAAGGTCTTGAGCGGGTCCCTCGAGCCTGACGGCGGGCAGGTCAGCCGCCTTCCCGGCTTAAAGGCCGCTATGCTACAGCAGGACGTCCCACGCGACTTGAAGGGCATGGTCTTCGACGTCATCACGAGCGGCATCGGCGACGTCAACGCCCTCATGGCAAGGTATCACGGCGCTTTGAGCGCCCTGGAGCAGGGCAGGGACGCGATGGCCGAGCTGGAGGCGGCCCATCACGAGCTCGAGCACAAGGGCTGCTGGCAGGCAACCCAGCGTGTCGAGGAGATAATCTCCAGGCTGGGCCTCCCGGCCGAAGCCGAGTTCTCGGAGCTCTCCGGCGGCTACAAGAGGAGGGTGCTCCTCGGGAGGGCCCTTGCGGCAGGCCCTGACCTCCTTCTCCTCGACGAGCCCACGAACCACCTCGACATAGAATCGATAACGTGGCTCGAGGAGTTCCTCCTCGGGTACAACGGCACGCTCCTTTTCGTAACGCACGACAGGATGCTCCAGCAGAAGCTGGCGACCCGCATAATAGAGCTCGACAGGGGACGGCTTCACAACTGGCAGTGCGATTACAGGAGCTACGTTGAAAGGAAGGACGCTCTCCTTGAGAACGAGGCCCAGAGAAACGCACTGTTCGACAAGAAGCTCTCCGAGGAAGAGGCGTGGCTTCGCCAGGGCGTGAAGGCAAGAAGGACCAGGAACGAGGGCAGGGTAAGGGCCCTTCTTGAGATGAGGAAGGAAAGGCGCGATAGGCGCTCGGTCGAGGGAAGCGCGAACCTCAAGGCGCTCGAATCTGATATCTCCGGGAAACTCGTCATAGAGGCCAAGGCCGTAAGCTTCTCCTACGACAGCGAAAGCTCCACTAGCCCTGCGATAAACGGCTTTTCTACCCTCATAATAAGGGGAGACAAGGTCGGCATCATAGGGCCGAACGGCTCCGGCAAGACGACTCTTTTAAACCTCCTACTCGGCAAGCTCAAGCCTGTTTCCGGGACCGTCCGCCTGGGGAGCCGCCTCGACATAGCGTACTTCGACCAGCTGCGTGCCGCGCTCGATGAAGAGCGCACCGTCATGGAAAACATCGGCGAAGGCAACGACCAGATAATAATAGACGGCAGGCCGCGCCACCTCATCGGGTATCTCCAGGACTTCCTCTTTACCCCTTCGAGGGCGAGGACCCCGGTGAAGGCGCTCTCCGGCGGCGAGAGGAACAGGCTCCTTCTGGCAAAGCTCTTCTCAAGGCCTTCGAACCTGCTTGTGATGGACGAGCCGACAAACGATCTCGACAGCGACACGCTCGACCTCTTGGAAGAGCTCCTGGCCGGTTATTCCGGTACAGTCCTCCTTGTCAGCCACGACAGGGAGTTCCTCAACAACGTCGCCACCAGCACGATAGTCTTCGAAGAGGGCGGCCTCAACGAGTACATCGGCGGCTATGACGACTGGCTCCGCCAGAGGAAAGTCAAAAAAGCTGAAAAGACTGAGCAGGCCACGAAGCAGGAGCGCCAGAAAAAAGCGGCTGTAAAGCTCAGCTTCAAGGAGGAACGGGAACTGAGCGAACTGCCAGCCAGGATAGAGGCCCTTGAGGCCGAGCAGCACGAGCTTTCAGAGGCCCTTTCCGACCCGGAGCTCTACAAGCAGGGCGGGCAGAAGGCCGCCGAGGCGAACGTGCGCATCGAGGAGGTCGGCTCCCTTCTTCAAGAGTGCTATTCGAGATGGGAGGAGCTTGAGGCGAAGGCGGCGAGATAAAATGTGTTGTTTTTTGTTTGACAGGAAATTCATTTTTTGAGACAATTCGATGGCTATGGTACGGAATGCCTGAGCTTTCGGTAATACGGCTTCACACCGAGCGCCATCCAATAGTTATATAAAATGCCCCCGTAGCTCAGCAGGATAGAGCAACGGATTCCTAATCCGTGTGTCGCCTGTTCGAATCAGGCCGGGGGCGCCAATTTAAAAGCCCGTAATTCTAATGAGTTACGGGCTTTTCTTTTTCTTCCATTCCCTCTGAAAATACCTCCACTTTGCCTAAACTTTGCCCGTCAGCTTTTTCTTTGCCTAGGGCAGCCCTTTCCTTGTGGTAGTCCGAGACCTTCCTGGAAGCCCTCTTGAGGTCCTCTTCGTTCACGATGTTGTACCGCTCGAAGACGCTCCGGGTCTTGTGGCCAGATATCAGCATGGCCACCCTTTCAGGGACGCCGGCGCGGACCATGTTTCTCACGGCCGTCCGCCTGAAGTCATGAAAGATTTTGGTAGGGGCCTCGGTCTTCGGATCCCAGAGCTTCACCTTCTGTTCGCTTTTCGCCCAGGCCTTCTTGCAGGCGGTGTCCCAGGACTTATCAAAGCGCCCTATGGGCCTGCCATGCTCATCAAAGAGTACCCAGGGGGTATCGGGCCAGTTCGTGTCCCGAATGGCCTTCTGGAAGCGTATAGCCTCGAGGAGCTCGCCTTCCATGTAGACCACCCTGGCTTCGTCGTTCTTAGTCGACCCGGCCGCCAGCGTGATCTTACCCTCGATAAGGTCTACCTGGTCCCATACAAGGCCCCTGAGCTCTCCCAGGCGCATACCTGTGTTGTAGGCCATAATGACCACGGGCTTGAGGTGAGGGGGGAGCGCCTCTTTAATCGCCTGGTACTCCTCATATTCGAAAAAGCCAGCGCGGGGGGCGGCCTCCTTCAGGTGTGGGATATAAGGTACCTGGACCACCTTTGGCGGGGTCTGCCGGGATCCCAGGTGGAACATTCGCTTGAGCGCGGAAAGCTCGCGGTTAATGGTCCCGTTCTCGACCTCGTCCTCATCCTGCCTCTTGCGGATGAACAGGTTGATTTTGTTGGACGTGAGCTCGGCCACTCTCGTTCCGTCAAATACCTTCTTGAGAGTCTTTATGCTGAGCTCAGCCCGGTCGAGGGACTTCTTGCCGTTCATCCTGTAATCGTTCAGGAGGTCCTCGGCAAGCTCATCGAAGAATATCCTTTCGACCCTTAGCCCTTGGAAGCGCCCCTCCGCAACCTCTCCCTCTCGAGACTTAAGCTTCCTTTCAGCATCTCCCTTCCGTTTTGAGCCTGAGCTCTCGCGAAAGGGTTTGCCGTTCCGGTAGTACTTGATCCACCAGACCTCGCTCTCAACGTACTCCCCGTTCTTGTTCTTGTACTTGGGACGATATACGCTGCCCATGCTAGTCCTCCTTTACTGGCTTGTACCAGATTCCGCCCGGGAGAGTTTCAAAAAACGCTTTAACTTGAAACCTTAGTGCCTCGCGTTTTTCTGGTTTTCCCTTTCTGAGGACCTGTAAAAACTGGTCTAAAGCTTCTTTCTCGTCCTTAGAAAGCCCTTTTATGGACAAGGGGCGTATGGCACCATGAACTGATCTGAAAGGAATCACATTCTCCAACGTAGTCTTTCCTTTATCCCTATTCGGCTTTTTTAAAGCTTCTGGGCCTGAAGCCTTTCATCCTCGGTATTGCTGGCACCCGAAGTTGTTCGAGAAATCTGTCGAGGTCTTGTTGTTTGAATTTCGGATGTCTTCCTATTCGGTAAAAGGTGATCCGTCTCTGTTGAACCCACTTGCGAAGGGTTGCGTCCTTTATGCCTAGGAGCGCTGCGGCTTCCTTTACTGACAAGAGCATAGTGACCTCCCCCTTAGGGCGCGGTTTAGCTTCAGGGCTGCACCTGGAGCGGCTTTATCTCCTTGATCATCTTTTCGAGATCATAGAGTTTTTCCAAAGCTCCGTAGCAAATATCTGTAAGGGCTCCCAGATCCGCCACTGTGGCCCCATCAAACTTTATTTGGTCCCCGAGCAGGCGATGGACCATTTCAAGGTGTGCCTCTGCCAGGGAGTATTTTTCAATGAGCTGCGTTTTTTCTTCCTCGGAAAAAAAGGATAGCTTTTCGCCCCGCTGTTCTCCATAATCTGCGATTAAGGCCAGCCCGCGTAAGTATTCACCCAATTTTGACTTTTCAGCTTTTTCCATCTACCACCTCCGCGAATTTTGGGCAATAAAATAGCCCGGAGTTTTGCGTGCAGACCAAGAGAAGCTGACCGTGTGCGCTTGAAGTCTTTCAGGCTTTCTTAATTTTGGCTTTCGGTGAAGCAGTTTCCGGTAATCCGCTGCCGTCCATACCATCGAGAGCCTCCTTGGCGAGCTTCCTGCGGAGCGCCGCCCGGTATATCTCCGCGACGCGCTCCTTTTCGCGGAGAGTCACTGGCCTGTATGGGATGCTGTCTTTCATATCAAACCTCCTTGAAGAAAACACTCCATAGATGAGCGGCATTTTCTATGGTGTTTTACTTTGCTATTTGTGTTTGCTTCTCCATGGCAGCGATTCCCATTATTTTTTCTGTCTGTCGTTGCAAGGCGGTTTCCCCCGCCTCAAAGTAACTCCCCTCAAATAAAACATGATCGAGTTCTGAGAGTGCGTCCTCGAATATGCATTGAATTCCATAGGTGAGAGTGTCCATCAAATCTTCGCGGAGAGACCCCTCGCTATTTTGTTTAGCCATAAAGGCTGGGATCATCTTTTGGAGAGCATACAGCTTGGCGTACGCCCCTGGGTCTATTTGACATTGTTCATTTCCGATTGTTTTCAGAATAGCTTTTTCCATCTTCCACCTCCGCGAATTTTGGGCAATAAAATAGCCCGGAGTTTTGCGTGCAGCTCCATAAGAGGCTGCCCCTGCACGTCACCATGCAGGGAAACTCCGGGCTTTGGTTAGCCAGAAATGTAAAGACCCCTTTCCGCATCTCTGCGAAGGGAGGGGTAACCCTTATGGATTGCACGCAGGTCAAACATACTCCAATTCAGGCCCTCGTGTCAAGCCCCTCGGTTATAAGGTGTGATGGACGACCCTGATTAAAGGTGCCCCAGGGCCTTGAAGCTGTGCCCTGGGCGTCTGGCAGCCTTCTATTGAGCTTCCTTCTTGATGCCCGCCCTGAGCTTCTGGGAATCCTCCATTGCGGACACGAGTTCGTAGACAAGGCCGGCCGGGGCATTATCCCAGAGCTCCTCCGGAGTTGAGACTTCCCTCTCTCCTACAAAGAACCCTGAGACCGAATCTATGTTCTCGATGAATTGCCTTTTCTGTATCTCCTGGGATGCGATTATGGCGCCAGATTTGTCAGGCGTCGCATAATGTCGAGTTCTGGCCGCGAGAAGACGCGCGTATTCCTGAGTTTTTACGAACGGAACATACCTGAGCTTTACGATGCATGGAGGATCGTTTTCCTTGTTCTTCCCATATTCGGGAACATACTCGATGATTGAACCCGGTGAAAAAGAGTGAAGAGCCATTTCTTTTGTACCTCCTGTTTAGTTTGTTTTTTTAATGCGGACGTGGGTTCGATTCCCACGTCCGGCAATTCTTATACAAATTCGATTCAATTAATTCTTTGTCACCCGGATATCTAAGGGCCTGTTCCCGTCCTTTGAGTACTTTTCAAGCGCTGGGGCCAGGTTATCTTCGATAACGCGACTCCAGTTCACGTCCTTTCCATCAAGTGTGTTTACAACAAGAGTTATGCTGATAGGCGCCGGGGGAGGCTGAGAATCGGTCCTTGTTGGTATAGGATATGCCGTTGGCGAGCCGCCGGAATATGATGGGTTTGCCACGCCTGTCGCGCTTACAGTCTGTTTGCTGCCGGGCTCTGAGCTCGCTATCGTCGCTATTTGGGCCGCTCCTGCCGCAACTGTCGCAGCGACATAGGCGAAGCTGAAGGGAGGGCCCGGAGGGGCGTCGAGAGCATCTGTAGCGGCTTTAGCAGTGTGTATTACGGCTTCGGATATCGCAAAGGCCTTCATCATCTGGAACATGGCCCTGTTCTTTGAGCCCGCCATCGTGTACATGTTCTGCATGAAATTAGACATGGCGCCAAGCGTTTGACCTGCGGCGTTTATCTGAAAATCCCGACGTGACGCTGCGTACTGGTTCGAAAGCTCGGCATGGGCCGCCTCGATCTCGAGCTCAGAGGCCCCGGCCGCCATCATGAGTTCCAGCTTTCTCTGATTAAAACCCTCAAGTGCGATGAGCTTTTGATCGTACTCCTGGTAAACGCTTGAGATCTGATCTGTGCCGGTATACTTCGGATTGTACGGGCTCTCTAGGTTCAGTAGGCTGTCCTGAGCCGCCAATCTCTCAGCTTCCATAAGGGCAGTAATTTTCCTAGAGACATCGCTCTCCATGCCTACTGAATCTGAAAGCATCGTCCAATTTAAGGAGAGAGGTACATCAAGAGCGGGTGGCAGGGCTTTAAGCCCATTCTCTGTCATCTGTATCCTTTCGCTTAAGTCGTAATTGATGGAGTCATCAATTCCATTTGTACCTTGGGCGGTTTTAGAGATATTGAACCGGGGCTTGTAAGTAGTGCTTAGTGGGTGGTTTTGCTCTTTTTCCTGCTCGCCATACCTGAGGTATTTATAGATATTCATGAAGGCTTGCGCCGCGTCACGATTATCCTGAAGTAATCCGCCCAGGGAATGCTGAGTGAGTTCAAAGTGGGCCATTTCAAGGGTAACATTGCCCATAGCCTCCCAAAGCTGATTATAAGCGAGCGTGACTTCAGCGACCTTTCTTTCGTGATCCGTCATCTCATTTACTGCACCGCTCACCCTTCCGCTCAAAAAGTCCATTGCTGCGGCTGCCTTTTTCGCGGCCGTCGCGTTATTGCCGAGAGCATCGTCGAGAATTCGAAGTTCAGGGATAACTTTCGAGATCGCTTCAATATTCCCGGACATGGCTTTACTGACAAGAGAGGCCGCCTCGGAATGTGAGATGTTCCTCTGATAAGCCAAGTCAAAGACGAGGTTGAGATTCTGAACCGACGCCGAGTAATCACCAGTCAGGAATATGAGTTCTTGAAGCACGGAGGCGACGTCATCATCCTGAACCATGGCATATCGAGAGGTACTTTCTAGGACCTCTTCAACGTGCCCTTTCAGAGAGTGATAATTAAGTCCCAGACTCTGTATCTGAACACGAAGCCTGTTCATGGCCTTCTCGCCCTCGAGGGCCTGCTTTGCCCCCTCCACCAGCCATGCTGCGGAGGCAACCACGCCGGCGACCTCAAGCCAGGCAGCCCTGATACCCATTATGCTGTTGCCGAGAGAATCGAAGCGCTTTTCCATATTCTGGGAGCTGCCTTCGACCTTGTCGGAAAAATTCTGAAAAGCTCTTTCAGCCTGGGTAAGAGGTTTTGAGAATACGTCTTTCGCAGCTATTAAAATATCAAGTTCACGTTCAGCCATTTTTCACAACCTCCCCTTGCAGCCGTCGATGCTTTTCTTTTTTCCCGTCGTAATCATCTTGAATCCTTTCCTCCGGGCCCCTTGCCCTGGCCCAGCCGACCGGGACAAAGAGCCTCGGAGGAGGGACCTTATCAGTCCCTGTTCTTAAACCGCTGCTTCCTGGCCTCCAGGAACGGGTTCGTGTTCGGTGTTTTGAAGTTATAGAAGCCTCCGCCGCGCTTCGGGATACTTACGCCACCATCCATGAGTTTCCGAAGCTCTTCGCGTGGCATGGTGCGCCAGGTGTTCGGGGCTGAGAGGTCTCGTTCGGGGGCGTTCTTAAACTCAACCCCGTGTTCCTTGTACATAGCCTGGAGTTCCTCGGGAGGCATTCCAGAAGGTTTCTTTGTATTCGTGCCGTCGCTCATTTTGCCCCCTTTCCAAATTTCGCGCGTCTTGCCCTCAGGAACGGGTTGAAAGATGCGTTGAAGTTGAACCCGCCGATCTCGTGCTTGCCAAAAAGCCTGGAGAGCTTCTGCAGATGAGCATCGTCCGGGTTGAATACGCCGCCGTCAATCAGGGAGGCGATTTTTTTCCCGCGCTCGAGCCGCGCTTTCGCAGCTTGTGTCCGGAGGGCCTGGGCGTGCGATTTTTGCGCCTCTTTCGCCGGGTCTTTTCGGGACGCCAGGGCCTGCCCCTTGAGTGCAAGGAACTTCGCCCAGGTCTTGTTGTCGCCGGAGAACAAGAGGCCTTCGAGCTCCGGGGCCTCAAAGACCTCGATCGCGTCCCTGTCGTTTCGTTCGAGCGCCTGCTTGTAAAGGTGAAGCCTGTAGGCCTCGGGATTGAGCTTGTTTGCCGTGACCGCGCCGGTCCTCGGGTCTTTCTCAGAGACGATGCCTCCATCGAGGCTCAAAAGCATGTCCCGGGTCTCGGCCTGGCAGAATGAAGACCGGAGGGCGCTTATCTCCTGGTGGAGAAAGTAGTTTCCAAGGAAGGAAGCGTCGTCCGTGGAAAGCGCGTCGATGTACTTGCCGTCGGATGACTTCGCGAGCTTCCCTACGATATACTTGAACTGACGCTCCACCGCGTCCCTGCCGAACTCGACGCGCTTTTCGTCCTCGGTGCGCGGGTCCTCGAATTCGGCCACCATCCTCGAGAGGCTATCATCGGCGCCGGCAAGTTCCTCCATGAGCTGCTCGAGCTCGGCGGCGAGCCTGTCGGAGGCCTCTACCTTCTTCTGACTGGCAACTTTTTCCGTCAGAAACTGCTCGGCCACGTCCTTGTTAAGCATGGAAAGCTCTGCCTCGTAAGCCGCGAGCCGGTCGTCGATCTTCCTTCCTACGCCTTCAAGCCGGTTCAGGCTGCCGACGGCCTCAGCCGGTAATGGGTTTGTGATAATGTCCATGGTTTTTCTCCTCAGATATGATTTTTGAGAATCTGCATACGGTATTCGAAGTCCGAAGGCTTTGCCGGTGTCCATCCTTTTGCCAGAAAAGCCCTGTAATCCTCCATGGACCGGGCCGGCACGAGATCTCCCTCGTGGTTATCGAAAGGGATAGCAGCCAGATCTTTTATTGCCTCAAGCTGTCCATCTGCTAATTCCCTTGTCTGAAGGTTTTCAAGAAATTGTTTTGGCGTATTTGCGCCGATTGTTCCTGAACCTGTTTTAAACCAGACCGTTCCCATTTATGCCTCCTCTGCTTCTGTATTTTTTGCTCGAACAGTTTCTGCATAGGCAGTATCTATATCAAGCCCCCCGCTCCCCCTGTACGCATTTCAGCGAGAGAATCTTCCTGTTTGCGTTCCACGTGAAAAACAACAGCCATTTTTTGCACTTTAAAAATAGTCATGTGTTCCTTATAAAAAAGGATTTTTTCTTAAAGATTTTCCTCTCTCTTCTATATTCAAAATTGCAGGACTAAATCCTGTTATTTGTGTAAAATACTCCCTTATTGCGCCGTTCAAGGCTTTTCCGTCCTTCATTAAATCATCATGGTTAAGCGAAAAATTAACCGTAATCGGTGTTTACAGTTGAGAATTCCAAAAAGATGAAACATGACTCCATGATTTTTACCCCCGCTCCGTTACAGGTTTGATGCTCACGCCATAGAACCAGATATATCCGCCGGCCTTTTCTTTCCGGAACCTTTTCTCCATGAGCTGCGAGAACTTTTTCTTTTTGGGAGGCTCGGGCCCGCGCGTGTCCCGATACCAATCGCAGAAGGCCTCGTATAGGAGGGCAAATTGGGATCTGTCGGCCTGTTCAGTTTTTTCAAGCGGGTAACAGCACGCCTCAAGAAACTCAGCCAGCACGTCCTCGCCGAAACGATAGCTCTCTGTTGCCGCCTTGACTTTTATAGGCGGGTTGAGCCCCTGGCGCTGCCACTCGATGCAGCCGCGCACCAGCCAGGCGAGGATTCCAGGAGCTTCTGCCTTGAGCTTTTCTGGCAGTTCCTTGTCTCTCGGCCGCTCATAGCTGTTTTGTGGGGTGTCGACGAATTTCATATTGAAGGGGACCAGGTGGATCCTCTGCCAGAAGGCGAAATCGTCGCCTGGCGCATGCGGCAAATGATTGGTCAATAAGCAGAGGAGGTGCGTCGGCTCAAAGACGGTTTCGAGCTTGTCATAGAGTGCTCGGCCAGTAAGTGTATCTCCTGAGGAGAGCCACTTCGCCCTTGAAGTCGAGAAGCGGCGGCCTTCATCTGTTTCTGAAGCGAAGGCGATGCGGAGGCCTTTCAAGGTCATCGTGTCCGGTGAAGCCCCGGAGCTCGAACGTGCAACGCGCTGATCGAGAAGCATCTCGCTCTGTATAGGCTGGGCAAGGGGGCCCAGAACATAGCGGAGCGTTTCGACAAGGGTGCTCTTGCCGTTCCTGCCCTCGCCATGAAGGACCGGCAGGATGTGCTCTGTTGAAAGGCCGGTGATGCCGTAACCAAAAAGGCGCTGCAGGTAGTTTATAAGATCCTTGTCTCCATCGAATACAGCATCGAGAAAGGCTTCCCATGCCGGCGCTGGCTCGTCGATATCCTTCCAATTATGAGGTGAGGCTTTCGTTATGAGGTCGTCTGGCCGCCCTGGCCTGGACCGTCCCGTCCTGAGCTCTATTACGCCGTTGGTGCAGGCAAGGAGCCATGGGTTACGGTCAAATCTCTCACTATGTATACTGAGTCCGTCCAGAACGCGGTGTGCCCAACTCAGGCAATTCTGTGCACCCTTTAGAGACCTCAGCCGCTTCACGCGGCTGTAATAATCGTTCTGGGTCCCTCGCAGTTTTTTAACACGGTCGATCTCTTCTTTGATGATCGCGTCGCTTATCTCCCTGCCGAGTTTGTCCGCCTCGGCTAGGTACATTTGGGCTACCTCTTCGACGGCTCTGTATGCCCGCTCGAGGGTGTCGAGTTTCCAGAAGTGTCCTGTCCAGGCGAACCACTGACAAGCGGCCTTGTCGTAAATAAATTTGTGCCTGTGAAGGGCAGTAAAGAGCGTGCCGTCTCCGAGCTCGTTCGCCATGAGGCAGTCGTATACGAATCTGGATGTAAGAGAGGCCTCTGTCTTAGCGTCCGCGAGGGCTTCCTTTTCAGCCTCAACTCGTTCCCGAACTGCCTGCCCGATCTCTTTTTCTTCATTGTTCATTCTCAACCACCTCAACAACTTTGATTTTTTTATGCCAGAAAGAAACAGTATTCAATGAAACGCCCACAAATCGAGCGATAAGCTCCGGGGTCGGCGGGTTCTCCATAAGGTCAAGGAGGACCGCGAGGAGGAATACCTGGCGGAATTCCATCTGCATGCCCTGTAAAAAGGTGCGAGTTTTGGCCGTGAACCAGCGTCCACAGCTCTTGCAACAACAGCGCTTGCCCTGCCAGAAATTCGCGAGGGTCGACTTGTCCTGGAGAGGAACATTGCAACCGGGGCAGCGAGCGCCGTCTAGGTGTAGCCTCCCGATCACCCATTGACGGCAGGCGTCCTCGTCGAACAACTTCGCAGAAAATGTCCGGCTCAACTCCTCAATGAAGAAAGGAGTTGATTTGCGAGATTCTGTTTTTACCTCGCCTTGAGTCTCGCAATTATGCGTTTTTGTTGAGTTTTCTTTCAATTCCATTTTTCCATGCCGAAAAAAAGTTTAACCGCGCTTGAATCCCGCGCGTTGGAAACCCCGTATAAGTGCGCCCATCGAAAAACCCAAGGTGGGGGGTGCCATCGTCTTATCCCATGTTTTGTCGCTTGTACGGCTGTAATGGGGGTAGGGGGGCGGCAAGGCATTGAAGGCGTAGGCCTTGCCGCCCATGGCATGGTGAGAAGCGTGAAGGGATTTTGGAGCGGTTGCCACCTGTCCTGTGCTGCAACACAGGGTTGATGATGTACTCCCTTCAACTGCATCTCATTCTCCCTTCTCACTGCCGTCCCTTTTTCCCGGTGTAAAAGGGCTACACAGAGCGATTATTTTTTCCCATCTCAAAATCAAACTCGTGCGAAAGGATTCTCTCGGCGTTCTCATCAAGAACCTTCTGCACTGAATCAATACCGACTTCATTAACCATGCCCACGATATCCGGCCCATAAAGGCGTTTTATGGGCAGCCTGGCCGCTCCCTCGCGCTTATAGACGCCTTCTATTGAAGCTGGCATGAAGGCACCCTGAACCACTTTGCGGCCGCCTTCTTTCTTTACCTTGACGGTCACGCCCCGGCGGGTCTGTCTGGCGTCGAAGTGCTGGAGCCCTGGTGACCGGCCTTTGAACTTCAGTAGGAATACAGGGTTTTCCCAGGTTGCCCGGCGGAGGTAAAGCCCGGCATCAAGGCGTTCTCTTGAAATGTTATAGGTGCCTCGGACCGCTCTATTGACGGCCGTCTTTGCCTGGGCTCCGAGCTTGTTCACTGTGCGGGTTGCGATTTTTTTGTATCGTTTCGGATCTAAAGCTTCCCGCAGATATTTAAGTCCTCTTACCTCAAACTTCATTAAAAAACCGTCTCCCGTACCTTATTCGCTGAAATCAATCGGTCCAGGTCCTCGATGTCGAGTTGGACCCTGCCGGAAAGGCGCACCACTGGGACTTGCCCACGGTGGATCATCATACGTAGTGCACCGGAGCTTCGTCCTAAATAGGTCGAAGCTTCACTAATGTTTAGGAGTCGAGGTTTTATAGGCTGCCTTGGCTGAGCCTCGGCAGAGTGATTAGAAAGAGGGCGCTTTTCCACGGCCATACCATTCTCCAGCTACATTCTTCTTTTTCGCGAATATCTGACTTTTTAAAATTTTGATCGTATTGGCAAGCCTCAAGGCTTCGACCCTGGAGCCGCTCTGGTAATCAGAGATGTCTTTAAAGAGGGTTGGTGTGCTTTTGAAGGCGAAGATAACTTTCGGGCCTTCGTGGAGCAACTCAGGGGCATGCCCATGAATGACAAGATAGGCTGCCTGGTAAGCGTCCATCGTAGTGTAGGGGGTCTCGCTCATTGTTCGTTCTCCGTTTAAAAAACAAAAAGCCTCAACAGATAACTGTTGAGGCCAATGTAAGTTAAATATTTTTATAATGCAGGACGATTCGAATATTTATTTCACAAGCGAATAGTCCATCAATTACTTAGAGCGTTTCACTGCCAACTGTATGGCTCGTTCAGTGACACCGCCTTCGAGTTCCAAGGCAGCTTCTGCAATTTTGGCTACCGCCTTTGTAGATAGAAAAAAGCTTTGGGGTAAATAGCCAACTAATACTGAAACTGAAAGTTCATGAGAAAGACAACGCACAAAATCTGCGGCAGGTGATGTTTTCCTGTATTGATTTATTTTTTTCATGCCAGGGTGAGCGGGTTCGAATGGATTATCTTTCATTTGACGACTTAAAATACGTAGCATCTCCGAGAAAGTCGGCTCCTGCATTGAGAGCGCATAATAGGTTTTTAAAGAGATATAATCTTTAAAAACAGGCCAAGTATCTTTTTTGAAACTATGACGCCGCTCCACCGGGTACATCCGCCAGCCGGCTTCGCGGTAGAGATCAATAGGTTTAATAGATGCATTACTAAGCACATGCCGAGAGGCTATCAAATTGTTGCGCCTGTCCAGTAATACTGCGAGATTTTCCGCCTGTGTAGCAATTTTTTTTTGTAAGTCGTTAAGGTCTTTGAGACCGTTTTGCCCGTCTCTCAAGTACTTCTTACCTTCAGTGATCAATGCAGCGTTGATCACATCTGTTAAAAAACAGTCCCGTCCTTCTGGAAATTCCTTCTCATCAATCTTATCTTCTATTTCGGCGTAGACAGATTCCATATCGGCATAGCCTTTCAATCGGGAAGCTATGCGTTTTTGTTTCATAGACATCGGACTTTCATAAAAAGTCTCTGCCCACGAATATTTTCTTTTCCGTAATTTTGAGACCTTTTTCATTGCATTCTCTTAGATGGCGCAAATCATACGCCTTCTTTATCAACTTTTTTTCCCAAATCAGATTCGGATATTACCCTGAAAAGACCCTTCAATCTAGAATCAACTCTATTTCTCAAATCATAATCCTTCTCAATATCGACCAAAAAACGATTAACAGCTGTTAAAAAATCTGAAATGAATGTGTCAACACTGATAATAACTATATTAGGTTTTACTGTAGGCTTGAAAATATGATTTTTTCTGCCATAACTGTATATAAAGATTTTGCTTTTCCCGCATTTACTCAAGGCTGATTCAGCACCGTAATTATGGATAAGACCGCATCTCGCCGAATACACGTCTATTGGCTGATATTGATATGGCTGAGAAGCATCCGCCTTCATGTATCTACGAATCCAAGCCATAAAGTTCTTTTTTTCTACAAAGTCCTGCCCCTTTGGGAGCGCCAAAAAAGCCATTGCGTCCATTGCGCAATAAGTCAGCATCATAGCTACGGTGAGTTTGTCATTTTTAAGGCAATCTATAATATCTTTCAATATAGAATCACCAATGATTTCTTTATACAATTCACTCATATAAATCTCCGTTAAGCTATCTTCTTCACTTTCAGCTTCTTCCCAGTCTCGCGCATCTCCCATAGATCGTACTGCATCTGCTGCGTCAGCCAGCTCTCAGGGGTAGTATTGAAGGCAATAGAAAGCCTGATAGCCATTTCCGGGCTTATTCCGATATGACCGTTTATAAGCTCTGAAAGGGTCTTTCTGCTTACTCCCAGGGCCTCAGCGGTCTCGGTTATGGAAAGGCCCAGGGGCTCTATACAGAGCTTCTTTATGACTTCACCTGGATGGGGAGGGTTGTGCATCATTGTTTTTTCTCCTTTTAATGGTAATCCAAATAGTCGACCTCGAAGGCGTCTTGCCCCTCGAATCTAAAAATGACCCGCCAGTTGCCGCTTACCTCTACAGACCAAAAATCCTTTAAACCACCTGTCAGTTTATGGAGCCTCAGGCCAGGGAGATTCATGTCTTGAGGTTCCCTCGAAGCATCGAGCCTGGCAAGGATAAGTCGTAATCTGTCGGCATGCTTCGCCTGTATTCCTGCCTTGCTGCCTTTCGAGTAAAACGCGCTCAGTCCCTTATGGCGGAAGCTCTTTATCATGAGAAAAGTGTAACCCTATTGGTTACGATATGCAAGAGATTTTTATCGAGGTTGGTTTTGATTCGGCTAAAAACTTTGCCCGCCACTTTGCCCATGACGAGAAAAAAGGCGTTAAAACCAGAAAAAAGCCGTTAAATATATTTAGAATGGTAACCGTTGGATTTTTCTGAATATCCTTGAATTTTCGAAGAGTTACAAGAGGAAGGAAAACGCCCCCTTTTTGCTTTCCTAATCCGTGTGTCGGACGTTCGAATCGTCTCGGGGGCGCCATCATTAAAAGCCCGTAACTCTGATGAGTTACGGGCTTTTTTTATGTCCGGTTTCTCTAAAAAAATATCCACTTCATGACAAGAAAAGCGGAATCAAAAAGTACAGCCTGCTGTCCATCTTACTTGGAATTGAATTTACATTAAAAGAGTTTTCTAAAAGATTAATTTACTTCACCTTTTAAAATATTAAGAATCACACCTTGAAAAGGATAAAGGAAAGATGTATAAGGAGAATGCTTTTATATCCATGGAAGAGTTAATCTGCTTAGGAGTATGACTTGCTGTATCAGAGGATCGGAGAAATTCTTCTGAAAAATGGCCTTATCGATGAAGATGGGCTCGCCAGAGGCCTTGAAGAGCAGAAAAGAAATAAAGGCAGAATAGGGTCCGTTCTCATTGAGCTCGGACTTTTATCTGAAGATGAGCTTCTCAAATGCCTCTGCGAACAGAGCGGCTTTGATTTTTTGCGGCGTCATGAATATCCCGAAACCCGCCCGGAATTAGACTTTCAGCCTGCGCTCAAATTTCTAAAAAATTATAAAGTCCTTCCCATTGCCAGTGAGAATGGCCTATTGAAAGTTGCGGTTGCGGACCCGGTCGACCCTTATCCGGTCGAGACCCTCAGAGCGTCTTCCGGCCTGAAAATTGAGGTGGTCCTCGGCCTTGAAAAGGACATACTCGAGGCCGCGGAGGCCCTTTACGGAGGGGGGGCCGTCTCAATGGACAAGCTTATAGAGGGAATGGGAGAGTCCGGCTCTGCCGGTTTCGAATACGATGACGTGGAGCATCTAAAGGACATGGCTCATGAAGCTCCCGTCATAAATATGGTGAACCTGCTCCTTTCAAAAGCCGTCGAGAGGCGGGCGAGCGATATCCATATCGAACCCTTCGAGGACGAACTCCATGTCAGATACAGGATCGACGGCATGCTGAACCATATCGAAACCCTGCCCAGAAAGCTCCATCCAGCCATAGCGTCGAGAATAAAGATAATGTCCAAGCTCAACATCGCCGAAAGAAGGCTTCCTCAGGACGGCAGGCTTAAGATAAAAACCGCCGGCAAGGACATGGATATAAGGGTTTCGACGGTTCCCACTTTGTATGGCGAGAGCATAGTGATGAGGCTTCTTGACTCAAAAGGGGTGCTTTCGATTAATTCGGTCGGCTTCTCAACCCGGCACATGGAGCTGTTCACATCAATGATAACTCAGCCTCATGGAATGTTCCTGGTCACAGGCCCCACCGGAAGCGGGAAATCGACCACTCTTTATACGGCGCTTACAAGCATCGACACAGTGGTAAAAAAGGTGGTGACCATAGAAGACCCGGTGGAGTATTACCTGAAAGGCGTCAACCAGATACACGTCAAGCCCAAGATAGGTCTCACGTTCGCCAACGGGCTTAGGTCGATTGTAAGGCAAGACCCCGACGTAATCATGGTCGGCGAGATCAGGGACGCGGAAACTGCCGACATCGCTGTCCATTCGGCCTTGACGGGCCATCTCATACTCTCCACTTTGCATACCAATGACGCGCCGAGCGCCGTCACGAGGCTTCAGGATATGGGGGTGGAAAGTTTTCTCATATCCTCAAGCCTGCTAGGCGTTCTCGCGCAGCGGCTTGTGCGTGTAATCTGCCAGGAATGCAAGGAAGAGTACGCGCCTGGGGCGGGCGAAGTTCAATTTTTCGCCGGTACTGCCGTGCCTGAGAGCCTCAAGCTGTTCAGGGGAAGGGGCTGTAACGCGTGTGAAAACACAGGTTACAGGGGAAGGACCGGGATATTCGAGCTTATGGCCGTCTCAGAGGAGATAAAGCAGCTCATAGCCGAAAGAAAGGGAGCGAACGTCATAAGGCAGGCCGCCATTGAAAAGGGCATGCGCCCGCTCCGCGAGGACGGACTTGAAAAAGTACTCATGGGGATTACGACTTTAGAGGAAGTCTCCAGGGTCACACTGGACCAGTAGGTTTTTGATGCCACTTTACAGCTATCACGTGACCGACTCTTCAGGAAAGTCCATTAAAGGTACGATGGATGGCCTGGACGATGGCGCTGTCGTGGCCAGTCTTCAGGAACAAGGCTATCTGCCCATAAAGGTCGAGAGGGTCCCGGAAAAAAAACATGCAGGACCGGCCCTGTCTCTTTCCTTCGCGAGCAAGACTTCCGCACGCGAGGTCGCTGCCTTTACACACGAGCTGGGCAGCCTTCTTGAAGCAGGCTTGCCGTTGGATAAATCGCTTATAACCCTGTCCGAAGCCGTGGAAAATCACGCATTCAGGGAAGTGATCTTGAGCCTGTACAGGTCCATACAGTCAGGCCAATCGTTAGCGGACAGTCTGGAGAAACACCCGGGCCTGTTTTCGTCAGTTTACATCAATACGGTGAGGGCCGGAGAAGCTGGCGGGGCGCTTGAGACCGTGCTCGACAGGCTCACGAAGTTCATGGAGGATTCCGAAAAGCTCAAGGAAGATGTGACCTCGGCGCTTCTTTATCCGATGCTCCTGATGTTTGCCGGAAGCTCGGCCATTATTGTAATGCTCGTCTTTGTGATACCGAGATTCACGGAGATTTTTGCGGACGCCGGGGCCGCCATGCCGCTGTCGACAAAGGCCCTGTTTTTTCTGAGCGGTTTTTTTCTGAAATTCTGGTGGGCTGTGGTCTTGAGCGCGGTCTTTTCAGGTTTTTTCATCTACAGAAAACTTGGGACGGAAAAGGGCAGATTGTTTTTTGACCGTTGGAAGTTGAAACTGCCTTTATTGGGCCAGGTCTTCAAAAAGGTCATCATCTCAAGGTTTTCGAGAACATTAGGCACGTTGATGCAGGGCGGACTGCCTGTCCTTGAAGCGCTCAGGATTGCGATAAACACAATGGGGAATTCATTCATATTGCAACAGATGCAGCCCATAGTCGATGGAGTTAAAAGGGGCCGTGGTTTTGCGCAACCTTTGAGGGAGGCTGGTTTTTTCCCGCCGCTTGCCGTGCACATGCTGAAGATAGGGGAAGAGACAGGCAAGCTCGAAGAGATGCTTCTCAAGCTGGCAAACAAATATGACAGGGAGATAGCTACCTCGATAAAAAGACTGTTGGCCCTGCTCGAGCCATCGATAATCCTTTTGATGGCCGTCGTCGTCGGTTTCATAGTTATTTCGCTTCTTCTGGCAATTTTCAGTCTCAACGATATTCCATTGTAAGGAGTAATAGATATGCGTTCGCCGGGTGCTATTGTTAAGTTGAGGGAAGAGCATGGTTTCACGCTCGTAGAGCTCATAGTGGTCGTGATCATAATAGGTCTGCTCGCCGCGCTGGTGGCGCCGAAGTTTTTCGGCAAGGTAGAGCAGTCTAAAATAAAAGCTGCCGAAGCGCAAATAGAGCTTTTCGGGGCAGCTCTTGACCAATTCAGGCTGGATGCCGGCAGGTACCCAACCAGCGCCGAGGGGCTTCAGGCGCTGAGGACCGCCTCAGGCATGGAGAACTGGCACGGTCCATATCTTAAAAAAGAGATCCCATCCGACCCATGGGGCAGGTCCTACATATACACCTCTCCGGGAACGAATGATGATTACGACATCGTTTCATACGGGGCGGACGGCACTGCTGGCGGCGAAGGGGAAAACCAGGATGTCGTGAGTTGGAAGAGCACTGGACAATGAAAAGGCACGGGCGGTCTTCCCGGGGGGCAAGGGGGTTTACGCTCCTCGAGGTCCTTCTCGTGCTTGTGATTTTTTCGATAGCAGCGGCTCTGACTGCTCCTGTCGTAGGCCGGGGCATAGGCTCGGCTGAGACCAGGACTGCCGCAAAAAGGCTGGGGGCAGCCATGAACCATGCTAAAGCCCTGGCGGTGCGCGAAAGAGCCAATCATTACGTGGAAGTCATGGAGGGCAAAATCCTGGTCGCATCCGCTGACGGTCATCTGAAAAGAGAGTTCACGCTCTCGAAGGGTGTGAGCGTCTCGGGTATTCCCGCAAGAGCGGTCTTCACGTCCAGGGGAGGGGCTAATGCAGGCGAGTACAGCGTAAAAGGCGATGGCGGAGCGGAATTTACCGTCAAGGTCTCGTCTTCAGGCCACGTCAGGGTCGAGGGGAATCCGGCAGGTGCTGACTAGCATGGGCAATAAAGGGTTTACCCTGTTGGAGGTGCTGGCCTCAGTGGCTGTGCTGGGCCTCGGGATAGTGGCCGTGATGAGACTTTTTTCCGGCTCCATGGGTCTGGCGAAATCATCGTCTGATTCATCCTCTCTTGTTCTTTTTGCGAAGGAAAGGATGAACGAGGCAATTCTCAGGGATGGGGTCAGGGAAGGCTACGGCTCAGGCTCGGCTGCAGGTTTCAAGTGGGAGCTGGCAGTGAAAGATTTTGAAGGTTTCAAACCCGTGGAAGGTATCAGGATATTTGAATTGAAGATGGAGACAACCGGCCCTTCAGGCGCACCGGTAGTGCTGTCGACGCTGAAGGCGGTTTCGGACAAAAGATGACCAGTTCCAAGTCTGGCCAGCTGGGTTTCACGCTTATCGAGACCGTCCTTGCGCTTTCCATAACGGCTGTTCTTCTCGTAGTGGTTTTTTCTGCCTTGAGACTTGGTATCTCCTCCTGGGAAAGGAGCGAGTCCGTGCTGGAGAGGGCTTCGCTTAAAAGGAACGTGGTCTACAGGCTGGAACGGGAGGCAGCCTCCGCGTATCCTTTTTTGATGAAATCCGATGAGAATAAGCTCGCTTTTTTTGGTTCTGAAAAGGCGGTCGGCTTTTTGACTGTAGCATCCACGCCATCGTCCATACCCGGCCCCAGGTGGGTATATTTTGTCAGCGGCGAGGAGGGGCTCAAGGTTTATGAGAAACCCTTGACTGCAGATGATTTCCCGTCATTTGAAGGTGGCGCGCTGGCAGAGACAGAACCGGAGGTAAGAGAGATAAGATTTGAATACATGGGCCCGGACGGCCAGAGCAGTTTCTGGGAGCCGGGCAAGGACAAGTTCCCAAGGGCGCTGAAGGCGCAAATCCTGCTGAGGAATGAAGACATGCTTACGATAACAGTTCCGGTTGGGGCCGGATATTGGCAATCGGCGCTGTCCCGGGGCAAAGAGTGACAGCGCGTATTTTTCTTAAAATAGTGAAACCGCTGTCTTCATGCCAGAAGGGCGTCTCTCTTGTTGTCGTGCTCTGGGTTTTGGCCCTACTCATGATAATCGCAACGGAGCTTGTGTACACGGTCCGGGTGGACAGTCTTTCGGCTGCGAACTTCAGGGACGAGGCTGCCGCACAGTCCCTCGCATCCGCCGGTATAACTCTCGGGATAGCGGAGATAGCAGCCCCTTACAAATTCGTCGTCCTTGACGAGGACAAAAGGGTTGGCTTTTTGAAACAGGATGAGCAATATACCGAGCGCTCCAGGTCTTTTGAGCTTGGAGGAGGGAATGTCGAGTATGTCATAGAGGATGAGGCCGGAAGGCTGAACCTCAATACCGCGCAAAGGGAAGTCATTGTGGACCTCTTCAGGGCTTCAGGTGTGGAAGGGGCAGGCCTGGATATAATAGTCGACTCGATAGTAGACTGGCGGGATGAAAACCACGAACATCACCTGAATGGCGCTGAGGACGATTATTACATGTCCCTTCCCGGCCCCTATGGCGCAAAGGACGGAAACTTCGACACCGTTGAGGAAGTGTTGCTTGTGAAGGGGATGAGTACTGATGTTCTTTACGGTACGGAAAAGACTTCGGGAACGGAAAAAAACGGGCATTCCGGACTCAAGGGAATAGAAAACCAACTGACGGTCAACGGTGATGGGAAAATAAACATAAACACCGCGAGCGAAGAGGTCTTAAGGGCTGCTCTTGGAGAGGGAAAAGCGCAGGAGATACTTCTCAGGAGAAAAACGGAGGGGTATTACACGATCCCTGCTTTCGGCGGAGCAGTCAGTTCGAGCGTTTTTACCATCGTTTCTACAGGGACGGTGAAGGGGCTGAGCTTTAAAATCAGGGCGATAGCGGAAAAATCTGGCAACGGCGTCAGGGTGGTCTATTGGAACGAGGGAGTCCTGCCAGGCATGGGTAATTGATGTGGATGTACTGAGTATAGAGATAAACCGGGACGCCTGGCGTTTTCTGCATTTGAAAACCACTCTGAGAGGTATCAGGGTCGTCATGCAGACGGAGCTCGGTGGAGCTCAGGGCGAGCGGGCGCAGGCAGTGGCCCGCTATGCCGCTGAGAAGAAGTTTTCCGCGGTAAAGGTCTGCGTTGTACTCGCTCGTGAACTTTCAATATGCAAGTCGCTTGATTTGCCTGCCCCTGGTCACGGAGCGTTGGAAGGCATAGTCAAGTTCGAGATTGAAAAACACCTTCCCATGGCCACTGGCGAAGCATATTACAGCCACGAGGTGATGGGTAAAAATAGCAATGGCTTCCAGGTAGTGGCCGGTGCCGCTTCAAAAAGGCAGGTCGATGAACTAATCGGGGTCTTTTCTTCTGCCGGGCTTGTTATTTCATTTGCCGGTTTTTGGCATGAGGCGGTTCTCAATTTTCTGGCTCATTTTGGTGAGATTGGAAACGAATCAAAAAAAATATTCATCGGTACATGCGGTCATGAAAGTACCATTGACGCCTTTGATGGATTAATGCCGGTCTATTCAAAGCTGGTCCCGGCAGAAAGCGTGTTTCAGGGCCTCGGCTTCCAAAGAGAGCTTGCGAATATGTCGGCTTGCCTGAAAAGCGGACCGGACGCCTTTGAGATCCTTTCAACTGACACTTCAAATGCCGATATTGCCCGGCTGGAAGGAATACCCGGCAAGATGCGTTTGTTGGATCCCGGGGGCACGGTTGAGGCGCCTTACCTGGTTGCCTTTGGCGGAGCGCTTGGCGCAATTGGTTCCGGTAAATGCAGTATAAATCTCATGAAGGGTCCAGGGGCGGAAAAGAGCATATATGCCGGCAGCGCGGTTTTTGCTGCAGTTGCTTTAGTACTCATTTGCCTTGTTGGCATCTCTTATGCCGCAAAGGACATGATGACCCTGAAACGCCTTGACAGTTCTATTGCCAGACTTAAGGCACTGAAGGGCAGTTCATCGGCAGAATACGGTCTCGCGCAGTCAGTCGCAGGAATTCCGGCCCTGGAAGCCATCCCTGGTGCACGTTCTCAAGTCATGCTGGACCTTTTGAAGGAGATTACCGAGATCCTTCCTGACGATTCATGGCTGATGACGGTTGAGTACAATAACGGTTCCGTAATACTGGAAGGTCATTCGGGGGATGCTTCATCGCTTCTAATAAGGCTCGAGGATTCAAAATATCTGGGTGATTTCGAGTTTGCCGCCCCTGTAGTCAGGGTTTCTAAAAACAAGGAGAAGTTCAGGATAAAAGCAAGGTTCAAAGGCGTGAAGGAGGGAAAGGCTTGAAGGCCCTTGTCGAATTTCTCTCGAAAATAGCGGCTGAAAATAAAAGGCTCGCCTACGGGATAGCGCTCATTATGCTGCTTTCCGCTTTGATAGCCTTAAAAGCCTTTTACAATTTCCATGCCGGTGTCCAGAAGGACATTGAATTGAAAAAAGAAACTTTAGCCCTACTGGCCTCAGCTGTCCAGCGAGGCGGCGAAGGGGACGTCAAAAGAGAAACAGACCGCCTCCATGCGCTTGAGGAAGGACTTATAAAATCTGACAAGCCTTCAATAGCAGCCGCATTGGTGCAGAAAGCTTTTAAGTCCGCTGCCTCAAAGAACACTGTGACCGTCATCTCTGAACGGCCTCTCAAGCCCCTTGAGGCCGGGGCTTATACCGTGGTGCCCATCGAATTTCAGCTCAAAACAGGCCTGTCCGGGTTAAAGGGGCTCCTGGCCGACCTGCATGCGTCAAACCCTGCAACGGGTGTCGCGTCGGTAATCATAAAGGCATCTGACAACGCCATGCTCGACGTTACTCTCGTGATACAGGGAGCGATGAAGAATTAAGTGGGGAAGTTTTTGGAGATAATCGGCTTCGGCAAAATACGGGTCTTGAACGTGGCTCTTTTAGCGGTTTGTGTTTTTCTTGCCGTCTGGCTTGGCGCTATTTGGCTTAAACCAGTGCCGGACTTCGACGATATATCTATTGAAAAGAAAGCCGTTTCGAAAAAAGAGCCGGTGAAGGTTTCGCAAGTCTCTTACGATGTGATAGTGGAAAAGGACTTATTCAAGGAATCGAGGCGCAAATTCATTCCAAAGCCTGCGCCTCCACCAGTGAAACCAGCCCCTCCCCCTGAGCCACCGCCGCCGCCAAAAAGGCCTCCTCCGGGGCTCGTCCTGATAGGGACCATTCTCATGGACGACGAGCGAAAAGCCATAATCGAGCATGGCGGTAAACGGAATTATTACGCCGTTGGAGACATAATAGAAGAGTTCGTGATAAATGAGATTGGACCGGGGCAGGTCTTGCTTGATAGAGATGGTGAGCCGCTGAGAATTGTACCGGCCAACTAGATTTGTTTTGAAAATGGTGCGCATTCGGAGACGTAGATGATGAATTCAAGCTCGTTCAGAATTGGAAAACGGTTTTTCGTTCAGACAATATTGTTTGCGCTGCTGGTTGGGCCTGTTTTCGCGGACGATGCTCAGCCTGTGAAAGCCGAACAGGTGAACGGCAGGAGTACCGGCGCTCAGAAGCCTCCGGCGCCCAGGCTCCGGGTGCTGCCGCCTGCTCCAATACCTCCAGGCGAGAGAAATCAAATCATCAACGAAGTGGCTCCCGTACTAATGCCCGCGAGTGAAAAAAAAGCGGACGCGCCTGGCGTACAGACCTATTCCGCCCAGGAAACCATTCCAGCCGCCGGTACGCCGGGACCGGTTCTTATACCTGCGCAGCCGCCCCAGCCGACTGCGCTTGCGGAAAATCCGGCGGAGCCGCCCGAACTGAGACCTTCAAAGCCTGCGCAGAAGCTCGAGCCCGGAACGGCTGTCCTCAATTTCAATGAAGCCAGTTTGAAGGACATACTCCGCACGGTCGCTGACATTACCGGTGAGAACTTCGTCATAGCCCCCGGCGTGAATGCGAAGATAACCGTCCAGACCACCAAGCCGGTGCCGAAAAAGGAGATGTTCAGTATTTTTGAATCGATACTTGAACTCAACGGCTTGTCGGCTGTAAAGGCAGGACCGTATTATAAAATCGTTCAGGCTGCCTCGGCCAGGCAGAGGGGGCTTGACCTTTTGAACGGTCCCAGGCTTGCAGACCTGCAGAATGGCGACGGTTTGGTGAACGCGATCGTCCCGATCGAGTTCATATCAGCCAATGACGTAATGCAGATTTTAAAGCCCATGCTCTCCCAGGCGGGGAACATAACCGTTTATACAAAAACAAATACGCTTATTCTGACTGACAGCTCGTCCAATATAAGAAAGTCCCTGGAGTTTATTGAAACGCTGGACGTCGACGCGTTCAAGCGGATGCACATGGAAATGGTCCCAGTGACTAACGTCGACATAAAGACGTTGAACAAGGAGATAGCGGAGATCCTTTCGGCCCTCGGTTTCGGCAAGGACACAACCCAGCTTTCGATAGTGCCGATCGAGAGGTTGAACAGCTTATTGGTGCTCTCGTCGAATACTCAGCTGCTGTCCTCAGTAAAGGAATGGCTGGAGCGTCTTGATAAGAGGGCGTCAGGGGAAAGCTCTTCCATACACACCTATTATGTCCAGAACGATAAAGCTTCGAATGTCAAAACCATACTGGAGCAGCTATTCAGCGGCAAAAGACCGGCCGGGCTTGCAAGCCCGGGCGCTGCCATGGCTTTAAGCCCGGTAGGCGAGGACGTAAAAATATTCCTGTACGAGCCATCGAACGCCCTTATCATCCAGTCTTCACAAAGGGATTATCAGACTATGCTGAGTACCATTCAGGAACTTGACCGCATACCCAAGCAGGTCCTTATAGACGCTCTCATTCTTGAAGTGAAGCTGGATGAGACCACGAAGTTCGGTATACAGTGGTCGGCTCTTACGGACAACTTCAATCTCCAGCAGAACACGGGAATTTTTTCATCGATTATAAATGATCCGAGGGGCGCGATTTCTGCCCCGATAGGTGCTGGCGCACCCTCAGGACTGACCGCTTTCACGACGGATTCCAGCAGATTTTTCGCCGCCATCCAGGCGCTCGCCACGACCGGCAAAATAAACGTGCTGAGCAACCCGCATATTGTCGTCAAAAATTATGAAAAGGCTTCAATCAACGTGGGCAGCGATGAGCCTGTCGCGACCCAGTCCACACAGACCGCGGTAACCGGTACAGGCGGACTTATTCAGAATATTGAATACCGGAAAACGGGCGTTATCCTTACGGTGACTCCCCA
The DNA here is from genome assembly GCA_905339405.1 of uncultured bacterium. Lineage (GTDB taxonomy): Bacteria > Desulfobacterota > GWC2-55-46 > GWC2-55-46 > GWC2-55-46 > GWA2-54-12. The sequence goes on along the minus strand of CAJPGC010000030.1, from coordinate 5,953 downwards.
TATCACGGAAGGCGGCATGGTCGCCATGACCGTAAGGCAGGAGGTGAGCGATAAATCCACCGACAGGACCGTCGGGGACAGGACCTACCCTTCGTTCACCAAGAGAGAGGCTGAGACTTCCATAGTCGCTAAAGACAGGCAGACTCTAGTGATTGGCGGTCTTATTCAGGAAAGGAAGGACAGGACCGACTCAGGAATACCTTTTCTCAGCAAAATCCCTGTCCTCGGCAATCTTTTCAAGTTTTCCACCCGCATAGACGGTAAGACGGAACTCATAATCCTGATTACGCCCCGTGTGATCTCGGATTCAGCGCAAGCATCTTTGGCTACGGATGAGGTAAGAGATAAGCTCGAGGACCTCAAAAATCAACTAAAAAATAAGCCCTGAAAAAAATCATAACCTGTACTGAAATACAGCTGGCATATTGAGTAAAGGTATGGTATCAAAAGTACAGCTTTTCTGAAAAAGCAAAGGTTGTGACTCCGTGCCGCTGAAAAAAACTTCCATCCTTGTTGTATTTCTCCTGCTGTTTTTCCCAGTAATTTCAGCTGCTTCTACTTATACAGATGTTGAAAATTATATAAAAGCGCATCCGCCGGGATCTGGCTGTTTTTATTGGATTGAAAAAACAGCAAATATCTTGACCCTCAAAAAGCGGTGTAACGCGAATAATCGTTACGCGTATTGGCTTTATTATTACAAACTGGATACCGTTTTACATGATAATATTGCGTCTTATGTGTCCTCATGTTCCGGTGATAATACTTTTTTATATGGGTCTGGTCCATATACTAAAACAACTAATCCTGCTTACGCTCCTCCTTATTACGGTGCTTATTATGGGGGTATTTCACGTCAAACAGTATATTTGTACTGTGATGGTCATAAAACTTATAATCCGCCCGAATTTGGTGGAACAGGGTATGTTTTCCCAGCTACTGCAGGATCTGGCGGAACCTGCTGGCATGGTTATTTGAAATCGAGCACGAATTGTGCATCCTATGATACTCCGATTGCGGTGTATACCATTGACCAATGCACTGGCAAAAATGGAGCTCAAATAGATTGCGTCCAGAACTGCGGCGACCCCTCGAATTTAGGTACTGAGGCCGATGAAATTCCCGGCGATGGCATCGACAACAACTGCAACGGCCAGGTCGATGAAGGCATTGAGGTATGCGATTTACGGGATAACAACAATAACGGTCAGACAGACGAGTCCTGCATAGGGCTTAGCTGTGAAACGAATAAGCACTCAAATTCGACGACAAAGATCTCCAGCGGCAACCTGAACCATGACCAGGACCTCTCTCAGGACTTCCAGATATTCTACAACTCTCTTTCTGCATATTCCGGCCCCCTGGGGAACGGCTGGACCCATGCCTATGACATTAACATTTCCGAAGATAACGGCACTTCACTTGCTCTGAAAGTTGTAGGCGGAAATACTGTTTATTTCTGGATCAACAACGGGGTCTATTATCCCGAGGCCCGCCTTCCCGAGTATTCGTCGATAGTAAAGAACGGCGATGGCACATATACCCGGGCCACCAAAGAGGGCATCGTCTACCAGTTCAACGCCTCAGGCAAGCTTACCTCTATCACCGACCGGAACGGCAATTCAACTCTTCTTTCTTATACGAACGGGAACCTTACTTCAATAACCGACCGCAACGGCAGGGTGATACAGCTCTCCTATGACGGAAATGGCCGCGTGACCCAGTTCACTTCCGTTGATAACCAGAATACCATTCTTTCATACAATGCAAGCGGCAACCTTTCCTCCGTAAACGGCCCGGCAAATGCTGACTGGAGCTACACGTACAATGCCGGCGGCAGGATGCAGACCAAGACCGACCCTAACGGCAATGTGGTGACTTATGCCTATGATGCCCAGGGCCGGATGACGTCTTCCACGGACGCACAGAACCGGACGAAGTCGTTCGCATATGACCAGACGACAGATACCGCGACCGTCACCGAGCGCGACGGAGGCGTCTGGATTTTCAAATACGACTCGGTCCAGGATACCGTCCTTGACATGACAGACCCCCTGGGGAATGTCACGCATTACATCTATGACGAGGACAGGAACCTTACCAGGACTACGAACCCTGACGGCACTTATTCGACGTATACCTACGACGGCTCCGGGAACATGCTCACCAAGACTAACGAGCTGTGGCAGGTGACCGAGTTCACCTACAATTCCTTCGGACAGGTATTGACTGAGAGGGATGTTACCAGCAACACGACTATAACTTATACTTACGATTCGAACGGGAACCTGACATCGATCGTCGACGCGTCCGGGGCCACGACCCAGTTCCAGTACGACTCTCGCGGGAACCTCACGGCTACAATAGATGCCTCTTCGAACCAGACAACGCTCGTCTACGACGCCAGCAATAACCTGACCTCAATAACCGACCCGGCCAGCGGGACGACGGCCTTCACCTACGACTCTGCTGGAATACCCCTTAGCCAGACCGAAGCCGCCGGTGCGGTGACCGCCTTTACTTATGACAGCCTCGGCAGGCTTGCGACTGCGACCCAGCCGGGGAATGCCGTGACCCAGTTCAGCTATGACGCCAACGGCAATGTCGTCTCCGTTACGGACGCCAACAGCCGAAACACCTCGTATACTTACAATTCCGACAACCTCGTCACTTCCGAAACCAACGCAATGAACCAGGTGACGACCTTTACCTATGGCAGCACAGGTTGCGGTTCCTGCACCGGGGGAGTAAACAAGCTTACGGCCCTGACTGACGCCCGCACCAATGCCACCAACTTCACCTATGACAAGCTGGGGAGGGTGCTGACTGAAACAGACCCTCTTGGGAATACCGTCTCCTACTCCTATGATTCCAAGGGCAACCTGACTTCAAGGACGGCCGCCAACAACGCGATTACAACCTACACTTATGACGATTTGGACAGGCTCACTTCAATAAACTACCCTGACCAGACGACAGCGACATACCAGTACGATTCAAAAGACCACATAACCAGCGCGGCGAACGCAAATATCGCCTACAACTTCACCTTTGACGCCAATGGCCGGGTGACCTCGGTTGTGGATTCGAACAGCAGGACAATAAGCTATGCCTATGACACCCGCGGCAACCGCACCCAAATGACCACTCCTGATGGCAGAGTCATACAGTACACCTATGACAACGACAGCAGGCTCACCCAGATAATTCCACAGGCCGGGCAGGCTTTCTCATTCACCTATGACAACGCTGACAGGAGGACGGCACTTTCCTATCCCAACGGTGTCAATGCGGCCTATGCCTATGACACCCGTAGCAGGCTCACCACCCTTGAATACAGGACTTCAGGTAATTCGGTTATTGATACTTTCACCTACACTCTTGACGCTGTCGGTAACAGGCTGACCAGGGCGGATAATGAGTACCAGTATGCCTATTCGTATGACCTGACTTACAGGCTGACCCAGTCCCAGCCTGCACAGACGGCACAGAACCCCATTTTCTCGCAAACAAACGAGGCATTTACCTACGATGCAGTAGGCAACAGGACTGACGGCCCGGCTTATTCAAAAGCAAACACTTTTATACAGAGCTATGCCTATGACTACGAGAACAGGATCGTAAGCGCCACACGGCAGGTGACGGGCAACCCCAACGCCGATAGCGTAACCTTCAAGTACGACCCGTTCGGGAGAAGGATAGAGAAGAACGTATCTACCTACGAGAGCGGCATTCCGACGACTTACAAGTACTCCTATGTCTATGAGAACGAGGACATAATCCTTGAGTTGCTTGAAAGGACCCAGAACGGCAATACGATAACGACCACCACGGCCTACATTCACGGCCCCGGCATAGACGAACCGCTTTCTCTCACGAGGGATGGCCAGACCTACTATTACCACGCAGACGGCCTCGGCTCCATAACCTCGATGACCGATGGTGCCCAAGCCGTGGTCAACAGGTATGCCTACGACTCTTTTGGTGCCCCGAAGAGCGAGGAGACAATAAGAAACGCCTACGCCTACACCGGAAGGGAATACGACAGCGAGACAGGCCTGTACTATTACAGGGCCAGGTACTATGACCCTGAAGCTGGTAGGTTTGTTTCAAAGGACCCGATTGGGTTCGCTGGTGGGGATGTGAATGTATTTAGTTACGTTCAAGATAATCCCGTAAATTTGAAAGATCCAACGGGGCTGCGGTGTACTTATTCGCAGAGCACGGGGCAAATGACTTGTGTGAGCGACCAGACAGGTGTGAAGTATTATAATGAAACTGGTTATTCAGGTACCGGCGCAGGTCGAGATAATCCTAATATGCAAGCTGTACCAAACGTTGGCCCAATTCCGCGAGGCTCGTGGGAGATCGGAAGCCCATACACTAGCTCTAACACTGGTAGAAATACCATTCCGTTAACACCGTTAACAGGAAATGAATGCTTTAATACTGGACGCGATTGTAATAGTTTCCGTGCACATGGGAATAATAAGCAAAACGACGCATCACATGGATGCATTATTCTTCCGCCGAACAGAGATCAAATTCCTCCTGGCGAAGTTGTTGAAGTGGTGAGGTAATAAAAATGAAAACGATTATAGCATTTTCATTAATTCTGCAAACAATTTGGCTTTATGCTGCGTGTAGTGCAAATGAATTATCTAAAAACAAAGAGTTTGACGTGAAAACCGGAGAGGTTAGCGCAAGAGTAGTCGTGAGCTCTTTTACGGAGTCTCAGCCTTGTAAAACAGCAGCTTCATGGCGTTGGGGTGCAGAAAATGTGTGTCCAAGTACTTTTATAGAGGTGTTAGAAGTTAAAGTTAATGGAAACTTGTTGTTTGTACCACTCTCTTCCTTCGCTGATTTAGGGAACCCGCGAAAAGTGCGCATTGAAGTTCACAATGGGAAAAAACGTTTTGCAGTTGTTCTAACTGGCGGTGATGCGGCTACATCCTATTCAGCAACGCTTGAGTTTCGGAACAATCTTTTGAGTGAGCGTATAGTTCGTCATGGTGAGTTCCCATCTGAAGCTTGGGAGAAAACCCATTATAAATTTAATTTGCAGAATTAATTGCAGCTTTGTAAGGTGCGCAACAGCGCACCATCATTGCTATAGAAACTTAAATAGATTTTTTTAAATTTGATGCAGCTTCCGAATCTTAAAGGACGGTCCGTTATGAAATCCAAAATAATCCTACTCTTAATATTCCTGACCACAATCGCCTTTGGAGGGCCTGCCTTTTCGGCCACATACACATATGATAACGCAAACCGTCTTCTTAAAATAGACCACGGCAACGGAACGGAAATCAATTACACATATGACGCCAACGGCAATATGGTGTCGATGAGCGTAGACGATACTCTGCCTCCCACCGGCTCAATATCCATTAACAATGGGGCCGCAAGTACGGCTTCCACCTCCGCAACCCTTAGCCTCTCCGCGAATGACAACAGCGGCGCCGTTTCCGAGATGAGGTTCAGCAACGATAACTCTACCTGGTCTGCCTGGGAGCCATATGGCGCTTCGAAAGCCTGGACATTATCCGAAGGAAATGGGACCAAGACTGTTTATGCCGAATTCAAGGACCAATCAGGTAATGTTTCGGAAATATCTTCTGATTCAATCGAGTCGAATGTAAGCGGGATAGATCTTGTAATAAACAATTTGACTACATCCCCCACGACTGTACCAGCAGGGACGAATATAGCGATTGGCTATACTGTACAGAACCTTGGGACAGCGGTTTCAGCAGGAACGGGTGTTCACTTTTATCGTACGACCGATCCTGTAAACGGCACAGGCTCGGTATACCTTGGCAGCGGGACTGTGCCGTCTCTTTCGGGAGGCGCGAGCCATAGCGGCACCTTTAACAATACAATTGCCACTGGAACAACTCCGGGCACCTATTACATCCGGGCTGTAGTAGACGTTTATGAAGAAATTGTGGAG
>CAJPGC010000029.1 GCA_905339405.1 uncultured bacterium | reverse complement strand
CGCGCGCCTATGGCGCACCCGCCGGGTAAAGAGACCCTCGCCCTCTTGAAGCGGGCCACAAGGGGCCCCAGGACGAGGACCGAAGCCCTCATAGTCTTCACGAGCTCGTAAGGGGCCTCGGGGGATTTGACGTCCTTTGTGCGTATCTTTAAAGTGCTGTTAGCGGGGTCGGACTCGATGTCCGAGCCGAGGTGGTTCAAGAGTATCTTGAAGGTCTCTATATCGCGAAGCTTCGGGACGTTGGTGATGGTCATCCAGCCGTCTACGAGAAGGGCCGCCGCCATGAGCGGCAGGACTGCGTTCTTCGCTCCGCCTGCGGTTACTTCTCCTACAAGGCGGTTGCCGCCTTCGATGATTATCTTGTCCATGATATTCCGTGTTCGATGTTGCGTTGATTTTTTATTGAAGTCTTACGCCGCGCCCTGTTCCTTCAGTGCCTCTGTCTGGTAGAAGCCTATGAGGTTGTCGGTGAGTTCGTCCAGCTCGCCTTCCATCACTTCAGCGAGCTTATGCAGAGTGAGGCCTATCCTGTGGTCGGTGACCCTGTTCTGCGGGAAGTTGTAGGTGCGAATCTTCTCCGACCTGTCGCCGGTGCCGACCTGGCTCTTCCTGTCGGCCGCGATCTTCTTCTGCTGCTCCTGCACCTTGGCGTCGAGGATGCGTGCCTTCAACGCCCTGAACGCCTTCTCCCTGTTCTTGTGCTGGCTCTTCTCTTCCTGGCAGGTGACGACGGTGCCGGTGGGTATGTGCGTCATCCTGACGGCGGTCTCGACCTTGTTCACGTTCTGGCCGCCGTGGCCGCCGGAGCGGTAGGTGTCTACCTTTATGTCGTCCATGCGGACGTCTACCTCTACGTCCTCGGCTTCCGGCATGACCGCGACAGTGACGGTCGAGGTGTGCCTCCTGCCAGAGGCTTCGGTCTCGGGGACGCGCTGCACCCTGTGGACGCCGCTTTCATACTTGAATCGCGAGTACGCGCCCTTGCCGACTATCTCGGCGATGACTTCCTTTACGCCGTTGAGCCCGGTGGGGCTGATGTTCAATACGTCCACTTTCCAGCCGCGCACCTCGGCGTACCTCGAGTACATCCTGAAGAGCTCTGCTGCGAATATGGCCGACTCGTCCCCTCCAGCGCCAGCCCTTATCTCGAGAAGTATAGACCTGTCGTCGTTGGGGTCTTTCGGCAGGAGCATTACCTTGAGCTTCTTCGAGAGCTCCTCTTTCGCCTTCTGGAGGTTGGGGATCTCCTCTTTCGCGAGCTCCCTTAACTCTTCGTCCTTGCCCTCGAGTATCTGCCTGTTGTCATCGAGCTCGCGGTCGATTGCCTTGAGCTGCCTGTAAACTTCCACGAGGTCGCTTAAAGAGGCGTGCTCTTTGGCGTACTTCTGATAAAGCTCCGCGTTGCCCGCGACGTCGGGCAGGCCGAGGAGCTCTGAGAGCTCGTTATATCTGGTCTCCAGGTCTTCGAGTCGTTTTTCTATCATCGCGAGCTGGCTATTGTATCACTGCCCTGGCGGTCTGAGCACATGAACTCGATTTCTACTTCAGGAAGATGGGTCAAATAGTAAGGCGGTTCAGTCCCGCGAAGCCTGACCACTTGAAGAACCTGTCCGCGATTTTCGCAGAACGAGCTGGCCTCTTCGGTCGACTCGGCTTTCATGTCGCTCAGGTCGGAGATGCCGGATGACCCGGCGGAGACTATGAACGTGCCTTTTTCAGTGCGGACTACGCCGTCATTCGCGGCGCACCCGAAAAGCAGACCAATACCGAATAATGAGAGTAATATTTTTTTCATTTTGAGAATAATAGGGTGAATATGTTTTTTTTACGGCGGTAAGCCGGTTCAAGCCGTTCTAAAGGGCCCTGAACTTCTCTCTTATCTCTTTGGGCTTGCCGCAGGTCATCTCGCCTTCCGAGCACTTGCCGGAGACGCACGCCGGGCCGCACTCCTTGAAAATAAAAGGGGCGGTGCCTTTGGCGAGCTTGAGCATCATGGTGGCCATCTCCCTTATCTCCCACTGCGCCCTCTCGCAGCAGCGGAGGTTAAAGAAGTGTATGAGCTCTCTGGCGTTCATCGTGACGATTATCTTCGTGTGGGCCGCGTTCGGCAGCAGATACCTGGCGTCCTCCGCCGGTATGCCCTCTTCGAGGAGCCTGGCGTAGGAGCGGTATATCCTCCGGACTTCTGCTTCGAACTTCTTTTTTCTGGCTTCGTCCTTCGCGATGGAAGGCGGGACGACGTACTCGGGTTCGGAGGCGGCGACGTACCTCTGGGACTGCTGGGAGTAGGAAGCCAGCCGGTGGCGGACGAGCTGGTGCGAAGTCGCCCTCGAGATGCCTTCTATCCCGAAGGTGAAGGAGGCATGCTCGAGGACGGAAAGGTGGCCCATTTTGAGGATTTTGCCGAGGAACTTCTCGAAGGAGATGCCGGCTACCCTGTCTTCCAGCTCCCTTATGGACGACCCCGAATAGCAGAGCCGCGCGGCCATGGCGACCGTTTTTTCCGGGCAGGGAGTGTGGTTGAGGAGGACTACCTTCACGGCGTCCGCCCGTTACTGCTTGTTCTGGTGCTGGGCGTACTTCCTCTTGAACTTCTCGATCTTTCCGGCGGTATCCAGGAGCTTGTGCTCACCGGTGAAGAACGGGTGGCAGTTCGAGCAGATTTCGACTGATATGTCCTTCTTCGTGGAGCCGGTCGCGACTATGTTGCCGCAGACGCAGTGTATCTTCGTCTCCTCGTATTTCGGGTGGATGCCTTCTTTCATGGTACTTCCTCCTGTATAAGGCAGCTGAAAAACCCTTTCGGAGCTTTTGCCGCCTGAATAAAATCGTGTTTTTTCAGGCTCCCCACGGGTTTGCCTGTGAAATAAGCAGACTACTCCCTGAGGGGGAATAGTACATATTAGCAACTATGTAAATGGAGTTCAAGCAAAAAAGGAAAAAGCGGTTTTTGAAACAAAAAGGCCGGAAGGGTTGCTTCCGGCCTTTAAAAACTTAAGGCTATTCGAAAAATAGCGCTTTTTATTTTTATTTGCTCATTGACTCCAGGAAGCCCTTGTTCGACGGCGTATGCTGCATCTTGTCCAGCAGGAACTCCATCGACTCGATTGGGTTCAGAGGCTGGAGGACCTTTCTGAGTATCCATATCCTGTTGAGCTCTTCCTTGGTGAGGAGCAGGTCTTCCTTCCTCGTGCCGGACTTGTTGAGGTCGATGGCCGGGAATATCCTTCTTTCGGCCAGCTTCCTGTCCAGGACGATTTCCATGTTGCCGGTTCCCTTGAACTCTTCGAATATGACCTCGTCCATGCGGCTTCCGGTCTCGATGAGGGCGGTCGCGATGATGGTCAAGCTGCCGCCTTCTTCTATGTTCCTGGCGGCTCCGAAGAACCTCTTGGGCTTATGGAGCGCGTTGGAGTCGACGCCGCCGGAGAGGACCTTTCCGGAGGGCGGGACTACGGTGTTGTAGGCCCTTGCGAGCCTCGTGATGGAATCGAGCAGTATGACGACGTCCTTCTGGTGCTCGACGAGCCTCTTTGCCTTCTCTATGACCATCTCGGCGACCTGCACGTGCCTCTGGGCCGGTTCGTCGAAGGTCGAGCTTATGACTTCGCCCTTTACAGACCGCTGCATGTCCGTGACCTCTTCAGGCCGCTCGTCTATGAGGAGGACGAGGAGGACGACGTCGGGGTGGTTGGTCGTTATGGAGTTGGCTACCTTCTGGAGGAGGATGGTCTTACCTGCCCTCGGCGGGGAGACGATGAGTCCCCTCTGTCCCTTGCCGATTGGCGTGAAGAGGTCCATTATCCTCATGGATATGTCGCTCGGGGCCCCTTTTTCGCTCTTGAGCTCGAGGTGGAGCTTCTCCTGCGGGTAAAGGGGAGTGAGGTTGTCGAAGAGTATCTTGTCTCTTGCCACTTCCGGGTCTTCGTAGTTGACCTTCTCGACCTTGAGGAGCGCGAAGTACCTCTCGCCTTCCTTCGGGGGCCTTATCTGGCCGGAGACTATGTCGCCCGTGCGGAGGTTGAAGCGCCTTATCTGCGAGGGGGAGACGTATATGTCGTCGGGGCCCGGCAGGTAGTTGTAGTCCGGGGCGCGGAGGAAGCCGAAACCGTCGGGCAGGGTCTCGAGGACGCCTTCGCCGTATATCATCCCGTTCTGCTCGCTCTGGGACTGCAGGAGCGCGAAGATGAGGTCCTGCTTCCTCATGCTCGAGGCCGACTCTATGTTATATTTCTTCGCGAGCGAAGTAAGCTCGTTGATTTTTTTCTCCTTAAGTTCCTTAAGGTTCATACAATACTCCTGTGGGATTTGAAATTGGAAGGCGGAATAGATGAGGAATTATTCCAGTTCCTGACGGTTATGAAGGGTGATTTCACTCTGTAGGTTTAGTTGTCCTCTGGGCTTTATACCTTGCGGATCGAAGCTTTTGAGGTATGAACAACGGTAAATACTTGAAAGGGTATTTCCACCTTAGCATGGAAGATATAAGGTGTCAAGTGCCTTTTTTTATATTTTCAAGCCCTTCGAGCTCGGCGAAGAGCTCCTTTGCCTGCTCGAGCGTGCTTTCAATTGCGCCGCTGTTGTCGATGACATAATCGGCATATTTGAGCTTTTCCTTGATGTCCATCTGGCAGGAGAGCCTCTTTTTGGCTTCGGCTTCGGTGAGGCTGTCCCTTTTCATGAGCCGCTCGAGCTGCTGGCCGGCCTCCGAGTAGACGACGATTATCTTTTCGACCTCGTACTTGACGCCCATCTCAATGAGGAGGGCGACGTCGAGCACAATCAGGCGTTCTCCTTCGGCTGAAAGCCGCCGTGCCTCTTCCCTTATGCGCTCCCTTATGCGCGGGTGCGTTATCTGGTTGAGCTTTTCGAGGGCAGCCTTGTCATTGAATACGATATTCGCCAGCGTCTTCCTGTCGAGCCCGCCGTCCGCTTTCAAGACGGAGCGCCCGAACTCTTTTACTATGTCGTCGTAGGCCGGTTTGCCTTGCTCGACGACTTCCCTCGCGATCCTGTCGGCGTCTATTATGGCCGCGCCGCATTTTTTCAGCTCGCCTGCCACGAGGCTCTTGCCTGTTGCTATGCCGCCGGTGAGGCCTACTATCATCTCGGAGAGCCGCCTTTGAGCATTATGAAGGAAAGCTGCCTGCCTGTCCTGCCGTTATCTTTCCTGTATGAAAAGAAGAGCTCCGGGTTGCACGAGGTGCATACCGAATCAATCGAGATGTTCTCTTTTTTGACCCCGACGCCGAGGAGCTGCAGGTTGTTGGCCAGGCTTATGTCCATCCTGAGGCCGTCGTTTTCCCTGAAGCAGTCCGCATCCCTGTGGTTTTTCATGTACTCGTCCAGGACGTTCCAGCCCACCTTGTAGCAGCAGGGGCCTATGCACGGGCCGAGCGAGGCGATGAGGCACGCGGGGTCGGTGCCGTACGTCTCGGACATCTTCAGGACCGTCTCCACGACTATGCCGAGGGCTGCTCCCTTCCATCCGGCGTGTACCGCCCCGATCGCGTTGTTCACAGGGTCATGGAGGAGTATCGGCTGGCAGTCGGCGGTCATCATGCCTATGGCGACGTCAGGCTCAGCGGTGACTATCGCGTCGGCTTCGACCGGTTTATCAGGCAGCTGTCCGTCGATTACAAGCACCTTCTTGCCGTGGACTTGGCTGACGGTTACGAGGCGTCCCTCAGGGACGCCGAAGGCCTCGTGGAAAAGGGCCTTGTTTTTCTCGACGTTTCCGGCGGGGTCTGTATCCCGTCCGTCGAAGTTCAAGGAAGCGTAGGGGGCAAGGCTCACGCCGCCGACCCTCGTAAGAAAGCCGTGGGCCACGAAGTTCCCTTGAAGTAGAGGTGAGGCTGCGTACTTTATGCCTTTTGCGTCATTTATCATCCGGTGTCTCCTCGAGAGCTGCTATGAGCCCCGCCATGTCTGGCGGAGGCGGGGCTGAAAATTCCATCCACTCGCCTGTGGAAGGATGGGTGAAACCGAGTGTTGCCGCATGGAGCATCTGGCGCTTTATGCCCTTGAGCCTGTCGGCGGCCGCTTTTGGCAGGGCCGGCGGCACGGCCCTCCTGCCATAGACCTGGTCGCCTACGACGGGGTGCTTGACTTCCGCGAGATGGACCCTTATCTGGTGCGTCCTGCCCGTCTCGAGCTTTATCTCCAGTAGCGAGATGAGCGGGAAAGTCTTGAGCACTTTGTACTTTGTTATCGCCTCCCGCTTTACCCGCGCCTTGGTCGATATCATCTTCCTGTGCACGCTGTCCCTGCCGATGGCTATGTCGATTGTGCCTTTATCTGTTTTCATGCAGCCCCAGACGAGGGCAAGGTATTTTCTCGATGTCCTTCGGTCTTTGAACTGGCCGACAAGCGAATGATAGCTCTTGTCGTTCCTCGCCGCTACGAGTACGCCTGTCGTGTCCTTGTCGAGCCGGTGCACTATGCCGGGCCTCAAGGGGCCTCCGGTGGGCGCGAGCGGCTTTTTCATGCCGAGCAGCGCGTTCACGAGGGTGCCCGTCGACCTTCCAGCGCCGGGGTGCACCGCCATGTCAAATGGCTTGTTTACGACTACGACGTCGTTGTCTTCGTAGAGCACGTCGAGCAGGATGTCCTCGGGCGCTACAGTGCCTTCCTCAGGCTCAGGGACGCTGATGGTGACCTCTTCGGCCCCCTTGAGCTTCTGTCCTGCCTTGGCCGTCTTGCCTCCCACCTCGGCCCTGCCTTCTTCAAGGAGGGTCTTTATGCGTGAGCGCGTCAGCTCCGGAAGTTTCGCGGAGAGAAATATGTCGAGCCTTGTAGAGGCGTCTTCAACTGTTGCCTTGAATTTGTGGACTGTATCCATGGGGTAGTTTTCAGAAGGGGTTAGAAAAGGGAACAAACAAAAATAGAGGACGCGGCCCTACCAGATCTCCGACTCTATGTTGCCGTTTCTTTTTATGAGGATGTCGACTATCGACCTGTTGTAGTAGCTGTTCGTGGTGTCCATCTCCGGGGCGAGCCTGCTCCTGTAAAGGTCGAGCCCCTCCTTGAGTTCCTTTTCGAGGAGGTCGAAGATGTTGTCGTGCTTTATTCCGTCTAGTATCTTCTCCCTGTTGTAAAGGGCGATGTCCGAGACTATGGTGCGCGCGAGCCTTGCCGCGGCTTCCGGGCTATTGATTAGCTTCATGTCTGCCGCCCTTTTCCCTGGATAGCTGCTCCACGAGTATGTCCCTGCCCTTTTCCGCGTTGGCGCGCACGAGCCCTTCGACGAGCGAGGACTTCCCGTGCGTGAATGCGTCGATTATCTCTTTGTGCTGGCGTACCGAGTCGCTCATGCGCCCTGGCAGCGAAAGGGCTGTTATCCTGAACCTCTCGAACTGCTGGACGAGCTGGTGGACGAGGACGCAGAGCTTCTCGTTCCCGCAGGACTTGAGGAAAGTGTCGTGGAACTGGTTGTCGAGCTTGAAAAAGCCCTTCACGTCGCCCTTCTCGGCGCACTTTTCCATCTGGCCGTTCAGGCTCTCGAGCTTTTTTATGTCCCTGGGCGTGAGCTTCACGCAGGCCGTCTTGGCGGCGTAGCCCTCAAGGAGGCTCTTTATCTCGTAGAACTCGCTTACGTCCTTGTCGGTGATGGGGCTTACGACGGCGCCCTTCCTGGGCGTGACGGTTATGAAGCCCTCGGACTCGAGCTGCCTGAAGGCCTCCCGTATGGGAGTCCTCGAGATGCCGAAGGATTCGGCTATCTCCTGCTCGGGGACCCTCTCGCCGGGTTTGAGCCGCCCGGAGATGACAGAATCCTTTATGAAGTCGACTATCCTCTCCCGCAGCGTTACAGGCCGCTCGACGGGATAGTCGAGAACTCTCGTTTTATCCATTTATTTCCTTCTGGCTTCAGACGCGAACGTGCCCGGAGCCGGGCACACCTGCAGGGTCTTTTGTATATTGTATACTGTGTACATAGTGGAAAGTCAAGGGTTTTTTGGGAATCGTCGATGCGCAATGAGGCGGAAAAGATGGCAGGGGAGAGCTTTTCTCCCCTGCCTGGGCTTGTCATTTTCTTGGCGGCGCTGGCAGCTTCATCGGGTCCTGGTAGACCATGAGGTGGCCGTAAGGTCCCGGGTACATAAGGTAAGCGCCGAACCTCGACGGGTTAAGAGGAAGGGCGGTCTTTTGGGCGTCGAAAGGCCATGTAATCATCCAGTGCGGCGGCTCTTTCACTTTTTTCGCTCCGGGGGTCGCAGGGTCCATGACTATCTGCCCGTCCTTCTCCCAGTGCCAGCCCCCCAGGCCCATGTATGCTATGCCGGGTTCGGTGTTCGCAGGCTTGGGCTCCCCGTTTAGAAATGACGTAGCCCAGGAGGTTGCCGCCCTGTCGGCGCATATCGGGTCGGGGGCCTCCTGGCCGCTCAGGTCGGCTATGCAGGTGAACTCGTTCGTTCCCTCCTTCAATACCCGGAGTTTCCCGTCCGGGCCTTTCGCCATTATGGCGGCGTCCCTGGAGATGTGCGGCGGGGCCGCGCTCATCGCAGTCCTTATGAGCTCTTCGTCGCTCATGGAGCTTGAGGCGGACTTGTTTTGTGCGTCTGCGTTCGAGTACGACAGCGCCGTAAAGAGGCAGGCTAATATCGCGAAAGCTTTTTTCATCGTTCCACTCCTTTCATGGTGCTTTTCGTGGAAAAGTTTTGAGCCTATACTAAAGAGTATAGCAGGCGCCGCAGGGCTTACCATCGAAGGGGTATACTGAGGCGTATTTCCCTTGAAGGCGGCTTTCTTTTAATGTTTAATGTATGCCTTCGAAAGGCGGCCATGACACAGGACAGGAAAATACAGGTACACGTACCTTATCCGTACATCCTCGAGAAATATGAAAGCCTCATCTCTTCCGGGATAAACCCGGAGGTCTACATGGACGGCTTCTTCATAGAAGAGGCGCGCCCGTTCGACCTCGAGCGTCTGCATGAGTCTTTCGGCGGCGCGGGGCTTTCCATCACGCTGCACGGCCCGTACATGGACATGAACCCCGGGAGCATGGAAGAGCCGGTGAGGCTTTCGACCGCCAGGATGTACGAAAAGGTCTTCAAGGTGATAGAGCATCTGAGGCCCAGGGCCGTGGTCCTGCACGCCGGATATCACGAGAAAAAGTACAAGGGCAACTTCGAGCTGTGGCTCTCGCAGAGCCTCAAAACCTGGCCGCCGCTGGTTGAAGAGGCCGAACGGCTTGGCACGGTCATCGCCGTTGAGAACATCTTCGAAAGGGAGCCCTCCACATTGAAGCTCCTCATGGACAGCATAGAGTCGCCGAACTTCGGCATCTGCATGGACGCCGGGCACCTGAGGGTCTTCTCTAAAGTCGACATGGAGGAATGGTTCGTCTCGCTGGGCCCGAAGATAGCGGAGGTGCACCTGCACGACAACCACGGCAAGCACGATGACCACCTGCCGCTTGGCGAAGGCTCCATCGACATCCCGAGGTTTTTGAGCCTGCTGAATCAATACGCGAACGACCCCATCTACACAATCGAGCCGCACGGGGAAGACGCAATGAAAAGGGCGATCGAGGCGGTAAAGAAGTACCTTTGAAATTGCCCTTGACTGCGGCCGTCCTTACCTGATAGCCTTATTCAAATTCAGAGCACCGGGTGCCCGCCGAAAGCGGGCCTAAAAGGGAATCCCGTTGAACCGGGAGCTGCCCCGCAACTGTATGCGGCGACGAAATCTTAAACTAACCACTGGCTTTTTCCGCCGGGAAGGATAAGAGAGTAGGACGACCCGCGAGCCAGGAGACCTGCCAGGTGCCGTTCTTTTGACCTTCCGAGGGAGAAGGTCGGCTGAGCTTCATTGCTGTATGGCCTTGAAGCGTTTGCTGCCCATCCCGGTTTCGAGGGATGGGTTTTTTAGTTTTCAGGAGGATTGCAGATAATGGGAGAGAACAAGGGACTGGTCCACATATATACCGGAGAGGGCAAGGGCAAGACCACTGCCGCCGTGGGGCTCGCCCTGCGAGCCTGCGGTCAGGGCATGAAGGTCCTGTTCGTACAGTTCTTCAAGGAGGACAGCGCCTCTTCGGGCGAAAAGGACTTATTGAAGCAGGCGGGGGTAGACGTCGTGAGGTCCAACCGCAGGCACCCGCTCTTTACCGGCGCGAAGACCGACCTCGAAGCCGTGAGGGCTTCGGTCGTGGGCACTTTTGAGGCCGCGAAGGAAAAGCTCATGCAGGGCGGCTACGGCATGGCCGTCTTCGACGAGATGATGTCGGCCGTGAACGGCGGCTGGATAAAAATTGACGGCCTCCTCGAGTTCCTCGCCGGAAGGCCCGAGGGGCTCGAAGTAGTCATGACGGGCAGGAACGCCCCGGTGGAGCTAATGCAGTCGGCGGACTACGTCACCGAGATGCTCAAGATAAAGCACCCGTATGACAACGGCGTGCAGGCCAGAAAAGGGATAGAGTTCTGATGGAAAAGGGGCTTGTCTTCATCGTGGGAGGCGCGCGCTCGGGAAAGAGCGCCCACGCTTTGAGCCTCGCTTCGAACGGCGCGCTCAGGAAGGTCTTTGTCGCGACCGCCCAGGCCCTCGACCCTGAGATGAAAGCCCGGATAGACGCGCACCGCCTTGAAAGGGGCGCCCTCTGGGAGACGGTCGAGGAGCCGCTCGACCTGGCCGGGGTCGTCTCGGGACTCGGCTCGGGCAACGCGGTGGTAATAGACTGTCTTACCCTGTGGCTCTCCAACCTCCTTCACTCTGGCATGGACGACGAAAAGATAAAAGATGCGGCAATATCTCTCGCGAAAGAATGCGCCGCCTCCCCTTCGCTCGTCATAGCCGTGTCAAACGAGGTAGGCTTGGGGCTCGTCCCTGAAAACGCGCTCGCCAGGAGGTTCCGCGACCTGTCGGGCTGGATTAACCAGAAGATGGCTTCAACGGCGGGGCAGGCATGGTTCGTCGCCTCCGGGCTGCCTCTCAAGCTCAAATGAAAATTGCTCTTTTTCCTGACCTCTGTGTCAGGGCGGAAATAAAAATGCTCACATATTCTCATATATGCTGCGCTTTTTATTCCCGCCCTTCCTTGACTTCAGAAAAAATAGCTAATTTTTGGAGTTACCAAAAAAACAGCTGGTGGTGAGATGAAAAAAACTAGGTACTTCGCGGCCGTTTTCGCCGGAAACATGGTCTTCTTTTTCTTTTACGCTGCCCTGGCGTGGCTTCTTACTCTGCTCGATGTCACGCCCTACGGCAGGTTCGTCAACGCCTTCTTCAAAGGCAGGACAAAGGAAGACGCCAAGGCCTTCATGGAGGCGAACAGGCCTCTTTTCGACGAGATGCTCAAAGACGCGGCCCTTTTCTCGAACCTCGTCATCACGCCGTTCGTGGGCCTGGTCACGGGGCTCGTTGCGGGGGCGATACTCTACTCCGACCGCAAAAAAGCCGTCGTCTGGTCAATACTGACCGTCGTGCCAGTGTCGGTCCTCCTGCTCGTCAAATCCTCCGGCGACTCCTTAAGGTTCCTGTACTTCATCATGCTTCTGGCGGCTGCCGCCCTCGGCGGCTACATCGGGAGCGCCCTTCTCAATAAAAAACTTTCGGAGAAGAACAATGTCATTCCTTGACGACGCTCTTAAATCAATAAAGCCGGTCGACCCGGAGATGATGGCCAGGGCGCAGGCCCGGCTCGACACACTGACCAAGCCGAAGGACAGCATGGGGAGGCTCGAGGAGTTCGCGAGGCGCATAGTTGCCATCACAGGCCAGATGCGCCCAGCATTATCGAAAAAAACCATCTTCACCTTCGCCGGAGACCACGGCGTTGCCGACGAGGGCGTCTCCGCCTTCCCTAAGGAAGTGACCAGGCAGATGGTGTTGAACTTCATCTCGGGCGGGGCGGGCATCAACGCCCTTGCCAGGCACGCCGGGGCGGAAGTCGTCGTCGTCGACATGGGGGTCGACTTCGACTTCGAGGATATGCCTGGCCTCCTCAAGAGAAAGGTCGTACACGGCACCGCGAACATGAGGAAGGGGCCCGCGATGACCCGGGAAGAAGCAATAAAATGCCTCGAAGCCGGGATCTCGCTTGCCTATGACTACGCCTCCCCGGGGGCCATATTCGGCACCGGCGAGATGGGTATAGCCAACACGACCCCCTCGAGCGCGATAATAGCCGCCTTCTCGGGCGCGCCCGTGGACAAGGTTACAGGAAGGGGCACAGGCATAAACGACGCTGTATTCATAAACAAGGTCAGGGTAATAGAGGACGCCCTTCATGTGA
Source organism: uncultured bacterium (assembly GCA_905339405.1). Lineage (GTDB taxonomy): Bacteria > Desulfobacterota > GWC2-55-46 > GWC2-55-46 > GWC2-55-46 > GWA2-54-12. The sequence goes on along the minus strand of CAJPGC010000029.1, from coordinate 63,822 downwards.
ACAGGCCCGACCCGAAAGACCCGGTAGACGTCCTCGCCAAGGTCGGCGGCGCGGAGATAGCGGGCATAGCAGGGCTCATAATAGGCGCGGCCGCCAGGAGGGTGCCTGTCGTGGTCGACGGCTTCATATCGACCGCCGGAGCGCTCATAGCCTACGAGCTCGATTCACGCGTGAAGGATTATATGTTCTCGGCCCACAAGTCCGTCGAGCGCGGGCACGGCGTAATGCTCGAGAGGATCGGGCTTCGCCCGTTCGTCGACCTCGACTTGAGGCTCGGCGAGGGCACCGGCGCGGCCATAGGCATATCCCTAATAGAAGCGGCCCTCAAAGTATATAACGAGATGGCAACGTTCGGGGACGCGGGTGTATCCGAGGAAAATGCGCAGGAGACCGCTCAGTAAATATATGAACAGGTTTTTCCTCGCACTGCAGTTCCTGACCCTTTTCCGGGTCAAAAAGAATATCGCGTTCGACTCCCTTGAGCTCGGACGCTCCATGCAGTACTTCCCTGTCATAGGCGCGCTGCAGGGGCTCCTGCTCCTGGCGGCGTGGTACCTCCTTTCGACCCTGCTGCCCGACAGTCTCGTAACGGCGATTCTGCTTTTGCTGCTCGTCCTCACGAACGGCGGGCTCCACGTGGACGGCTTCGCTGATACGGTCGACGCCCTCGCTGGCGGGAAGACTCCCGAGGACAGGCTCCGCATAATGAAGGACAGCGCGACCGGGGCCATAGGCGTCCTGTTCGTTGCGCTCCTCGTCCTCATCAAGTTCCTCGCTCTCGAGGAGATGCCCTTCGAGGTCAAGGCACAGGCGCTAGTGGCGTTCCCGATGGTCGGCAGGTGGGCGATGGTCCCTCTCGCCAAGTGGCTGCCGTGCGCCAGGCCCACGGGGCTCGGGGCCGCGTTCGCCGGGTGCGGCCGGGCCGTCTTTTTGAAGGCCACAATCTTTACTTCGGCGGCGATAGTCCTCCTTTTCGGCCTGCTGGCCCTTGCGCTCATCGCCGGCCTCGGTATTATAATCTATATGTCGGCAAGGTATTTCAAGAGGAAGGTCGGAGGCGTCACCGGCGACATATTCGGCTTTCACAGCGAGGCCGCGGAGGTCCTCTTCCTGGTCCTCGCGCTGGCAATGACGAACATACTCTCCCTGGAGGAGTAATAACCATGCACGCTACGAGGATATACCTAATAAGGCACGGGCAGGTGGCAAACCACCACGAATACCGCTACAACGGCCACTATGACGTCGACATAACCAACACCGGAGTCGAGCAGATGACGAGGGTCTGCGAGTTCCTCTCAAGCCAGAAGATAGACGCGGTCTACTCTTCGGACCTCCAGCGCACCGTGAAGGGCGCGCGCATAATCGGCAAGAGGCTCGGGCTCGAGCCCGTCATGGTGCATTCGCTCCGCGAGCTGAACCTCGGCAGGTGGGAGGGGCTTACGCGCGAGGAGGCCATCGCGATGTACCCGGAGGACGCCCACTTCAGCTTCAAGGACCTGGCCACCAGCAAGGTAAAGGAAGGCGAGAGCCTCGTGGAGCTCCGGGCCAGGGTAATTCCCGCGCTCGAGGAGATAATCGCGAGGCACGAGCACAAGTCCGTCTGCATAGTTGCCCACGGCGGGGTCAACAGGGTGATTTTGAGCGAGGCGATGAGCCTTCCGCTCGACAAGTTCTTCAGGATAGAGCAGGACTATGGCTGCCTTAACATAATCGACTATCTCGAGGACGGCATGAAGGTGGTGAAGCTCCTGAACGGAGGGCCCAACCAGGACATGAGGCCGACAGAGATATATTGATGGCCGGAAGGAAAAAGACCCGCACGCTGCCAGCCTTCGTGGTCTCGGGCACATCCAGCGGCTCGGGGAAGACGCTCGTCGCACTCGGACTGATGGAAGCCCTGAGGAGAAGGGGCCTCGTCGTCCAGCCGTTCAAGGCCGGGCCGGACTACATAGACCCGGGCCTCCACAGTCTCCTCCTCGGCAGGCCTTCGTACAACCTCGACACTTGGATGATGGGCGTAAAAGGCGTCCGGAGGACCTTCAGCTCAGCCTCTGATGGCGCTGGCTGCGCAGTGGTCGAGGGCGTAATGGGCCTCTTTGACGGCAAGGGCGGGGCAGGGGGAGAAGGCTCCACCGCCCATCTTTCAAAGTCCCTCGGGCTTCCGGTGCTGCTCGTTGCCAACGCGGAGAAGGCCGCTCAGAGCATGGGGGCCGTGGTCAAAGGCTTTGAGACGTACGACCCTTCGGTCGACCTCAGGTGGGTCGTCTTCAACAAGACAGGAAGCGAACGGCACGAGAAGATGCTGAAGGAATCGCTTCGCGGTTCGAAGGTCAAGCTCCTCGGGTGCATAAGGAGGGACGCCTCCCTTGCCATTGAAAGCCGCCATCTAGGCCTCATGACGGCTGCGGACATGGGCGGCGAATGGAAAGAATTCGTCAAAAGGGCCGGGGACGCGGTCGAATCGTCTGTTAACCTCGACGCCCTCATTCGCGGCTCGAAGACTCCCCTGGATTTCGTCATCCCTCAACCTGTTTGTCCTTCCCGCGTCAGGATAGCGGTAGCCGAAGACAGGGCGTTCTCGTTCTATTACAGGGAGAACCTCGATATGCTGGTTTCCTTAGGGGCCGGGCTCGTCCCTTTCAGCCCGCTTGTTGACAAGGCCCTGCCGCCGGATATCGGCGGCATATACATCGGCGGAGGCTACCCCGAACTCCACGCGAAGCAGCTTGAGGAGAACAGGCTCTTGAGGGATGGGATACGGCGTGCCGCCGAAGCTGGCATGCCGGTCTACGCGGAGTGCGGCGGGCTCATGTACCTGGGCAAGGCAATAGAGCACGAGGGAAGAGTGAGCAGGATGGCTGGCGTCTTCCCGTGGACGACTAGGCTCCTTTCGAAAAGAAAGGCGCTCGGCTACAGGGAAGCCGCTTTAACTGAAAGATGCCCGTTCCTCAAAAAGGGAAAGATACGGGGGCACGAGTTCCATTACTCCGAGATGAACCGGGAAGCGGGGCTGGAGTACGCTTACGCTCTCCCCGGGCCGGATGGGCCCATGAAAGAAGGATTTGTCTACAAGAACGCGCTGGCGAGCTACATCCACCTTCACTTCGCGTCAAACCCGTCTTTCGCGGCGGGGTTTGTCGCGCTTTGCGAAAAAATGAGCGGGAGAAAGTCATGAGTTTACTGAAAGACGCAATGAACGGAATAGTAACTGAGGCGGTCAAGGAGGTGGCAGCCGCCGAAGGCGTTCCGGCTTCCACGCTCCTTGAAAATATAGTAGAGGGCAGGTGCGTCATCCCCCTCAACAAAAACAGGGTCTCAAGGTTCGTCGGCATAGGCAAGGGGCTACGCACCAAGGTAAATGCGAGCATAGGCACTTCCTCGGACATCATCGACCCCGGCGCGGAAGTCAGCAAGGCCCTCGCGGCACAGGCCGCCGGAGCTGACACCCTGATGGAGCTTTCCGTTGGAGGAGATCTTGACTCCATAAGAAAAGAGGTTCTCTCGGCGGTAAGCCTGCCGGTTGGCAGCGTGCCTCTCTACCAGGCCTTCAAGGAGGCCATAGAGAAGTACCACGACCCCAACAAGATGCCCGAAGAGCTCCTCTTCGACGTGCTCGAGAGGCAGTGCGCCGACGGCATATCGTTCATGGCTGTCCACTGCGGCATAAACAGGCTTACCATAGAGCGGCTCCGGAAGCAGGGCTACCGTTACGGCGGCTTAGTCTCAAGGGGCGGGTCGTACATGGTCGGCTGGATGCTCAGCAACAACAGGGAAAATCCTCTTTACGAGAAGTTCGACAGGGTCGTCGAGATATTGAGGAAGTACGACTGCGTCCTTAGCCTCGGCAACGGGCTCCGCGCGGGCGCGGTCCATGACAGCCTCGACAGGGCGCAGGTCCAGGAGCTCCTCATAAACTGCGAGCTCGCCGAAATCGGCAGAAAGATGGGCTGCCAGACGATGTGCGAAGGGCCCGGCCACCTGCCGCTCGACGATATCGAGGCCAACGTGAAGCTCCAGAAGAGGATGAGCGGGGATGCCCCGTTCTACGTGCTCGGCCCGCTCACTACCGACATAGCCGCCGGGTACGACCATATATCGGCTGCGATAGGTGCCGCCGAGGCCGCAAGGTACGGCGCTGACCTCATCTGCTACGTGACCCCGGCCGAACATCTCGCCCTGCCCGACGAAAAAGACGTAGTCGAGGGCGTCCGTGCGGCCAGGGTGGCGGCCCACGTCGGCGACATGGTCAAGCTCGGCCGCAAGGACAGGGACCGCGACATGGCCAAAGCCAGGCGCGATCTAAAGTGGGAAGAGCAGTTCAAGCACGGCCTTTTCGGGGAGCAGGCAAGGCAGATAAGGGACAGCCGCGCCCCTCTGGAAGCGGACACGTGCACCATGTGCGGAAGCTTTTGCGCAATGGACAACGTAGAGGCGCATTTCCGCGAAAGCCTAAGGGAAAGCCCGAAAAGATAATTTGGAATTATTCCATTTGTAGCGCAAACCGATTCCTGCTATCATGTTTTCACGGTGGCCGACGCCATCTGAGGCATGGGCCAAAAAACGACGATTGGGGCGTTCCGAATGCTCGCCAGGGTACTAACCGCTTCGACGCTCGGCATAGACGCCTTCCAGGTGATGGTGGAGGTCGACATCTCGAGGGGCCTGCCCTCTTTTTCTACGGTGGGGCTTCCGGACAATGCCGTCAAAGAGAGCAAGGACAGGGTCAGGTCGGCGATAAAAAATTCCGGTTACAACCTCCCCGCAAAAAAAATAACTGTAAACCTCGCGCCAGCCGATATAAAGAAAGAAGGCACGACTTTCGACCTGCCTGTAGCCGTAGGCATCCTGAAGGCCGAGGGCGTAGTCACCGCCGAGGACCTCGAGGATTACCTCATCCTGGGCGAGCTTTCCCTTGACGGAGGCATAAGGCCCGCCAGGGGGGCCCTTTCGGTTGCGGTGCTCGCCAGGAACACGGGCAAAAAGCTCGTCCTCCCGGTCGAGAACAGGAGCGAGGCCGCCATAGTCGACGGTGCGGAAGTCTACGGTGTGGCCAGCCTCTCGGAGCTCATCGAGTTCATAAACGGGAACGCCGCCCTTGCCCCCTTCAGGACGGACTCGGCGGCGCGCTTTTCGGACAGGGCCGAGACCCAGCTGGACATATCCGACGTAAGGGGGCAGGAGCACGTCAAAAGGGTGCTCGAGGTAGCGGCCGCAGGAGGCCACAACGTCCTCATGATAGGCCCACCGGGCTCGGGCAAGACGATGCTCGCCAAGAGGTTCCCGACGATACTGCCGGACATGACCCTCGAAGAGGCCATAGAAACTACTAAGATACACAGCGTGGCGGGCGCGCTCGAGACCGGCTCCGCGCTGGTGGCCGAAAGGCCGTTCAGGTCGCCGCACCATACGATATCCGACGCAGGGCTCATCGGCGGCGGACGGGTGCCGAGGCCCGGGGAAGTGAGCCTGGCGCACAACGGGGTGCTTTTCCTCGACGAGCTGCCGGAGTTCAGGAAGAACGTCCTTGAGGTCCTCCGCCAGCCGCTCGAGGACGGCAAGGTGACTATCGCGAGGGCTGCAATGTCTCTTACGTACCCTGCGGACTTCATGCTGATCGGCGCAATGAACCCCTGTCCGTGCGGTTTCTTTGGGGACGCTCACAAGGAATGCGTCTGCACCCCCATGCAGGTCCTGCACTACAGGTCGAAGATATCGGGGCCCTTGCTGGACAGGATAGACATACATTGCGAAGTGCCAGCCGTGAGGTTCAAGGAGCTTTCCGGCGAACGGAGCGGCGAGGGCTCGGGAGCCATCAAGAAAAGGGTCGACGCGGCAAGGCGCGTGCAGGCGGAGCGTTTTGCCGGGAGCGCCATACATTCGAACAGCCAGCTCCCGGCAAGGCTCATGAAAAAACACTGCGCCCTGAAGGCGGACGCCACGAGGCTCATCGAGAAGGCGGTAGAAAGGCTCGGACTGTCGGCGCGCGCCTATACGCGCGTGCTGAAGGTGGCCAGGACGATAGCGGACCTGGACGGCGCGGCCGACATCGGCCCGCAGCACCTCTCCGAGGCGATACAGTACAGAAGCCTGGACAGGCAACTAGTATAAAGAGAGAACGTTATGGAAGACAAAAGGACGAAAGATGAACTGCTGGCCGAGATAGACTCGCTCAAGGCGAGGCTCGGCGAAGGCGCGATGGACGGCGGAGGCGGGATGAACGGCATGGACCTCCTGCAGGCCATAATAGACAACTCCCATTCCGTCATATACATCAAGGACTCCGGCGGCAGGTTCCTGTTCATGAACAGGTACTACGCAGAGCGGTTCAAGGGGGGCAAGGTCGTGGGCAAGACCGACCACGACATTTTCCCCAAGGAGATAGCCGATACTTTCAGGGCGAACGACAGGCAGGTCCTTGAGGCCGGAAGGGCCCTCGAGTTCGAGGACGTGGCCCTTGAGCCTGACGGCAAGCTGCATACGTATTTCACGGTCAAGTTCCCGATACCGGGCTTGCCCGGCGCCATCTGCGGCATATCGACCGACATAACGGAAAGAAAGCGCGCCGAAGAGGAGTTGAGGAAGAGCGACGAGCGCCTCAGGGAAGCCCAGGCAATGGCCCACATCGGCAACTGGAACTGGGACATAACGGGCAACGGCCTTTACTGGTCGGACGAGGTCTACAGGATATTCGGCCTCAAGCCCCAGGAGTTCGGCGCGACTTACGAATCTTTTCTCACTTATGTCCACCCCGACGACAGGGCCGCCGTGGAGCTTTCAGTGCGGGACGCCCTTGCGAACCACAGGGCGTACGAGATAAGCCACAGGATAGTGCGCCCGGACGGCGCTGAGAGGATAGTCCACGAGAGGGCGGCCGTCATGTGCGACGCCGAAGGCAGGCCGGTACGCATGGCGGGCACCGTCCAGGACGTGACCGAGCACAGGAAAATGGAGGCCGAGATACTGAAGGCCCAAAAGCTCGACTCCATCGGCGTCCTTGCCGGAGGCATAGCCCACGATTTCAACAACCTCCTTCTCGGCGTGCTCGGCAACGTTTCGGTCGCCAAGACCTACTGCAGGCCAGGCGAAAAAGTCGCCGAGATGCTCGACGAGATTGAAAAGGCGGCCCTCAGGACAAAGGGGCTTACCCGCCAGCTCCTCACCTTCTCCAAGGGCGGCCAGCCCGTAAAGGAGCCGGTCTCGATGGAGCAGATATCACGGGACACAGCGCATATCGTGCTGAGGGGGTCGACCGTGAACTGCGGCTACTCCTTCCCGGACGGGCTCTGGCCGGTGGAGGCCGACCAGGGCCAGCTTTCTCAGGCGTTGAACAACATCATCCTGAACTCGATGCAGTCGATGCCAGATGGCGGGGCAGTGAAGATAAGCGCCGAGAACATCGAGGTCGCCGAAGGCGCGCCGATGCCCCTGAAGCCGGGCAAATACGTGAAGACGACCGTGGAGGACCGCGGCTTCGGCATACCCGTGAAGCTGCTGTCCAAGGTCTTTGACCCGTTCTTCACAACGAAACAGAAGGCGAGCGGGCTCGGCCTGGCCGTGACCTACTCCATAATAAAGAAGCACCAGGGGCATATCGGCATAGACTCAGAGCCGGGGGAAGGCACTTTGGTCCACGTATACCTTCCCGCCGCCAAGGCCGACCCGGCTGGAAAGGAAAAAGAGATGATATGCAAGGGGTCGGGAAGGGTGCTTGTGATGGACGACGAAGAGCTCGTAAGGGACGTGGCCTCCGAGATGCTCAATGTGCTCGGTTATGATGCCGAGTTCGCGGTCGAAGGCAAAGAGGCTGTCGAGCTCTTTTCCGGCGCGAAGGCCCAAGGGCGTCCCTTCGACCTCGTGATACTCGACCTTACCGTCCCCGGCGGCATGGGCGGCAAGGAGACGATGCAAAAGCTCATGGAGATAGACCCCAAGGTCAGGGCCATCGTATCGAGCGGCTATTCCAAGGACATGATATTGTCGGAGTACAAAAAGTTCGGTTTCTCCGGCGTCATTGCCAAGCCATACAGGGTCTCCGAGTTCAGCGCGGCCGTAAAGAACGCGCTTGAAGGCGCCAGGTAGGATGATATACCTCGACAACGCAGCGACTTCATTCCCCAAGCCGCCCAGGGTCTATGAGAGGATAGACGAGGTCCTCCGGACTATAGGCGGCAACCCAGGACGCTCCAGCCATACGATGGCAATAGAGGCCGCAAGGGTCGTCTTTGGCGCCAGAGAGTCTGTCGCTTCTCTCATAGGCGCGCCCGATTCCGGAAGGGTCGCCTTCACAAAGAACGCAACCGAGGCCATAAACACCGGCCTCAAGGGGCTGTTGAAGCCTGGCGACCATGTCGTCACATCGGCCTTCGAGCATAACTCCGTCGTAAAATCCCTTGCAAGGCTTGAATCCCTCGGCGTCGAGGTCACGAAAGTATCCCCGGACAGGGAAGGCTTTTTGAGGCCCCGCGACATCGAGGCCGCGATAAAGAAGAACACGAAGATGGTCTGCGTATCCCACGCCTCCAACGTCTTCGGGACGATACAGCCCATTGGCGGCATCGGGAAAGCCTGCCGGTCAAAGGGGGCGCTTTTCATGGTCGATGGGGCGCAGACAATCGGGGCCATGCCTTTTGACGTGACCGCGATGGGAGTTGACATACTCGCTGCCACCGGGCACAAGGCGCTATTCGGCCCGCAGGGCACCGGCTTTTTGTACCTGGGCGAAGGCATCGAGGCCGCCCCGCTCGTCGACGGCGGCACCGGTGAGGCTGGAAGCCCCCTTGAGATGCCCGAGGCGCTCGAAGCTGGTACGATGAATACCCCCGGCATTGGCGGGCTTGGGGCAGGGGTAAGTTTTCTTCTCGAAGAGAAGGTCGAGCGTGTCCGCGAAAAGGAAGAAGGCCTCGTGGAGGCCGTTCTTAGTGGGCTCGCTTCCATCAAAGGCGTAAGCGTAATCGGGCCGCTTGAGGCCTCGAAGCGCGCGGCCCTCGTGTCATTCAACGTCGAAGGGAAAAAGCCTGCCGAAGTGGGTCTCCGGCTCGACGACGAGGCGGGGATAATGATAAGGTGCGGCACGCATTGCGCCCCGGAGGCCCACAGGCTCTCCGGCACCTTCCCGGACGGGGCCGCAAGGGTAAGCCCGGGATATTTCAACACGGCTCAGGACATTGAAGTGTTCCTCAGGGCGATAAGGGCCATCGCATGATAGTGTTGGGAATTGAATCTTCCTGCGACGACACGGCCGCAGCGGTAGTTGAGAACGGCCGCGTCGTGCTCTCTTCGGTAGTCTCCTCGCAGGACAGGATACATGCCAGGTACGGCGGCGTGGTCCCGGAGCTCGCTTCAAGGAGCCATATCGAGGCGATAGTGCCCGTAGTTGAAGAAGCGCTTGCGCGCGCCGCCGCCTCGCTTGATGACATACATGGTATAGCCGTCACGCAGGGGCCGGGGCTCGTCGGCTCGCTCCTCATCGGCCTGTCGTTCGCCAAGGGCCTTTCATATGTAAAGGGCCTTCCGCTTGTGGGCGTGAACCATATAGAGTCGCACCCATACGCCGCCTTTCTCGCTGAAAAAGGCGAAGACAGGGAAGTCCCTTCCTTCCCGTTCGTCTCTTTAATAGTCTCTGGAGGGCACACGACCCTCATGTACTTCGAGGACTACACTAAGTACAAGATACTCGGCCAGACCCTAGACGACTCCGCCGGAGAGGCCTTTGACAAGGTCGCGAAACTCCTCGGGCTCGGCTACCCCGGTGGGGCCGTCATAGACGCGCTGGCGAAAGAAGGCAGCTCACAGGCAATTACTTTTCCGAGGCCGCTCCTTGGCAAGGGCAACCTCGACTTCAGCTTCAGCGGGCTCAAGACGGCCGTTCTAACTCACGTGAGGTCGCTTGGGGGGCCGCCTTCAGAAGCCCATCTCAAGGACATCGCAGCGAGCTTCCAGGAGGCGGTCGTAGACGCCCTCGTAACGAAAGGGCTGTGGGCCTGCAGGGATGCCGGGGTCAGGGACCTCGTAGTGGCCGGAGGGGTGGCTTCCAATTCGAGGTTCCGCTCGAGGCTAACTGAGATGGCCTCGAAAGAGGGCTTGAAGCTCTTCATCCCGGCCCCGAAGTATTGCACCGACAACGCCGCGATGGTCGCTTCCCTTGGCACGCGCCTCCTCGAGAACGGCTCTTTTGCCGGGCTGGAGCTCAACGCCCTGCCCACCTGGGAGGGCTTCTGACGATGACGGATGAGAGCATTCCCAGGCCGAGGGCCAAGAAAAAGTTCGGCCAGCATTTCCTTAACGACAGGAACATCATAAGAAAGATAGTCGAGGCAGCGGGAGTCAAAAAAGGCGACCTCGTGCTGGAGATAGGCCCAGGCACCGGTGTCCTTACCCGTGAGCTACTTGATGCCGGGGCGTCCGTAACCGCTATAGAGGTCGATTCCGACCTCATACCGCTCCTCAGGTCGCGTTTTGCTGGCGAAGACCTGACAATAATACACTCTGACGCGCTCAAGACTTCCTATACTTCTCTGGCAAAGGAGCTGGGGGGGCGCTTCAAGCTCGTCGCCAACCTTCCCTACTACATATCAGGCCCGCTCCTTTCAAGGCTACTCACTGAAAGGGCCGCCTTCTCCATAATGGTGCTGATGTTCCAGAAGGAGGTGGCAGTGAGGATAGCCGCCGGGCCGGGAAGCCGCGACTACGGGAACCTTTCGGTCCTGTCGCAGGCCTTCACCGACGTAAAAAGGGAATTCGACGTCCCGGCGCATTTGTTTACGCCCAAACCGAAGGTCGACTCCAGCGTCGTCAGCTTCCGCGTTCTCGACGAGCCGAAGATAAAGATGGACGACGAAAAATTCTTCAGGGCCGTCGTAAGGAGCGCTTTTTCAACGAGGAGAAAGACCCTCCTTAATTCGCTCTCTTCCCTGGGGCTCCCGAAGGCTGATACGCTTGAGGCGATCAAGGAGGCCGGGATAGACCCGGGAAGACGCGGAGAGACCCTTGACCTCAATGAATTCAGTACTTTGGCGGCAGCCCTTTATCAAAGGGCGGGCGGGCAGAAAAACTCCGGAACCTTGCCTTGACTTTTAATCCTGCCTGAGATAATTTGTTTGTGCCTCAACCCCTAAAAAATGGAAAAATCGCGTTATATAGCCATAGAAGGCCCGATAGGCGTGGGCAAATCGAGCCTTGCCGAGCTGCTGGCAAAGGAACTCGGCGGAAGGACCCTCCTGGAAGAGGTGGAGGATAACGCTTTTCTGCCGAAGTTCTACGGCGACATGAAAAAGTACGCCTTCCAGACACAGCTTTTCTTTCTCCTCAGCCGCTACCAGCAGCAAAAGGACATGTTCCAGCCGGAGCTGTTCAATACCTCCGTCGTCTCCGACTACCTTTTCGCCAAGGACAGGATATTCGCCTATCTGAACCTTGACGAGAACGAGCTGTGCCTCTATGAGCAGGTCTACCGCCTGCTCGATACGCGCATACCGAAGCCCGACCTCGTCATCTATTTGCAGGCCTCGACCGACGTCCTCCTCGACAGGATAGGCAGGAGGAACTTCGATTACGAAAAGGGCGTGAAGGACGAGTATCTCGAAAAGCTCATCGACGCCTACAATAGGTATTTCTTTTATTACAGCGACACGCCCCTGCTGGTCGTCAACACGAGCGAGATTGACTTCGTCAACAACCCCGAAGACCTCGCCAACCTCGTGAAGGAAATAAAGAGCATGAAGGGCGGCTCCCAGCATTACATACCGCTTTCCTCGAGGTAGACGGGCGGTATTGTCTGGACCGCCGAATTGGTCTATAATAATTGTACCCGGCGCCCTTTACCAATGGGCGGCTTCAATGAGACCTTCCGGCAGACCGGAGGGTTTTTTAGTTTCTGTGGTCCTTCAATACCGGCCGTCAGGGGGTTGAGATGAAAAAGGTCACTGCCGTTGATATCGCGAGAATGAAAGAGGAAGGCAGGAAGATACCTGTCCTTACCGCCTACGACTTCGCCACAGCGAAGATACTCGACGACGCCGGGGTGCCGGTGCTTTTAGTGGGGGACTCCGCCGGTATGGTCGAGGCAGGCTACGACACGACTCTCCCTGTGACGGTCGACGAGATAATCTACCATACGAGGGCCGTGGCGCGGGGCAGGGTAGCTGCCCTGGTCGTAAGCGACATGCCCTTCGGCTCATACCAGGCCTCAATCGACGACGCCAGGAGGAACGCCGTGCGCCTCGTGAAAGAAGGCGGTGCCGAGGCGGTGAAGCTCGAAGGCGGCAGGAGGACTGCGGAGGCCGTCCGGGCGATAGCCGCGATGGACGTCCCGGTCATGGGCCACGTCGGGCTCACCCCGCAGTCGGTGCACAGGATGGGCGGGTACAAGGTGCAGGGCAAGGGCAGGGAGGCCGAGGAGATAATCGAGGACGCAATCGCCATAGAAGACGCGGGCGCCTTCTCGATTGTTCTAGAGGGCGTGCCTGCCCAGCTCGCGAAAGATATAACCGAGAGGCTTACGATACCGACCATCGGCATCGGCGCGGGACCTGACTGCGACGGGCAGGTGCTCGTGGTGAACGACATGCTCGGGCTTACCGGCAACAGGGTCCCGAAGTTCGTCAAAAGGTACGCCGACCTCAGGAACATAATCTATTTAGCGGCCTCAGAGTACGTAAAAGACGTTGAGAAGGGGACTTTCCCCACGAAGGAACATTCCTACTGACGGGCCTGCCTGAATAACGCAATGCCAAAAATAATAAAGACCATAAAAGAGATGCAGGAGACTTCAATTGCCCTCGCGGCCAGAGGCGAAAGGGTGGTCTTCGTGCCGACGATGGGCTACCTGCATGACGGCCACAGGGCGCTACTACGCGCAGCGAGGCCCAGGGGCTCCACCCTCGTCATGAGCATATTCGTCAACCCGGCCCAGTTCGGCCCCAGGGAAGATTTGGGCTCGTACCCGAGGGACCTCGACAGGGACCTCAGGATGGCCGCAGAAGAGGGCGTTGACATCGTCTTCACCCCTGAAGCGGCTGAAATATACCCCGAAGGCTTCAGGACTTACGTGGAGGTCGAGGGGCTTTCCAATACCCTGTGCGGGGCGTCCAGGCCCGGCCATTTCAGGGGGGTGACAACTGTAGTCCTCAAGCTTTTCAACATAGTCATGCCCAGGGCCGCGCTTTTCGGGCGCAAGGACTTCCAGCAGCTCACGATAATCGAGCGGATGGTGAAAGACCTTGATATTCCGGTGGAAATCGTCGGGGTCGAAACCGTGCGCGAACCCGACGGCCTGGCCATGAGCTCGCGCAACTCCTACCTGAGCGGCGATGAGCGGAAAGCCGCGGTTTGCGTGCCCAGGGCGATGGAAGAGGCAAGGCGTCTTGTCGCCGGAGGAGAGGCGCGGAGCGCTGCCGTAATCGAAAAGGTGAAAAAAATCATAGAGAAAGAGCCCCTGGCCGTGATAGACTATATCAATGTGCGCCGCGCCGAAGACCTCGGGGATGCGCCGATAGTAGACGGCAGCTCGATGCTTTTCCTTGCCGTCAAGATAGGTAAGGCAAGGCTCATAGACAACACGAGGCTCAAGTAAAGGGGCCTCGATTTCAGGAGGAACGGGAAAGATGCAGCGCTTGATGCTCAAGAGCAAGATCCACAGGGCCACGGTCACTGACGCCAACCTCGATTACGAGGGCTCGGTCGCCATTGACGAAGCCCTCATGGAGGCTGCCGGCATATATGAGTTCGAGCAGGTCCAGATATACGACATCGCCAACGGCAACAGGCTCACCACCTACGCCATAAAGGGCGAGAGGGGCTCCGGCGTCATCTCAATAAACGGCGCGGCCGCCCACCTCGCGAAAAAGGGCGACCTCGTCATCATCGCCAGCTATTCGGTATTTGAAGAGGCGGAGGCTAAAAAGCACGCCCCGGTGCTGGTCTACGTAGACGGGAACAACTCCATAAGGAAGATAAGCGCCGAGCTTTCGGCCCATTGCATATGACAAAGATGTTCAGAGGATATTTCATGACAGGGCTCCTCGTAGTGGTGCCCCTGTATCTTTCGTATTACGTCTTGTCCATCATAGTCAACTCGATGGACAGCATGCTGACGCTCCTTCCGGTCTCCTTGAGGCCGGACACCTATCTGCCCTTCCACGTGCCGGGCCTGGGCATAATTTTTACGGTCTTCGGCATATTCATGATAGGCCTTCTTACCACGAACTACCTGGGCAAGACCCTCCTCAGCCTTACAGAAAAGGGCATGGCAAGGCTGCCGGTAGTGCGCATGGTCTACAACGCCACGAAGCAGTTCATGGAAACCTTCTTCAGCCAGGAGAACCAGGGCTTCAGGAAGGTCGTGCTCATCGAGTTCCCGAGGAAGGGTCTCTATTCGATGGGGTTCATGACAAGCAGGGTGAACGGCGAGATAAAGCACAAGACGACGAGCGAGCCTTCGGTATGCGTGTTCGTCCCTACTACCCCGAACCCGACTTCCGGGTATTTCGCGGTTTTGCCTGAAAAAGACGTCATCTACCTCGACATGAAGGTCGAAGACGCCTTCAAGGTCATAATGACGGGCGGCATGGTCATCCCCAACAACGACGAGTTCAAGAACTATATCCCGAACCAGAAGGACAGGGACCTGGTCAACAGCTGAGGTTTATATAGCTACATCTAAAAATTGCTCTTTTTCCCGATCTCTTCGTCAGGTCGTAAGTAAAAATGCTCACATATTGTCATAGATGCTGCGCTTTTTACTTCCACCCTTCCTCGACCTCGGAAAAAATATCAGATTTTTAAGGCAACGAAAAGACAGGCCCGTGATTGCCGCGCATGAAGCGGCCGCGGGCCTTCTTAGTTGTTCCGGGGGCAGAAGACGCCTCGTTCAGGCGCGTCGGCGCGCAAAGATTTTTCATGAAAATCCTGAGCGGAGTGCTTTTTCACGACAGGCTTTTAAAATAATTTTGCATTGTCTTTTTCCCCAAATCTGTTAAGATTCTCTCTCCGAAAAACCCCTTGTAAAGAGGCATAGATGGAAACCAACCACAAGACCTACAAGTCCGAAACCATTGACGAAATGTCGATTAACACCATACGCTTCCTTGCCGTCGACGCGGTCGAGGCGGCCAACTCCGGCCACCCCGGCATGCCGATGGGGGATTCTCCCATGGCGTACGTGCTCTGGAAGCATTTCCTGAGGCATAACCCCTCTGACCCGAAGTGGCTTGGGCGCGACAGGTTCATACTCTCCGCGGGCCACGGCTCGATGCTCCTTTACTCGCTCCTGCACCTTGCCGGCTATGAGCTTCCCCTCGACGAGCTCAAGAAGTTCAGGCAGTGGGGCAGCCATACCCCGGGCCACCCCGAGCACGACCCCAGGATAGGCATCGAGACCACGACGGGCCCTCTGGGGCAGGGCTTTGCCAACGGCGTCGGCATGGCGATGGCTGAGAAGTACCTGGCCCACAAGTTCAATAAGCCGGGCTTTCCCCTTTTTGACTATCACGTCTACGCGATATGCAGCGACGGCGACCTGATGGAAGGCGTCTCGAACGAGGCCGCTTCCATGGCCGGCCACCTGAAGCTCGGCAACATCGTCTATCTTTATTCCGACAACAAGATAACCATCGAAGGCAAGACCGACATCGCGTTCTCCGAAGACGTGGGGATGAGGTTCGAAGCCCTTGGCTGGCAGGTCCAGAAGGTCGGCGGGAACGACACCGAAGCCATCGCGAAGGCCATCGAGGCGGCTAAGGCCGAGACCTCGAGGCCGTCCATCATAATCGCGCGGACGATAATCGGCTTCGGCAGCCCCGGGAAGCAGGACACGGCCGAGGTCCACGGCGCCCCGCTCGGCAAGGACGAGGTCATAGCGACCAAGGACAAGCTCGGCTGGCCGCAGGAGCCCCATTTCTTCATACCCGAAGAAGTCCAAAAACACATGAACGCAATCGAAGGAGGCAAGGCCGCCCAAAAGGTGTGGCTCGGCCTCGTCGAAAAATACGAGAAGGAATTCCCCGAAGAAGGCAAGGAACTCAGAGCAATGATCGACGGCAAAACGTCCGGCGAGTGGGAGAAGGCTTTGCCTGTTTTCACGGAGAAGGACGGCAACATCGCCACGAGGAGCGCCTCGGGCAAGGTGCTGAATGCCATCTGCAAGGACGCGCCGTTCCTCATAGGCGGCTCTGCCGACCTGTCGCCCTCGACCAACACGATAATGAAGGGCATGGGCAACTTTTTGAGCGACTGCGTCGGAAGGAACCTCCACTTCGGCGTAAGGGAGCACGCCATGGGCTCCGTGATGAACGGCATGGCGTTGACCGGCGGCCTCGTGCCCTACGGCGCCACATTCCTTATTTTCTCCGACTATATGAAGCCTCCCATAAGGCTTGCAGCCCTCATGAAGCTCCAGACAATATACGTCTTCACCCATGACTCCATCGGCCTCGGCGAGGACGGCCCGACCCATCAGCCAATCGAGCAGCTCGCGGCCTTGAGGTCAATCCCGAACCTTACCGTCATAAGGCCCGCGGACGCGAACGAGACAGTCGAGGCCTGGAGGGCCGCCCTCAAAAAGACGGACGGCCCGACAGTGCTTGTCCTTACCAGGCAGACGGTGCCCTTGATCGACCGCGAAAAATTCGGCGCGGCGGAAGGCTTAAGGAAGGGCGGTTACGTGCTCTCCGACCCGAAGGAAGGCAAGCCCGAGGTCATCCTCATGGCGACCGGCTCTGAGGTGCAGCTCGCGCTCGGCGCCGCGGAAGACCTCGCCAAGAGGGGCGTGAAGGCAAGGGTAGTCAACATGCCGAGCTGGGAGATGTTCGATTCCCAGCCTGCCGAGTACAGGAACAAGGTGCTGCCGCACGACGTCACGGTAAGGCTGGCGGTTGAGGCGGCTTCCCCGCTCGGCTGGCACAAGTACACCGGCCCCGACGGAGACGTGCTCGGCATAACCACCTTCGGGGCTTCCGCCCCCCACAAAACGCTCTTCGAGAAGTACGGCTTCACGGCCGAGAACGTCTCAGCGAAGGCCCTTGCCCTCCTCAACAGGAAAAAGGGCCTCTTCCTTGATAGAATCTGATATTCTGTTATACTTATCGGCAGGCCGGGAACAGGCCTGCCGATAAGTATATTGTCCGGCCCGGGGCTACCCGCTCCAAAAGCACCCTTCAATATAGATATTTGTTTTAAATAATATAAAAACATTCATGCAGCTGGACCCGGGAGAACGCTTTCCCGGCGTTCTGCTCGCGGCTTGCCGTTTGTTTTTGCCGGCCTGTACCAAATCCGCCACGCGTCCCAGGAGCGCTATGAACCCCCTACTTGAACTCAAGCGGCTAGGCCAGAGCGTCTGGCACGACAACCTCAGGAAGGGGGTAGTGACCTCGGGCGAACTCAAGCGGCTTTCCGACGAGTACGCCGTCTCAGGCATCACCTCAAACCCCACGATATTCGAGCGGGCCATAGCCGGTACGACCGAGTACGACGAAGAGATCTCGAAGCTCCTGAAGGAAGGCCTCAATGACGAGGAGATAGCAAGGAAGCTCATCGTCAGGGACGTAAGGCTCGCGGCCGACACTTTCGCGTCCCTCTGGCGGGAGTCCGGCGGCCTGGAGGGGCTCGTCTCCATCGAGGCCGACCCGAGGCTCGCAAGCGACGCGGCCTCAACCGTTGAAGAGTGCAGGGGGCTCATCAAGGCTGTCGACAGGCCGAACATCATGGTCAAGGTGCCGGGCACGGCTGAAGGGCTCAAGGCGATAGAGGAGCTTACCTTCGAAGGGGTGAGCGTCAACGTTACGCTCCTTTTTTCGGTCGAACGCTACGAGGAGGCGGCCTGGGCTTACATAAGGGGGCTCGAGCGCAGGGCCGCCGCCGGAATGCCGGTCGATACCGTTGTGAGCGTCGCCAGCTTCTTCGTGAGCAGGATAGACACGGCGTTCGACAGGCTGCTTGAAGAGCGCATAACGAAGACCAAAAGCAACGACGAGCGCGCAAGGCTCCGCGCCCTTCTCGGCAAGGTCGCCGTGGCGAACGCGAAACAGGCCTGGATGAGGTACGGGGCGGTCTACTCTTCCGACAGGTTCAGGAAATTGAAGGAGAACGGCGCGAGGCCACAGAGGCTCCTGTGGGCGTCGACAGGCACGAAGAACCCGCAGTACAGCGATATAAAATATATATCCGAGCTCATCCACCCGGGCACTATAAACACCATGCCGCTCCATACCCTCCTGGCTTTCTACAACCACGGCCATGCCGTCCCGTCGCTCACGGAAGACCTGGAGGGGGCCAAAAAGGTATTCGAGGGGCTCTCCTCTCTCGGCCTGGACTACTCTGGCGCCACCGCCCGTCTCGAAGCGGATGGCATAAGGACTTTTACCGGGTCGTACGAGGAGATACTGGGGACTATCGCGGAAAAACGCGCTTCGCTCGAGAAGAAGGCGGGCCTGCCGGTAAAGTTCGCCCTGAACGGCTTCGAGTCGCCGGTATCCGAATCGCTCGAAGAGGTAAGCCGCGAGAACTTCTTCGAGAGGCTGTGGGCAAAGGACGCGACCCTCTGGAAGACTGGGCTCGAGGAAAAGAAGCAGATAAAAGGCTCACTGGGCTGGATGGCCCTGCCGTACATAATGGACGAGCACATAGAAGAGATAGTCTCCTTCGCGAAAGAGGTCAGGGACGACGGGTTCAAAGACGTCGTGCTCCTCGGCATGGGCGGCTCCTCCCTTGCCCCGCTGGTCTTCTCGAGGTCGTTCGGCAGCGCCCCTGGCTACCCCGGCCTTCTCGTACTCGATTCCACCGACCCGGAGGCCCTGAAGTCAGTGGAAGAGAGAATAGACCTGGAAAAAACTCTCTTCGTCGTCTCGAGCAAGTCCGGCTCCACCATAGAGCCATTGAGCCTCTTCGAGTACTTCCACGAGGAGCTCGGCCGGATAAAAGGCGCGGAGTCGGGCAGGAACTTCATAGCCATAACAGACCCCGGCACCCCGCTTGAGGGCTTCTGCAAGAAATACAGATTCAGGAAGGTTTTCCTTAACCCGAAGGACGTAGGAGGAAGGTTCTCGGCCCTCTCGTACTTCGGGCTCCTGCCCGCCGCCCTCATCGGCATAGACATAGGCCGCATCCTCGAGCACGCTTCAAGGGTCGAGGCGATGGTACAGCCTTGCGTCAACGTGCCGGAGAACCCGGTCCTGATGCTGGGGGCCGCCCTCGGGAGGCTCGGGCTGAATGGGAGGGACAAGCTCACTTTTTTCCTTTCGAAGGAGATAGAGAGCTTCGGGATGTGGATAGAGCAGCTAATAGCCGAGTCGACGGGCAAGGAAGGCAGGGGCCTCGTGCCGGTCGTGAACGAGCCTTTGGGGGCCCCTTCTTCGTACGGGAACGACAGGGTCTTCATATCGATAACTCTGGGGGAGGCGGACAGCGCGGTGGCGGAGGCCTTGCGGGCACTGGCCTCGGCAGGACACCCGGTCATCGACCTCAGGCTCAAGGAGATATACGAGCTCGGCGGCGAGTTCCTCCGCTGGGAAGTGGCAACCTCCATCGCGGGGCAGATACTCGGCATAAACCCCTTTGACCAGCCCGACGTCGAGCTGGCGAAAAAGCTCGCCGTCTCGAGGCTTAATCAGGCAGGCGCGCAAGACGGCCTCAAGCCCCCCGGGGTTCCGGTAATCGGCAACGGGTTCAACGTCTACCTCGGCAAGACGGCCTTCGGCAGGATGAACATCGAAGACAAGGACAAGAGCCCCGAAGAGGCCATTAAGGAATTCCTGAAGCTCATCGGCAAGGGCGACTACGTCGGGCTCATGGCCTACTACGACCCCTCCGACCCGGAGCTGGAGAAGAGCTTCTCCGGGATGAGGAGGGCCTTGAGGGACAATACCGGGGCCGCCACCCAATTCGGCTACGGCCCCAGGTACCTTCACTCCACGGGCCAGCTCCACAAAGGGCGGCCCGAATGCGGGGTCTTCATCATCTTCTGCCACGAGGCGAAGGCGGATTTCAAGGTGCCGGGCAGCGTCTTCAGCTTCTCCCAGCTCGAGCTGTCGCAGGCTTTCGGCGACATGGAGGCGCTCGACTCAAAGGGCTCGAGGGTGGCGCTCGTCGGGATGAAAGACCCTTCTGCCGCTTCCCTTCGCGAGTTCGAGGAGTTCTTGAAGGGCGCGGCCCTTTCCTGAAGAAAAAAGAAATTCCCGGAGGGAGTGGATGGAAGCCGGAATAATAGGGCTCGGACGCATGGGCCTCAACATGGCAAGACGCCTCGTGGCTGGCGGCCACAGGGTCGTGGGGTTCGACAGAAGCGCTGAAGCGGCCGCAGCGGCCCGCAAAGACGGCATGGAAGCGGCCTCCTCCATCGAGGAGCTCGTCACAAAACTCGCCTCACCGAGGCTCGTCTGGATAATGCTGCCCGAGGGCGCTCCGGTAGACGGCACGATAGATGCTTTGAAGCCGCTCATGTCCAGAGGCGACATGATAGTCGACGGCGGGAACAGCTACTACAAGGACGACCTGAGGCGCGCAAAAGAGCTTTCTGCCTCTGGCCTCGTCTACATGGACGCGGGAGTCAGCGGCGGCATATGGGGGCTGAAGGAAGGCTACTGCACGATGATAGGCGGCCCGGAATCCGGGTTCGAGTGGATGAAGCCTTTGCTTGAAACCCTCGCGCCTCCCGGAGGATACATGTACTGCGGGGCGAGCGGTGCAGGCCATTTCGTGAAGATGGTCCATAACGGCATCGAGTACGGGATGATGGAGGCTTATGCCGAGGGCTTCGAGTTGTTGAAGGCCTCGCCCTACGGCGAAGGCATAAGGAACTCCGAGCTGTCGGCCCTCTGGAACAAGGGCAGCGTGGTGCGCTCGTGGCTCCTCGAGCTCCTCGAAGACGCCTTTGAAAAAGAAGACGGGCTCGATTCGATAATAGGGTACGTGGAGGACTCCGGCGAGGGGAGATGGATGGTCAAGGAAGGGGTCGACCTCAACGTCGCCCTGCCTGTCATAACGGCCTCCCTCATGCGCAGGTTCCGCTCCAGGCAGGACGAGTCTTTCGGCGAGAAGGTGCTCGCCGCGTTGCGCGAAGAGTTCGGCGGCCACGGCGTCAAGCGCGGCCCGAAGTGAACGCCGTAAGCCGGTGACGGTGAAAAGCCCCTCGTTGAGGGGCTTTCGATTATGAAGACAGCCCCAGAAAAGGAAGGCATATGCAAGAGAGTCCCGGCGGACACCACCCGACGGTAAAGATAGGAAAGCTCGGCCCGTCGCTCTGCGAGGAGATATCCTCCGACCCTTGCGCCATCGTCATATTCGGCGCTTCCGGGGACCTGACGAAAAGAAAGCTCCTCCCGGCCCTCTTCTGCCTCTTCAGGAACAAGCTCCTGTCGAAAGGCTTTTTCATACTGGGACTGGCGAGGACGGACATAAGCGAAGAGTCCTTCAGGACGGACATGGAAAAGGCCGTCAAAAAGGCCGGCAACTTCGACCACGTCGCCTGGGAAGAGTTCGGAAAGAGGCTCCATTACTTCCCTACCGACTACAGCGAGGGCTCTCTCCGGAAAGCCAGGGAGTACATGGACGATAAGGCCCTTACGCACTCGACCGGGCGCAACAGGATACTTTACCTTTCGACCCCTCCTTCGGTCTACTCCAGCATAATCGAATCTATCGCGTCTTCCGGGCTTGCCTCGGAGGACGGGGGGTGGACGAGGATAGTAATAGAGAAGCCCTATGGCCGCGACCTCGAGAGCGCCCGCGCCCTCGAGAAGACCGTCGAAAAGCACTTCCGCGAGGAGCAGGTCTTCAGGATAGACCATTACCTCGGCAAGGACACGGTCCAGAACATAATGATGTTCCGCTTCGCGAACTCGATATTCGAACCTATCTGGAACAGGCACTTCATCGACCACGTCCAGATAACCGCCTCCGAATCTCTCGGCATCGAAAAGCGGGCCGGGTATTACGAGGAGGCCGGGGTGCTCCGGGACATGTTCCAGAACCACATGCTCCAGGTACTGTCGTTCGTCGGCATGGAGCCCCCGTCGGTCTACAAGTCGGAGATGGTGAGGGACGAGCGCGTGAAGGTCTTCAGGGCGCTGCGCCCCCTTGACAGGGAAAGCCTCAGGGACAACCTCGTGCTCGGCCAGTACGTAGAGGGCGAGGTGAACGGCAAGTCCGCGAGGGGCTACCGCGAGGAGGACGGCGTCAACAGGCGCTCCGCCGTTTCGACCTTCGCCGCGATGAAGCTTTTCATAGACAACTGGAGGTGGCAGGGGGTGCCTTTTTACCTGCGCTCCGGCAAGAGGCTCAAGAGCCGCTTCACGCAGGTCACGATCCAGTTCAGGGCGGTGCCCCACCAGATGTTCAGCGGCATCTTCGAGGAGGAGATAGGCCCGAACGCCGTCATAATTCGCATACAGCCGGACGAGAGGATACAGCTCAAGTTCCACGCCAAGAACCCCGGCTCGCGCATGTGCCTGAGGGACGTTGTAATGGATTTCGGCTATACTGAAGGGTATGAGGGGCTCGTCCTCGACGCCTATGAAAGGGTCCTCATGGACTGCATGATAGGCGACAAGATGCTCTTCATCCGTTCGGACGCCATGGAGATGAGCTGGGAGTGGCTAAGCCCGGCCCTCGACTATTCCGAGGAAAGAGGGCAGGGGGCCCCGGAGCTCTGCCTTTACAGGGCGGGCAGCTACGGGCCGGTGGAGGCGGAAAGGTTCATCGGCAGGGACGGCAGGAAATGGGTGAACTATGAAAGGTGACAGGCTCATACTCTCCGGCGACATAGGCGGAACAAAGACCTATCTCGCGCTCTTCTCGCTCAACGAAGGCGTGCTGGAGGGGGTGCGCGAAGGAGCTTACCTGAACGGGCGTTTCAGCGGCCCGGAAGAGGTGCTGAGGGATTTCCTGCGGGTAGGGGAGGCCAGGGCGATAGAGGCGGCTTCCTTCGGAATCGCGTGCCCGGTCGTGGGTAACAGGTGCGTCCTCACGAACCTCAACTGGACGGTAGACGGACAGGCCTTGCAGGGCGGCCTGGGGCTCAGGAGGCTCACGCTCATAAACGACCTCGAGGCAATAGGCTGGGGCGTAAGCCTTCTCCATTCAGAGGACTTTTTCATCCTGCAGAGGGGGGTAGTCAGGCAGGGCAACGCCGCGCTCATAGCCGCGGGCACAGGCCTCGGCGAGGCGATACTCTTCTGGGACGGCTCCTCGCACATACCTTCGGCCTCGGAAGGCGGGCACACCGACTTCGGGCCGAGAGACAAAACAGAGACAGAGCTGCTTGGTTTTCTCATGGAAAGGTACGGCCATGTGAGCTACGAGCGGATAGTTTCAGGCATGGGACTCGAGAACATATACGAGTTCGTGAAGTCCAGGGCCCCGGGCGAAGAGCCGGGCTGGCTCAAGGAGCGTTTTTCTTCGGAAGGGGTCGCCCCCGTGGTGTCGGAAGAGGGCATGAAAGGGACCGATAAAAACTGCGTCGAGGCGTTGAGGCTCTTCGTGTCGATATACGGGGCAGAGGCGGGAAACCTCGCATTGAAGGCGCTGGCAACGGCCGGCGTCTACCTGGGCGGGGGCATAACCCCGAAGATACTCAACGCGCTGACCACCGGCTTTCTTCCGTCCTTCGAGGACAAGGGCCGTTTCAAGGAGTTCATGAAGGGCGTGCCTGTGGCCGCAATCTTGAACGACAGGGCCGGGCTCATCGGCGCGGCGAACCACGCTGCCAGGACTCTCGGTGAAAGGGTACGGAAGGTCTTGCTGCCGGGCAGCAGGTGAGGCGTGGCAAGACCATCCGGACAAAGCCTCAAAATCTTCCAAGATAAAGATTCCCTTGCAAGGGGAGCCGCGCTTCTTTTCATCGAAAGTTTTGAAGAGGCAGTAAGGGAGAAGGGCTTTTTCAGCGTTGTCCTTTCCGGAGGGGCCACTCCTCTCAGGCTTTACGAGCTTTTGGCCTCCAAAGAGTACAGGTCCGCCGTGCAATGGGGTCTGGCGCATTTTTTCTGGGGCGATGAGAGGTGCGTCCCGCCGGACAGCCCCGAGTCGAACTTCAACGCCGCCAATCAAAGCCTTCTTTCGAAAATAGAGATTCCGCCGGAAAACATCCACAGGATAAAAGGCGAGCTGCCCCCAATGGCTGCCGCGAAGAGCGCGGAAGATGAGCTCGTCTCATTTTTCCACCTCGGGGCAGGCGTTCCCCCGCCGTTCGACCTCGTCCTGCTTGGGCTCGGCAGCGACGGCCATACCCTTTCGCTTTTTCCGGGCACACAGGGGCTTGAAGAAAAAGAAAGACTCGTGATTCCGAACCACGTGCCAAAGCTTGACGCCTGGCGCGTGACGCTTACCTTTAGTGCGATAGAGAAGGCTAAGAAGACCGTCTTCCTCGTCTCGGGAGAGGAGAAGGCGGCTGCCATGAAAGAGGTATTCGAAGGGAAGGACCTGCCAGCTGCAAGGGTAAGGGCAAAAGAGGTCTTATGGCTGGCCGACAGTGAGGCTGCGGTGCTCGTGAGTGATTAAAAAGTTTACGAAGCTCAAAGTTTGGAACGGAAGGCAACAAACTTTTTTAGGTACATGCTTTCCGCAATGTGATTTGTTTTCCTGATGGTATAAGAGTTCGGCTGTGGTAGTGTGTGCACAATCCAGTTAGAAATCTTTTTGTATCTGCTCACAAGTAATAATTCGCGATGTTAAAATTTTTATGGTGTCATCGTCATATTTGGGGGATTTAACCTTGTGTAGGTATTCCACCATCTCCAGTATCTCACGCTCTTTATTAACGATAATGTACTTAATGTCTTTAGGGTCAAAACTGAGTTTAAACCGTTCTATCTTTTCATTGTGTTCTCTAAGGCAATTCGGGTCTCGAAATTGGTCTACTCTTAATGGTCCTATATGAATTTGCTCCATGTCTTCTTCAAAAAGAAAAGGGATATACCTCCATTCTCTTTCGTTATAGAATTTAATTTTAGCACCAGTTCTCCTTGATTTTCCCTGAAAGGGTTTTACATGCCGCAATAAAAATTCAAGTCCTTTTGTGATTTCGATTATATGCGAATTTGCGCTTTCCCATGAAGAACCAGTCCCCTTCGTTAAACGAAATAACCATTCATGTAAGTCCGATCCTATTCTAAGATACATTACTGGATTTAATTTTTTCGAGAATATCCACTCTCTTGACATTCCAATTCCGTAATTCCCATAGTGTTTTAGGTGTGCTTTTATTTGAGATAATGGTATGTCACAGAAGCACACCATAGGGTAAGCAGTTTCAATAATCACTCCTGCATATTCAACTACTTCAATTGAATATCTGGGGCAAAACTCATTTTCGAGTATTCCTTTAAGATTCTCAAGATTCGTAAAATGAAAAAGAGTCTCTGAACTAATATTTGACATAGAAGGCAGGAATTCTCACGAAAGTTTTTTAAAAAGGGAGTTTTTGCTTGATTTCTGGGTTCAGGAAAAAAAAGGGGCGAAGAATTACTTCTTCACCCCTACGTTTGTGTGGCAGTTCGTGCAGATGTAAAGCGGGAAAGCGTTCGGGCTGTTGTGGCAGTTCTCAGAGCCGCAGAACTTGCCGTCCATGTTCATCTTCATGGACATATCGTTCAAGCCCCGTTTTTCCTTGAAGACCTTGGGGTGGCACTCGTTGCACTTGAAGAGCAGCTCGTGCTTGTCGTGCGGGTAGATGACAGGCCCGACTCCGGCCTTCTTCATGCTTTCAATCTTTGAATCGAGTGTCATCTTGCCGTACTGTGCTGCCCCGGCAAACGCCGGGACAGCAAGTACCAAAACAAGGGCAAGGAGCTTTTTATTCATAGATTACTTCGCGGCCGCCTTCTTGGGTGCTGAATGGCACCTGTTGCAGTCGGTAAGCGGGAAGGCTATCTTCCCGTGGCACCTTCCGCACCATTCGCCCTGCACTATCCCGACCATCGTCATCGGGTTCGAGCCCTTCGCGGGTACGAATATCTGGGGATGGCAGACCTCGCACTTGAGCCAATAGGTGTGCATCTCGTGCGGGTAAATCACGTCGTTGACGAAAGTGCCCTTGGCCGGGATGAGTACGTCCATCTTGAGGGGCGGCATCTCCTCTTCCTCGGGGTCGAGGGAGTGCTTCGGCTTTATGATGTTCTCCCTGACGAGCTTGGCCCAGTCAACGAGGCCGTACTTGTCCTTGGGAAGACCGGTTGCGGCGAGTGCCTGGGGGTGCCATCCCATGCCGACCTTGAACGCCTGGCTGGCGGGAGCGGCCGCGTTTCCGCCGACTCCGGCCGGCTTTCCGGCGGTGTCGAGGTATATGAGGCTCGCTGGATCGTTAGGGTCTATCTTAGGGGCCGGGGCCTCTTTCTTCGCCGGGGCTTTGCTCGGCTGAGCCTGCGCAGCGTCAGCAACAGAGCCGGATACAGTGTAGCCGAAAGCCACCACGAGCGAACAGAGGAGAGCAGCCTTCAGCTTCCTGAATGAAGATGCTTTCATCACTTTTCTCCTTATCAGTCGAATTATTTCGCAGCGGGGGCCGCGCCAGGAGTCGCTCCGGGTTTGGCGGAATGGCACCTGTCACAATACAGGGGTTCCCATGCAACCAGGCCGTTGTGGCACTTGCCGCAGAATTCCCCGTTCATGATGGCCGCCATGTTGATGTCGTTTGCGCCCTTCTTGAGGATGAATATGTCCTCGTGGCACACCTTGCATTTGAACCTGATCCTGTGGAACCAGTGGGGGAATACTACCGGGTCCACTCCTGCCTGTTGCATGCTCTCCGACTTGCTGTTCAGAACGATATCCCCGTATTCAGCGTGACCGTCTTTTGCAGCCACGAGACCCACGGCTATACCAACGCAAGCCAGGAGGAGAATCCAGAAGCCAGTCCTCTTCATCGATTGCCTCCTTGTCTTTTCCCTTTTTCAGATTTTGGGGGGTGATAGTAGTGGCAATTTTGCCTTTTTTATGTACTTACTGTCAAGATAAAAATTGTTTAATAATCGCCTGTATTGATTTGAAAAGGTCAACAGTATATGATATAAAAGCAAATCTCTTTTATTTACGGGATGTTGTAAGAACGGGCAAAGGAATATTTTTTCTGTTTTCCGGACCTGGGTCACTGAAAGCGGTTTTCCGCTCCCCGAAGGAGCCGGTTTGCCGGCATATAACATACAACGGTTGAAATGGAGGAACTGAACTTGTTCGAGAAGATGGGTGACTGGAAAAGGACCTCGTATTGCGGAGGCCTCGGCGCTGCTGATATAGGCAAGGACGCCTGTCTCATGGGATGGGTCCAGAGGAGAAGGGACCACGGGGGGCTCATATTCATAGACCTGCGCGACAGGGCCGGCATAATGCAGCTCGTCTTCAGCCCCGAGTCGCCTAACAACTCGCACGACGCCGCGCACGGCCTTCGCAACGAGTTCGTGGTCGCCGTGAAGGGGCAGGTGAGGAGGAGGCCCGAGGGCACCGAGAACCCGAACCTTTCCACCGGCCAGGTCGAGATGGACGTGACTGAGATAAGGATACTCAACGACTCCGAGGCGCTCCCGTTCATGATAGAGGACGAAAGCGACGTCGCCGAGACGACGAGACTCAAGTACCGCTACCTCGACTTGAGGCGCCCGTCGCTCCAGGGGAAGCTGGTGCTGCGCCACAAGGTCGCCATGGCCACGAGGAACTACCTCGCGGACAACGGCTTCATTGAAGTTGAGACGCCGGTCCTTACCAAGAGCACGCCCGAGGGCGCGAGGGACTTCCTCGTCCCCAGCAGGCTCTCCCCGGGCCACTTCTTCGCGCTGCCGCAGTCGCCTCAGCTCTTCAAGCAGATACTCATGGTCGCGGGCATGGACAGGTACTTCCAGATAGTGAAGTGCTTCAGGGACGAAGACCTGCGCGCCGACCGTCAGCCCGAGTTCACGCAGATAGACGCGGAGATGAGCTTCGTTGACAGAGAGGACGTCATCTCCATAATGGAAGGGCTCGTCATAAAGATATTCCGCGAGGCAGGCCTCACGGTGAACCCGCCTTTCCCGAGGCTCACGTACGCCGAGGCAATGGGCAGGTTCGGCGTCGACAACCCGGACGTAAGGTTCGGCCTCGAGCTCCGTGACCTGACGGCCCTTCTTTCCGGCTCCGGCTTCAAGGTCTTCAACGAGGCGGCCTCAAAGGGCGGAGTGGTGAAGGCGCTCTGCGTGCCAGGAGGGGCGTCCTTTTCGAGGAAGGACCTCGACGACCTCACCGAGATTGCCGCTTCTTTCGGCGCGAAAGGGCTTGCGTGGGTCAAGGTCACGGAAGAGGGCTGGCAGTCGCCGATAGCCAAGTTCCTCTCCGACGCTGAAAAGAGCGGCATAACTGAAGCTACCGGCGCCAAGCCGGGCGACCTTCTTCTTTTCGGGGCCGACAAGGCCTCAGTTGCCAACACCGTCCTCGGCAGGCTGAGGCTCAACATCGGCGGAAGGCTCGGCCTCATCCCCAAAGACGAACTCAGGTTCGTCTGGGTCACAGACTTCCCGATGTTCGATTACGACGAAACCGAAAAGAGGCACGTCGCGGTGCACCACCCTTTCACAGCTCCGATGGACGAGGACCTCGCGCTCATGGACACCGACCCGCTGAAGGTGCGCGCCAAGGCCTATGACCTCGTATTGAACGGCAGCGAAATCGGCGGAGGCTCCATAAGGATACACAGGAGCGACGTGCAGGAGAAGGTCTTCGCAATGCTTGGCATACAGAAGGAAGAGGCAATGGCAAGGTTCGGCTTCCTCCTCGAGGCGTTGAGCTTCGGCACGCCCCCGCACGGAGGAATCGCCTTCGGCCTCGACAGGATAATGTCGATAATGACGAAGTCGGAGTCAATACGCGACGTCATAGCCTTCCCCAAGACACAGAAGGGCACCGACCTCATGACCGACGCCCCGTCGGTTGTCGACCAGAAGCAGCTCGACGAGCTTTTCGTGAGGGTCG
This sequence comes from uncultured bacterium, assembly GCA_905339405.1. Taxonomy (GTDB): domain Bacteria; phylum Desulfobacterota; class GWC2-55-46; order GWC2-55-46; family GWC2-55-46; genus GWA2-54-12. The sequence goes on along the minus strand of CAJPGC010000029.1, from coordinate 34,899 downwards.
CGAAAAAATCCTGATGACAACTGCGGCAGGGGGCTTGGGCCCCCTGCCGGAGAGTTCCCCAATCCCCGGGCCAGGCTTCAAGACCTTCCAGCTGCTTTTGACGGTGCGTGCATTATGGGCAGGTACAAGAACTTAACCGCGCTCGCGGCCCTTGCCGCGCTAACTTTCCTCATCTATTCAAACGTGCTCAACGGCCCGTTCATCTTCGACGACGGGATGTACATCGCCACTAACCGGCAGATACAGGACCTCTCGCTCCTTTGGCCCCCGTCTCCCAGGTATCTCACCTTCCTGTCGTTTGCCTTGAACTATGCCGTGGGCGGGTTCGATACTTTCGGCTATCATTTTTTCAACGTGGCGGTCCACGCGGTTAACTCCGCCCTTGTGTTCGCCCTGGCCACGCTCCTTTTCAATACCCCCATGATGAAGGAGAAGGGCTTTCATTGGTACGCCTTCCCGGCCGCGATTACGGCTTCTTTCCTCTTTGCCGCTCATCCTGTCCAGACGCAGGCCGTCTCATACATAACGCAGCGTTTCGCGTCCCTGACGGCGCTCTTCTATCTCCTGTCGCTCGCTTCGTACCTGAAGTGGAGGACATCGGAGAACAGATCGCGCTTCATCTTCTACGCAATCGCGTTCTTTTCGGCCATAGCCGCCCAGTTCACGAAGGAGACAGGCTTTACCCTGCCCGCAGTCATTGTACTTACCGAGCTTGTCTTTTTCAGGAGAACAGAAAAGACAGGGAGGAGGGCGGCGGCCCTCCTCCCGTTCCTGTTCGTCATGGCTATCGTGCCGTTTTTGCTCTTCGGCCTGGAGTTTTCAGCCGGAAGCGGCCAGGGCGTGAGCGAGACGACGCGCAGGATACAGCTTCGCGACCTCGAGTCTGTTTCGACCCATGATTATCTGGCTACGCAATTCCGGGTCATGGCTACGTACCTGAGGCTCCTTGTTTTGCCTATAGGGCAGAATATTGATTACGACTATCCGCTACTGAGGAGCTTTGTCCTTCCTGAGGTCATCTTGTCGGCCGCGCTGGTAGCGTCCGTTTTCATTCTCGGCGTTTACCTTCTGATAAGGGGCAGAAGGGGAGGGTCCGGCCTCTGCCTGGTTGCAGGCTACGGCATAATCTTCTTTTTCATGGCCATATCGGTAGAATCTTCGATAATCCCCATCAACGACGTCATCTACGAGCACAGGCTCTATCTGCCGGATGCAGGGGCAGCAATCTTTTTCTCGGCCCTCCTGATGGGAGTTTTCTCTTTTTTAAGGAAGAGATACGCACTTAAGGCCTCCGCGCTGGCCTGGGCGATCTGCGTGACGGCGGCGCTGGCGCTTCCTCTTTCGGCCGCGACCTGGTCGAGGAACAACCTCTGGGCGGACGAGGTCCTTTTCTGGAGAGACGCGGCCGAAAAGAGCCCTCAGAAGGCGCGCGTAAGGAACAACCTCGGGAACGTCCTGTACAAGAAGGGGCAGGCGGGCGAGGGCATGGCCGAGTTCAGGAAAGCCGCGGAGCTGGACCCTTCGTTCGCCGACGCGCGCTACAACCTCGGTACAGCGTACAAGGACCTGGGGATGATGGAGGAAGCGATAATTGAATTCGAGGCCGCTGTCAGAAGCCAGCCGGGAAAGCTCAACGCCAGGAACAACCTGGGGCTCGCGTATTATACGGTGGGAAGATACGGCGAGGCAGAAGCACAGTTCAAGTACATACTCTCAGTCAACCCCGGCGACTACAGGGCCCGCAACCATCTGGGGCTCGCGTATTCAAGGGCCGGCCGCATGGACGAGGCCGCCTCAGAGTTCAGGAAGGCGCTTTCCATAAACCCCGCGTTTGAGCCTGCCGCCGGCAACCTGCGTCAAATCGAGATGGGTGGAATGGGACGGCGGTGAGCTACTGCCTGACGTAGCCGTACATGAGAGAGCCTATCGCCACGAACAGCAGGTCCGGGAAGAACGCGGCCACCAGCGGCGGGACCATTCCGCCCTGGCCCAGCGACCTCGTCAGGGCGTAGACCATCCAGTAGCTGAAGGCTATGACTATGCTCAGCCCGACGCCAGCCGCTATGCCGCTGTGCCTGCCGGTCTTCAAGGCGAACGGTATGCCGACGAGCGCCATTATGAAGTTCACGAGCGGGAACGAAATCTTGCTCCACAGGTCTATCCTGTACTTCGCCGTGTCGTACCCGTCCTCGTCCAGCTCGCCTATGTAATACCGGAGCTCCAGGAAGCTCATGTTCTGCTGGAAGTTCTCCAGGTTAACCAGGTCTTCGGGCTCGGCGAGCCCCTTGAGGACGAACTGTTCCTTTTCCACGGCGAGCGCCTCGCCTTCCTGCGTGAAGGTCCAGACCGCCGCCCTTTCGGCGACCCACTTCTCATCGCGCCATTCGGCGTAAGGCGCCTCGACCCTGCCGGTGACGTTGAAGGGCTTTTTGAGCTCGTAATAGGTGATGCCGTAAAGGGTGTTCTTCTTGAAGTCGACGTGGCGTATGTTAAGTATGCCGCCGTCGCTTTTGACCCAAAGGCCTTCCTTGCCGAAGGTGCCGCCCTGGACGCCGAACCACTGCTTCCTGAAGGTGTCGACCTTCTTCTGTGCGGCCGGGGTCAGGTACTCGTTCATGAGGATTATGGCGAGGCTTATGGCAAGGCCTGCCGCAAGGAGAGGCGAGACGGCCCGGAGAAGCTTTACGCCCCCGGCCTTCATCGCTGTTATCTCGCCGTGCTTGGAGAGTATGCCGAGCGAAAGGAGCACCGCCACGAGCACCGCGACGGGCGAGACCTGCCCGATGATGAACGGCAGCTTGTATATGAAGAATATGAAAGAGGCCAGGGCCGGGACTTTGTGTTCGATGAGCGTGTCGACGTTCTCGAACAGGTCAACCGTTATGAAGAGCACGACGAACCCGGCAAGGGCCATCACGAGAAGCCGCAGGAATTCCGAGAGTACGTGTTTTTCCAGTATCTTCATCTGGCGCCTCCTCGCCTGGCAAGGAAGCCGGACGGAAACGGGTTCAAGGGGGCGTCTTTCGAGGCCCTGAAAAATACGAAGATGCCCGCGATGAGGAATATTATGTCAGAGGCCCAGACGGCAAAGACCGCGTTCAGCGAGCCGGACTCCCCCAGGGCCTCGAACGCAGTCGAGAGCACGTAGTAGGTGAGCACCACGCCGAGGGCGATGGAAAAGCCGGTGAACTTGGCCGCGCGAATTTTCTGTATGCCGAGCGGCAGGCCCAAAAGGGCGAAGACGAATACAGAGGCCGGCAGGGCGAACCTCTTGTGCAGGTCTATGAGGTACGGGGCCGGGTCCGCTCCCCTGGCCTCGGCGGCGACGGCCCTGTCCATGAGCTCGCCGAGGTAGAGCTCCCTGTTCGACTTGTCGCCCGCAGCCCCGGGCTGGCCCGCCAGGCCGAGCTCGAGCGTGTAGGATGCGAAGCCCGCTATGTGATAGGTCCTGCCGTCGCTTGTTTTCCTGTGTATCGCGCCGTCGTCGAGCTTGAGGTAGACGGTGTACCGTTCGGTCGCCGGAGAGAATACGCCGCTGGTCGCGAAAAAGACGTTCGTCTCCTCCTTGCCGCCCCTCTCGGATATGAATATGCCTTCCATCTCGCCCGTGCGGGCGTTTATCTTGTCGACGTACAGCACGATGCCCTTGAACCTGTCGTAGAAGGTCTTCTCCTCGAGGCCGGAGACGAACCTGTCCTTCGAGGCGTCGAAGAAAAGGGCCTTGAGGTTCAAGTTCCCCCAGGGAAACAGGTAAAGAGTGACGACCAGGGCGGCGCCGTAGACGAAGAGGGCGAAAAGCAAGACGGGCCTCAGCATGGCCCTGAGGCCGAGCCCTGAGGCCTTTATCGCCGTGACTTCGCTGTCGGAGCTAAGGCGGGTGAAGGCCACGAGCACGCCTATGAGGAACGATATCGGGAGCGTGTATATGAGGAAGGAGGGGGCAACAGAGGCCACGAACCAGAAGATGAACGAGCCCCCTACGCCCTGCGTGACCATGAGCTCTATGAGTTTTACGGCTTTGCTCAAAAGGGCGGTGGCGGTCAGTATGGCAAGGCTCAGGAAAAAAGGTACGCTGATTTCCTTGAGTATATAGCGGCTGAGTATACCTGGCATTACCGCAGATGATACTATAAGAAAGGCCCGGCGACAATCGCATTCCGGGAAAAGAGACGCCCCTTCACTTTTTTTAAAGAATTTGATGCTTTTTTCCGAAATAAATATTCCATGCAGTTAAAAATCAGGGCGGCAGGGATGGAATGTTTGACTTTTGATGCCGTTTTGATGTATTAAAAAATCTCAAGAGAAGGGCTTTTCCCAAGGCGGTGTTGGAACTGCTGGTCGCGCGCTATCCCGTGATGACCGTTCAAGGGGTGCTCAAGGAGCGTATTGTTGGACCCCAGGCGAAGGGACAGGATAAGGGTCGAGTTCAAGAAGGCGGAGGAGTACCTCGCCGCGGCGGAGAGTTTGCAGAAGCAGGGCCTTTATTCGCCTTCGGCGACCTCGTCCTATTATTCGGCCTACCACGCGGCGACCGCCGCCTTTCTCACGGTAGGCTTCGACAACCCGCATAAGGAACAGTTCGTCAGCTTCGTGACCGCCTTGCGCAAGTACTCCTCGAAGCTCGACCCTTACATAGAGAAGCTTGAGTCCTCGAAAGAGGCGTGGGCCTACAACGCGGCCATAGACTACTCCGAAAGCGACTCGCTGCTGCGTTTCTATCAGACCAGGGACTTCGTGCTCGAGGTCAAGGACTTCCTGAGAAGGGCAGTCAAGCTGTAAGCCGCGGGCAAGACCATGCTGTCCGCCCATCCGTTCCGTCATCCGTTTGGAAAATCTTTTTACCGAAACCGAGGGACCCCGCGCGCCGGGCCTCAGAGGGAAAATGGGCAGCAGTTCAGTACAAAAAGTCCTGGAGAGGCTCAAGTCTTTGAGGGAAGAGCTCGCCTTGAGGCAGGATTACATCGCCAGGAGCGTCGGGGTCGACAGGACGACCTACCTGAGGAAAGAATGCGGCTCCGTGCCCATAACGACCGAGGAGTGGGTTAAGATAGCCGGGGCGATGAACGCCGACCCGTCCTATTTTTTCAAAGCGTGCGACGGCGTGAAGCCGCAGCCGGAGCTGGCCGGGCGCGAGCGGCTCCTCATCAGGCTTTACAGGTCTCTGAGGCCGCCGGAGCAGGACGACTTGGTGTGCGCGGTCTACGTCAAGTGCAGGCACATAAGACGCAAGGCGGTGCAGGAGACGTTGAAGCTCCTCCGGAGCGACGCATGAAAAACATCTTTTAAACGGGTTTTTTGGTTTGACAATAGACCGGGGCTTGTGGTAGCTTAACGGGTCTGGGTTTTGACCTGGTCTTGGAGCCGCTAGCTCAGTTGGTAGAGCATCTGCCTTTTAAGCAGGTGGCCCCGGGTTCGAGTCCCGGGCGGCTCACCATTTAAAAAATAAGAATGTCCCCATCGTAAGGGCCGCTTTTTCAGGCGGCCGGGGTTTGACAAATTTGCAGGACAGCAAATTTGGATTTGCGCGAAGCGCAAACCCTTTAGTGGCGAGCACATGGATGTGCGAGCTCAATCCCCGTGGGGCTAAGTCTTGAAGCAGTGCCGGTGGGCAGAGCCCACCCTACAAGAAAATAAGAATGTCCCCATCGTCTAGAGGCCAAGGACACCGCCCTTTCACGGCGGCGACCGGGGTTCGAATCCCCGTGGGGACGCCAAAATAAAAAAGCGCCATTTATGGCGCTTTTTTTATTTTGTGTACTAGGATAAGAACCCCGGAGGGGTACGACCGGGAGGCCAGCCGAGCCGAAGGCGAGGCTGGCACAGTAAACGATAACTTCTTCCCTGCCGGGCGACGACCTGTTCTTAAATTAAATTGGCAAATCAAGGGGTTTACACATTCTTTTTTTCAGAATTCGTGAATACAGGAGGGTGCTTTTTTGCCTCCAAGTGAATGTGTGTAAGTATAAAGAAGGATGGTAGCTGTTGCGTTCTTTTGTCAGGGTAGCTCGAAACGAATATCAAAGGGAATCTGTTTGCATTTTTCAGAAACATCTTCCATTTCTCTTGTGATCACAAGATAGCTATTCCCTTTTTTTTGTACTTTGCTAATTATTGAATTAAATGAGTTTTCTATTAGAATAACAAGTATCGCCTGTTGTACGGGAAGGGAACGAATATTTTGTAGTTCTCTTGCTCGTTGGGTCTCCAAAAGTGCTGAAAAAGCTTCCAGAGTAAGATTGGCCATTTCCAAGATGCTCAATGTGAATATACCCAAGCGTCGTCGGTTCTCAGGAAACGGACCGTGCCACCAATTAAGCAGAATGCCCAACACTGCAATGCGTTCATCGATTGGCTTATATCGTTGTGCCGCCTCATCTGGCAAAAGGTTTTCGCCTGTCGCCAGTGCTGCTTCAATCATCTCAAGTGCGGCTCTTGTCTGGGCAGCAACTCTTGATGCTCTCCAGGACTCTATGGGAGATTTGTATATAGTGTCATGAGTAGCTTTTGCCCACCCGTGTCTCAGATATGATTTTACCTGCAGCTCGAATCGAAATGCGAGGAGGTATTTGTTGAGGAGTAGCGGAGAATCTTTGAGACTAAGAATATAGTGGAGGTCGTCGTAGATGAATTCTGTGGGTTGTCTAGTCCGGTTTGAATTGGTCTTATGCACAACGAAGTGTTCTGATAGTGATTCGGTGAGTACAGTCAGAGCACTACCTATCGGAGTTGTGGATAGGATAATTGTCGAAGCAAACAGATCTTCAATGTCAGTAAGCTTCTTATAGCTTCCCAAAACAGCTTTTTCGAAAATGCTATCAGCGGTCTTTATTCTACTCGCATATTGTCCATCCCGTTCTTCTGCATAGGCCTTAAGAATAGAATCAACACGTGACTTAAGTGTTTGCAGATCGATAGCAAGAGTAGTGTAAGCAACACCTAGCTGAGAGGGAATCATAAATTACTCCTGTTCAACAAACAAACTTTTAAGGATTCTGGCACGAAGCTCCCGGTTTGCTCTTTTGTTCGACCCTTGTGTGGCTGCAACTAGATACTCCTGGGCTTCACCAAATGCAGACCCGCTTCGTACCGAGTTCGCGAATTCGCTTAGTCTGCGTGCTGTTTCAATGACATTGATATGATCTATTCGACTTGTCATCACTGCGGCCCAAAGGCTATAAAAATCTGCAAGGTTGATGAAGCGATCTGTCCCTAAGTGTGGCCATAGCTGAACCATAAATGTTTTGCAGTTCTCGTAAATTCTGCGGTGTGTTTCAATGTCTGGTATCTCCTCGTCATAATCTGCATAAGCTTGGTCAAGGTAGGTTTTACCTTCCTGGATTCCATGCATAGTAAGCAAAAAAATTTCTGAGACGTATTCAATATCTAACATTCGACGGATACGGGAGGTTGTGGCCAAACCAATGTCATGCCAGAATGGGTCATCGGCTAATGTTTCCATTAATGAAATAAAAACGCCTGAATATTTTGCATTACGGAGTTCTTGTGCATTGAGCTTGGCCACATTTCTGTTTAGGCGATCGAAAGCCTCTTCTAATTCGGTATCATCAGCATTTTCAAGGAATTCAACCGGAATTATGTATCGAAGAAAGCGATTCTGAAAGTCATCATTTAAATCTGAAAAATATTTATTTGCAACTGTCGGATCTGCATGTCTTTCTGATGTGCAAAACATGTCGGTCAGATATTCTAGAATTGCAGAGAGGCGTTGTTTCCCGTCGACAACATGATATACGGTCCTTCCACCTGGAGTAATTTTTACATCTAAAAATACAGGCGGCGAAGGGTAATTTCTCAGAATCGTATCGATAAAATATTGTTTATAATCTTGATTCCAAACACTACGCCTTTGATAAGGTGGGTCAAGATTAAGTTGCTTGCCATGAAATAAGTCTACAAACCAAGCTATGGACTGTGGTGAGGATCTACGCTCAAGCATCGATTATTCTCCTTGTATACAAATGTTCAATTAGTCAGATGTACTATCTCGATTATGAATTGTCAATATAGTCTTTCTTTTGTCAAATGCAAAATGTGAAAAGAAAGTGCCTTTAAACCTGTCATTTGTACGCAGTCCCATCATTATAAAAGTAAAATGAAATTTCTTGTTTTAAGTTAGAGATTAGTGTATTTTGTTTCTAAGTTGAAATAAAATAGACAATATAGATGATTACATAATTTTCCAAAGGGGGATGTCTTGTTCTATTTTAAAAAATTAATCTTAAATGGCGGGTGCCGTGTTGCTTCTGTGTCAGTCATATGTATTCTTTTGTTTGCTATTACTGGATGCGGTTTAAGCAATCAGGTAAGACCAACATCGCTAGGTGAAGAAGTATCTGGGTATACCTATATTCCAATCGACCCCACTAAGGTACAAATAGAGACTGGTAAATGTACAATTAATTACTCTGATATTGGAGATGATTTAAAGACAAAAAAGGTTAAGCTTCTTGATATGCTGCCTGATAATGCCGTACGTATGAGTATGGAATCCTCAGATTCTAAAGGTAATGTAACTTATGGCGTATCAAAAGCAGGAAAAGCCGGTTCTGCCTATAAATTAACTGCAGACTATGTTAATTCGGATACTGTGAATAAAAGCGTATTAATCCAAAAGACAGTGCTCGTAAAATATGTCTCCAACACCCGTGACAGCAACGATGGTACTTTTAGAAACGAACGGAAAACCGAGCGCAAACCTGCTTTATTATTGGGTAATGAATTGTATATTGAAAATGAAACGTATGTTGTGAATGGATTGCAGTGGGATAAACCATATCTTGGGTTGAAAGCTGAAAAGCGGGAAATTGTACCGGGTTCAGAGCAATACAATGTTAAAAGTTCAGAGAATCTAACTATAGTAGAGCGAGAAGCACTTACAAAAAATGGCTACGAGGAATTCAATGTGCCGATTTATGTTGGAATTGGCCTTCGAATTGTTGCAGAAGGAGTATCTACGTCAAGAGACGCAACCATATCGGGCATTGGAGTCATTGGAGCAGAAGCTGAGGCAAAACGATTGATGGGATCCCTCACAGTACAAACGCTTGGTGTTAACAGCCAGGCCGTTGCTTCCGCTTTGCCTGTGCAGAGTGAGCTTAGCAGAACCACGGCGGAAAATGCATTTGTGGCGATTGGTTCGATAAAGGCGATGTTGCACCAACCCGAGACCATAAAGTTCCCGAGAGTTGTTGGTCTTTACTTGCCTTTTTCGGGGGGGAAACTACTTGTAAATGCATTGATCTCGGAGTTATCAAGAAAACCAGTGACATGGTGTCCAAATGGGTACGACAAAGACAACTCTGATAACTCAAGCGTAATTAGTCAGAATAAACAGGAGTGAGTTTGTTCTCTGGTTGGGGATTTTAAGCACATTATAAAAAGCGGCACATTTACATGGGTTAACCAATAAGTGCAACCCCCTTGAGCTCGCCCATAAAACAACAGAGGTGGCCCCGCTTCGCGTGACCACCTGTTGTTTTCCCAAGCCCTTTACGCCGCCTTCTTGAGCCTGTCCACCGGGTGTTCGCCCTTGAGGAGGTAGCGGTAGTCTTTCCCCTGTTTCTTTACGTGTTCCTTTATTACCTGTTCGCTCGGTACTCCGCCTGCGTTCAGGACTCCCTGGGTTTTCGCGTAAAGCGAGTCCTTCTTGAGCGTATCCTTTGGCACTATCTCCGTCTCCTGGGCCGTGAACTCGACCTGCTCTCTCAAGACTTCGCGGACGTAATCGACGTTCGACTCGAACGTTATCGCCTTCGGGAACTCGGCGGGCAGCAGCTCCTCGGCGTCTTTCTTGCCGTAAGTCTTTAGCATCTCGCACGCTATCCTGAAGTGCTCGAGCTCCATTGAGAGGTGGAGCTCCCAGAGCTTTTTGGCCGCAGTGTCGACCTCCTGTTCCATGAACGAGTTGTACAGGTAGCACTCGTTGTACTCGTGCATCACGAGCATCTCGTACCATGAAGCCGACGGGTCGAGGAGGGATTCGTACTGCGTCACGTGCTGCTCTTCTATCTGGCCGATTTCAAGGTAAAGGCCGCGCCCTATCGAGTCCTCGAGGGTGTTCCCCACGTTCATATAGTAGTTCATGGTCTGCTGCTCGCCCGCCACCAGCGTCAGCACGTTCATCAACGTCTGGACAGACATCTTCTTCCTGTTCCCTGATTTGCGCACGTCGTCGAACGGGTGGCGGTGCTCTTCGGCGGTAGGCCGCCCCGGCATTATTTCGGTGTATTTGCCGACGAGCTTTTCGGCCTTTATCCCCTGCTTCATCTCCAGAAGGTTGGCGTAGCGGTACAGGTGGTCGAAGTCCTCGAGAAGGCCGAAGTCGAAGACCTGCTTCACGTACGGGTCCGGCTCGTTCTGGCACATCCAGGCCGTGAGGTCAACGGCCACCTGCTCGTAGCCTATGGTCGTCTCCAGTATCGACTGGTCGCCGGGGATGCACCAGTTGACGGCCTTCTGCTGCTGCTGTTCTATCCTGCGGCTCATCGCGATGTGCCTTTTCACGTCGATGTCGTTCGAGTGGCGCGCGAACTGGTGGAGGAAGATGGCAGCCTCAACCTCGATGCCGTTCATCAGTATGCCGCGGCACCGGGTATAAGGGTGCACCTCGTCCTTGTTGAAAGGCTTCGTGTTCAGCTCGGACCAGTTCCTGAACTGCTTTTCAATGGGCATGCCTTTTTCCTTGAATGGATTCATAGAGGCCTCCTTGTTTTGATTTTTATCAGGCGTTTTGGCGTATGAGCCGGGAAGAGTGTCCGAACGGGCGAGTGGGAGCGGTAATTTGCCTATTATATTAAAGTCTAAACCGGCGGCGCGGTTTGTCAATCCAGCCTGTTTGGGGTACTTTGGAAAAAAAGGGGGCCACGCTTCGCGCGGCCCCCTTTTTCCTGGAAATAGAATCTGAAAAAACTACTTCTTGAGATCTTCGAGCACGCTGTCCACGTCGAGCGGCAGCAGCACTATCTCTATTCTGCGGTTTTGCGCCTTGCCTTCGGCGGTCTTGTTCGTCGCGACCGGCTTGCTGTCGGCGAAGCCAGCGGCTGAGAGCTGTTTCGATTTTATCCTGACCTTGTCCTGAAGGTACCTGACTACGTTGGTCGCGCGTGCCGTTGACAGCTCCCAGTTGCTCGGGTACTTGTCACGTATTTTCGCTCCTATCTGGACGTTGTCGGTGTGCCCTTCGACCCTTATCTGCTTGCCGGATGTGCCCTTGAGGATGTCGCCCACCCTTTTTATTATCTTCAGGCCTTCGGGCTTGAGGTCAGCTTCGCCGGAATCGAAGAGTATCTTCTCCACAAGGTTTACCGAGAGCCTGTCAAGGGCCTGTGTTATCTTTATGTCCCCCTTGTCTATCTCCTGCTTCATCTCCCGCAAAAGCGCCTCGTAGGTGCCTTTTACCTTCTGAAGTTCCTGCTCCTTTGTCGAGCTTATCTCCCCTGATTTCGCCTTGAGTTTTTCAACTTCCCTGGAAAGCGACTCCCTTTCCTTCTCTTTGGCGTCGAGCGCATCCTTCAGAAAGGATATCTGCGATGCCTGGTTTTCCCTGTCCTTCCTGGTGAGGGCCATCTCCTCTGCCAACGCCTTCAGGGCGGAGATCTCGTTGTCCTTCGTTTCAAGCTCAGTCCTCAGGCGGGCGGTCTCGTACCGCTCCTTGCCGAGGTCTGCGTAAGCGCTTTCCGTCTGTGTCCGGCAATCTTTTGTTTCCGACAGCGTTTCCTGATACATTTTTTTTGTGACGCACCCTGAAAGTGTAATGACCGCGCTCAGGCAGAAGAAAAGAAGCTTCATTTTCATATGCTTTCCCCTGTTTTCAGTTTTTGAGATTATTACGCGCAGGGGGGATTTTATTGAAAAAGCCCCACGGCCGTATATGACCAAAGTCCCACGCCGGGAATTCCTCAGTATGGAAATGCTAAATGGCGGGTTAATATCCAAGACGCTGCGGCTGTAACGCGGCGGGCCGCCTTGACCCATCTTTGCCCCGGGTCTATACTCAATTTATGATGAACATGATTGTCATTTTCATGCACTAAGGGAGGTGCTCAAATGGCAAGGGATACTGCCGCAAAAAAGGCTGCCCGGCAGCCGTCGCCGGGCGAATTTGAGATGACCCGCGTATTCGACGCCCCGCCGGAAGAGGTCTTCAAGGCCTGGACGGAAGAGGAGCGCATGAAGCGCTGGTGGGGGCCAAGAGGCTTTACGATGCCCTTTTGCAAAATAGACCTTCGCCCCGGAGGGGTCTTGCATTCGTGCATGCGCTCCCCTGAGGGACGCGACTACTGGGGCAAGGGGGTCTTTCTAGAGATAATCGAGCCCGAGAGGCTGGTCTTTACCGACCTTTTCTCCGACGAGTTCGGCAACACCGTCCAGCCGGTAGACTACGGGATGGGCGACTGGCCCGTTGAGACACTCATTACCGTGACCTTCACCGGCGTCGACGGCGGGACGGAGCTCAGATTGCACCAGAGCGTGTCCGCAGAGCTCGCGGAAAGTTCAGGGGCCCGGCAGGGGTGGGAAGAGTCCTTTGACAAGCTGGAGGAGTACCTTTCGAACGCCTGAGAAAATCCCGGCAAAAAGCGCGAAGCCGTCCACTGGCCGCCACGGTTTTTTGGCGCGGTGAACGCGTCGCAAGGAGGTTAAAGATGGCAACCGAGAGAAAACGCGAAAAGATAAGTTTTGAAGAAGAGATGGAAGTCTACAAGAAGCTCGGGACACCCGGAGAAGCGCATAAGCTGCTCGCGAGGATGGCGGGAAGCTGGAACACGCTCACCAGGTCGTGGACCGAGCCCGGCAAACCCCCTGTCGAGTCCAGCGGAGTCTGCGAGCAGAGGATGATACTCAACGGCAGATACCTGCAGCAGGAGTGCAGCGGCGACATGATGGGCTCTCCCTTCACGGGCGTAGGAGTAACGGGCTTCGACAACCATACCAGGAAGTACGTCTCCACCTGGATAGACTCGATGAGCACCGCGGTCTGGTACTTCGAAGGCCCGGCCGAGGCCGACGGGCGGAGCTTCACGCAGAAGAGCCGTTACGACGACCCCGTTAGGGGCCCGATGGAATGGCGCTCCGTGTGCAGGCTCGTCGACGACAATACGATGACCTTCGAGATGTACGGCACTGTCCTGGGCGGCACTGAAGAGAAGATGATGGATATGAAGTACACCAGGAGGCAGTGACCAGGGTTGAACTCTGCCGTGGCTTTTTAGCCCTGTAATGTGAGCGAAGCGAAGGACCCCGGTACTGAATAACCCGGAAGGACGAGGTCCTTCACTTTATTCTTTCTGGGGTCTAATAACCTGCGGCTTGCCGCGTTTTCCACCCTCTCCCTTGATGGGGGAGGGCAGGGGAGAGGGTGAAAAGATGTCAACCCTCCCATCAAGGGAGTGGAGGATTATTTAAAATACCCCGCTGCTTGCGGCGGGGTATTTTTTTTGAGCTAGCCTATTTTTTTCGATGTCCCGCCCTGTTGTTTCAGTCCTGCCACCCTTTTCAAACCAGCGAATGCCTCATCATTTCAGTTTCCGGTATAATCCCATCTGTTCTGAAAAATGGAACAAATTTGCGAAGATTTGCGTTAATATGTTATCTAATTGGCTCTCGGGCCCATAGAAAACATTCCGGCCTGAAGGTGGGTATGAGCTTTCGCACTTTTCCGGTTTTATTGACCATATTTCTGTTCGCGGCCTTCCCTTGCATCTCTTTTGCCGGTGCCGGGAGCGGCGTCGAGGCCATCGGCGGGACATTAGACCTCAAGAGGTGTCTGGAGATAGCCCTCAGGAGGCAGCCAGGCATAAGGGCCGCGGCCGCCCAGGCTGCCGCGAGCCAGAGCAGGGTAGGCCAGGCAAGGGCCGGTTACTACCCCATTGTCGACCTCACGGCCGGATACGAGTGGAACGGCTCCTCGACCACTTCGGACAGGGCGGGCGATGGCGGCAGCTTCACGAGCGGCGTGAGCCTTTTCCAGAACATCTATGACTTCGGCAGGACCTCCTCACAGGTGAAGATACAGGAGCATGGCACAGGGGCGTTCCGTTTCGACCTCCAGGACAGCGTTGCAGCCGCCGCTTTCAACACGAAGCAGGCGTACTTCGCCCTTTTGCAGGCTAAAAGGAACTCGGAGCTCTCAAGGGAGATAATAAAGCAGTTCGAAAGGCAGCTCGACCAGGCAAAAGGCTTTTTCGAGGTGGGCCTCAGGCCCCGCTTTGACGTAACGAGGGCCGAGGTCGACTTGAGCAACGCTCGAGTGGGCCTCATAAGGTCTGAAAACGAGGTGAGGCTCTCGCTGGCGAGGCTCAAGAACGCGATGGGCGTGCCGGACGCGCCTAACTTCGACGTCATCGACGACCTCGAGCTCAAGAGGGTCGAGATGACTTTCGACGAGGCGATGTCGAGGGCTCTCAATAACAGGCAGGACCTGAGGGCCGCCGGAGAGAGAAAAAAGGCGGTCGAAGAGTCGGTCGAGTCCGCCAGGAGCGGCTATTACCCGTTCATCACTGGGAACGCAGATTACACGTGGGATTCCGGCGATTCGTCCAGGTCGGACGGCTGGAGCGCAGGCGTGAACCTGACGCTGCCGCTCTTCAGCGGCTTTCTTACGAAACACAGGGTACAGGAATCGAAATCCAACCTTGCCGCGTTCGACGCGGGAGAGGACGTCGTGAGGCAGAACGTCATCTTTGAAGTCGAGCAGGCTTACTCCAACCTGAGAGAGGCGGACGAGAGAGTGCCCGCAGCCGAGCTCGCGTTGAGGCAGGCCGAAGAGAACCTTGAGATAGCGAACGGCAGGTACGCCGCCGGGGTGGGCAGCCCGATAGAAGTGACCGACGCGGCGCTCGTCTTCGTGAACGCGAAGACGGCGTACATTCAGGCCCTTACAGATTACAAGACCGCGGCTGCGAGCCTTCAGCGGGCGATGGGAGAGACAGGGGATGACGATGAAGGATAGAAAGGGCCTCTTGAAGAGGCTCGTTGCGGCCGCTTGCCTTTTCGCGCTGCCGTTTGCCGCCATTTCGTGCGGGGCCAAAAAGGAGCCTCAAAAGCCAAGGAGCGCGCCAGTGAGGATTGCCGCCGCCATCCAGAAGGACGTCCCGCTTGAGATGACGGCGATAGGCGAGATGGAAGCCTTCTCGTCGGTGGCAGTGAGGCCGCAGGTGGACGGCCCGGTGCTGAAGGTCCACTTCAGCGAAGGGCAGTACGTTGAAAAGGGCGAGCTGCTCTTTACGATAGACCCGAGGCCTTTCGAGGTCGCTCTCAAGGCAGCCGAGGCACAGCTCGCCAGGGACATGGCGCAGGCCGACAACGCCGCCGCTGACGCGGGGAGGTATGAAGAGCTTGTAAGGAAGGGCTACGTCGCCCAGTCCCAGTACGAGCAGTTCCGCGCTGCAGCGGAGGCCCTGAAGGCCACGGTGCGGGCCGACGCCGCGGCCGTGGAGAACGCGAAGCTCACTCTGGGCTACTGCTACATACGCGCGCCGTTTGCCGGCAAGACCGGCAGCACGGCCTTTGACAGCGGAAACATCGTAAGGGCGGGCGACCAGGCGCCGCTTGTTACCATATACCAGGTCGAGCCCATCTACGCGAGCTTCACCCTGCCGGAGCAGAGCCTCCCTGCAATAAGGGGCTACATGGCAAAAGGCGGCCTCAAGGTCAGGGTTTCGCCGGGCGCGTCGGCTGACTACGAAGGGAAGCTGACTTTCGTGGACAACGCGGTCGACCGGGCGACCGGCACCATACGCTTAAAGGCTACTCTTAAGAACTCTGAAAAGGCCCTGTGGCCCGGCCAGTTCGTGAACGTGGTGCTGAGGCTCGACATTGAAAAAGGCGCGGTCGTTGTCCCGTCCCAGGCCGTGATGACCGGGCAGAGCGGAGAGTACGTCTTCGTCGTAAAGGACGGCAAGGCCCAGGAGCGCAAGGTCGAGGCCGAAAGGACTTACGGGAACGAGACGGTAATACGTAAAGGGGTCGCCCCAGGGGACGAAGTCGTGACCGACGGGCAGCTCCAGCTCGTCCCCGGCATGAACGTCGAGATAAAGCAGGGCTCGCCCGGACAGGGTAAATGAAAATATCAGA
The DNA here is from genome assembly GCA_905339405.1 of uncultured bacterium. Classification (GTDB taxonomy): domain Bacteria; phylum Desulfobacterota; class GWC2-55-46; order GWC2-55-46; family GWC2-55-46; genus GWA2-54-12. The sequence goes on along the minus strand of CAJPGC010000029.1, from coordinate 18,807 downwards.
GAGCTTCATACGCCGCCCGGTCATGACCACGCTGGTCATGGTCGCGATACTGCTCTTTGGCGTCGCTGGCTACAGGGCCCTGCCGGTAAGCGAGCTGCCGAGCGTTGACTTCCCGACGATAGTCGTCAGCGCCAACCTCCCCGGAGCCAACCCCGAGACGATGGCCTCGGCCGTGGCAACCCCTCTAGAAAGGCAGTTCTCCACGATAGCCGGGGTAGATTCTATGACCTCGGTCAACGGACTCGGCTCCACCCAGATAACCCTCCAGTTCGAACTCGAAAGGGACATAGACGCCGCCGCGCAGGACGTGCAGTCGATGATAGCGAGGGCCTCGGGACAGCTGCCAAACGACATGCCGAGCCCGCCCTCTTACCGGAAGGTCAACCCGGCCGACCAGCCGATACTCTACCTTGCGCTGAGCTCGCCGACCCTGCCGCTTTCTGAGGTGAACGAGTACGCGGACACACTCATAGCCCAGCGGGTCTCGATGATAAGCGGCGTGGCGCAGGTGCAGGTCTTCGGGGCTCAGAAGTATGCCGTAAGGGTGCAGCTCGACCCGGGCTCTCTGGCCTCCAGAGGAGTTGGCCTCGACGAGGTAATGTCCGCCGTCCGTCAGAGCAACGTAAACATACCGACCGGCACGATACAGGGCCCCCACAGGTCGTTTACCATCAATACCGCAGGCCAGCTCCTTGACGCCGAGGCGTTCGGCCCGGTCATCGTCGCCTACCGCGACGGCAGGCCGGTGCGCTTGAACGAGCTCGGGCGCGTCATCGACAGCGTGGAGAACGACAAGATAGCGAGCTGGTATAAGGACACACGGGCGATAATACTCGCTGTGCAGCGCCAGCCGGGGACCAACACGATAGAGGTGGTCGACAGCATAAAGGAACTGCTGCCCTCTTTCAGGGACCAAATGCCAGGCTCGGTGAACCTCAACATCCTCTTCGACCGCACGATATCGATACGCGAGTCAGTTCACGACATCAAGTTCACGCTCGTCCTGACCATAGCCCTCGTCGTCATGGTGATAGGACTGTTCCTGAGGAACATATCCTCCACGATAATCCCCAGCCTTGCCCTGCCCATGTCCATAGTCGGCACTTTCGCCGTCATGCGCCTGATGGGCTTCAGCGTTAACAACCTCTCGCTCATGGCGTTGACCCTCTCGGTGGGCTTCGTCGTCGACGACGCCATAGTCATGCTCGAGAACATAGTCCGGCACATGGAAAAGGGGGAGAAGCCCTTCGAGGCGGCCTTGAAGGGCTCAAGGGAGATAGGCTTCACCATCGTGTCGATGACCCTTTCTCTGGTGGCAGTCTTCATACCCGTTCTTTTCATGGGCGGGATACTCGGAAGGCTCCTCAATGAGTTCGCCATAACCATAGGCGCGGCCATACTCATCTCGGGGTTCATCTCGTTGACTCTTACGCCCATGCTCGCCAGCAGGTTCTTGAAGCCTGAGTCGGAAAAACATCATGGCCGGGTTTACATGGCCCTCGAGAACGGCTTCGAGCGCCTTCTCGGTTTATACGAATGGAGCTTGAGGAAAGTGCTGGTCTACAGGAGGGCGACCCTCGTGCTGTCGCTTGTAATACTCGCCGTGACGGTCGTGCTCTTCTGGCGCATGCCAGCGGGCTTCCTGCCCTCGGAGGACACCGGCCAGATATTCTGCTTCACCGAGGCGCAGCAGGGCATCTCCTTCGAGGAGATGAAAAGGCACCAGCAGGAGGTTGCCGCCATAGTGTTGAAGGACCCGAACGTCGAGGCCTTCATGTCCAGCGTCGGTGCTGGCGGGCCGAACAACTCCGGGAACACGGGGCGCATATTCATACGCCTGAAGGACAGGAGTGAGCGGGAGCTTTCCGCCGACGAGGTCATAAAGGAGCTGAGGCCCAAGCTCGCCGTGGTGCCCGGCATAAAGGTCTTCATGCAGAACCCGCCGCCCATACGCATTGGCGGCAGGCTCACGAAGAGCCAGTACCAGTACACGCTGCAGGGCTCCGATACGGAAGAGCTCTACAGGCAAGCGGCCACGCTCGAGGCCGCGTTGAAGGGCTTCCCTGAGCTCCAGGACGTCACCAGCGACCTTCTGGTCAACAACCCGCAGATAAACGTCAGGATAGACCGCGACAGGGCGTCGACCCTTGGGGTCTCAGCCGAGCAGATAGAGTCGACGCTCTACAGCGCATACGGCTCCAGGGAAGTGTCGTCGATATACGCCCCGAACAACCAGTACACGGTAATAATGGAGGTCGACCCCAAATACCAGATGGACCCGGCGGCCCTGTCGGCCATTCACGTGCGCTCATCGAACGGCAGGCTCGTGCCCCTTGGCGCCGTGGCCGGTATAACAAAGGGGCTCGGCCCGCTTACGGTGAACCACCAGGGGCAGAACCCGTCCGTGACTCTTTCGTTTGACTTGAGGGAGGGGGTTGCCTTGAGCCAGGCCGTGGAGAAGGTCGGGGAAGCCGATTCAAGCCTTCCGGCTTCCATAACGACGGGCTTCCAGGGAGCTGCCGAGGCTTTCCAGGAGTCGACCAAAGGTATGTGGGTGCTCATAATTATGGCGATACTCGTCATATACCTCGTCCTGGGCATACTCTATGAGAGCTTCATCCACCCGATAACGGTCCTCTCCGGGCTGCCTTCGGCGGGCTTCGGCGCGGTGCTGACCCTGATGGCCTTCGGCAAGGACCTCAATATCTACTCGATAGTCGGCGTGCTCATGCTGGTGGGCATCGTGAAGAAGAACGCCATCATGATGATAGACTTCGCGATCGACGCGCAGAGGAAAGAGGAGAAGGGGCCGGAAGAGGCGATATACCAGGGCGCTCTCATAAGGTTCAGGCCCATAATGATGACCACGATGGCGGCCCTCATGGGCACGCTCCCCATCGCGCTCGGCTTCGGGGCAGGGGCTGAGACGCGCCGCCCGCTGGGCCTGGCGGTCGTCGGCGGTCTTGTATTCTCGCAGCTCCTCACACTGTACATAACCCCGGTCGTCTACATCTACCTGGACTCCGTCCAGGGAAGGCTCCGGGCATGGCGGGCAGGGAGAAAAAGCAGGGCGGCCGAAGTCTAGCCGCCCCGCTTCCGGCCCCTTTTTGGACCATACGATATGCTTCAGGATGAACTAATCCTCATAGAGAAAGCCAGGCAGGGAGACGCCCCGGCTTTCGAAGAGCTTGTCATCGCTTATCAGGACAAGGTCTTCAATATCTGCCGCTACATGCTCGGGCCTGACGACGCCGAGGACGCGGCGCAGGACTCTTTTGTAAAGGCCTACAAAAACCTCGACAGGTTCACCCCTTCTCCGGGCTTCTCAGCCTGGATAACCCGCATAGCCATAAATACCTGTCTCGACTACAAGAGAAAACCGTCTCATTTGCCGCTGGCCGGGAAATCTCAGGACGGTGACGAATACGAGCATGAGCACGCCTCCCCAGGGCCGGGCCCGGAGGCAATGCTTTTATCGAAGCAGTCGGCCGAGGAGGTAGCTTTGGCGGTGGGCCGTCTTTCGGACAAGCTCAGGGCAGTGCTGGTCCTCTGCGACATCGAAGGGCTTTCCTACACCGAGGCGGCTGATGCCCTCGGCATATCGATGGGCACCATAAAATCGAGGCTTTCAAGGGCAAGGGAAGAGCTGAGGCGCCTGCTCGGCCATACAAGGGAACATATATGACGCTTCATCCGTTTATAACACAGGAGACAGAAAGATGAACTGCAAGAGAGCGGGAGAGTTGTTCGCCGGGCACGTCGACGGGGTGCTCGGTGAAAGCGAGAAAGAGGCTTTGAAGGCTCACCTTGATTCATGCCGGAGCTGCGCAGCTGCAGTAGAGGGCCAGAGGCACGCTTCCGTTCTGGCGCGTTCCGCCCCGAGGTTTGCCGCGCCAAAGGGCTTCTCAACGCGCCTCATGAGGGAGATAAGAGAGCTCGATGGCGCACCGGGCCTCTTCGGCTGGCTCTGGGCGATGCCGCCGCACATGAAGCTGCTGGAGGCGGCCGCGATAGCGCTTGTCGTCTTCATGGGCGTCCATTCCGTTGGGTTCCTCTCGGAGAGGATATCGGGCGGGCAGTCGATGGCCGTGAACGGGGAGGCGAGCCTCGTCGCTTCCATGTCGGCGGAATATTTGGACCCTGTCCCGCCGGAGTCTTTGGCGGACATGTACCTTACAGCCGGGGAGAACGGGAATGAAAACTAAGACCCTCAAATTGATACTGCTGGTCTCCGTCGTCTTCAACGTCACGGTAATAGCCGCTGCCGGGTTCTTCTACTTCCGCGACAGCTGGTGCGCGGTCCAAAGGCCGGGCAGGGGCGCGGACCTGGCCCGCAAGCTCGACCTGACAAAGGAGCAGGAGGCCTCGATGAAAGAAGCCGACGCCCGTTTCAGGAATGAGGCCCGGGAAATGCGCGCCGGGCTCCTGAAGCGCAGGGAGGCCCTCCTGGGCCTCATGAGGGAGGAGGCTCCTGACAGGGCTTCGATAGAGTCGACGTTGAAGGAGATGGGCGCGCTGCAGGGGCAGATAGAGGCGGCGGCCGTGGAGCATATGCTCGAGGAGAAGTCATTGCTCACGCCGGAGCAGCGTGAAAAATACCTGAAGCTCCTCGAAAAGAGGTTCGAGCGCGGGAAAGAGCGCATGGAAAGACGCTTTGGAAAAGATGTTTCTGATGGGCGGAAACAATAACGCAAAAGGAGGAAGAAAAATGAAGGACCTGTTCAGGAAAACCATGCTGGCCGCCGCTGTTGTAGCGGCCGTTTCATTGACCGCCGGAGCCGGGTTCGCGGGCGACAAGGCGGGCGCTGCCGCCGCAGGCAAGCAAGCCTACGAGAGATGCGACCATGACGGGGAGATGTACGGCAAGGCCGCCTGGAAAAAGACCCTTACGGCGGAGCAGAAGACCGAGCTAGGCAAGCTTCAGGAGTCGTTCAAAAACGAGATGGCTTCGCAAAAGGCGTCCCTGAAGAACAAAAAAGAAGCCGCGAGGGCCATTGTCGCGAGCGACACCCCGGACAGGGAAGCCCTCTCAAGGCTCACCGGCGAGATAGCCTCGCTTGAAAAGGGGCTCATGGACGCGAAATACGGCCACATGATAAAGGTCCGCTCCCTCCTCAACCCCGAGCAGAAAGCCGCCTTTGACGCGGCCTTGAAAAAAGGTGAGCGCGGCAAGCGCTGACCAATGAACTGAGGCCATGCGGGGGTTGAGGCGCGTATGCGCCGCAACCCCCTTTTTATTTGAGTAAGGGCAGCTGCCCTTCCAGGACAAGACGGAGCCGGGCTCGGCAGGCTTTTTTTGCTTTTATCCCTTGACAAGCTATACCTAAACTGTAAAAATGGGCAGAGCCCGATGTTCAAGTATGCGGCGGAATCCGGTTCAGGTTTAAAATCCAGTCTTTTTTCTTATCGTTAAGCCTGAATTTTTCCTGTGCACACCGAATAAGATCCGATTCCTGTCGGGTTTTTTTTGCTATTTGTAAATCGTTAAGGCAGGGGACGTTCTACGAGAACTGATCTTTTCTTTTTAGTTTTTCCGCTTGAACCGGAAGGTCCGGCAACACCGGGCCTCGGCTGGAGGCTTGTGAAGTGATGCCTTCCCCGTTCGAGCTTGTGTCAGCCTCAATAATCGTTTTCCTCTGCATATCCCTTGTTTCGGCCATTCTCGCGAACCACCAGCAGTTCCTTGTCAAACTTTCGAATGCCCTTTCGGCCGCCGCCTGCCTGCTCGCGGCTTTCGGCGGCTTCCTTACGGTCCTGTCGGGCTCTGTCGAGACTTTTATCCTGCCGATAGGCCTTCCGGACATGCCCTTTTACATGAGGCTCGACGCGCTTTCCGGGTTTTTCATCTCCATAGTCGGCCTTCTCGGGTTCTTCGTCTCCGTATATTCCATTGGTTACCTGAAGGGCTTTCTTGGGCGCAGGTCTGTGGCCCCGCTCCTGGTCTTCTATAACATATTCCTCGCTGGCATGCTGCTGGTGCTCCTGTCCGACGACGCATACTTTTTCATGATATCTTGGGAACTCATGGCGGTATCCTCCTTTTTTCTCGTCTTTTTCGAGGACGAGAAGGTGCCCAACAGGCGGGCCGCGTTCATCTACGTGCTCATCGCGCACGTCGGCGCGGTATTGATCCTCCTGTCCTTCGGCATAATGGCCGGGTTCGCGGCTGGCTTCGAGAGCTTCCACGGGTACACGTTCTCCGCCATGCGCATGGCGGAGATGCCGGCCGTGTGGGCCTCTATCGCCTTTATCCTGGCCTTTGCCGGCTTCGCTGCGAAGGCGGGCATAATACCGCTTCACGTCTGGCTGCCTGAGGCCCACCCGGCCGCCCCGAGCAACGTCTCAGCGCTCATGAGCGGCGTCATGCTCAAAACGGCCGTCTACGGGATAATACGCGTTGGCTTTGACATGATGGGCACGCCGCAATGGTGGTGGGGAGGCCTCGTCCTTGCTCTCGGCCTCGTCTCGGCTGTCCTCGGAATACTCTACGCGCTCATGCAGAGCGACATAAAAAGGCTCCTTGCCTACTCGTCCGTCGAGAACATCGGGATAATATTCATAGCCGTCGGGCTTGCGATGGTCTTCGCGTACATGAAGTTGGGCACTCTGGCGGCCCTGGCGATGGCCGCCGCCCTCTACCATATGCTCAATCACGCGGTCTTCAAGGGGCTCCTTTTCATGGGGGCAGGCGCAGTCCTTCATGCCACCCATGAGCGGAGCATGGAGGCCCTCGGGGGCCTGATACACAAGATGAAGTGGACCGCGCCGCTGTTCCTGGCCGGGTGCCTTTCAGCCTCGGCGCTCCCGCCCTTCAACGGCTTTGTCTCCGAGTGGCTCATCTTCCAGTCGTTCCTCCTGACGCCGGCGCTGCCAGGAAGGCTCTTGAACCTTTTGATCCCGCTCGGGGCCGCTGCCCTCGCGTTAACGGTCGCGCTTGCAGCGAGGGGCTTCGTCAAGGTTTTCGGCATAACTTTCCTCGGCCAGTGGCGGGGAAGGCATGATACGCACGTTGCTGAAGTCGACTGGCCCATGAGGGCGGGGATGATAATGGCCGCCCTCTCGTGTCTCCTTCTGGGCATATTCCCGAACCACGTCATTGGCTGGCTTGACGCGGTGCCGATGTCTCTCGTAGGCGGCGGCATAGGCGAGACGGCAAAGGCTTCCGGCTGGCTCTGGCTCACGCCCGTGGCTGCCGAGAGGGCCTCGTACTCGGCCCCGCTCGTCTTCGTCTGGCTTGTCCTCGTCATAGGCGTTCTGTATTTTATTTTCAGGGCAAGGGGAGTAAGCATAAGAAGGGCCCCGGCCTGGGACTGCGGCTTCGAGAAGATGACGAACAGGATGCAGTATACCGCCACGTCAATGTCCATGCCTACGCGAAGGATTTTCGGCTTCGCCTTCAGCATCAGGGAGGCGGTGACGGTGGTGTCGCGCAGGGGCAGCTCGCTCTTCCCCGAGAAGTACCTGTACCGCCTGAAGGTAAGGGACCATATCTGGAACTTCGCGTACAAGCCGGTCTCCGAGGCCTCGTTCTGGATAGCGCGGCGCGTGGGCAAGCTCCAGCACGGAAGGATACAGATCTACCTCCTTTATTCGTTCATAACGCTCGTCGTCCTGCTGGTGTTCTCATGATAAGGCAATACTACCCGATACTGATAGAAAGCCTCCAGGTCGTCCTGGTCCTCCTGGGCGGCCCTCTCCTCGTGGGCTGGGTGAGGATGCTCAAATGCTGGACGCAGGGGAGGCGCTCCGCCGGGCTCCTTCAGCCGATGCGTGACGTCACGAAGCTCTTCGTCAAGGAGACCGTCCTTGCGGAGAACGCCTCGTGGATATTCAGGTCGGCCCCGTACGTGGTCTTCGGCGCTACCTTGATGGCCGGGGCGATAATACCGGTCGTCTCCGCCGACCTGCCCCTTGCGGCCACGGCGGACATCATAGCCCTCGTCTCGATATTCGCCCTTGCGCGCTTTTTCACGGCGCTGGCGGGCCTCGACACGGGGACGGCCTTCGGCGGCATGGGCACGAGCCGCGAGATGATGGTCTCGTCGCTGGCAGAGCCCGCCGTGCTGATGTCGGTCTTCACCGTTTCTCTGGTGAGCCACTCGACTTCGCTCTCCTTCATGGTGCACGAGCTGACGACGGTGCAGTTTATCCTCCGGCCCTCGCTGGCGTTCGCCCTTTTGGCCTTCATCCTCATAGCCATAGCTGAGACGGGCAGGATACCGGTGGACAACCCCTCGACGCACCTGGAACTGACGATGATACACGAGGCGATGCTGCTGGAGTACTCGGGCCGCCACCTCGCCCTCATCGAGTGGGCGTCGATGATGAAGCTCTTCCTCTTCGCTTCTCTGGGCATAGCCCTTTTCCTGCCGTGGGGCATAGCCGGAATAGACGACCCGGCGATGCTGCCGATTGCCCTTGTCGCGATAGTGATCAAACTCGGCCTCATCGGTGTTTTCATCGTGCTGGTCGAGACGGGGCTCGCGAAGATGAGGATATTCAGGGTGGCGGAGTTCCTGGGGATGGCCTTTCTGCTGGCTTCCCTCGGCATGCTTTCGTATTTCATACTGGAGTGAACTGAAATGGACCTGAGCCTCGCCGCGCAGATAAACAGCGTCCTTGCCGCGCTCATACTCCTTACCTCTTTCGCGCTTCTCGTGCAGAGGAGGATACAGGGACTGCTGCATATTTTCGCCTGGCAGGGCCTTCTCCTTTCGATAAGCACCGCGGTAGTCGGCTATTCCGCAGGGCTTCATCACCTGTACATCTCGGCCTTGCTGACGCTGACCCTGAAGGTCTTCGCGCTCCCTTACATACTCTACGTCCTCATACACAAGCTGAAGATTCACAAGGAGGTCGAGGAGGTCGTGAACATCCCGACGACGATGCTCATCGGGATCGCGCTCGTCATATTCTCCTACGACCTCACCTCTCCCGTAAGGGAGCTCTCGACGCTTCTGACGCGCTCGACCCTTGCGGTCGCGCTCTCGACCGTAATGCTGGGGCTCCTCATGATGATAACGAGGAAAAAGGCCGTGACGCAGATAGTCGGCTTCCTTTCCCTTGAGAACGGCTTGTTCTTCGCCGCGACCAGCGCGACCTACGGGATGCCGCTCGTCGTGGAGCTCGGCGTGGCGCTCGACATACTCATCGCGGCGTTCATATTCGGGATATTCTTCTTCCAGATACGCACCACCTTCGAAAGCCTTGACTTGAAAGAGATGGAAAAGCTCAAGGAGGACGAATGAGAAGCGCCTTTTACACGGAGGAGCGTACCCCATGGCGCTGATACTGGTGTTCGTCACGAGCCTCCTGGGCGCGGTCGTCCTCGCCTTTGTCGGCGACAGGAAGTACGCCCATGAGATAAACATCATAGGCTCGGGGGCAACCTTCGCCGCATCGATTTTCCTTGCCTACGAGGTCTACGCCACCGGGCCCATGCTGGCCGGGGATGATTTTTTCTTCGTCGATGCCTTCAACGTCTACCTTGCCGTCCTCACCGCGTTCGTGTCGACAACTACCGCCATATTCAGCCGCAAGTACATGAAGTTCGAGAGGAGCCACGGCAGGGTAGGGCACAAGAGCATGCGCTTCTACCACGCCATGTTCCAGCTCTTCATCTTCGCGATGCTTCTGGCGCTACTGACGAACAACGTCGGAGTGCTCTGGATATCGATGGAGCTCGCAACGCTTTCTACCGTGCTGCTGGTTTCTCTCTACCGCACCCCGGCGGCCATAGAGGCTGCGTGGAAGTACTTCATACTCTGCGGCGTGGGCATAGCGCTGGCCCTGTTCGGCACGGTCCTTCTTTACTTCGCCGCCGAGAAGGTCTTCGGTGAGGGCACGCAGGGGCTCCTGTGGACGAACCTCAACGCCTATGCCGGGAGCCTTGAGCCGACCGTCCTGTCGCTCGCCTTCATATTCCTCATGGTCGGCTACGGCACCAAGGTCGGCCTCGTGCCGCTGCACAACTGGCTGCCGGACGCGCACAGCGAGGGCCCGACGCCCATATCGGCCGTGCTCTCTGGCCTGCTGCTGAACGTCGCGCTCTACGCGCTGGTGCGGTGCAAGGTGATAGTCGACGGGGCCACCGGCAGCAACAAGACAGGCTATATCATGATGGCCTTCGGCCTCCTTTCGATAATAGTCGCGTCATTTTCGCTGCTTCGCCAGAAGGACATAAAGAGGATGTTCGCGTACTCTTCGATAGAGCACATGGGCATAGCCACTTTCGCCTTCGGGCTCGGCGGGCCGGTCGCGACCTTCGGCGCGCTCCTCCATATGCTCGTCCATTCAATAACGAAGTCGGCCATCTTCTTTACTGTGGGTCACGCGGCACAGATGAACTCCACCCAGGACATGTCGCGCATAAGGGGGCTCGTGAAGGGCAATCCGCTCGTCGGCTGGGGGCTCATGCTCGGTGTCGTGGCGATAGCTGGCGTGCCGCCCTTCGGTGTCTTCACCAGCGAGTTTTTGATACTCACGGCGGCGATGAAGAACGCGCCGTACCTCGCGCCGGTATTCCTCCTCGGCATAGCCGTGGCTTTCGCGGCGCTCATGAAGAGGGTCATGCCGATGGTCTTCGGAGACGCCGCGCCCTGGCAGGGCTCCCTGAAGGCTTCGCATTTCCCGGTGATACTGCACTTGGTCCTTATACTCATTCTGGGCCTTTACATGCCGGTATTCCTCAACGACTGGTTCCATAAGGCGGCGGAGCTTCTGAGATGAACGAGAAGATGGAGAGCGTACTTAAAGCAATATCGGCCAGGGGCCCGCTTGAGGCCGACACTTCGGTCAAGGGGGCTTCGGCGTACAGGGTGCAAACGGAGCTGTTCGGCCACGCCGCCCGGGTGATGAAAGACCAGGGCTTAAGGCTGGTTGCCGAGTGGGCCGCAGACGAGACGCTTTTCGGCAGGGGTTTCGCCGTTTTCGCGGCCTACGCCATTGACGGCAGTTATCTCGTCATAAAGGCCGAACTCCCTGTGGATGATCCGACGTTCCAGAGCCTTACCAGGCATTATGGGGCCGCATTCCGCTTCGAGAGGCAGATAGAGAGCCTCATGGGTCTCACCCCGGCAGGCCACCCCGACCCGAGGCCTTGGATAAAGCACGAGGACTGGCCACGGGACGCCTGGCCTTTGAGGAAGTCTTTTGACGCCGCGAAGCCCATGGAAAGGGTCTCAGGCGAGTACCAGTGGGTCAGGGCCGAGGGCGAGGGCGTCTTCGAGGTGCCCGTAGGCCCGGTGCACGCTGGCATAATCGAGCCCGGCCACTTCAGGTTCCAGGCCGTCGGCGAGAACATCATAAACCTGGAGACGAGGTTCGGCTACGTCCACAAGGGCATAGAGAAGCGGTTCGAGGCCCTTTCGTGGCCTCAAGCCGTAAGGCTTGCCGGAAGGGTCTCCGGAGATTCGACAGTCGCGCACGCGACAGCTTTCTGCATGGCTCTGGAAGAGGCGTCCGGCTGCGTCATTCCGGAACGGGCTAGCTACATAAGGGCCATAATGATGGAGAGGGAGAGGATAGCCAACCACCTGGGCGACATCGGCGCCATCTGCAACGACACGGCCCTGGCGTTTCTACACTACCAGTTCTCGATTTTAAGGGAGAAGGTCTTGAGGACCAATAAGGCTGTCTTCGGCCACAGGCTCATGATGGACTCGGTCTGCCCCGGAGGGGTCTTGAAGGACATTCAGGTCGCGTCAATAGACTTGATGCTCGAAGAGGCGAGGTCTGTTTCCGAAGAGTTCGAAAGGCTCATCAGGATATACGAGAACAACCCCTCGATGGAGGACAGGCTCTACAATACCGGCGTCCTTTCACCTGAGATTGCGAAGGCCATAGGCGCGGTCGGGTTCGTCGCCCGCTCGAGCGGGCAGGCCCTTGACGTCAGGAAAGATACCGGGTACGCCCCGTACGCCAAACACTGCCCGAAGGTTCCGCTCCTTTCCTCAGGCGACGTGCACGCGAGGGCGTGGGTAAGGGTCGAAGAGGTAAGGGAGTCTTACAGGCTCATGAAAGAATTCATCGGCTCACTTCCTTCAGGGCCAATAGCGGCCGAGTGGGGCCCGCCCCAGCCGGGGGCGTCCGGCTTTTCGGCGGTCGAGGGCTGGAGGGGCGAGGTCGTCTACTGGGTGAGCTGCGGCCCGGATGGCAATATCAACAGGTGCATGGTAAGGGATGCCTCGAGCGTGAACTGGCTGGCCATAGAGCAGGCGATACACGGGAACATAGTCCCGGACTTTCCGCTCTGCAACAAGAGCTTCAACCAGTCGTATTCGGGCCACGACCTTTAAGGGAAAAAGATGTTAAGGATACTCCACCAGATATTCAGGACCGGCATAGTAACCGAGCCGCTCGATACTGAGGCCGAAGCCAGGGTCACAATCGTAGGAAGGGAGCTCGAAAAAGAGGTCCTGGAGCGTTTCAGGCGCTCTCTTACGATAAGGTTCGTCGATTCGGGCTCGTGCAACGGCTGTGAACTGGAGCTTGTGGCCGTCAACAACCCCCTCTACGATTGCGAGAGGTTCGGCATCCATTTCACCGCCTCGCCGAGGTTCGCTGACATGCTGCTGGTGACCGGCCCTGTCTCTCGCAACATGGAGATTGCGCTGAAGAGGACGTATGACGCCATGCCCCACCCCAAGATGGTCGTCGCCCTCGGCGACTGCGCTTTTGACGGCGGCATCTTCGGCGAAAGCTACGCCTCTTTGGGGAGCGTCGGAAATGTCGTGCCGGTCGACGCGTACATACACGGCTGCCCGCCTTCGCCGGAAGAGATTTTGAAGGGCATACTCAAGGCCGTTTCAGGCTGCTGAAAAAGTCCCATCTGCGTTGTTGTCTTCGTCACTCGTCACTGCGGCGTACATAAAAAAGTACGCCTCGTGCCTCGCTCCTCGACGCCTGGCATCTGGAACTTTTTGAGCAGCCTGACCATGGAAAGCTGCCGGGCAAGTCATAGTCCGCCAGCCTCAGGGCACGAAACCTTCCGATTACACTACAAAAATCCATCTCAGGCCAAATATGGGGTTGAATCTTGCCCCGAAATATCTTATTTTTTATAGCTGTCCAAGACCCATTCGGTTGGCATAAGGGGCAGAAAAGTAAAGCATTGAGAGGGAGAGAAGATGGCAAAAGGTCCGATTTCACAGTTTATCGAGAGCAATTTCCTGCACTTCAACGCTGCCGCGCTGGTCGATGCCGCGAAGGGCTATGAAGCGCACATGAACGCCGGAGGCAAGATGATGGTCACGCTTGCCGGGGCTATGAGCACCGCCGAGCTGGGCAAAACCCTTGCCGAGATGATACGCGCAGGCAAGGTCGACATAATCTCCTGCACCGGGGCCAACCTCGAGGAGGACGTCTTCAACCTCGTGGCCCACGACCACTACAAGCGCGTCCCCGGCTACAGGGACCTGTCTCCGCAGGACGAATGGGAGCTCCTCGAGCAGGGCTTCAACAGGGTCACTGACACCTGCATACCCGAGGACGAGGCGATAAGGAGGATCGAAAAGCACATATTCGACCTCTGGAAAAAGTCGAACGATAAGGGCGAGAGCCGCCTTCCGCACGAGTTCTTCTATGAGCTCCTGAAAAGCGGCGTCCTGAAGCAGTACTACCAGATAGACCCGAAAAACAGCTGGCTCCTGGCGGCAGCCGAAAGGAACCTGCCCATAATCGTGCCGGGCTGGGAGGATTCGACCCTCGGCAACATATTCGCCTCCTACTGCATAACTGGCGAGCTCAAGGCGACGACGATGAAGGCCGGGATAGAGTACATGGTATTCCTCGCCGACTGGTACCAGAAGAACTGCTCCGGGCAGGGGATCGGCTTCTTCCAGATAGGCGGCGGCATAGCGGGAGATTTCCCAATCTGCGTCGTCCCGATGCTCCAGCAGGACCTCAAGAAGGAAGAAACTCCTTTCTGGGGGTACTTCTGCCAGATATCGGATTCGACCACGAGCTACGGGTCGTATTCCGGGGCCGTGCCCAACGAGAAGATAACCTGGGGCAAGCTTTCCACCACTACCCCGAGGTTCGTCATAGAGTCGGACGCGACGATAGTCGCCCCGCTCATATTTGCCTGGATATTGGGCTGGTAGCTTGTAAAGGCTACTTTTAAAAATTGCTCTTTTTCCTGAACTCTTTGTCAGGGCGTAAATAAAAATGCTCACATATTATCATATATGCTGCGCTTTTTATTCCCACCCTTCCTTGACTTCAGAAAAAATATCTAATTTTTGAGGCAGTCTAATATTGACGGCTGGCCGGGGTCCCCGGCCAGCCGTTTTTTTTAGCTTCTCCAGCCTTTTAGCGCGCCTCTGGCCGCTCCCCTGTTTTTGTGTTAAAGTCTTCTCTGCGGCTTTTTCCGGCTTTCGGAGGAAAATGAAGACAACAAAACTGATTTTTGCTGTGCTCCTTTCGGTTCTCATGGGCGCGTGCGCCCATTGGGACAACAAGGCAAAGGTGCACCCGGCGAAGGAGACAGTGCTCTTCGACGGACTGGAGTTCAAGGTGAACTCCAGGGAATACAGGTACGCCCCGCTCCCGGTCTCTGGGAAGACGGTTTCTCCTGAGGATCTCTTCCTCATAATAGAGCTCTCGTTGAGGAACAGCTACTCCATGCCCGTGCCAGTCCAGTTCCAGCCGAGGTTCATGCTCGTCGGCAAGTCCGGCGCGGAGTACGCCCCGGAAAAAGAGCTTTCATCTACTTCGGCGAACGGCGGCCCAGTTGACCTGGCCCCCAAGACGGCCTACACGCGAAGGCTCGTGTTCGATGTGCCGGAAGGGGAGTACAGGCTCCGGGTTTTTACCCCGGTCGTTGTGAAGACCGGGCCGGAAGGCGGCCTTCAGGGCAGGTTTTTCTATTATGACATCGGCCCTCTCAGGTGACGCGCTGACATGATAAATTCGATAGCCAAACTCCTTTCGATACTCAATTCCGGGACAGACCCCTCTCAGATAAGCCTCGGCTTCGCCTTTGCCATGGTGGCGGGCCTCACGCCGTTTTTTGGAGTCCACAACCTCGTTGTCTTTCTCCTCGTGATGGTCCTGCGTGTCAACCTCTCGGCGTTTATCCTCGGCACCGCCTTTTTCAGCGCCCTTGCCTACGGGCTCGACCCGCTTTTCCACGTGATGGGCCTGAAGCTCCTCACGTGGGACGCGATGAGGGGCGTGTGGACGGATATGTACAATACGTCGATTTTCAAGGTGGCGCGCTTCAACAACACCATCTTCATGGGCAGCATCGTTTTCTCCGTCCTCCTGTTCGTCCCGTTCGTGCTTGCCGGCAACCTCCTCATAAGAAAATACAGGAAGCACATCCTTTCATACGTCGAGAAGACACGGATAGTTCAGGCGTGGAAAGCGACCGGGATGTACAGGATGTACCAGAGCTACAGGGACTTGAGGAGCCGCCTATGAAGTGGATACGCTGGCGCGGCCTCGTAGCCTTCTTTATCGTGATGGCCGTAGTCTCGGCCTTCTGGTTCATTTTCATAGACGGCATAATCGAGCGTTTCATTGAAAAGAAGGGCACTTCAATAGTCGGCGCGAAAGTCGAGCTTGAAAAGGCCGACCTGTCGCTTTTCCCCCTCGGGCTCACTCTCACCGGCCTCCAGGTCACGGACCCCGGCTCTCCCATGAGGAACGCCGTCGAGGCCGGAAGGATAGCGTTCCTCATGGACGGCATGAACCTCCTTCTGAGGAAAGTCACGATAGACGAGATGACGGTCTCGGGGGTCAGGCTCAATACCCCGAGGAAGAGCTCCGGAGCAATTGAAAAGCCAGCCCCGGGCCGCCACGAAGAGCCTCCGTTCATAACCTTCAGCATACCGGACGTCGACGAGGTGCTGAAAAAAGAAGACCTCGAATCTATAAGGCTCGCCGGAGAGCTTGAATCACGCGTCAAGGAAGACAGGGAAAAATATGAGAAGGCCCTCAAAAGCCTCCCCGACGAGAAAAGGATAGAGGCGTACGAGGAAAGGTTCGAGAGGATAAAGGGCAAGGCGAAGACGCCCGCGGAGATATTCGCCAAGGCCAACGACTTGATCGCCTTGCGGGACGACATAAAGGCCGACGCCGGGCTCGTGAAGACGCTTGCGAGCGACGTCGGCAAGACAGCGAGTTACTACAGGGAGCGGGTCGAGTTCGCCTCCGGCGCGCCCGCAAGGGACGTAAAGAGGCTCACCGAGAAGTACGCGCTCACGCAGCAGGGCCTCATGAACCTCAGCAAGGTCTTCTTCGGCGGCCAGATATACGCCTGGACCGACAAAGTCCTCATGTGGAGGGAGCGGGTCGACAAGGTCTCCAGGGTCTATAAGGCCGAGCCCGAAGTCGAGGTAAAGCCCCGCGGCAGGGGCGCGGACGTGCGCTTCCCTGAATCTGACCCGGTGCCCGACTTCCTCATAAGGAAGGCTTTGGTGTCGGTCAACATACCTTCCGGAGATATCTCCGGCGAGGTGCTCGACATCACCGGAGACCAGCAGATAACTGGCAGGCCGATTAAGTTCCGCTTTTCGGGGACGCGGCTCAAGGGGCTCGATTCCATGTCCCTCATAGGCGAAGTTAACAGGGTCGTGCCTGAAGCGGCAAAAGACTTCGCCAGATTCGACGTCAAGGGCTACAGGATAAACGACTTCATACTTTCCGAAGGCGGCAGCCTGCCAATTGCTTTCAGGAAGGGGCTTGCCGATTTTTCCGTGAACGCCAACATAAGGGATTTCAAGTTGGACGCGGCCCTGAATGCCGCGCTCTCCGGGCTCGACCTGGCGGCCGGAAAAGCTGACGAGAAGAACCCGTTCCTCAGGGCAGCCGGAGAGGCCTTGTCAGACGTCAAGGGCTTCGGCCTGAACGCTGCCGTCGACGGCACAGTTGACAACTACGGTTTAAATATCTCTTCGGACCTCGACCAGGTTTTGAGGGAGTCCGCAGGCAGGGTAGTCGCCAAAAAGGCCGCCCTTTTCCAGGCCGAGCTGTCCGAGGAGATAAACTCGAAGGTGGCCGCGCCCCTAAGCCAGGCGAAAGCCCAGCTCTCGTCCATCACCGGCATACAGAAGGAGCTTGACGAGAGGGGCCTCCTCATGGACAGGCTCATCGAGGAGATAACGAAAAACCTCCAGGTCAAGGGCTTCAAGATCCCCGGCCTCCCGTTCTGAACCGGCTTTCCATTTAGACCGATACTCCGCGTTGACAAAGCGCCGCTCGAGGGTAAGCTCATCTATTGAGATGAACCAAGGGGGGAGAGCTTTGCCAGAGCCAGCCAGTTCAGTCAGCCGTGAAGGTTACAGCGAGGAGGCGATAAGGGAGATACTCGGTCCGCAAGGCGCCAGCGCCCCTGTCCTCATCATCGCGGCGCATATGGACGACGAGGCCATAGGCGCTGGCGGCCTCCTCAAATACCTGAAGAACTTCAGCGTCCTTAACGTAACCGACGGCGCCGCGAGGAACATGCGGGCTGCGCGGGCCCGTGGATACGCGACCCGTGAAGGCTACGCCCTGGCCCGCCGCGCCGAGCTCCGCGAGGTGTTGAGCATGACGCCGTCCCAGCCGATGGACCTCACGACGCTCGACGTCGCTGACCTCGACGCTCCGTTCAACCTGCCCGGAATAACAATGTCGGTGAAAGAGGCGATTGCAAGGCGCGCCCCGGCCATTGTCATCACTCACCCCTATGAAGGCGGCCACCCTGACCATGACTCCGCCGCTTTCGCCGTCTCCGCCGCCCTCTGTCTCATGCGCGCCGAGGGCAAGAGCGTCCCGAAGCACCTTGAGTTTACCTCGTATCATGGCGACGGCGGAAAGATAGTCACGTCGAGGTTCCTGAACCCGGGCCCGGATGAAGCGCGAATCGAGCTTTCCAAAGAAGAGAGGGCTTTTAAAGAGGCTCTCTTTTCCTGTTACAGGACGCAAAAGGGCGCACTCAGGGGCTTTCCCATTGGCTCGGAGAGGTTCAGGAAGGCTCCGCAATATGACTTTTGCCGGCCGCCCCATGAAGGGCGGCTCTTTTACCAATACTTTGATTGGGGCCTTCCAGGGCGCGCCTGGTGCGCTCTGGCCGCAAGGGCCGCGCGTGAGATAGGCATAGGCGACGGGCGCTTTGAAACGGATTATCTCGAGTTTTTCAATCCACGGGCCGCCTACAGGTACTTGAGGTATCTTAGGACAAGAACGGCTTTTTTCTGACATTTGCCATCAGTCCGCAAAACTGGCCGCGCTCAATTGACAAACTTGAAACTTCGGCTAAACTCACTCCGGGATATTCCATCACGACAAGGAAGCCGAAACCGCATGTCTGACTATCCATTGCTGCTTGTGCTATTAGGTCTCGTCACGTTCCTTTTCGCCGTAGCTGCCCTGGCCGTGATCACAGGTAAGGTAAAGGTCTGACGCCCGGGCCTCATGACACTTGAGGGCTGAGGAGAAAGGCTGCCGGAAAAGAGGCGAGGGCGTCCCTGAGCTTTATCCCGGGCCCTGGCAAGACAGAGCGCCCGGTGAGCGCGTCTTTCCATTCATATCCATGAAGCCCCTTAGGGAGCAGCACCGTTGTATCTGCCCACCTGCCTCCTGTTGCGTACTCGCCTTCGCGCACAAGGGAGGTCAGGAATCTCGGTGCTATTGTCACGGCGGCTTCCCTTTCACCGGCCCTCGCGAACGCTACGGCGTTCTTCGCGTGCGCCCCTTCGCACTCAAGCGGAATATATGACGATGAATTGAAAAGCTCGAAGCGCTCCCTTCTCGCGTTAAGGGCCATGTACGTCAAAAAAAGCTTCACGCGGCCGTCCTCCGGGCTTCCAAGCAGTTCGCCGA
>CAJPGC010000028.1 GCA_905339405.1 uncultured bacterium | reverse complement strand
TGTATCATCTCCGCCACATGCGTGTTTTCCTGATGGATTATCTCGGCGAACTCCCTTTCGGCCTGCTCTCCCCAGTGCCAGTTGTCTTCGAAAGCCGTTATCTGCGCGTCTGACTGGTGGCCCTTCGGGGTCTTGAAAAGGATATTATAATCGCGCTTGCTGTTAAAAGGCGGGTCGAGGTAAACAAGGTCTATGCTCTCGTCCTTTATATGGCCGCGCAGGATATCGAGGTTGTCCCCGAAATAAAGACCGTTCATGCTTGCTCCCTCTCATGTTTGTTTCCGGAAGTATATCAATTGTAGTTAAGGTTTTTCAATCCTTCCTTTTCAAACGCCGACGCAAAAAGGGGCCGCGGGAAATCCCGCAGCCCCTTTTTCAAGCACCCGCTTTTTCAAGGTAAAACTTATTTAAGCCCGAGCCTCTTCCTGAAGGCTATGAGCCCGGCTATGCCGGTGCCGAGGAGAATCATGGTGCCCGGTTCGGGGACGGCTTGCGCGAACTCGCCGTCAACCTGCAGCCATGCTGCGTGGTTATATCCCCAGACGGGAAAATTGTCGTAAGCGCGGAACGCGATGAGGTTGTCGCCGACGGTAAGGTACGGGGTGATGTCCACAAGGAAACCGTTCGCGTAACCATTGTTTTCCACTACCACCAAAGCGCCGTTTACATAGATCTCACCGTCATCGTCGATACCGCCTTCAAGGACTGCGGTAAGCGGCAGGCTGCCCAGATTGAAACTATCTCTGGCCCAGATGACGGTTTCACTTGTGGAGAACTGCCCGCCGGAGGACCAGACCCCCTGCGCCGTATATCCGGGAAGATAATCCGCAACGTTGTAAAGCACTGTCGCCGTCTCCCATCCTGAATCGTTGTAGAGAAGGTCTGTATTCCAATTTCCCAGACCCGGGTCAGACGCAGTTACGCGCCATGAGGAATCAGTGTAGGCTATCAAAGAGGCTTGAGCCTGCGCCGCGAATCCCATCAGTAACACCAGCGAAGTCAGTACACCAAACATTCTTTTCATTTGGAACTCCTGAACCATTTATTTTAAGCTTTGAGGGATTTTACACTAATATTTTAATGCAATCCGCACGCCAACCCCGTAACACACTGATTTACAAGACATTTAAAAAAAACTCCCGTTATAAAGTGTAAAGAAACTCAAATACTTATGAGTGTTGAAAACGGCAAAAACAGCTAAAAACAATATAAATCAAAGAGATACGAGAAATGTAAACAAACCCGACGTTTAGTTGATTATTTATACATCTTCCAACTTTTTTCTTTTCCCCGGCGGCCCCTCCGGGTATCAATCACTCATTCTTGCGCCCCGCAGGAAATCCATTATGCCGGACGGCCGCCATTTTTCGATGAAAGCTTCCGTCTCCTGCGCGCCAGCGGGCTTCATGAACAGATAACCCTGGATGTTGTCGCACCCGAGCTCCCTTAAAAGCTCGAACTGCTCCATCGTCTCCACGCCTTCGGCGATGACCTCGATGCCGAGGCTGTGGGCCATGTTTATGATGGCCGTCGTTATCGCGATGTCGTCGGCGTCCGAGGGGATGTCGCGTATGAACGAGCGGTCTATCTTGATGACGTCTATAGGCATCGTCTTAAGGTAGGAGAGCGACGAGAAACCCGTGCCGAAGTCGTCTATTGAAAGCCTTATACCCAGTTTTTTCAGCTCCTGGAGTATCTTGACCGTATGCTCCGTGTCGGTCATGATTATGCTTTCCGTCAATTCTATCTCAAGGCACCCCGGCGGCAGGCCCGTTGCATTGAGAATGCCGGTCAAGGTCGACGCGAAGTCCTTCTCCTTGAACTGGCGCATAGAGATGTTAACCGAGAACCTGATGCCGTCGTGGCCCTTGTTGCGCCAGCTGTTGGCCTGGCTGCAGGCATTGAGGAGCACCCAGGAAGTTATGGGTATTATGAGGCCGCTCTCCTCGGCTATGGGGATGAACCTGCCGGGCGGAATCAGCTCGGTTTCCGGGTCCTGCCAGCGTATGAGGCATTCGACGCCGGTTATCTCCCCGGTCACGGTGTTGACCTGCGGCTGGTAGTGAAGAATGAATTCCCCGAGTTCTAGGGCCTTGTGCAGCTTGTACTCCAGCCTCAGCCAGTCTTTTCTTCTCGAGTCCAGGGACGTGTTGTACATCTTGCAGTTGTTCCTGCCCTCTTCTTTCGCCCAGTACATCGACATATCGGCTTTCTTCAGCAGTTCCTCTGCGCTGTCGCCGTCGAAGGGGAACATGCTTATGCCTATGCTCGTCGTTATGAAAAGCTCATGCCCCTTGAGGTTCACCGGAGAGTCGAAACAGCTGAGTATCCTGTTGGCGACGTTTATGACGTTGACGTCCTGCGGCAACCCGGTGAGCAGCACGATGAACTCGTCCCCGCCCAGGCGGGCGACCGTATTCTCAACGGCAGGCGCCTCCGCGCCCGCCGGTTTCGAGCGCGAAACGGTATCTGTTATCCTGAGGCATTGCTTCAGCCTCCCGGCGACAATTTTAAGGAGCTCGTCACCCGCCTCGTGCCCGAGCGTGTCGTTGACGAACTTGAAGCGGTCGAGGTCGAGGAACAGCACCGCGGCCATCTCGCCGCTCCTCCTGGCGCTAGAGAGGGCCATCGTCACCCTGTCCATCAGCAGCAGCCTGTTCGGAAGCCCTGTCATGGGGTCGTAATAGGCCATCGTAAAGATGGTCCGCTCGTCCTCTATGCGCCTCGTTATGTCGTCGATTACTATTAGAGCCCTCGTCTCGCTGCCGGGCTCGGTCGACTGTATGATGGCGATGTTGGCCTGCAGGTATTTCGTCTTCTCCCTGTCCCTCAGCTCCAGCGTAAGGCCCTCCCGGGCCTCTCCTGTGTCAAAGACTTTTGCCACCTCGTCTTCAAAGCCGTCGACAGGGATGAGTTCGGATATCTTCTTCCCGGGCACGGCGTCCTTGCCGAGGATGCGGCAGGAAGAAGGGTTGGCCGATAGCACGCGCTGGTCTTTCGAAACGACGATTATGCTCGAAGGAACGCTCTTGACGATGTCCTCCGAGTACTGCTTCAGGGCGACCTTTTCCACGAGCGCCCTGTTGACCAACTCGCATTCGCGGGCTTCCTGGTGCATCATGGCCTCTGTCTTAATGGCCCGGGAGACTACGTTTATGACCCAGTAGTAAAGGAAAGGCGCGCTCAGGGCGGAAAGCATCAAGGAGTCGGCAAGGAACTCAAAAAGACTGTTAGTGATTTCCAGGGCATTAAGCAGGACCATCACAAAAAATTCGCAGACCGCTATGATGGACAGCGTCTTCAAAAAGAGCATATACGGGTTCAGGATGCTCCCGCCCTCGGCTCTCGAACTCTGCTTTTCAATGGAACTATCGTCTTTTTGCATTGAGGACAGGTTGTACGGTTGAAGTTTTATCCTGGAGGGATGCGTCGAGATGGGGTGAATGAACGGCCCGGCACAGGCAGGCTCGTGAAATTTTATCACTTACTTCAGGCAACGTCAAACCGCCCCAGTGCCCGTCTTTGACAGGGCTGTTCAAACTCATCGCAGCTTGACAAAGGCGTGTTTCGGATACCACTATTAATAAAGGAGACTTATCTGCCAGCCCGGCTTCACGGGGCAAAGGAGGTAGCGTGTTCAAGGAATTCAAGGAGTTCGCCTTCAAAGGCAGCCTCGTCGACATGGCAATAGGCATTGTCATAGGCGTGGCTTTCGGCGCTCTCATAAACTCGTTCGTCAAGGACGTCCTCATGCCTCCGATTGGCCTTTTCATCGGAAGCGATTTTTCAAACCTGTTCGTGGTACTGAGGGAAGGAGCCACCCCGGGCCCTTACGCCTCGCTGGAAGAGGCGCGGGCGGCAGCCGCCATAACGCTCAATTACGGGGTTTTCATCAATTTTCTCGTGAACTTCCTCATAATCGCCTTCGCGATGTTCCTTGTCATAACATGGGCAGGCGCAAAAAAGAAGGAGAAAGAGCAAGAAGCGGCCATGAAGGAATGTCCCTGGTGCCTCTCCGAGATACCCGTGAGAGCGCTCCGGTGCAGCCACTGCACCTCGAACCTGGAAGAAAAAAGGGCTGCCTGAAAAAACAACGGGGGCCCAGCAGATGACGGGCCCCCGTTCTCATTCCCTGTCTCGGGAAAGCTACTTTTTCACAATCGACCCGATTATGCTCATGATGTTGTTCTTGAAGTCGTTCATGTCGTGGCCGGACGCGTGAGGGTTCGTGGCGATATTCCCGGCTATGATGAGCGTGGGGGTCTCCTCCACCCTGTACTCCCTGGCCATGTCGAGGGCCTTCGCTGCCTCAGCGGCCTTCGCGCCGTTCCTCAGCTTTCTGCTGAAATCAAACCCCATGCCTGCCTGCGCGGCAAGAGATTCGAGCACCTCGACGCTGCCTATGTTCTTCTTGTCGATGAACTGGGCCTTGAAGATGGCCTTTTTCATCGCTTCGCCCTTTCCCTCCTCTTCGGCGAGGAGGTACGCCTCTCCGGGCTTTGACGAACCCTCGCCCCAATAGACCGGCGCGAGCTTCCATTTTATCTTCTTGGGGAAGTTCCCCTTGATGGCGGGTATGGCCTTCTCGAACTCGTAGCAGGTGCCGCAGTAGAAACTCATGAACTCCAGCACCTCTACCGTTTTGCCGTCGTACTTGAATTCCTTGCCGGGCACTGCCGTGTACTGCCCCTTTATCTGCGGCGCGCCGGCGGCGGCGAGCGCGATTGCCGGCAGAAGGATGAAAAGGGCCAACGCTAAGAACTTTTTAACCATGTCTTTCTCCTGTCAGTGTTTTATCTTCTCGTAATATTCCTGGTAATTGAAGAGCGGGCTGTTCTCGGGCGTATGGCACTTCAGGCATACGTCCATGCCCACGGGCCTCATGGGCCCGAAGTCTGCCGCGTGCTCCCTTCCCGGGCCGTGGCACGACTCGCACTGGACGTTCGCAAGCCCCGGGGTCGCCTTCAGGCTCAAAAAGCCGCCTTCTTCGCCGAAGCCCACAACGTGGCACTTCACGCACTCAGGGTCCTTCGATTTTCCAACCCTCTCAAGCGTGGCGAACGCGCCCGCGTGCTTCGTCGTCTTCCAGCTCTCTGCGAAGCTCTGATGGCACTCGACGCAGCTTTCAGCGCCGAGATACTGCCCGCCAATCACGGGCTTCAATTCCTCTTCCTTCAGAAGGGCGGCGACCTTCTGGTCGTAGTCCTTCAATATCGAGCGCACTTCCGGGTCTTCGGCGACGTCCTTCATCAACGGCTGCCATCTATGGGTTGAGCCGGTGACACGGCCGTCCTTGAGCCTGAGCGAAAGTACCCCGAGCTTTTGCCCCTTGGGAAAGCCAGAGACAATGATGGTCTTGCCAGCCTGTACCGGCCCTTCGAGCTCCTCGCCCGAGGAGGTCACAATGACGTCCCACCCTTTGACGTCCTTCAACACGGCGACAGTCCTGCCGGAAAGAAGGACGTTTATCATCCCTTTTTTCGCAAGCTTCTCATCAGAGCTGATGTTTATCTTCAGGCCGTCCCTGACTGCCTTCATTGACTTGCCCTGGGGGAGCGCGCCTGCCTTGTGCTGAGCAACAAGTCCGGTTATGAACGCATCGTCGATGTCAGTCTTGCTTATATGCAAGGCTGCCGCGTCATAGCCCATCACCGCGAACGAGCGCACGAGGGCCTCTGATTTGAGCCTTGCCTGCGGCTTGTCGCCCTCGAAGGAATTCCCCGCGTCTACGAGCACGTAGGGAGTAAGAGCAGCCTTGTTCGCTGAGATATAACCGGAAAGCCTCGCCAGACCCCCGGACTGCGTCTCAGGGGAGCAGCCGCACGGCTCCAGCTCGCCCCTCATCGCGCCGGTATATAGGATATTGAGGACGCTTTCCCGGGCGTGGGAAGCGTAAGGGAAGAACAGAATGGAGAAAACTATAAGCGCAACGGCAGGCAGGGCCCGCCTGAACAAAAGGGTACGCACAAGGAAATGATAAGGCAAAAGCCACCCCAAAATCAACCAGATTCCGTCACTGCCAAAGCCCGGAGGCGGCGGCCCCGACGAGGCTCAGGAAGGGGCCGGGGTAGACGCCCATGAAGACAAGTACGGCAAAAAGCGCCATAAGGGCGGCGCTACCGGCCGGGTGTACTTCGGCCTCGGCAGGGAGTTCGCGCGGAGACGGCGAGAAAAGGACGAGTATTATCCTTAAATAATAATAAAAGCCGATGACGCTGCTGAGGGCCAGCGAAAGGACGAGAATCCACATGGACGAGGCGGCCCCGGCCGCTACGAGGTAGAACTTGCCCACAAACCCGGCCGTGAGCGGTATGCCGGCAAGGGAGAGGAGCATGGCCGTGAATACGGCTCCGATAAGCGGTCTTCTCCACGCAAGCCCCCTGTAGCTCTCGAGAGAATCGACGTCGCTGCCGTTTACCGAAAGGACGGTGACGACCCCGAACGCCCCTATTATGCTGACGAAGTACGCGGCCAGGTAGAACGCCACGGCCCCGGCCGCGAAAGAGCCGGAGGCGAGAAATGCGACGAGCAGATAGCCGAGGTGCGCGATAGACGAATAAGCGAGGACGCGCTTGACGTTCTCCTGAAAGAGCGCCAGGAGGTTCCCGGCGAACATCGAGGCCACAGCCACCGCCGCAAGGAAGGTGAAAAGAGGCCCGCCTGAGGCGAGCGAGCCGCCCATGAGGCGCATGAGGACGGCTACCACCGCGCCCTTTGAGACAGAGGCGATGAAAGCTCCCACAGGGGCAGGCGCACCTTCATACACATCAGGCGTCCAGCCGTGAAAAGGCACGACAGCCAGCTTGAATCCAGCTCCGGCGACTATCAGCGCCATGCCTGCCAGAGATAGCGGGCCGCCTCCCCTTGTAGCGAGAGCGCTAGCGGCAGAAAACTCCATGGAGCCCGTCGCTGCGTACACGAGCGCCATGCCGAAGACCAGGAAAGCAGACGACGCCCCGGCTAGCACAAGGTATTTTAGCCCGGCCTCGTTGCCCTTTGGCGAGCGCATATAGGCGGCAAGACCGAAAAGGGATACGCTCAAAATCTCGAGACCCAGGAAAAAAGAGGCGAAGTGGCGGCTTCCGGCCAGCACCGCCGCGCCGAGCGCCGAGAGCAGAAGGAGGATGTAGTACTCGGTGTGTTTTCCACCTGCGCCTCCGTTATAGCCATACGAGAGGAGCGCGACAGCGAAAGCTGCGGCGTAGATGAGCCCCATGAAAAAAAGCGCGAACCCGTCTACCACAAGAAGCGAACTCACCGCAATCGGCGCTGCCGGGGCTGCGATGAATATCGACGCGAATGAAAGGGCAAAGGCCGCCATCGTGAACCCGGCGACGAAGCCGTGCTTACTGTAGAAGCCAGCGGCGGCCGTCAGCGCTGAAGCCGCTGCCGCGGTTATGAGAATAGGCAGAAGAGCTGAAAGTTCCGAAGGGCTCATTTTTACTCCCTTGCCGTCAGGCTTATCCTGTAAACGGCAGACCCGGCATCTAACTTTTCGACCCCGCTCCCGGCCTCCACAGGCACTGACGCCGTGACATTGAGCGTCCTCAAAGTCTGTCCGAAAAGGTCGAGAAGCGGCTGCGGAAAAAGCCCTAGCCAGACGATAACGGCTATCATCGGCACAAAAGCCGCCATCTCGCGCCTCCCGAAATCTGTTATGCCGGTTTTTTGCGGGCCGTGGAAGACCCGCTGGATTATCCAGAGCGAATATATCGCGGAGAGCACAAGCCCCGCTGCCGCCAATATGGCCGCCTCCGGGCTCACGGTGAATACGCCGAGGAAGACGAGGAACTCGCCTATGAAGTTGCCGAGCCCGGGCAGGCCCAGAGAGGCCAGTGCGAAGACGAGCGCGGCGGCCCCCATCTTCGGCGCGCCGGTCCACAAGCCCCCCATCTCCGAGATGTCCCTCGTGTGGAGCCGCTCCTGCAGGGCTCCGGCAATCATGAAAAGAGCTCCCGTTGACACCCCGTGGCAGACCATCTGCACCAGAACGCCCTGCAACGCGAGCTCGTTCCACGCGTATACTCCGAGAAGGACAAAACCCATGTGGCTGACGCTGGTATAGGCCACAAGCCTTTTGATGTCCCTTTGGCCGAAGGCAAGCACCGCGCCGTAGATGATGCCGATGACGGCCAGGGCGAACGCGTAAGGGGCGAAGTCAAAGGACGCCTCCGGGAAGAGCGGGACGACGAAGCGTATGAGGCCGTACCCGCCCGTCTTGAGGAGAAGTCCGGCAAGGATGACGCTCCCGGCCGTTGGCGCCTCCGTGTGCGCCTCAGGCAGCCAGGTATGGAAAGGGAACACAGGCAGCTTTACCGCGAACGCCGCGAAAAATGCGAGCATCAGGAGGAACTCCGCCGTATAGCCCATCGGCGTTGAAAGGAGCGCCTCGTAGCTGAAGGTATACTCACCGGTGGCCCTGCCGTGGATGAAAAAGAGGACGAGTATCGCTACCAGCATCAGGAGGCTCCCGGCCTGAGTGAATATGAAGAACTTAATCGAGGCGTAGCGCCTGTTCTCGTGCCCCCACAGGGCTATGAGGATGAACATCGGAATGAGCATCAGCTCCCAGAAAAAATAAAAGAGAAAAAGGTCCATCGCCAGGAAGGCCCCTGTTATTCCGGCGATCGTCAGCATCAGGTTGAGCTGGAAAAGACCCGACCTCTCCCTGACCTCCGTCCACGAAGAGACGACAGCGCATGCGCCGAGAAAAAACGTCAGCGCGACGAGCGCCAGGCTCAAGCCGTCCATCGCGAGATGGAAACTCACCCCGAGTTGGGATATCCAGGGAAGTTTCACCTCGGCAAGCCATCTGCCTTCCGCAGATTCACCTGCCCCGGCGAAGAGCCCGGCAGTCAGCGAAAAAGCGATCGTAAGCGTTCCGAGCGACACCCACGCGGGGGCACTCCTGCCGAGGCCGCCGGAGAGCCGCGCGAGAAGCCCGCCGATGACGGGTATGAAGACTATCCAGATGAGTATCATAACAGCACCGCCGAAAGCGCGAGCACCGCCCCTATTGTTATGCCGGTTGCGTACCAGCGTACTTTGCCGGTCTGCGTCCTGACGAAAAGAGTGTTCAGCGACCCGGATAATTTTTCGACCCACCTGAACGGGCGGTCAACAGGCTCGCCCCGCAAAGCCGAGGTCAACCAAAGAAAGGGCCGCACGAAGATGAAGTCATAGGCACTGTCAAAGCCCCAGCCTGAAAACCAGAAACCTCGGAGCGCCCCGAGGGGCTGCTCCACCGCGTCCACGGCTTTTCTACGCCCGTAAAAGAGCCAAGCTGCGGCAAGCCCCGCAACAGGCGCGCCAGCCCCAGCGTACAAAACCCAACCCGGTTCTTCCTGTGCGTGCTGAAGCAGAGGGAAAACCGGCGAAAGGAAATTCGAGAACAGGCCCATTCCGCCGAAAAACTCCGGCGTCTCGACGAACCCTCCGGCTATTGAAAGCGCCGCGAGCGCCAGAAGCGGCAGCCCCATTTTAACTCCGGGCCCTTCCACGGTTTTTTTGCGGCCTTCTCCGAAGAATGTGAGAAAGACCATGCGGAAGGTGTAAAGGGCCGTAAGAAAAGCTCCCGCGACCCCGCAGACCCAGAGCACCGCGCCGAAGCTCGACTGCCAGACCAGCGACAATATGAGGTCTTTGCTGAAATAACCCGCCGTCACGAACGGCAGGGCCGAGAGGGAAGCGGCCCCGGCGAGAAATGTCCAGAAGACAAAGGGCATCTCCTTCCGGAGCCCTCCCATCTTTGTCATGTCCTGCTCGTGGTGCATCGCGAGTATGACGGCCCCGGCCCCCAGGAAGAGCAGCGCCTTGAAGAAGGCGTGGGTCATGAAGTGGAACATCGCCGCCTGGGGCGCGCCGACGCCGAGGGCGAGGAACATATAGCCTATCTGGCTTATCGTGGAATAGGCGAGCACCCTCTTTATGTCTTTTTGCACGAGCGCGCTGAAAGATGCGAGAAGAAGGGTTGCCGCCCCTATGACCGCGACGACGGACATCACCTCAGGGGCGAGATCGAAGAGCGCGTGCGTCCTGGCAATGAGGTAGACGCCTGCCGTTACCATCGTGGCCGCGTGGATGAACGCGCTCACTGGTGTCGGGCCGGCCATCGCGTCAGGCAGCCACGTCTGGAGCGGCAGCTGGGCCGATTTCCCGAGCGCGCCCCCGAGTAAAAGCGCCGCCGCGAGTGTCGGCAGGCCGCTTCCAGCCCACTCCGCGGTTGCCCTCGTCATCAGCTCCTGTATGTTCATCGTGCCGAGCCCGGTGAAGAGAACCAATATGCCGATTGCGAAAAGCGTGTCCCCCACCCTCGTCACTATGAAGGCCTTCCTGGCGGCGTAGCCGTTGTATCGCTCTTTGTACCAGAAACCGATGAGGAGATAGCTGCAGAGGCCCACGCCTTCCCAGCCCACGTACAAAAAGAGCAGGTTGTCGGAGAGCACGAGGACGAGCATCGAGGCTGTAAAGAGGTTCATGTAAGCGAAAAAACGCCTCAGCCCGTCGTCCCCCGCCATGTACCTCATCGAGTACAGGTGAATTAGGAAACCGACAGACGTTACTACCACGGCCATGAGAAGTGAGAGAGCGTCGAGCCTCAAAGCGGCCGTTACCTGAAGCCCTCCTGCGCTTATCCATTGCCACAGGCTCTGAGTGAAAGCGCCGCCCTCTGGCGGGCTTACAAGGTACTCGTAGCCGATATAGAGGGTCAACGCGGCCGAGAGGCCGACTGAGAGAGCGCCAACGGCGGCTGCGGCACGTGCCGAAGGGACGCGACCGATGAGGGCCAGTATGAGAAAACCGGCGAACGGTAAAGCCGGGACAAGCCATAGTAGCTCGTACATTCCTACCCCCTCATGCTGCTTGCCGCATCTGCATCGAGGCTCTTGAAACTGCCGTAAATCCTCAAAGCCAGCGAAAGGCCGACAACGACCTCGGCCGCCGCCATCGCCAATATGAATATGAACATGACCTGCCCGTCAGGGTGCCCGTGCATGTAGCCTGCCGAGATGAAAGCGAGTCCCGCGGAGTTGAGCATCACCTCTATCGACAGGAGCATGAAGATGATGTTCCTTCTTGCCAGGACACCGGCAAGGCCGATGGAGAAAAGGACAGCTGCAAGCGCAAGCGCGTGTTCAGCCGGGACTGTCATGCGTTGCCTCCTTTTCCCTCCTGCCGAGGTGCCAGGCCGCAACCAGCCCGGCCAGGAGAAGAAGTGACGCCAGCTCGACCCCGATAAAATACGGGCCGAAAAGCGTCAATGCTACCGCCTTCGGGTTTATGTACTGCGCGTTGGCCTCTGCCGTGCCCCCGCCGCCAGAGAACGAATAAAGGAGCTCCGCCACAAGCGCGAACGCGAGCAGCGCAGGCCCGGCCCATGCCCTCGGGTCAAGCAGGCTCTTCTCCTGCCTTTCCGCGCCGGGCCCCAGGTTCAGCATCATGACGACGAAAATAAAGAGCACCATTATAGCCCCGGCGTATATTATTACCTCGAGGGCTGCTATGAACGGAGCGCCCAGCGAGTAGAATACCAGCGCGGCCGCAAGGAGCGAAACCACGAGATACAAAAGGGCGTGGACGGCGTTTTTTCCCGTGACCGCCCTGAGGGTAGCTATGACCGCGACTACGGCCGATACGTAAAAAAGAGCTTCCATCATTACCTCCTATGGCATGAGGCTTCTTACGTCGACAGGCGCTTCCTCCTCGGCCCCTTCGCCCTTGTCTTTGCCTTTCAAGGCGACTCCGGCCACCTTGTAATACCAGTAACCGGGGTATTTGCCCGTGCCGCTTATGAGCAGGTCTTTTTTCTCGTACACGAGAGACGGCCTCTTGAACTCACTCATCTCGTAATCCGGCGTAAGCTGTATCGCGTAGGTCGGGCAGGCCTCCTCGCAGTAGCCGCAGAATATGCAGCGGGAGAAGTTTATCCGGAAAAACGCAGGGTACCTCCTGCCGTCTCCGTCTTCGTCCGCCTGCAATGAGATGCAGTCAGGCGGGCAGGCGGCGGCGCACAGGTAGCAGGCAACGCATCTTTCCTGTCCGTCAGGGTCGCGCGAAAGTATTATCCGGCCCCTGTACCTGGGAGGGAGCACGGGCCTCTCGTCAGGGTACTGGACCGTGACCCTTTCCCTGAAGGCGTGGAGGAACATCCTCCATATGGCGTCGAGTATGCTCAACACGAAAGCCTCCTGTATGCTTAAGACCTCGCGAGAAGAATAGCTCCGGTAGCGAGTACGTTCAAAAGGCTAAGCGGCAACATCAGCTTCCAGCTGAAGCTCATTAGCTGGCCGAACCTCGGCCTCGGAAGGGCCGCCCGCAGCAGAATGAAGAGCATGACGAAGAAGAGGGTCTTCATGACGAACCAGACGGCAGGCGGCAGAAACGGCCCGAGCCAGCCGCCGAAAAAGAGCGCTGTGATGAGAGCGGATATAAGGACTATCCCCAGGTATTCGCCGACGAAGAACATCCCGAACTTCATGCCGGAGTACTCGGTATGATACCCGGCCACGAGCTCGTTTTCCGCCTCTGGCAGGTCAAACGGTATCCTGTGCGTCTCTGCGAGTCCGGCGATAAAAAAGATTACGAGGCCAGGAAGCTGCGGCACGAAAAACCAGAGCCCCCTTTGAGCTTCGACAATATCCCTCAGATTGAAGCTCCCCGCGAGCATCACGACGCCCATGAGGGAGAGGCCCATGAAAACCTCGTAGCTCAGCATCTGGGCTGCTCCGCGCACTCCGCCGAGAAGCGAGTACTTGCTGTTAGACGACCATCCCGCGAGCACTATCCCGTATATGTTGAGGGATGAGACCGCAAGGAAAAAGAGTATGCCTATGTCCAGGTCGGCAATCGAAACGCCGGGAGTGAACGGCACCACAGCGAAGGCAAGGAGCGCGGCCGTCATTACAACCGCAGGGGCGAGCACGAAGACTGCCTTGTCGGAAAAAGGCGGCACCCAGTCTTCCTTCGCGAATATCTTCAGCATGTCGGCAACAACCTGAAGAAGCCCGAACGGCCCAACGCGGTTCGGGCCGTACCTGTCCTGCCATAAGGCGAGGAGGCGCCTTTCCATCCAGATAAGCGCCGCGCTCATCGTGGTAAGAGAGACGAGGATGGCTATCATCGTGACCAGCGGGACCATTACGCCCGTCATATTACCTCCGGTCAGGCTGCCTTTCTCTTCGCCCTAGCGAGCACGCCCCACGCAGGGAGTGTCACGATGGAGATCCCGGGCAAATGCGGCAGGGCGGCGACGCCCTGGACGAGCCCGCGGACAATAGTCGCGGGCAGACTGAGTTCTTTGCCTCCCGAGCGGACGATTATCTCTTCGCCTTCCTCAGCCTCGAGCCTTTCAGCGTCTTCCTTCGATAAGCCGACAAACGGCCTTGCAGTAAGACCCGCGAGGGGAGCGGACAAAAGGCTCAATTCCTCGGAGCCAAAAATACGGTGCATCGGCACAAGGAGCCAGCCGTATTTGCGGGCTTTGAAAGGTATTGGCGCGGCCCTGAAAAACGGCGCGGCCACGACTTTTGGCTCGATAAGCCTCACGCCCGGGTCGCCGCTTCTCATCGGCCCGCCAACGCTCTCCTGGTATTTCGTAATCGACTGCACCGAGTTCCATCCCGGCGACCAGAAGCGAGGGACAAGCGGCGAAGGCGGCTGCCCCTGAAAGCCCTCCATTGAAAATGTAAAAGGCGCATCCATGTCATCCGGCGGTTTCGGCTCGTATATCTCTTCGGCGCGGACAGCTGTCCGCCCGCTCCGGCGGTGAGTCTGCCTCGCTATCTTCTGTCCGGCTATCCTGAAAGCGGCAGAAGGCGCGGCCTGCGTCAACTTTCCAAGCGCCGAAATAGCCGAAGCTGCAGCGGCTGTCACGTCGTCGAGTATTTCCCACCTCAAGCGTTTGACTCCAGCTGCATCCGTCATATCATTCAGCCAACGCCAGGCAGCCTGCCTTTCGTCTTCCGGTGCGTAGACCTGAAAAAACCTCTGCGCCCTGCCCTCGAAGCTGACGAGCGTGCCGGTCGACTCGGCAAAGGCCGCTCCCGGGAGCGCGACGTGCGCCGCCTTGACCGTGTCAGTTATTATGTGGTCGATGACTATGACGTTGCTGAAAGAGTCCAGGAAGTCCTTTGCATCTTCCCTTTCCATTCGCATGAAAATATCGTTCTCCGCGACAACGAGAGTATCAAAGCCCCCTGAGGCGGCCGCCTCAGCTGCCTTGTCCAAACCCCTGCTGTCGATGAGTGCCGCGCCCAGGGTCGAGCATTCGGGCATGACGAGCGAAAGGAAGGCTTGCCTGTTGACGCCGCAAAGAGCCCACGCGATGTTAGCCGCGGCCTGAATGACTGCTTCGCTCCCAGAGCCTGTGCCGGAGACGACAAGAGGCCTTTCGGCCGCAAGTAGCGCGGCGGCTGCCTCGCGGGCAAGCGAAGCGGTCTCGTCATCGAGCCCTTCCACTTGAGGAAGGCTGCCGTTCAGCTCCCTTGCTATTGCCATGCCAAAACGGGCAATCTCTTCGGGCGGGCCGTAAAAGGTCTTCACAGAAACGTCATCGAGCGCCGTCGCGTAAGGGGCGGCCGAATAGAAAGGCCCTTTTTTCCCCTGCGTCGCCGTCTTTATCGCCATGTCGTCCCAGTATGGTATGCCGAGCTGCATGGCGGCCTTTAGAGGGCCGTTCTTTGCCGCCTGCCTGAGCGCAAGAGCAAGCACCGGGGCCGTGTTCGTGGCGTCTTCGCCGAGGACGAGCACCGCGTCCGCTCCGCGCACCTCCTTGAGCGAAGGCGAGCTGGCAGGCCCATTTGCCATGACCTCGACCACAAGAGAGACGAGTGCCGCCTCCTGCCTCGAAAAACCGGAATAAAAATCTTCAGCCCCGCTAAGCTCTCTTAGAGCGAAATTAGTTTCAACGGATGCGCGCGGCGAGCCTATCGCCATGACCTTCCCGCCCATGCCAATCATGCGCGCTATCAGCTTCAAGGCCTCTTCTTTTGAGACCGCCTGGCCGCCTTCGCCATTTTTAATAACGGCTTTTTTAAGACGCATGGGGCTGTTCACGAACTCATAACCGAACCTGCCCCTGTCGCAGAGGAAGTACCCGTTGACCTCCCCGTTGTACCGGTTCCTTATACGTCTGAGCTCGCCGTACCTTTCGCCGGGTATCGTATTGCAGCCAACGCCGCAATGGACGCAGACCGAAGGGGCTGTCTGCAGGTCCCATTTTCTCGTAAAATGCGCCCTGAACGTCTTGTCTGTGAAGACCCCGGTCGGGCAGACCTCGACGAGGTTTCCGCTAAAGGGGCTCTCGAGAGCTCCGTCCTCGCTTCTGCCGAAGTAGACCCTGTTCCTGGAGGCGAAGGCGTCAAGGTCATTGCCGCCAGCGTAGCCCTTGTAGAAGCGCACGCACCTGTAACACTGTATGCAGCGGTTCATTTCATGATTTATCAAGGGGCCGAGGTACTGGTTCCTGTAAGTCCTTTTCTTGAAACGGAACCTCCTGTAGACGTGCCCTGTCATCTGCGTCATGTCCTGCAAATGGCACTCGCCGCCTTCATCGCAGACAGGGCAGTCGTGCGGGTGGTTTGACATAAGCCACTCGACGACGTTCTCGCGAAAGGCCTTTGCCTCGGCGTCGTCTATTGAGACCCTCATTCCCTCGGCCACCGGCGTCACGCAGGACATGATTATCCTGCCACGAGTGTCGTTTTCGTCCCTGAATACCTTTACGGCGCACTGCCTGCACGCGCCCGCCGAGTGCATGGCCGGATGCCAGCAGAAATAGGGTATGTCGAAGCCGAGGGTAAGGCAGGCCTGCAAAAGGTTCTGCCCGTCAGCGACTTCGTACTCTTTGCCGTGTATCAATATTTTTGCCATCAATTCCTCAGTGCCTGTAAGGGCAGCCCTTCTCTTTTATATGGCGCTCGAATTCGCCCCTGAAAAGCTTGAGGCCGCTCCTCAAGGGTTCCATCGCTCCCGGCGCGAGAGCGCAATACGTCCTGCCAATCCACAGCGACGCGCCGTGCATCTCGAGCACCTCGAGGTCGCCCGGCCTGGCGCGCCCTTCCTCTATTGCGCCGAGCGTCTTTTCGACCCAGGGGAGCCCCTCGCGGCACGGCGTGCACCAACCGCATGACTCCTGGCTGAAAAATTGCTCGAGGTTGCGGAGCACGCCTATCGGGCAGGTCCTGTCGTCCACGGCAATCATCGTGCCGGTGCCCATGCGGCTTCCCGCCTGCATTACCGAATCGAAGTCCATCTTCACGCCGAAATGCTCATCGGTGAGGAACTCGGTAGAGGCCCCTCCTGGTATTAGGCAGCGGAGGTTCATACCCTCCCTCATGCCTCCGGCGTGCTCTTCGAATATCTCGCCTATGGTTGTCCCCATCGGCAGCTCCCAGAGGCCTGGCCTTCTGACCCTGCCGCTCACGCCGTACAGTTTCGTTCCTCCGTCCTCAGAGCGGCTGAGCTTTCTATACCACTCGGCGCCGTTGGCGATTATGTGCGGCACGTTCGAGAGCGTCTCGACGTTGTTCACGACCGTGGGCCTGCCCCACAAGCCGCTTACCTGCGGGAACGGCGGCTTTGCCCTGGGCACCGCCCTCCTGCCCTCGAGCGCGTTCAAGAGCGCAGTCTCCTCGCCGCAAATGTAGCGCCCCGCGCTTACGTGGAGCCTTATGTCCAGACCGAACCCGGACGACAGTATCTCGCGCCCG
Organism: uncultured bacterium; assembly: GCA_905339405.1. Classification (GTDB taxonomy): domain Bacteria; phylum Desulfobacterota; class GWC2-55-46; order GWC2-55-46; family GWC2-55-46; genus GWA2-54-12. The sequence continues at coordinate 48,665 of CAJPGC010000028.1, read as the reverse complement.
AGATAACCCTTCGCGTAAGCCTCTTTCAAGGCCTTCGCGACGCGCTCCTCTGAGAGGGTATACTCCCATCTCAGGAAGATGTACGCCTGGGAGGCCCCGATGGCAAAAGCGCTGATTATCATCCCCTCGATGAGCTGATGAGGATTGCCCTCCAGAAGCATCCTGTCTTTGAAAGTCCCCGGCTCCATCTCGTCCGCGTTCGCGACGAGGTACCTCGGCCCCTCGGCGTTCATTGGCACGAAGCTCCACTTCATCCCGGTGTTGAAGCCCGCGCCTCCCCTGCCGCGGAGGTTCGATTCCTTCACAATGCGCTGCAATTCCACAGGCCCGGTCTTCAACGCCTTTCTCAATGCCTGGTAGCCGCCCGCCTTTTCGTACTCGGAGAGCGTCACGGCGGACTTGTCAGCCTTCATCATCGCCGTCAAAGGTCTTTCGCTCAGCCCTTCCATCCGTTCTCCTTCAGGACTTCGTCGACCTTTTCTGGCGTAAGATTGCCGTACAGCTTGCCGTCGACCATCATGACCGGCGACTGGTCGCACGCGCCGAGGCACGGGACTGGAAGCAGCGTGAACCCGCCGTCCGCGCTCGTGGAACCCAGGGGCACGCCGAGCCGCTCGGTGAGCCTTTTCAAAAGGTCCTCGCAGCCCATCATCCAGCAGGAGATGGTATTGCAGACGAGTATCACGTGTGAGCCCACAGGACGCCTGAATATGAGGTTGTAGAAGGTCGCCACGCCGTCGAGTTCCGAAGGCGGCATCTCCAGCATGGATGCTACGTCCTTGAGACCCTGGTCGTCGACCCAGCCCCTGTGGCGCTGCACGACCTTGAGCGCGTCTATTGAGGCTGCCCTCTTGAACGGGACGGCCTTGAGCTCCTCTTCTATCTCCATCCTCTCCTCGTTTGAAAGCATCTGCCAAGCCCTCCTTTTCTTACCTGTCCACGTCGCCCATGACGAAATCTATCGAGCCGAGTATCGCGACGAGGTCTGCGACCTCAAGCCCCCTGCAAAGCCCCGGCACCGTCTGAAGATGCGGGAAAGAAGGCGTCCTTATCCTCGCCCGGTACGGCCCGGTGCCTCCGTCGCTCACGAGGTAGTAGGTATTGTTGCCCTTCGAGGCTTCCACCCCGAAGGCGGCCTCTCCTGCAGGTATTACAGGCCCCCAGCTTACGTCGAGGAAATGGTCGATGAGGGTCTCTATGTCCTTCATGGTCTTCTCTTTCCTCGGCGGCGTTGCCAGCACGTGGTCAGACTTGTAGGCCCCCTGCGGCATGTTGTTAAGGCACTGCTCGACTATTTTGAGTGACTGCCACATCTCCTGGAACCTCACCCAGACCCTGTCGTAGCTGTCGCCGCCTTCTGCCGTCGGCACCTCGAACTCGAACTGGTCGTAGCCTGAATAAGGCCTTTTTTTCCTGAGGTCCCACGCCATGCCGCACGCGCGCAGGTTCGGCCCGGTCACGCCCCACTCTATTGCGTCATCGAGGCTCAAGACCCCAAGCCCCTTTGTGCGCCCCTTTATGATGCTGTTCCGTAGCACTACCTTCTCGTACTCCCTCAGGCGCGACGGCATGTACTTCGTAAAACTCCTCACGAGGGTGTCCCAGCCTTTTGGCAGGTCTGCCGCTACCCCTCCAATCCTGAACCACGCCGGGTGCATGCGGAAGCCGCATATGGCTTCTATTATGCCGAAGGCGCGCTCCCTGTCGTTGAAGGTGAAGAATACCGGCGAGACCTGTCCCAGGTCCTGCGCGAAAGTCCCGAACCAGACAAGGTGGCTCATGATTCTGAAAAGCTCGGCAAGCATGACCCTTATTACCTTTGCCCTGTCCGGCACGTCTATTCCGGCGAGGGTCTCGACCGCCAGCACGTATGGGAAGTTGTTGAGCACTCCTCCGAGGTAGTCGACCCTGTCGGTGTAAGGGATGTACGTGTGCCAGCTCTGACGCTCGCCCATCTTCTCGGCCCCGCGGTGGTGATAGCCTATGTCCAGGGCGGCGTCCCTTATCTCTTCACCGTCAAGCTCCAGAAGGACCCTCATTATGCCGTGCGTGCCCGTATGGTGAGGACCCATGTTGAGGAACATGAACTCCGTGCCGTCGGAATTGGCCTTCATGCCCCAGTCCTCGGGCCGGAACTTCAGGGACAGCTCCTCCTCAGCCTGCTTCTCCTCGTCGAAGACGAACCTGCCCATCTCGGTCCTTCTCGCGGGGTGGTCCTTGCGGAGCGGATGTCCCTTCCACGTATGCGGGAGAAGAATCCTTCTCGGGTCAGGGTGCCCCTCGAACTCTATCCCGAACAGGTCCCAGACCTCGCGCTCGTACCAATTCGCCGACTTCCAAATGCCTGTAGCCGTCGGAAGGGACAGGCTGTTGCCAGGGAGCGCCGCCTTGACCCTTACGTCGCCATTCCGCTCCATTGAAAGAAGATGATAGATTGCCGTGAAGTCGCCATTGGCCTGTACGGGCCTGTTCTGCCTCGTCCTTTCGTCTATGGCCGTGAGGTCATAGAGCGTCCTGTAGGGGTAGTTGAGCCCCGTCTTGAGAAACTTCAGTACCTCAGTGAGCCTCTCCGGGGCCGTCCATACCGTTGGTATGGCGTCGGCGCAAGCCTCAGCTGAGACGGCTTCGCCGAACCTGGCCGTGAGCTCTTCTATGACGAGGGTGTCAGGTCCCATACGTTTTCATTTTTTGAGGTTGATGTCCCTCATACCTTGTCCGGGTTTCTAAGCTCTTTTATCTCCTGACGCCAGGTCTTCAACTCGCGCTGGACAGGCATCTGAGGCCGCCTTACGTCCTGCGGCCCCGCAGCCCATGAGACAGGCCGCCTCTCCTTCCCGGCCAGCTCACGCAACAGGAGGAGCCCTTCCATCACGGCCTCGGGCCGCGGCGGGCAGCCGGGTATGTAGACGTCTATGGGGAGGATCGAATCAGCGCCCTGCACGACGCTGTAGATGTCGTACATGCCGCCTGAGTTGGCGCAACTACCCATCGAGATGACCCATTTGGGCGCGAGCATCTGCTCGTAGACCCTCCTGACCATGGGCGCGGCCTTTATGAAGACGGTACCGGCCACTATCATGAGGTCGGCCTCGCGTGGCGAGGCGCGTATGACCTCGGAGCCGAAACGGGCTATGTCGTATCTGCTGGTGAAGCTCGCCGCCATCTCTATGTAGCAGCAGGAGAGGCCGAAGTTCAGCGGCCAGACGGAGTTTTTGCGCCCCCAGGCCAGAAGGCCTTCGAGGGTCGAGAGGACAAAACCTCTGTCGTCTTTTTTTTCATCTCTTTTCAAGTCCTGAGGCTTTTCAAGAGTCCAGCGCATTGCTCCCCCCGTTTCAAACCTTCTTTTTCATGTGGCCGGACGTGCCCCAGTCGAGCGCGCCCATGCGCCACAGGTACACGAGAGCGGCCAGCAGGACCGTTATAAAGACGGCCGCCTCGATGAAGCCAGCCCACCCTAGTTCGCGCACGGCGACGGCCCACGCGTAGATGAAGGCCGCCTCGACGTCGAAGATGACGAAGAGCATGGCTACTATGTAGAATTTCATGTCGAAGCGCAAACGGGCCGACCCGGTCGCCGCAATGCCCGATTCATAAGGCTCTGCGGTCGTCCTGTGCCTTTTTCGCTCGCCCAGGAGCCAGGAAAAGAGGAGCATTGAGGAAACGAGCAGGATTACGATGAGAAAGTAGGCCGCTAAAGGCCATTGCGAGAGACCGAATGCCTCGGCGTCCATGAGCGCCTCCGTTTCTGAAGCCAACGACGGCATTACGGCGGGAAAAAGGCTGTTTTTGTTAACAGGTCAGGTTTGCGGCCGCTGTCCGGGTACTTCGGCCAGCTTATAAGACCCTAACACAGGGGGGATGATTGTCAAGGAAGGGGGCGGCGGCGGAAGCGGCCAGCTTGAGAGGGAGTGGAATGTCCCTCACCGGCCCGAAACAGGACAAAAAAATGGACTTTCTGTAACTTTCCTGATAAAATTTCCGATATTAAATCCTTTATACGACCCCCGGCGACTGGCATCCTCATCCGTTTGCCCGGTTTTATTCCCTGAATGGCAAAAGCCTTCTGGACAACCGCACTCGTGCTTGCCTCATCGTTACTCTGGACAGACGCGTCCAGGGCTGCAATCATCCATGTCCCGGAAGACTTCAAAAGCATACAGCAGGCAATAGAGATGGCCGCGCCCGGCGACGAGATAGTCGTCAAAGAGGGCGTATACAGGGAAAACCTCCTCATTCAAAAACCGCTCGTACTGAAATCCGTCGCCGGAGCGTCCTCGACGCTTATCCAGGCCGCTGACGAATCCAGACCGTCCATTAAGATAGACAAAGCCGTGAACGCGACAGTCACGGGGTTTTCAGCAACAGGTTCTCTGGTCGCGGGCGTCCTCACGTCGGGAGCCAGCAACGTCACGATAACCGGCTGCCAGTTCACCGACAACGGCTCGGGCATGGTAATGCACGGCACGTCGAACAGCACTTTGACGGACAACATCTCGAACTCGAACGCCCAGTACGGCCTTTACATGGAGAAATCCGACAACAACAGGGTCGAGCGCAACACGGCCAGCCTGAACAGGGACAAGGGCTTTTTCATAAGCAACTCTGACGGCAACAGGGTCGTCGCAAACAACGTAAACCTCAATTCCTGGGACGGGATAATGGTCTACGCCTCTACCGGGAACATCATAACGGGCAACAAGACCCTGAGGAACACCTACGGCATAGTCATAAGCGAATCGAACGGCAACGAGGTCTCGGAGAACACGACCATCCCCAACCTGTTCCTCATACTTCCGATCTTCCTCATCTACCTGGGGGTAGTCTCCTACCTGCTGCAGAAGAGCCTCCTGAAGGCGCTCTACAAGGAGAGAGGATGAAAGCCATACTCGAGCTTCTGAACGCGTTCACCAACTTCACGACGGTGCTGGCCAGCATAGGAATGATACTGGCCACCTCGAGCTTCATAAGCGGCCTGCAGATGGTCAAGGGCAAGGGCAGAGTTGAGCGCAAGATACACCGGGGCAACGGCTTCATCGCCTTCGGCATCTTCGGAATCCTCGCCATATCGTCTTTCGCTACTTACGGCCTCAGCCTCTGGTCGGTCGGCGGGTGGATCACCGGAGCGCTGGTCATAGCGTGCAAGCTCCTCATCGTCCATTCGAGGAGCAGGCGGGCTTTCAAGTACGTGAGCTGGCTGGGCGCGACACTCATCACCATGTGGCTCTACCTGGTGTACATCCACATACCTTTATAGTAGAAAAACCCTTTAAAATAGAAAAGCCGCGAAGCGGGTGCTTCGCGGCTTTCTTTTTTGTCTTGATGGGCTTAAGGGTGCCGAGTGCCTCTAAAAATTAGATAATTTTTCCGAGGTCGAGGAAGGATGGAAATAAAAAGCGCAGCATATATGACAATATGTGAGCATTTTTATTTCCAGCCTGACAAAGAGATCGGAAAAAATAGCAATTTTTAAAATCAGTGGCCGCAGCAGGTATCGCAGCCGGCCTCCCTCATGGCCATGACCTGGTCATGGTAGTGCTCCTGCTTCGAGAGCTGCTTGACGTTCATCTTCCTTACCCCGGCTTCGACCCTGACGAACTTCTCTTCAACGGCCTTCATCCCGGCGGTGATGTTGAGCCTTATCTCGTCGTTAAGGCACTTGTCTATTATCTCGAAGAACTCCTGGTCTTCCTTCCTTATGTGGCCCCTGAGGCTCACGATGACGGAGTCTATTATGCCGTCGTTCAGCTCGCCTATCTCGAGGGCCTCCCTGAAGTTGTGCAGCAGGGTTATTATCTCCCTGTGCTCCTCCTTGATGATGTCCTGGAGCGTCTCGCCGAAGGGCAGCAGGCCCTGGGTAAGTCCGAACAGGACTTCCTCTTCCTTGATGCCGGAATGGAGCACAAGGTCGTTCTCGAGTTCCCTGGTGGCGACCCACAGGGCGTCCAAGTCCCTTTTCTTCAGGTGCTCCTCTATCTTCTCGAGCCTGGCGTTTATCGCCTTGTGCTCCTCGACGAGGATGATGAGCGGGTTCTCAGAAGGGTCGAGCTGGGAAGTGCCCTGGTCAAAGGGTACGCCCGAGCCGAGATGCTGCATCTTCACGACCTGGAAGTTCTGGGAGAAACCCATCCTGCAAATGCCGCGGGGGCTCTTGAAAACGCCTTCCTCGTCCTTGGAAGACAGCTCCTTGAACCTTCCCTCCTCTACCGTCAGGATACCTTCCCTGCAGTTGACGTAACAGGAGTTATGCATGCATTTGTACATTATCTCGAGCAGTTGTGGAGCCATGGGAACCCTCCTGGTTAAGCCGGCATTACGCGTGGCCTACGTCGCCCTTCTGGTCGCGCATCATCGGCATGCCGAACTCGTCGTTGAACTTTGTTATTATGTAAAGAAGCGTCCTGTGGTTGAGAAGAAGCCCTTCGTAAAGCTTGGTCTTGGTAAGAGCGTCGTAGTAGAACTCGTAAGAGAACTGCACCTGCTTGGCAACCCCGGCCTCGTCGGCGTTGAGGTCGTAGCTGTTCTGGAGGAACAGGAGGTCCTTCCTTATCTCGTTGTAGAAAGCTTCCCTGTCGTTGGGCTGCATGGACTTGAGCTTCTCGGCGTGCTCCGCCGCGATGCTGACGCCGTTAAGCACGACGATAAGGGACGGGAACTCCTTGGGCTGGATGACCCTCTGCCTCTTCATGGAGCCGAGGGGGTAGTCGATCTCGAAATGAAAAGTGGCGTTTTCGTCGGTTATTTCCTTTACTTCGTGGTGGTTCTCCTCCAGCCACTTCTTGACGGTTTCCTTGGCCTGCTCCGGGGTGGTAATCTCCATTACAAATCTCCTCGAAATAGAATTATTCACCAATTTTGGGTGTTAATTGATATTACTACAACTGGGCCGGTTTTGTCCAGACCAAAAGGGTTGGAAGAAAAGGGTTTTTCAGGGGATTTCAGAGGGGTTTTCAGATGAAAAAGCTTGTCTGGAAGGGGCGCGCGCCCCTTCCAGTGAGCGGGTATAAGGGCTATGTGCCCTGGGCGGCAGCGCCCTCGGTCTTGAGCATCTGGCAGACCTGGGAGCACCTTGTGCAATAAAAAGAATGGTTGAGCTCGTATTCCTTGTAAATGGGACAGGTCCCGCAGATACAGTTCACTTCCTTCTGTATCTTGGCGCTCGTGCCTATGAGCGGAAAACAGTAGCCGACCGGAGCGTCCCCGGCGACATAGGTGGGACAGGTGGGGCATTTGCAGTTTTTAACTACATAGTCCTGTTTTTTCGCGTACGCATCCTTGTCGATAACAGTTACGCCAAAAGTGTCCAGCCTGTCATGCTTTCCCATAGCTTCTTCCTCCGTTTTAAAATTGTAAAATCCTGAACTTGCAGGAATTATATCGGAGTAAGTTCAAGGCGTCAAACAGGGCTGAGCGGCGGCAACTACGCGATTTAGCATAAAAAAAACAGGCTCACTGGGGAAACGGGCTAACAGGGAGGCCGGATGAGGCAGGCAAAAAGCGTCCAGAAAATCCACCTCCTGCGTGGAAAGGGAATGCGGCTGCCCGGCGTGAAATGGTTACCAGAGCAGGGTATAGACGTTGTAGCCAATTATAGCCAGACCAGCTACGAGGTTGACGTTTCTGGTGGCAGGCGTAGGGTTGCGCATGAATATGACGTCAAGCCTGAAAGCCTCGATTACCTTGTTGTTTACAAAGGTAGCCAATACTAAAAGGACACCGTACGCGATGCCCGCAATAGTCAACTCAAAATCCATAGACCCCATATTGCCTTGTCCTCCAGTTCACTTGCACGAATAAATTCGATTTTACAAAATACCACATCTCGCGGGTCATTAAAAGCCATTTAGCGGCCCAATGCGGCTTAAAACTGCCATACGGCACCCGCAAGAAAAAAAGCATGGGGGAGAAAACTCTCCCCCATGCTCGTTACCATCAATCACGCAGGCTTGTGACCGCCTGAGATGCTTTTACAGCTTGCCCGGTCAGCTACTTACTGGAAGTCGGACTTGTTGGCCTTGTCCCACCACGTGCCGCCGCTGCTGCCGTAATCGTACCTTTCGGACCCCTTACGGGTGTAGTACCACCAGTTGAGGATGAAGGCGTAGGCGTAGAAGATAGCGGCGCCAACAAAGAACGTTATGGCGCTGCCTGTCTTCGTTATGGACATACCGATGAGGCTGGTCCATATGAACGGGCCGAATGCCGCCCACGCGCCGGTCCAGCCAAGCATCTGCGCGCCCTGGGCGGGCGAATACGCGAACACTATCGGGTACTGGCGGAAGGTGGCGGCGTTGTTGATGCCGGTCATCAGGAATATCCAGAGCATGATGTAAACGAACATCGGGAACTGCTCAAGAGTGGTCGGAGTAAGGTAGCCGCCGAAAATAAGGGCCAAACAGCCGATTATCTGGCCGATGAGGCACCAGTGCATGCCCTTGCTGCCGCCGATCTTGTCAAAGATGCCGCCTGTGACCGCGCGGGAAACTCCGCCGATGAGCGGGCCGAAGAAAGCGTACTTCAGCGGGTCCGGAGCGCCGTCAAAGCCGCCGTAGATGATCTTGATCATCATCGGGAAAGCGGCAGCGTAACCGGCAAAAGAACCGAATGAAGCTATGTAGGTTATGGTGCAGTTCCAGGTATGGGTGCGGGCCCTGTACTTGGAGCTGAGTATCTGGAACATCTTCTTGAAGGCGCCGCCCTTGATGCCGAGCGCCGCAGGGTCTATGCTCTTGAGGCCGAAAACGCTGAGTATGAAGGCGAGGATGAGGACAGGCACATACCAGAACGCGGAGTTATGAAGCCACATCGCCTTCTTGATGCCCTTCTTGACGGTCACATCCACGATCGCGCCAGCGTCGTTCTTCTTGACGTCAAGGAGGTAGCCTTCTGACTTTTTCACGGCGGTTATCTTGCCGGTAGCCTCGTCCTTTACAACATCGGCTTTCAGGATCTTTACCGTTTCGGTTTCCTGGAGCGCAACACCGGTGAGAACGCCGGAGGCGTCCCTGGTGACGACCACGGCGGCCGCGAGCGCAGGGTCATTGACAACGACGTCGGTAACTACGCCGGAGGCGTCCTTCGTCACTGTTACCGTGCCCTTTTTAACAGGGTCGGCTTTGGTGAATACCTGCGGCAGGCCGTAGGCTCCGCCGACAAGTACGAAACCGACTATCCACGGCGTCACGAACTGAACGACGCTGACGCCGAAGTTGCCGATACCGGCCTGGATGCCCATCGCGAGGCCCTGAAGCCTCTTGGGGAAAAATATGCTGGTTGAAGGCATGTACGAGGAGAAGTCTCCGCCGCCCATACCGCTGAGGAAGCCGATTATCATGAAGGTTGACCACGGCGTAGAAGTGTCCTGAACCGCGTAACCGAGCCATACCATGGGAATGAGCTTGATGATGGTCGCGATGCTCACGACCGGTCGTGTTCCAAGGACGGGGATAAAGAAGGAGTGAATGAGCCTCAGTATACCGGAAGCGAAGCCCGGTATGGCCGCTAGCCAGAACAGTTCCATTGTGGTGAATTTGAAGCCTATGTTAGGAAGCCTTACGACCACGGCGCTCATGACAAACCATGTCGCGAATGAGAATATGAGCGAGAACGTGGTTATACCGCACGTGCGCCACGCCAGTGAGCTGCCGGTTTCACGCCAGAACTGTTCATTTTCCGGCTCCCATTTTTGTATTTTCGCCATTGCAGATTTTCTCCTTGTTTCAAATTGTGCAGCTAAGCCAGATCTCAGAGGAAAAATTTAGAAAATCGCAGCGCCCTTTAACCCCTTTAAAAAGCGGGTGGGCGTCCGAAGACGCCCACCCACCATGTTACTTGTACGAAACGATGTTCACGGTCGGGCCGCCCTTGCGGTACCACCTTACGACCTGATAGGGGCGTACGAGGTACTTGTAGGGGTTGATGACCACGAAGTGCGCGAGCCTCGAGAACGGGATAAGCCCGATGAAGAGCAGCGCGTTGAATATGTGGGTCTTCGTGATGAGAGGAAGATTGGCCACGAGGTCAACGTTGGGCTGCAGCTTCAGGACCGACCACATCCAGGGTACAGCGGTCGCGACGTACCAGTTGGAACCCCACCTGTAGAGGATGGCGTTTCCGATGCCGGTAACCACCTGTATGAGGAGGATGATGAGCACGAGCACGTCCCAGCCGGAAGTTACGGCCTTCACCCTGCTGTTCGTAAGCCTTCTGTAGATAAGGGCCAGAAGACCGAACAGGGCGAGGAAGCCGAGGGCCAGGGCGGTAAGCTCGAGCACATAGAGCCTCAGGGGAACCGAGTTCCAGAGCACGATGCTCTTCGGTATGAACAGTCCCAGTATGTGTCCCAGGAGGATCGTTATGATCCCGTAGTGCCAGGGGAAGGACCCGAAAAACAGGGTCTTGTTCTCAAGGAACTGGGACGACTGTGACGACCACGTGTACTTGTTGCTTCTGAATCTCCATATTGCACCGACGATAGCCGTCATCAACAAGATGTACGGCATCACGCCAAACAGGACATTGTCCATTACTCTCCTCCTTTTACGTCTTTGTCGATGATTCTGTAAACGGCGTTGATTACGTGCCAGTAGAGGTTCTTCTTGTTTCTCTCGAAGTTTTTCTGGAGCTTCTCGAGCGCCTTGACAAGAAACGTCTCCCGGAAGTTCTTCAGCAGGTCATCGTCGTCCGTGAACGACATGAAGTGCAGTATTACCGGGAGATTGTCAGGCAGCTCTCCTCCAGCGCGCTCTTCGAATGGGAAACCCTTGTCCATATACATGCCCTTGATGGCCGCGAGGCTGTTCGAGCGCCTGAACCCGTCGAAGATATGGTAGCCCATATCCATCGTGAAGTCGCTCGAAAGTTCGAAGGTGTAGGAGTACACCCCCTTGATGTCATCAAGGGGGATGTGCTCCAGGTCCTTCTGAAACTTTTTCAGCTCCTCTGCGATCTCGGGAGGATACTGCGGATAATCGGCCAGGGCCTTGATGCACTGCTCGGCCTTTATCTTGATATCCTCCCCCGGGTGCTCAAGCAGCCCGGCAAGAAGCCCGTATATGTTCTTTCCGGTTCCCACCGATTACCACTGCCTCGAGACGAGTTCCTGCTTCTTGGAACCGAAACCGACCGTGCCCCTCTTCTCGTACATGAGCCTGGGGTCGACCGTGGTCATCGTCTCGCGATGGGTCTCGGGTATTACGAACCTCTCCTGGAAGGTGCCCAGCGAGACCAGCTTGTAGATCTCGAAGGCTTCCTCAGGGGTGAGGCCAACTGCCGAGAGAGCGGCCTTGGCGGCGCTGTCGCCGATGTCGCCGACTCTCTGCTGACGTACCCACAGCCTTACAGCCATCTGCTTCTTGAGCGACTCGATGACAACCTGCTCGTTACCGGCGCTAAGCATGTTAGCGAGGTATCTTACGGGTATCCTCATCTTGTCTATGGAGTTGAAGAACTCCATGGACTCGCTGTCGAAGGTGCCGCCGTTCTCGGCCTTCGCGTTGTGAAGGACCGGCGAAAGAGGCGGAACGTAGAAGTTCATCGGAAGAGTCCTGAACTCCGGATGGTTGGGCATCGCGATTCTCCACTTCTTGAACAGATTGTACGAAGGGGAGTTCTGAGCCGCCACTATCCAGTTCTCGTCGATGCCCTGCTTCCTGGCTTCTTCGATGACCCTGGGGTCGTTAGGATCGAGGACGATGTCCCTCATGGCGTCCACGAGTCTCTCGTCCGGGGTCTTTGCGACCTCCTCTATCCTGTCAGCGTCATAGAAGAGCACGCCGACGAACCTGATCCTGCCGGTGCAGGCATGGGCGCAGGCGTTGGCCTGGCCGGTCTCGGTCCTCGGATAGCAGAAGATACACTTCTCGGACTTGCCGTTCGCCCAGTTGTAGTAGGGCTTCTTGTACGGGCAAGCAGAGACGCAGAACCTCCAGGCGCGGCAGGTGTCCTGGTCTATCAGGACTATGCCGTCCTCGCCCCTCTTGTAGATGGCGCCTGACGGGCAGGACGCTACGCAAGCCGGGTTGAGGCAGTGGTTGCAGATCCTCGGGAGGTAGAAGAAGAAGAGCTTGTGGAACTTGGTCAGCATCTCCTTCTGGGACTCCGAGAGGCCCTTGAGGTTCGGGTCGTTCGCCGCGTACAGGGGCGAACCGCCCATGTCGTCGTCCCAGTTCGGTCCGAGGGCTATCTTCTCCATGAACTCGCCGGTGATGAGCGAGCGCGGCCTTGCGGTCGGCTGGTCATCGCCCGCGGGAGCGTTGAACAGGTTCTGATAGTCGTAGGTGAACGGCTCGTAGTAATCGTCTATCGTCGGAAGGTTCGGCTGGAAGAATATGTTCGCCAGCGTCCTTATCTTCCCGGGGCCCTTGAGGAGCTTAAGCCTCAGTGACCCGCCGGAGACTTCCCAACCGCCCCTGTACCTCTCCTGGTCTTCCCAGGTGAGGGGGTAGCCGGCGCCGGGTTTGGTCTCGACGTTGTTCCACCACATGTACTCGGCGCCTCTGCGCGATGTCCACACGTTCTTGCAGGACACGCTGCAGGTATGGCAGCCGATGCACTTGTCCATATGAAAACTCATTGAAAGTTGAGCTCTGAGATCCATATTACCACTTCACCTCCTGGTTTCTCATTTTCCTCACCAGCACCGTCGTATCCCTGATGATCGGGATCGGGCCCCACGCGTTGAAGCCGTAGGAGAACTGGCCGTATCCGCCGGTCATGAGCTGCGGTTTAAGCCTCTGCCTGGTGAGTGAGTTATGGTATCCACCCCTTATCTTGTTCCTCTGCTCGGATTTCGGGACGTTGATCGTCCTTTCCTGAGAGTGGTACGCGAAGGAGGAGCCGGACGGTATCCTGGCGCTGACTACGGCACGGGAAACATACACGCCGTTGTCGTTGTACGCCTCGACCCAGTCGTTGTCCTTTATGCCTACGCTCTCAGCATCCCTGTCGTTGATCCAGATGGAGTTGCCTCCCCTGGACAGCGTGAGCATCCTGAGGTTGTCGTAGTGGGTGGAGTGAATGGCCCACTTGCTGTGCGGCGTGATGTAGTTGAGGTGGAGCGCGTCGGTCTTGTCGGACTTCTGCACCTCGTTCATCTTGGCCGGGTTCAGCCTGTGCTTGGCGGTCGCGAGAGCTTCGCCGAAGTCCAGGTAGACCGGGTGGTCAAGATAAGTGTGCTGACGGCCGGAAAGCGTCCTCCAGGGCACCAGCTGCTCGGTCTGGATGGTCCAGGTACCGTAAGCCCTGCCCCTTCTGTTGTCGCCCGTCCACAGCGCGCTGGTGAGCCATCTCCTCGGCTGAGCGACGATGTCGTCGTAAGTCATGGAGACGTTCCTGTTGCCGCTGCCCATCTCGTGAGCGAGGCCGTGTACCCTTTCGTCAGGTATGAGGTACTTGACTTCGGGGCATACCGCGCGGGCCTGTTTCCTGGCTTCGAGGTACTCGTGGCCATGGAGACCCGTGTGATGCTCCTCTTCCCACCACTGCCTGAAGCAGACTTCACCGTTCGTGGCGCCGGAGAACGCGAGAACGAAGTTCGCAGCGTCCTTGGCGGTTTCGAGGGAGATGAGCTTCTGGCCGTTGACTTCCTTCTTCTCTATGTGCTCCTGGCTGAGGTAGTTCTCATAGAGCTCCTTGCCTTCGAGCATGATTCCGTGGAAGCCGTACTTGCCCTTCTGGAGGGGTCCGACCGAGGTGTACTGCTTGTCGATCTGGGTGTAATCCCTCTCCACGATGGCGAAGGTCGGCATCGTCTTACCAGGAATCGCCTCGCACTCGCCCTTCTTCCAGTCCAGCACGCCCTTGGTGGCCGGCTGGGCTATCTCGCCCGGGGTATCGTGCATAAGCGGGTTCATGACGATATCCTTGACGGGCTTCTGGAAGTGCTTCTTGGCCAGCTCGGAGAACTTCTTCGAGATGAACTTGAAGGCATCCCAGTCGGTCTTCGCTTCCCAGTTCGGCTGAACGGCCGCGCCCATGGGATGGACGAAGGAGTGGAGCTCGGTGGTGTTGATGTCTTCCTTCTCGTACCAGTGAGCGGTCGGGAGGACGATATCGCAGTACGTCGGGGTCGTGTTCATACGCATGTTGAGGTCGACCAGCAGGTCGAGCTTGCCAAGCGGGGACTCCCTGTACTTCGACTCCTTGATGAACGGCTTGGCGACTTCGTCCGCGATGACGCTGTTATGCGTTCCGAGGACGTGCCTGAGGAAGTACTCCTGGCCCCTGGCGGAAGAACCAAGCGCGTTCGCCCTCCATATGAACCAGACTCTCGGCCAGTTCTCCGGAGCGTCCGGGTCCTGTATGGAGAACTCGAGCGCGCCGCTCTTGAGCTGCTTCACGACATAGTCGATTATTTCGGCGTCGTTCTTCGCGCCGGCCCTCTGGGCTTCCTCGACCATGGCGATGGAGCTCTTGTTGAACTGCGGGAAGCACGGCATCCAGCCCAGCCTTACGGCCCTTGTGTTGTAGTCGTGGGTATGCTGGAACTCGAGCTTGTTCTTGTCCGGGACGTTGTGGTACTCGGCTATGGCGCCGTCGTACTTGTACATGCCGGTCGTGGAATACCAGAAGCACGGGCCGCTCATGAGTCTGGGAGGCCTGATCCAGTCCAACGAATGGGCTATCTGGCCCCAAGAGTCGAACATGGCGAGCTTTTCCTGGCCGACGTAGTGCTGCAGACCGCCGCCGTTCCTGCCTATGGAACCGCAAAGCATGAGAGCGTCCATGGCGGTCCTGTACAGCAGGTTGGAGTGGTACCAGTGGTTGTAGCTCGATCCGGTGATGATCATCGAGCGGCCCTTGGTCGCGTCCGCGTTGTTGGCGAACTCCCTGGCGATCTGGATTACGGTGTCGCGTCCGATGCCGGTGTACTTCTCCTGCCACGCGGGAGAGAAGCCCCTGTCGTCATCGTAGTTCCTGCAGTAGTCGCCCGTAAGGCCCTTCCTCGAGACGCCGCAATGGGCGATCTTGAGGTCGAATACGGTCGCGACAGGCTGCTTGCCTTCCTTGGTCTGCACGTACCTGACAGGCACCTGCCTCTTGTACTTCTCCGGCTTGTCGACCTCGTAGAAGTTCACTTCTATCGCGTCTTCCTTGTGGTCAAGGACGGACAGCGACGGGGTGATGTTCTTCTGGGTCCTGGACTCCTTGAGCATGAGGTTCCACTTGCCGTGGTTCTCGTGCTTGTTGGGGTACCTGAAGCCCACGGAGCCGTTTACTACGACGGCCTTGCCGGTGATCTCGTCCCACATGCACTGCTTCCATTCCGGGTTGTCCTCGCCGTCGTACTCCGCAAGGTCATGCGCCGTAAGGAAACGGCCCTGCTCCCAGCCGTCCTTGCCCTTTTCGAGCTTGACGAGCATCGGGAGGTCGGTGAACTGCTTCACGTAGGACTCGAAGTACTGGGTCTTCTTGTCGACGTAGAACTCCTTGAGGATGACGTGGTTGATGGCCATCCAGAAGGCAGAGTCGGAACCGGGCTTCACGGGTACCCAGGTGTCGGCGTACTTCGTGACCTGAGAGTAGTCAGGCGCGCAAACTACCATCTTCGCTCCACCGTGCCTGAGCTCGGAGATGAAGTGGCAGTCGGCGGTCCTGGTCATGTTCGGGTTGGCTCCGGACAGGACCACGTAACCGGCGTTGTACCAGTCAGCGCTTTCGCAGGAGTCGGTCTGCTCGCCCCAGACTTCGGGTTCGGCGCTCGGAAGGTCGGTGTAGTAGTCATAGAAGCTCAGATGAACGCCGCCGATGAGCTGGTTGTAGCGGGCGCCGGAAGCGTAGCTGATCTGCGACATGGCCGGGATCGGCGAGAACGCGATGATTCTGTCCGGACCGTACTTCTTTATGGTGTAGATGTGGGCTGCGGTGATTATCTCGGCCGCGGTGTCCCAATCAAACCTGCGGAAGCCGCCCTTGCCCCTCGACCACTTGATCTTCTTGTGAAGCTCGGCGTTCTCGACAATGGACCTCCAGGCGTCGACAGGGTCGGAATGCTTGGCCCTTGCTTCTTTCCAGGAGTCCAGGAGTATGCCGCGGCAATACGGGTACTTGATACGCAGCGGGCTGTAGACGTACCAGGAGGCAGATATACCCCTCTGGCAGCCCCTCGGCTCGTAAGGCGGGATCGACTGGTCCAGCTTCGGATAGTCGACAGCCTGCAACTCCCAGGTGATGATGCCGTCCTTTACGTAAACCATCCAGGAACAGCCGCCGGTGCAGTTGTTGCCGTGGGTGCTCCTCACGGTCTTGTCATACTGCCAACGGTTCCTGTAATATTCTTCCCAACCCCTTTTACCGGGGTTTATCTCGTCTTGAATCCAGGTAGCCATCTATTTACCTCCCTCCTTTTCCGCCGTAGTTTCTCCAAAGGGCATCGTGGGCGGTGCCTTTGTTCCTGTTTCTGTAGCGGCCGCTCCAGATAATATTGAAGACAATCAGTATACCTACGAAGCCGCCTAACCCGATGATGGTGAAAGTGCCGGTCTGGGAGGATGCTACTTCACCCTTGGACTGCTCGGCGAAAAACGCCCTCAAGTGGGAGACTTCCTCGTCAGTCACGTTCTTCTGGCTGAAGATGGGAGCCATCACAGGGGAACCGCCGTTGATCCAGGCCGAGCTCAGAAGCGGGTTCTTCGACTCGTCGGCATAAACCTTGGTCAGGTTCGGACCAAGCACGCCGCCGTTGAGAGAACCGTAGCTGACGCTGTGGCAGGAAATACACGCCGGGGCGCCGCTCTCAAACCTCTTCTCGCCTGTAAAGTACATCTTGCCGATCGCCGCGTCACCAGTCTCGGCCGGGGCCTGAGCCTCAGCCGGGGCTTCAACAGCCGCCGCATCAGCGGGAGCCGCACCAGCAGCCGCGTCTTCAGCAATGGCCTTCATAGGCGCAATGCCGGCAACGAGACTCAGCGCGAACCCGAGTTGCAGTCCCTTCACCAAGATTGTCTTACAACTCCTTAAATCCATACTCTACACCTCCTTTACCGCTGCTCGCTTTTTATTATCTATGCTTTTCATAGATAATTCTTTGGAACCCTTTATATCCACCATGGACCCGTTCCGGCCCGGCTGCCTTTCGCCCGTCTAGGAGGGAGGCGATACAAGCGCAGCCCCGGTAATTGTGGGAGGATGCCGTCTTTAGGCCATGGATTGAATAGATTAAAAGGCGAGTGATGCTTCTAGGTCGCCTCTGGCAAGATTAAGCGTCACCTTAAGGTTCTCCAGCCCCGGGCTCCGGGTAACCCTGGTCCTTTTTCCGAAGCGGGGGAAAGGCTTTTTCTCTGCCTTGTCCGGAGCCGCGAACTCCAGGACCTCTTCACGGAGTTTGGAGACGAAGACCTCGATGGCGCTTAATGAGTTGACGTGCTTCTCTTTGGTGGGTAATGAACTTAAGACCTTGCCGACAAGGGCCAAGGCGCTGGAAAGGGCCTTCTCCTCTGAGCGCATGTCAATGCCGCTCGCCGCGGCCCCATTGGAGGCCGCCTTCGCTTCCGGGCGCAGACGCCCGGCGGCGGTACACAGCTTAAGGGCAGCTATACAAAATAGGCTCTGGCAGAGCTGCCTGAGCCCTTTTCTGATCCTTCGACTCACCTGTTTAGAGTCCTCCGAGCGGGTGCCGTTCGGTCCGTGGTCAGGATATACGCGTTCGCTTGAGGTCAAGGCTTTCATGCCCCTGGGGGTTTGAATAGTTTGTCCGCTGAGCACGCGTAAATTACCAGATTCATCCGGACCTGTCCAGCGATTTCTCGCTGTCCCCTCCAAAAAAGTCAAAGGGGCCTTTCGGGACCTGTATTCAGTTTTAAGTATGGCGGGATTATAATACAAAAAAAACCTCGTGTCCATCACATGATGTACTTTTTTTAAAAAAAAGTATTCATACCCCTGGTACGCCGCCAGCCCGGGGCGCGCATCAGGTCTTCCGGACCAGGGGGCGGCCCTTCAAGGCGGCCTTGCCGCCGCTCGTTATCTGGTATTCCTGCGAAAACGCACCGGCAGGCTCCCTGAGGAAGAAAAAGCAGAACATGAACGTAAAGAGCGCGGCGGCGCCCATGATATTGAAAAACCGGCTGTCGTCGACGAACGTGTACGCTACCAGGTACGCGAGCGCGCCGACGTTGCCGAAAGCCCCGACATACCCGGTTATGTGTCCCGTAACGCGCCTCTTAATGAGCGGGACGATGGCGAACGTGGCCCCGCACGCGCCGGTGACAAAGAGCGCGCACGCTATTGTCACAGCGGCAGCGAGCCACAGCGGCCAGTTTGAATCGATGAGCCCCATGAGGAAGAACGAAACGCCGGTGCCAGCCAGGTAGACGAGCATCGCACCTCTCCTGGAAGGGCACTTCTCCGATATCTGCCCCCCGAGCGACCTCGAGAATATGTTCATGAACGCGAACATGGCCGCCATGAGGCCCGCCAGCTGCGGGCTCAGGCTGAAGTTCTTCTCGAAGAACTGCGGGAGCATGGAGATGACGCCGAGCTCAGCGCCGAACGAGGCCGCGAAGCACAGACACAGCGCCCCTACGTCCGCGAACCTGTACTTATCGTCCTCTGGCACGCCCTCCTTTAGCAATGGGTAATTGCGCCACGCTATACGCCCCGCCTGGAAGAGCACGGCCGCGCCTATTACGGCGTACGCGGCAGCGGCCGCCTCGACGCTCAGGAAACCCACCGCGCGAAGCCTCCAGACGACGAGCGCGAGCACTCCGGTCACTGGCACCATCCAGAACATGGCGCTTATCATGTCCCACCAGGTGGAGACCTCTATGACTGAGCCCCCGGCGGGCTTGCGGCAGGCTCCCTGGGGGCCGTCAGTAATAGAGGCCCTGTAATACAAACCGTAGATGAGCATTACAAGGCCGCTTGCCGCGGCAGCGTATCTCCACGAGCCGAACAGGTTCAGCGCCGCTACAGGCAAGAGTATCGCCGCTATCGAAGCTCCCCAGTTTCCAAGGCCGGCCTCCACCCCCTGCGCGAAGCCGATGTCCCTGGGCTTGGACCACAGCGAGGTCATGTGTATGCCGACGACGAAGCCGGTGCCGACCATCGAAAGGATGAGCCTTGAAGCGAGCATCTGCGTATAGGTGTCTGAAAACGCGAAAGCGAAACAGGGGAGCGACATCGCGGTCATGATAGCGGTGAAGGTGTTCCTCGGGCCGAACCTGTCGGTGAGCATTCCTATGATGAAGCGGCTTGGAGCGGTCAGAGCTACGTTGCAGACGGCCAGCAGCTTGAGGTCGTCCGCCGTCAGGACAGAGGTCTTGATGATGGTGGTCGCCAGGGGGGCCATGTTGAACCAGACGAAAAAGGTGAGAAAATAGGCGAACCACGTTTTGTGCAGGGCGGCGACATCCTGCCTGCCGAAGCTCAGCAGGTCGCCCCACCCCATTCTTTCCCTATCTCCCATTTAGGACCTCCGGGGAAAGTCAGATGCGTCTGGCAATCGAAGCTCGTCACGGGGGGACGCCTCCACAAACGCAGAAGTGAAAACTTACCGGTATTTTTTTAATATCGCAAAATCGACGCGGGAGATGCCGGGTGCGCCGTTAGCGCTCCAGGACAAAATCCCTGTCAATGCATCACGAGGACCGGACACTCGGCGTTGCGCACAAGAAAGGCGCTGACGCTTCCGAGGACCATGCCCTGAAGGAGCCCCGAACCCCTCCCGGCCACGACCAGTATGTCGGGGTTCTTGTTCTCGGTGGCTTCTATAAGCATCTTCCTCGGGTCTCCGACCGCGAGGACGGCTTCGACGTTAAGCCCGTGCCCGGCCACCCAGTCAGCCGCTTCCTTGAGGCTGTCGCCCCTGGAGGCGCGCCAGCTCTCGAAGTTCGCCTCGTCCTGGCTTGTGGCGTCAAGCGGCTCTTCGACTACTGTAACGAGTATTATTTCGGGGTTCTGGACCCGGAACAGCTCCGCGGTCCTCTCCAACGCCGATTGAGACCTTTGCGAACCATCATGGCAGACCATGATCCTCATTAAGGCCACCTCCGTACTGAACCGCCCGAATAGGGCTTGCAGGCTGCCAAAAGAAAGCCTCCCCGGGCATTAATGATGGGATCGCCGAACTGGTTACCCACCCTGAAAAATTCCACTTCCGAAAGCCGCCCGGCCCGGAAAACCGCCTTTAGCCAGATACACCCCAAGAGTCCGTGCGCCCACCGACTATATTAATGATAAGGCGGGCAGCGCGCCTGAACAGGATTTTCCCTGTACATGGACGTTTGATGGATGTTTTTTCATCCCTTCCCTCTCGCATACGGCTAAAGGGAACGCCTGGCGCACGCAAAGCATACGCCTTGCGAAACTGTGGGGTGTTCTGCTGGCAACCAGAGTACTTCAACTGACTGATATATTAAGTAACAATGGCATTGTTACTTTGAAGGGCTTATGAAGAATCATCAAAATAATGGCGCGGCCCTGGCGCCAGGCCTCCGAAAGCCCGCCGTGGGCCCAGGAGACGACAACCTGCAAAAAGGGCGGATCAGTTCCCCGATACAGCCGCGTGAATCCATATAAAAGATGACAGCCCTGGCCTATCGGGTCGTCCCGGCCTCTCCTTCAGGGTGCAGATTAACTGGCACCCCGCCGGTTGTGGACAAACGGGCCGGCCATGCGACATGGCCAAAATTGACGGTACTTATCCCCTTGGGGGCATCCCTGCCGATGAAGCGTATTTTTCCCAAACCGGATGGAATGTGAAAGAAAACGCCATCTAAAGAGGCCAGGCCGCTTTACCGGCCTGCCAGGCAAATCAAGGATGTCCGCACGCAGGGAGCATGGACCTGCCTTGAATGACGAGGAATTTGAAAAAAAATCTGAAGACTTTCCGGTTCAGGTCTTTTTCCGCCGCTCATCGCAAAAAAACCTTCCTTCAAGCCTTTCCTCAGCCACTGGCGCCCATGCGTCCGTTGCTGCTTGTCGATTCAACAGATATATTTTGCAATATGCATACCAGAACGAAGCAGAAGCCGGAATTGGAGGATAACATCATGTTTTTCTAATGTTTTTTGTAGAATCCAGTTTTCGTGGTCAAAAAAACTCATGTACCCCACGCGTTACGAAAAAGTTACACCTACGAAAGTGATACTCAAGCGGGTCGCCGCATCGCCTTTGAAAAACAAGCAATTCCAGCGGTGTTACCTTTCAGTAACACGAATATCCGGCCATGTTACGCAAAGGTGGCTCTCAATATGCATTTTGGATTTGATTCAGGTTTTTAGAGGGGCGAATTTGGATTGAAATGAAAAAAGGGAGGGCTCAACACCCCCCCCTTTAACAGTACGTCTTGTGTTTTCTCATGTGAAAACCGCCAGTTAAGCGGTTATCGACGCAGCCGCTACAATCGCTATTACAAGCTGGCCGAAGATGAACGCAAGCGGAAAATACAGGTCTGCTATTATGTCCTTTTTCATCTGCTTCCTCCCGTTAATGTTAGATTCCGTCATTATTATTACCTCTTACCAGACACCATCTTACCCGTTTGCACATTAAGGGAAGATTAGGTTTGAAACCTTCCGCTTTTTTTACAGCCCCACTATGAAGATCAGGAGGCTTGCTACAGCTATGTTGCCGACTGCCACCAGCAGGTCTATTATTTCGGCTGTCCTGTTCATTTTCTTTCCTCCTTTTCTTCTTTTTTTCTTGCCTTGTTACGTTTCCATTATACTCGGGCTGGATTAAGCCGGCATTAGAGATTTAACTATATTCCAGCCCCGGCGAATGTGACGCCTCTCACATTTCGCTTGACATTTTTTCCTGGTATTGCTATTTTAAGTTAAACAATCCGATCAGAACGAAGAAGTGAATGGGGAATTCACTTCCTCACCGCTATATCTACCGCTCAGGATATAACGATGAGTTACCCGAAAGGCACAGTCGCATTTTTTTGGCTTAGTGCTGATATTTCAGGGGTCACTCGCGTTTCCTGGCGCCTGCGCAACCAGCAATAATCCATCCAAAAAAATACGGCTCTCTTTTGGCGCTTTAATTCCCTTCTGTTTCAAAGCCGCCACGTCAAATTCCAAAGGAGAGAGAAATGGCAAACTGGAAAGCGTTCGCTAAAGCAGGCCACGTGCCGACGCTCATTGCTTCATTTCTGTATTTCGACTTCTGTTTTGCGATCTGGGTTCTTAACGGAGCCATGGCCCCCTTCATAAGCGAAGCGTTCAACCTTTCACCGGCGCAAAAAGGCTTCATGATATCAATACCCATCATGGCCGGCGCCCTCATGCGTTTCCCTCTCGGCGTCATGGCGCAGTACATCGGCAGGAAAAACGCGGCCCTGGTCGAGATGGGCCTGATACTGGTTGCGATGCTGTACGGGTACTACGCTGTCAACACCTACGACGACGTCCTGGCGATGGGTATCCTCCTCGGCATAGCAGGCGCGTCTTTCGGCGTCGCCCTCTCGCTCGGTTCGGGATGGTTCCCCCCGCAGTACAAGGGTCTTGCGATGGGTATAGCCGGAGCAGGCAACAGCGGAACGGTCCTCGCGGTGCTCTTCGCGCCTCCGTTGGCGATGAAGTACGGCTGGCAGACGGTTTACGGCTTCGCGGCACTCACGATGCTCCTGCCTTTCCTCATAATGCTTATCTTCGCCAAGGAGCCCCCTGACAGGGAGCACCACACCTTGAAAGAGCTTGTCAGCTGCCTTGTTGAAAAAGACGGCTGGATGTTCAACGCCATCTACATCATAACCTTCGGCGGCTTCATCGGGCTGGCAAACTTCCTGCCCACTTTCTTCCATGACCAGTTCGGCGTCACAAAGGTACAGGCCGGACAGCTTACGATGCTCGCGGCGGTAATGGGCAGCGCCATCAGGATAGTGGGCGGCTACATCTCCGACAAATGGGGCGGCATCAACTCCCTGACGCTGGTATTCATAGGCGTCATCGTAGTCATGCTCCTGCTGAGCGGCGCTCCCTCCCTCACGGTAACGACGGGGCTGTTCATGATCTGCTTCGCCTTCCTCGGAATGGGCAACGGCTCGCTCTTCCAGCTCGTGCCGCTGCGCTGGCCCACGACCACGGCCGTGGCCGGAAGCATGATAGGTGAGATAGGGGCCCTGGGCGGCGCTTTCATCCCCAACGCGATGGGCCTGTCCAAGCAGTACACCGGCTCTTTCGCATCCGGGTTCATAGCCTTCATCGTACTTGCCGCTGTAGTGT
This sequence comes from uncultured bacterium, assembly GCA_905339405.1. GTDB lineage: Bacteria > Desulfobacterota > GWC2-55-46 > GWC2-55-46 > GWC2-55-46 > GWA2-54-12. The sequence continues at coordinate 25,500 of CAJPGC010000028.1, read as the reverse complement.
TCCTCGTCATGAGGGTTGTCCAGCGCCGCTGGACGACCACCTGGGTCGGCAAGGGCGGCAAGGCGCTCTCCGAAGCGAAGAGCGTCTACTGATACGCCAAAAACGGCGCCGGCGGCCTTAACGGGCTTGCCGGCGCCTAAAATACCCTGAGGTGCGTATGGAATATAAAACGGTAGTCTGCCCCATCGACGGAACTGAGCTCTCTGAAAAGTCGCTCAAGCACGCGGCCTATCTCAGCAAGGTCTCGGGAGCCAAGATAACGCTCCTGCATATCACTGAGAAATGGCACCGCGCCGGCCACCTTGTCACTAATTCTCCGGAATGGGACACCATCCATAAGGAATGGCTCAGTGAAGGAAGGGCAATCCTTGAAAGCGCCGCCGAAAAGCTCAAGACGCTCGGCGCGGCCCATGTGGACACCCTCCTGCGCGAAGGAGACGCCTCGCACGAGATAGTCGCCGTCGCCGAAGAGAGAGGGGCCGACCTGATAATAATGTCCACGCACCGGTATTCGCCCATAGGCAAGCTCTTCGCCGGAAGCATAACGGACAACGTCACGAGAAAATCTCCATGCCCGGTACTCTGGGTATTCTGAAAAAAAGACTGGCCTGAATAAAAAAAGGGGGCTGCCTGGCGGCAGCCCCCTTTTCCATTTCAGCTCTATTCGAAACCCGCTTCACGCAGCCTCTGGTCGAACTCGGCCGTCTTCGACTCCAGCTCCGCCGTGAGCGTCTCAAGCTCATCGAAGAGGCTGTCCATCTGCCCCATCGCGTCATGGTAAGCCTTTGAATGAACGCTTATCGCCTCGGCCGCAACCGCCTCTGAGGCCGCCAAAAGCAGCCTGTTCTCGGATTCGGCCAGCTTTTCAGTCTCTACGATGGAGCCTTCTATGGCGGCTATCCTCTTCTGTATCGGGCCGATGACCCTGGTCTTTTCAGCTGAAAGATCGGCCCTGAGCTTCCTTAGTTCCTTCCTGTTGACGCCCTTTGCCGCCTTGGGCTTCCTGGCGCTCTTGTCCTCGGCGGCCTCGCTCTCCCAGCCGACCTTCTCCAGGAACTCCCTGTAGCCGCCCTCAAAGAGCGACACGGTCCCGCCGTCGAAGATTATGAGGCGGGTTGCCAGCGCGTCCAGCATGAGCTCGCTGTGCGTGACCATCAGGGCCGCGCCGCTGAAGGCGTCTATGGCCTCGATGAGAGAGTCGATGGAATCCATGTCGAGGTGGTTGGTCGGCTCGTCAAGCAAAAGGAGGTTTGCCGGGCAGACGAGGAGCTTGCCCAGAAGGACCCTGGCCCTCTCGCCGCCGGAAAGGACCTCTATCTTCTTGAGGGCGTTGTCCCCCTCGAACATCATCGACCCGCATATCTTTCTGGCGATGCCGCGCGTGCAGGCAGGGTGCGCGTTCATGAGCTCCTGCTCGACCGTATTCGCTTTCGTGAGCCTGTCTATGTTCGTCTGGCCGAAGAAGGCCGTCCTTGTGTTCTGGTTTACGTTGACGTCCCCGTTCAAGGGCTTGAGCTCGCCGTTCAGGAGGTTCAAAAGCGTCGACTTGCCCCTGCCGTTCTTGCCGATGACGCCTATCCTGTCGCCCTTGGCGGCCGTGAAGCTCAAGCCGTTTATTAGAAGCGGGCTGTCGCCTCCGTAGCCGAAGGTAAGATCCCTCGCCTCGAGGAGGTACTTGCTCTGGAACGGGGCCGCGTTGAAGGCGAAGTCTAGGTTCTTTATGTCCCTGAGCTCCTCGAGCTTCCCCTTCTTCTCCAGGGCCTTAACCCTGGACTGCACGGCAGAGGCCTTCGTGGCGGAAGCCCTGAACCGCGCGATGAAGCGCTCAACATCGGCCCTCTTCTTCTCCTCGTTGAGCCTGGTCTGCTCGTAGGTCTCCTCTTCGGTCAATATCTGCTCATAGAGCTTCGAGGTCGGCCCCTGCACCTTCCTGACCTTGCAGCGGTGTATTGCCATCGTGTGGGTGGTAACGGCATCCATGAAGCCCCTGTCGTGGGTTATCATGATGAGCTCGCCTTTCCATTCGCGAAGGAACCTCTCCAGCCATCTCGCCGAGACGATGTCAAGGTAGTTAGTGGGCTCGTCGAGCAGCAGGAGGTCAGGGCCCGAGACCAGCACCTTCGCGAGGTTGAGCCTTACCTGATAGCCGCCCGATAGGCTCAACGGGCTGCTCTCGAAAAGCTCCTCCCCTATCCCCAAACCCATGAGGATTGCTTCAGCCTTGTAGGTCTCGTCTATCCCGTCCTCGTTGTGCGGCAGGCCCAGGCAGGCCTCCTTGATGACGGTGGGCTCAGCGAAGTCTATCCGCTGGGAAAGGTGGCCCGTCCTGTAGTACTTCGGCACCGAGACTTCGCCGGAGTCGGCCTCTTCCTGGCCGAGTATAATCTTGAAAAGAGTGGACTTGCCATGTCCGTTCCTGCCTACGAGACCGACCTTCTCGCCCTGTGTAAGGCTGAACGAGACGTCCTCGAAGAGCACCTGTGGGCCGTATTGCTTGCAGAGATTGTTTACTTTCAGCATGATTTTCCGTCCGAATTGAATTGAAGATTAATTTATTATTGTACCTCAGACAGGGATGACATTCCAAGAGTATTCTGGGAAGGAAGGCGAAAAAGGAAGAGGCCCTTTCGGGCCTCTTTTCTACCTGTTCTCGAGCACCACCTTCAGGGCCTTCTCCTTCCTGGCGTTGGAGAAAGTCTCATAGGCGTCCATGATGTCGCTCAAGGCGAAGTGGTGCGTCACCAGACGCTCGGGGTGGAGCGTGCCGGACTCGACGCTCTTCAGGAGCATGGGCGTCGTGACGGTGTCGACGAGCCTGGTGGTCAGGGTTATGTTGTGAGACCAGAGCCTCTCCATGTGGAGGTCCACGCTCTGGCCGAAGACGCCGATATTTGCTATGTGCCCTCCGGCGGCCACTATCGCCTCGCATATCCCGAAGGTCACGGGCGACCCCACGGCCTCTATCGCGACGTCCACTCCCCGCTCTCCGGTGAGCTCCATTACCTTTTCAATTGCCGGGCCCTCGGCGCTGTTAACGACGTCGGTCGCGCCCAGCTCCCTTGCCACGGCAAGCCTCCCCTCGTCCACGTCTATCATCATTATGCGCGACGGTGAGTAAAACTTCGCCGTAAGGAGGGAGGCGAGCCCCACAGGCCCCGCGCCGACTATTGCTACGGTGTCTCCTGGCTTTATGCGGCCGTTCAGCACGCCGCACTCGAATGCCGTAGGGAAGATGTCCGATAGCATTACGAAAGCGTCCTCGTTCAGCCCTTCAGGTATCGCGTAGAGGCTGGTGTCGGCGTACGGTATCCTCACGTACTCGGCCTGCGTGCCATCTATGGTGTGGCCGAGTATCCAGCCACCGTTGACGCAATGAGAGTACATCCCCTTCTTGCAGAACTCGCAGGTCCCGTCAGAGGTGATGCATGAGATGAGCACCCTGTCACCGGGTTTGAAGTTTCCGACCGATTTGCCGGTCTTCTCCACGACGCCAACTCCTTCGTGTCCCAGCACGCGCCCGTCGGTCACTTCGGGCACGTCGCCTTTCATTATGTGCAGGTCAGTGCCGCAGATTGTCGTCTTCAGCACTTTCACAATCGCGTCTTTTTCGTCTTCAAGCTTCGGCATGGGCCGCTCTTCCCAGGCCTTTTTGCCGGGGCCGTGATATACGAGAGCTTTCATGGCTTGCCTCCGTTCTGAAAGCAAAAAAGGGGCTTGAGGCCCCCTGGTCAATCCATTCCTCTGATTTGATTGTATAACCGGCACAACTGATGTCAAGGAGCGGAGGAGGAGAGTTCTTTCCGGAGGGCGGCCCTCAAGGCGAAGAGCGTCTTTTCGAGCAGTTCAGGGGAATAAGGCACGGAAGGCCCGCTTCCCCAGACTGGGCCTGGCCAGGCGCGGTCTGTCTTTTTCCGGCCCACTACGTGCACATGGAGCTGGGAGACGAGGTTGCCGAGGCTGCCGATGTTTATCTTGTCCGGGCTGAAGGCGGCGCTTATGGCGGCCGACGCGGAGGCGGTCTCCTCGATAAGGACGCCCCTGTCCTCTTTTGAAAGCTCGTGCAGTTCTGTAACACCCGGGCGCATCGGCACGAGTATGAGCCAAAGGAAACTCGAATCATTCATGAGGAGGACGCGGCAGACCCTCAAGTCCATGACCTCGACTGTGTCGTTGACGAGGCGCTCGTGAAGAATGAACTTATCCATATCAGTTTTTCCGTTCGGCGAGCAGCCTGTCGACCTCTTCGAGCACAGTTTTTACGATCTCTTCCTCTTTTACTTTCCTGACCTGCTTGCCTTTGACATAGAGCATCCCCGCGCCGTCGCCTCCGGCAATGCCTATGTCGGCCTCAATAGCCTCTCCCGGGCCGTTTACGACGCAACCCATTATCGCCACCTTGACCGACTCTTTCAGGTTGGCGAGCCTCGTCTCTATCTCCTTCGCTATGGCTATGCTGTTGAACTTGAGCCTGCCGCAGGTCGGGCAGGAGATTATCGTAGCCCCGCGCTTACGCATCTCGAGGGCCTTCAGTATCTCCCATCCGGCCCTCACCTCGTCCACCGGATCTCCGGTAAGGGAGACGCGCATGGTGTCTCCGATGCCTTCCGAAAGGAGTATGCCGAGACCTGCCGCTGATTTTATAGCGCCGGAAAAGAGCGTGCCGGCTTCGGTTATGCCGATGTGGAACGGGTAGTCTACCTCTTTCGCCAGCAGCCTGTAGCTCTTCACGGTCAACGGCACGCTCGAGGCCTTGAGAGAAACCTTTATGTCGCGGAAGTCCATCTCTTCGAGTATCGAAATATGGCGCATCGCGCTCTCGACGAGCGCCTCGGCCGTGGGGTGGCCGTAGCGGGCGAGAATGTCCTTTTCGAGCGAACCGGCGTTTACGCCTATCCGTATCGGCACGCCACGGGCGGCCGCGCCCTTTACAACCTGCCTTATCCTGTCGCGGTCGCCTATGTTGCCGGGGTTTATCCGCAGGCAGTCTATCCCGCCCTCGAGGCATTTTATCGCGAGTCTCCAGTCGAAATGGATGTCCGCGATAAGCGGGATGGATATCGACCTTTTTATCTCGCCTATGGCTTCTGCAGAGCCCATGTCAGGGACTGCAACGCGGATTATCTCGCAACCTGCCTCTTCAAGGGCCTTTATCTGCGCGACGGTCGAGGCTACGTCAGAGGTGTCTGTGTTCGTCATCGACTGCAATGTGACCGGAGAGTCGCCGCCGACCTTGACGCCGCCGATGTTCAATTGTCTTGTAATTCTTCTGGCCATATCCGACAAATATACTATAACCAGGCTCCATTTTCACCACATAATGATGGCGCCCTTGACCAGAGGCACGAAAGCGTATTATCCTTCCATTTCATGCGCATCGAACAATTAAAAGGCATCACTCCAGAGGCGGCATTCCTCGCCCTCAAAAAGCTGGGCCGTCCTTTTCTCTTTTCAGGAAAAGGCGAGACAGGCAGGAGATATTCCTACGCAGGAGCAGGCCCGCTTTCCATAGATGTTGCCGAAGGAGCGGACCCTTTCGAGGCCCTCTCCAGTGCCATCGCCGGACTCGGTGGCAGCAAGAAAGGCCCGTTCCCCTTCACCTCGGGAGCCGTCGCGTACTTCTCATACGACCTCAAGGGCATTGTCGAGCCGGGCCTCAAATTCAGGAAAAAGGACGGCCCCGAAATACCTCTTTTCATGGGCGGGCTCTACGACCCGGTATTCGTATACGACCACGAGGAGCGCGCGGGATATCTTGCTTCGCGCTCAGCTTCTCCGGAAAGAATGGCCCTTTACAAAGAGCTGCTCGAAGCAGCGCCGTCTTTTGAATCTGCCGTCATACCGAAGGCAAAAGGGTTCTCCTCAGACACTTCAAAAGAAGAGTACATGGCGTCGGTCAGGAAAGCGAAAGAGTACATCGGCTCAGGCGACATCTACCAGATAAACCTCTCGCACAGGTTAACGATTGAATGGAAAGGCGACCCGTTCGCACTTTACATGAAGCTCCTCGAGACGCATCCCGCGCCGATGAGCTCGTATCTCGACTTCGGCGGCTTCCAGATAATCTCCAATTCTCCGGAGTGCCTCCTGAGGGTCGCTGGTGGCGTCGCCGAGACCTGCCCCATAAAGGGCACCAGGAAGCGCGGAAGCGGCCCTGTCGAGGACAAGGCGCTTGTTGAGGAGCTGCGAGCAAGCCGCAAGGAGCGTGCCGAGCACGTCATGATAGTAGACCTCGAAAGAAACGACCTCGGCAAGGTCTGCCTGCCCGGCTCTGTAGAGGTCTCATCTTTCGAGGAGATAGTCACATACCCGCACCTGCACCACATGGTCTCGACAATAAGAGGAAAACTCGCCTCAATGGATTCTCCTGCGGCCTTGAGGGCGCTCTTCCCGGGCGGGTCAATCACGGGGGCCCCCAAAGTGCGGGCCATGCAGATAATAGACGAGATCGAGAAGACCGCCCGTTCGATATATACGGGAGGCATCGGCTGGTTCGACGCTTCAGGGGCGGCTGAAGTCTCGGTCGCGATAAGGACCGCGCTTTACAAGGACGGACGTCTTCACCTTAGCGTCGGCGGCGGCATCGTCGCTGACTCTGTCCCTGAAGACGAATACGACGAGACCATCTTAAAGGCGCAGGACTTCCTGAGAGCGCTGGGGGTTGCCTGATGAAGGAATACGTATACCTGAACAAAAAGCTCGTTGACGCCTCAAAGGCCTCCGTCAGCGTATTCGACAGGGGCCTCAACTACGGAGACGGACTCTTCGAAACGCTGAAGGCCGTCGATGGAAAGCCGCTCTTCCTGAATGAGCACATAAAGAGGCTCCTTCAGGGCGCAAGAGCCCTTCACATGGACATACCTTCGCTGAGGCCATTCGTGGAAGAGGCGCTGGCCGGAGCGATAGAGACTCTCCTCAGGAAAAACCGGCTGGAGGAAGGCGAAGCCAGCGTCAAGCTCATCGTCACGAGAGGGGCCGACAGGGGCAGCCACCTTCCGGCGAAAGGCATCCTCCCCACGACCATAATCGTCACCAGAAAAATAGATGAAGCGGCCCTCGCGGTCCTCCGTAAAAAGGGCGTCAAGGCAATCCTTGTTTCAGACATCTCCCCTGCCCTGCCGGGCGTAAAGTCCCTTAACTATATCGCCAGCGTCCTCGCGAAGATCGAAGCCGCCAAAGCCGGGGCCTTTGAGGCTCTCTTCACGAAGGACGGCCAACTCACCGAAGGGGGCTCTTCCAACGTCTTCGCAGTGAAAGGCGGCCGGTTGATGACGCCCGCCCTGGCCTCAGGCCGCTCCACGGGCCTTCTGCCAGGCGTCATAAGGGGGGAAGTCAAACGGCTCGCAAAAGAGCACGGCATACCTTTTTCAGAAGGGCCGCTTTCGATAAAGGCCCTCGAAGAAGCCGACGAAGCATTTCTTACCAACTCGATAACCGAAGCCGTCCCTCTCGTCAAAATCGGCACGGCCAAAGTCGGCAACAGCAGGCCCGGGCCAATTACAAGGCTTTTCCAGGGGTGGCTCCGCCCCTTTGACAGGAGCCTCTAAGGGAGCGGCGTTCCTTGATTTTCAAAGCCCTTTAAGTTATATTTTGCAGATGGAAAACGCAAAGGAACGCGCCATTCCTGAAAACAGCCCGCGCGAGTCGAAAGAGCTCGAGCTCAAGAAACTTCAGTTCGCCACCTTCACTGAAATAGGGAAGGCCATCACCTCCACCCTCGACCACAAAGAGATCCTCAACATGGTCATGGAGAAGATAAGCGACCTTCTCCAGCCCAGGAACTGGTCCCTGCTTCTCCTGGACGAGGAGACCAGCGAGCTCAGGTTCGAGATCGTCGTCGGGGCCGGTTCCGACAAGCTCAAGGACATGAGGCTCAAGGTCGGCGAGGGGGTTGCCGGATGGGTCGCAAGGGAGATGAAACCCCTTCTCGTGCCTGACGTCAACAAAGACCCGCGCTTTTCCAGGAAGGCGGACGAGGTCTCCCACTTCACGACCCAGTCGATAGTTTGCGTACCGCTTACGACGCGCGGCAAATGCCTCGGAGTCATCGAGCTCATAAACAAGGTCGAGGAGGACAAGGGTTTCTCTGAGGAAGACCTGCTCGTTTTAACGACCCTCGCGGACTTCACGGCCATCGCCATAGAGAACGCCATATTCCTCAAGAGGGTCCAGGAACTGACCATAACGGACGACCTCACGAAGCTGTACAACTCGAGGTTTTTGCACAGCAGGCTCGACTACGAGGTCGAGAGGGCCAGGAGGTTCGGCTACGAGCTCTCGATGATCTTCCTCGACCTCGATTACTTCAAGGAAGTAAACGACGTCCACGGCCACCTTGCGGGAAGCAAGCTCTTAAAAGAGGCCGCCCGCCTGCTGGCGTCGATGCTGCGCACCGTCGACATGGCTTGCAGGTACGGCGGCGACGAGTTCGTCATCCTCATGCCGGGGACGTCCAAGAAGAACGCGGCGCTCGTGGCTGAAAAGCTCAGGCAGTCGGTAAAGGAGACGTCTTTTCTGGCCGATGAAGGGATTAACATACGGCTTACGGCAAGCTTCGGGGTCGCCTCCCTTCCCGAGGACGCGGAAACCAAGGAAGAGCTCATTCAAAAAGCCGACCACGCGATGTACGACGTGAAGAACAGGACCAGGGACGGAGTAGCCGAGGCCTGAAAGTCTCATTGAAGGTTCCCGGCGGCAGAGCCGCCGGGAATGCGCTCGTCATGTATGTTCAACAACCGGAGGATGAAGATGAAAAGGATTTTGATAGCTGCCATAACCGGGCTCATGCTCGCCGGATGCGCTTCAGTGACGAAGACCGAAGGTGTCAAGGTAGACAAGGAGAAGGTGCTCGAGCTGAAGCCGGGCGTCACGACGAGGCAGGCCGTCCTCGCGGCCTTCGGAACGCCCTCGGAGGTAAGCTTCGAGAACAACGAAGAGCGGATGTCCTACGTGTTCATGGAAAAGAAAACCCCCTCGTATCTCGGGGGGGTCGTTGAAAATGACGTCATCAGCAGGGAGAAGAAAACAGTCCTTGAACTGGTCCTCAAGAACGACGTCGTATATTCCTACAGGTACAAGAGCTCGGAGAACTGAGGCGCCGTCAGGCGCCCTCGCCCTCTTTAAGCACGGCGTCCTTGCAGGCCTTGGCTATCCTGAACTTGACGGCCTGCCTTGCCGGTATCTGTATCTCTTCGCCCGTCCTGGGGTTCCTTCCCGTCCTCGCGGGCCTGTTCACGAGCACGAGCTTGCCGATGCCCGGCACGGTGAACTGGTTCTTGGCTTCCTTGTAAGCCAGGTCGGAAAGCTTCGCGAGCACTTCCTTAACGGACTTTTTCGGCACGCCCGTTTCTTTTGATATCTGGTCTTCGATCTGTGATTTGGTCATAGGCTTTGACATGGCACCTCCCAGTTTTTAGGGCTCTTCAACGGCCCTTGAGATACAGGCGGAGCGGCGTCCCGGAGGACCGATTGGTGCCTTCACGCTGGCCGGGCCCCGCATATAGTGATTATAGAGGAATTTACAATAAAATCAATTTTTCCCTGGCGCATGACGCCTTGAAAAAAGCCCCTTGCGCCCACCCGTGGAGCTGAACGCCTCCGCAGTGTTAATAAAAAAAAGGGCGGGTCTTTCAACCCGCCCTTTTTGGAAATCTATCCTCAGGACTCGGATTCAGTCGCCTTCTTCCTGGTCCTCTTCACAGCGGGCTTTGCTTCCTTTTCGCCTTCAGCGGCGGCGGCCTTCTTCCTGGGAGCGGCTGCCTTCTTGGGGGCTGCCTCCTTCTTCTCCTTTGCGGGAGCGGCCTTCTTTTCAGCGGCCGGGGCCTTCGCGGTCTTCTTTACCGCGGCCTTCTTCTTCGGGGCTTCAATCGCTGCCGCTGCCTGCTGGCCTTCGACGAGCTCTATAATCGCCATCGCGGCGTTGTCGCCGGGCCTGTTGCCGAGCTTCAGTATGCGGGTGTAGCCGCCGTTGCGCTCCTTGAACTGAGGGGCGACAGCGTCGAAGAGCCTCGTTACGGCGGCCTTGTTCCTCATGAAGGCCATGGCCCTGCGCCTGGCGGCCACGCTTCCGTCCTTGCCGAGGGTTATCATCTTCTCGGCGTAGCTCCTCAGGACCTTCGCCTTCGGCGTGGTGGTCCTTATCCTTCCGTACATGACAAGGTCGTTCGTCATGTTGGAAAGCATGCTCTTCAAATGGCTGTATGTCCTGTCAAACCTTTTTTCGTCTCTGTTATGTCTCATAAGGCAATCCCCTTAAGCGGTCTCCTTCTGCTCTGAATGCGTGGCGTCGAGGTCCTTGCGAGAAGGGAACCCGTCGAGCTTCATCCCGAAGTCGAGCCCCATACCCTTCAGGATCTCTTTTATCTCATTAAGCGATTTCCTGCCGAAGTTCTTGGTCCTCAGCATCTCCTGCTCGGACTTCTGGACCATCTCGCCGATGTACTTTATGTCGGCGTTCTTAAGACAGTTCGCGGACCTCACGGAAAGCTCGAGCTCATCGACGGTCTTGAAGAGGTTGTCGTTGAACTGGGGCTTGGCATCTCCCCTTTCAAAGCCGCCTTCCTCCTCACCCTCCTCGAAGGTGATGAAAACGGAGAGCTGGTCCTTCAATATCTTCGCCGCGACGGCGACCGCGCTCTGCGGGTCGATGGCGCCGGTCGTCCAGACTTCGAGGACGAGCTTGTCGTAGTCGGTCCTCTGGCCTACCCTGGCGTGGGTGACGTTGAAGTTCACCCTGCTGACGGGCTGGAATATGGAGTCGATGGCGATGGTCCCTATCGGCATCTCGGGGAGCTTGTTCTTCTCGGAAGAGACATAACCCTTGCCGGTGCTGACGTTGAGCTCGCAATCGAACTTCGAGTCCCTGGAGACGGTCGCGATGTGCTGGTCGGGGTTCAAAACCTCGACAGTGGAATCGGTTATTATGTCGCCGGCCCTGACTACGTTGTCGCCGGAGCTCTTTATCCTTATCGTCTTGGGGCCTTCGCCGTGGAGCTTGAGCCTGACCTGCTTGAGGTTCAGGATTATGTCAGAGACGTCTTCCTTAACGCCTGGCACGGATGAGAACTCGTGCAGGACTCCGTCGATCTTCACGGAGGTGATGGCGGCTCCCTGCAAAGATGAAAGCAGTATCCTTCTTAAGGCGTTGCCTATCGTAACACCGAAACCCCTCTCAAGAGGCTCGGCCACGAACTTGCCGTAGGTGAGCGTAAGTGTGTCCTTGTCCACCTCGAGCTTTTTCGGTTTAATAAGGTCACGCCAGTTTTTTTGCATGGTGTACCCGTCCTTGTCTAAAAATTATGGTCAGACCTGAATAATAGGAATCCGCTGCGGGCCGGGCCCGCCAGAACAGGGGTTAGGTCTTCCAGAAATTATTTGGAGTAGAGCTCGACTATGAGCTGCTCGTGCATCGGCAGCGTCGTGTCGTCTCTCCTGGGCAGCCTCACGACCGTAGCCTTGAGGTTGTCCTTGTCCAGCCTGAGCCACTCCGGGACCCCGTGACGGCTTTCGGCCGCCTTGATGCTGTCGGCTATCCTGGGCTCCTTCTTCCTCTTGTCGGCCACCTCGATGATGTCGTTCTGCTTGACCCTGTAAGAAGGGATGTCGACTTTCCTGCCGTTGATGCGGACGTAGCCGTGCGTGACCATCAGCCTGGCCTGGGTCCTGGAACCCGCGATGCCGGTCCTGTAGATGACGTTGTCGAGCCTTCTCTCGAGAAGGGAGATGAGGTTCTCGCCGGTGATGCCCTTGCTTCTCTCGGCGTCAGCGAAGGTGTTCCTGAACTGGTTCTCCATCAGGCCGTATACCCTCTTGACCTTCTGCTTTTCCCTCAACTGCAGAGCGTACTCGGAGACCTTTCCCCTTCCCTGGCCGTGCTGTCCGGGAGCGTAAGCCCTCCTCTCGAACGCGCACTTGTCGGTGAAACACCTCTCGGCCTTGAAGAAAAGCTTCATCCCCTCGCGCCTGCAGACCTTGCAAACTGATTCCGTATACCTTGCCAACTTCTTTCCTCCCTTTTTCCCGCGGGACGGTTTTTGCCCGCTCGGGAGCGCCCAAGGGGGCGCGAAAAATTCGTTCTGTTAGACCCTGCGCCTCTTGGGAGGCCTGCAGCCGTTGTGCGGCAGCGGAGTTACGTCCCTGATGAGGCTTATGCTGAAACCGGCCGCCTGGAGGGACCTCAATGCAGCTTCCCTGCCGGCTCCGGGGCCGTTTATGTAAACGTCTACCGTCTTGACGCCGCTGTCTATGGCCTTCTTCGCCGCAACCTCAGCCGCGACCTGCGCCGCGAAAGGGGTTCCCTTCCTGGAGCCCTTGAAGCCCTGCGCGCCTGAGCTGGACCAGGCGATTACGTTTCCGGCCGGGTCGCTTATGCTGATTATGGTATTGTTGAACGTCGACTTGATGTGCGCGACGCCCTTTGATACCGCTCTTTTTTCCTTCTTTACCTTCGACATCTATGTCCTCCGGGACCTCAAATTCTTTTCTGCGGTTATCGGCTCTTGAACAGAACAGGGCCTAAAGGGCGAAACATGTATTATGCCCCAAGTCCTGAGAGAAAATCCAGTATTTTTTACGGCCTACTCGGTTTTCCTTGAGGCCACGACGCCCTTCCTGGGTCCCTTGCGGGTCCTGGCGTTGGTATGGGTCCTCTGGCCGTGCACCGGAAGGTTCTTCCTGTGGCGCACTCCCCTGTAGCTGCCGATGTCGATGAGCATCTTTATGTGCATGGAGACCTCTTTCCTCAAGTCTCCCTCGACCTTGAAGTCGGTGTCGATGGCCTTCCTGATGGCCGCGACCTGGGGCTCCGTGAGGTCCTGCACTTTTATAGAGGGCTCCACCTGAGCCATCCCGAGTATCTTCTTGGCAGAGGCCTGGCCTATGCCGAAGATCTTGGTGAGGGCCACGTCGATCCTCTTGTTCTTGTTAAGGTCTACACCCGCAATCCTAGCCAACTTGATTCCTCCTTTTACTATGCTGACGAAAGGCCTTGGCCTTTATTATCCCTGCCTCTGCTTGTGCTTGGGGTTGTCGCAGACCACCCTTACCACGCCGCTTCTCTTGACGATCTTGCATTTCGAGCAGATCTTTTTTACCGAGCTCCTTACCTTCATCACATTCCCCTTTGAATCGTTTCGGATATTGCTTACTTTGCCCTGTATGTAATCCTGCCCCTGGTGAGGTCATAGGGTGAAAGCTCTATGGTGACCTTGTCCCCGGGGAGTATCTTTATGAAGTGCATCCTCATCTTGCCGGACACGTGCGCGAGCACCTTGTGGCCGTTCTCGAGCTCTACCCTGAACATGGCGTTCGGCAGAGTCTCTATTACCGTCCCTTCAACTTGTATCGCCTCTTCCTTTGCCATTCCGTTCCTTTTTGAGATTATATCTTCGTGAGCACCAGCGGCCCCTCGGGGGTTATCGCTACGGAGTGCTCGAAGTGCGCCGAAAGTTTCCCGTCCGCGGTGACGGCGGTCCAGCCGTCGGAAAGTACCTTTACCGCCCAGCCGCCCGCGTTTATCATCGGCTCTATGGCCAGCACCATCCCGGCCTTGAGCTTTACTCCCCTTCCGGGTATCCCGAAGTTCGGCACCTGGGGAGGCTCGTGGAGTTCACGTCCTATTCCGTGGCCGACGAACTCTCTTACCACGGAAAAACCGTGCGGCTCGACATGGGACTGGACAGCGAAGGATATGTCCTGAAGCCTTGCGCCTTCCCTTGCTGCCTCTATGGCCTTGCCGAGAGATTCCTCGGTGACTCTCATGAGCCTCGCGGCATCTTCACTGACCGCCCCGACTGGAACGGTCACTGCCGCGTCCCCGTAGAAGCCGTCTACCAGAGCGCCGTAATCGATGCTCACGATATCGCCTTCGTTCAGGGTCTTCTTCGAGGGCATCCCGTGAACGACTTCGCTATTTATCGAAGTGCACAGGCAGAACGGGTAGCCCCTGTACCCCTTGAAGGCGGGTCTGGCCTTAAGTCTTTTAGTCTCTTCTTCGGCTATTTTTTCAAGGTCCAGGGTTGTTGCGCCCGGCCTCACGTTTGCTTTCAGTACCTCGAGGACCTCGGCAACTACAGCGCCTGCGGCCTGCATGGACTTTATCTCATCAGGAGACTTTAGAATTATCGCTTCCTTCAATCGCACCCATGATGGTCGAGGTTATCTGGTCTACGGAGCCCTTGCCGTCTATCCCCCTGTAAAGGCCCTTCCTGGAGTAATAATCGACGAGGGGGAAGGTCTCCTGCTCGTAAACCTTGAGCCTTGCCTCGATGGTATCTTCTTTGTCGTCGTCCCTCTGGTATATCTCGGAGCCGCACTTGTCGCACATCCCGATATTGACCGGCGGGTTGAATATCACGTGGTAGCTGGCGCCGCACTTCCTGCAGACCCTGCGGCCGGAAAGCCTCCTGACGAGCTCTTTCCTGTCGACCTCTATGCCTACGACCGACCCGATGGACTTTCCCATCGAGGAGAGGGTCTTCTCGAGGACCTCGGCCTGGTTGATGTTCCTGGGGAAGCCGTCGAGGATGAACCCGGCTTTGGCGTCCTCCTCGTTTATGCGGTCGACGACCATGCCTACGACTATGTCATCGGGGACCAGCGCCCCCTTGTCCATGAACTCTTTTGCCTTGAGGCCGAGTTGGGTCTTGTTCCTGACGTTCGCGCGCAGGATGTCTCCGGTTGATATCTGCGGAATCCTGAACTTTTCGGCAAGGATATTGCCCTGAGTCCCCTTGCCCGCGCCCGGAGCCCCGAGAAGAATTATGTTCATGACAGGCCTCTGCCTTTTATTTTACCCTTTTTAAGAAGCCCCTCGTAGCTCCTGGCCAGCATATGAGACTCTATCTGCTGGGCCGTGTCCATGCCGACGCCGACGACGATGAGGAGCGCCGTTCCGCCGAAGTAGAAAGGCGCGTTGAACTCGGCTATGAGGAAACTCGGCAGAACGCAGACGGCAGCCAGGTATATGGCTCCCCATACGGTAAGCCTCGTGAGCACTGTATCGAGGTAGTCGGCCGTGTTGGCGCCCGGCCTTATGCCGGGTACGAAGCCGCCGTACTTCTTCAGGTTCTCCGCGACGTCCTTCGGGTTGAACTGTATGGCAGTATAGAAGAACGTGAAGAACACTATAAGGACTATGTAGAGCAAATTATAAATCAGACCGTCGGGCATGAGGCTGTCCGAGAGCCATTTCATGTACGGTACGTCAATGAAGTTCGCGATAGTCGCCGGGAAGACGATTATCGACGAAGCGAATATGGGCGGTATTACGCCGGAGGTGTTGACCTTCAACGGCAGGTGCTGGGTGCCCCCTCCCATGACCTTTCTGCCGACCACTCTCTTCGGGTACTGTATCGGTATCCTTCTCTGCCCCATCTCCATGAAGACGATGAAAGCCACGACCGCCACCATGAGGGCGAGGAGGAAGAAGATTACGAAAACGCTCATCTCGCCGGCCCGCACGAGCTGAACGGTATTGTACATGGCCGAAGGCATGTTTGCAACGATGCCGACGAATATTATGAGGGATATGCCGTTGCCGACGCCCCTCTCGGTTATCTGCTCGCCCAGCCACATGAGGAAAGCCGTGCCCGAGGTGAGCGTTATCATCGTCAGAATCCTGAAGTCCCAGCCCGGGCTGAGGACGATGGGCTCGCCAGCGGGCCCCCTCATCGACTCGAGGCCCACGGCTATCATGAAGCCCTGGACCAGGCTGAGGCCGATTGTAGAGTACCTGGTGTACTGGGTTATGGTCTTTCTACCGGCGTCGCCTTCCTTCTGGAGCTTTTCAAGCTGCGGAACGACCGCCGTAAGGAGCTGTATGATGATGGAGGCGCTGATGTAGGGCATTATGCCCAGCGCAAAAACGGAGAAACGCTCGAGCGCTCCTCCGGTAAACATCGTCGCGAAGTCAAGGAGCGTGCCGCTGGCGGACTTGAAGAAACCGGCCAGGGCCTCGCTGTCGATTCCGGGCGTGGGAATGAATACCCCTATCCGGAAGATGGCGAGCATCACGAGCGTTATGAGGATACGGCGGTTTAGCTCCGGGATCTTGCTTATGTTCGGAGTGAGAGCCGCCAACTCAGATTACCTCCGCCACACCGCCAGCCGCCTTTATCTTCTCGATGGCGGACTTGCTGAAGCTGTTGGCCTTCACGGTCATGGCGACGGTTATCTCGCCTTCGCCGAGTACCTTGACGAGCATCTTCCTCTTGATGAGGCCCCTGTCCAGTATCGCCGCAGGGTCAACGGTCTCGCCCGCCTTGAAGGCGTTGGCAAGGGCGCCGACGTTCACGACCTGGTAGGCGGTCCTGAATATGTTCGTGAAGCCCCTCTTGGGGAGCTTCCTCTGCAGGGGCATCTGGCCGCCCTCGAAACCGGGCTTTATGTTGCCGCCGCTTCTGGCGGTCTGGCCCTTGCCGCCCCTTCCGGAAGTCTTGCCGAGGCCTGAGCCTTCACCGCGCCCGCGCCTGGTCTTTTTCTGGTTCGCGCCCTTGGGCGCCTTAAGTCTGTCCAGCATCTATAATCCCCTTGAAGCTCTTTTCTTATTGTTAGAACAGCTTGTGCGGCGCTTACGCCTCTTCGACCGTTACCAGGTGGGAGACCTTGCCTACCATGCCCCTTATTGAAGGGGTGTCTGAAAGGACCTTAGTGGAGTTGGTCTTCTTGAGCCCGATCCCGAGGAGTATTATCCTCAGTCTTTCGGTTGCCGGGCGCTTCTTGAGAGTTACCTTTATCTTCCTGTCCATCACATTACCTCTGCGAGTTGCTTGCCCCTGGTATCGGCGATGTTCTCAGGGCTCCTGAGCTGGGCCAGCGCGTCCATCGTGGCCTTCACGACGTTGTGGGGGTTGTTAGTGCCGAGGCACTTCGTGAGAACGTTGGTTATTCCAGCGGACTCGACGACCGCCCTGACTCCGCCGCCGGCGATTATTCCGGTACCGGGGGACGCGGGCCTCAAGAACACCCTGCCTGCCCCGTAAGCGCCGGTCACCTCGTAAGGGATGGTGCCGTCTTTCACTATGGGAACGCGGATCAGGGCCTTCTTTGCCTGCTCTATGGCCTTTCTTATGGCTTCAGGGACTTCGTTGGCCTTGCCGAGGCCGATGCCAACGTGACCCTTGGCGTCTCCGACGACCACTACGCAGTTAAAGCTGAACCTCTTGCCGCCCTTGACGACCTTGGCGACCCTGTTGAGGTATACGAGCTTATCCTTAAGCTCCAAGGCGTTTACGTCTATCTTCTCCAAAAAAAGCCTCCCTTTTGGTTCTTGTTTGGAGGTAACCCCAAAACCGGATGAATTATGTTAACCGCTAGCCTGAGAAAAAATCAGAACTTGAGGCCGGCTTCCCTTGCTCCGTCTGCCAGGGCCTTTATCCTGCCGTGGTAGATGTAGCCGGACCTGTCGAAAACGACCTTGTCGATGCCCTTTTCAAGTGCGAGCTTGCCGATGGTGGCGCCGACCAGCTTGGCTGCTTCCACCTTCTTGCCGTCGTGGCTCTCGAGCGCCTTGCTCTTGGTAGAGGCGGCCACGAGGGTCTTGCCGGTTGCGTCGTCTATTATCTGCGCGTATATGTGCTTGTTGGACCTGTGCACGTTGAGCCTGGGACGCTCTGTGGTGCCCTTTATCTTCTTCCTGACGCGCTCTTTTCTTCTTTCCCAGCCGCTGAGCTTTTCCACTCTTCCGTTCATCTGCCTTATTTACCTCCGGCCTTGCCGGCCTTTCCGGCCTTTCTCCTGATTACCTCGTCAGAGTACTTGATGCCCTTGCCCTTGTAGGGTTCCGGCTTCCTGAACGCCCTTATGTCAGCGGCCACCTGTCCGACAAGCTGCTTGTCGGCGCCCTTGACCGTGATCGAGGTCTGCTTTTCAACCGTTGCGCTTATCCCCTTGGGGAGCTCGTACTTGACCGGGTGCGAATAACCGAGCGCGAGGTTCAGAGTCGAGCCCTGTACGTCTGCCTTGTAGCCGACGCCCACGATGTCGAGCTTCTTCTGGAAGCCTTCGGTCACGCCCTTGACCATGTTCGCGATGAGGGTCCTCGTGAGCCCGTGAAGGGCCTTCGGAGTCCTGGTATCGTCGATCCTGGTGACCTGTATCTGGGAGTCCTTGAGCTCGACCTTCACTTCTGTGCGAAGTGGAAGCTCGAGAGCGCCCTGGGGGCCGGACACCTTCATGAGGCTGCCTTCGAAGGCGACCTTGACTCCGGCTGGTAGTGCTATTGGAAGTTTACCTATCCTTGACATTTACGAATCCCTCTCGGTCAGTTGATTGCTTCGGACCGTGCTTAGTATACCGTGCAGATGAGCTCGCCGCCCACTCCGAGTTCGCGGGCCTTTCTGTCAGTCATGAGGCCCCTGGAAGTGGAGACTATCGCGATGCCCAGACCGTTCAATACCTTGGGTATCTCTTCCTTGCCGACATACTTACGCAGGCCAGGCTTGCTCACCCTTTTGATATTGGTGATGGTGGTCTTCTTGGCGGCTCCCCACTTGAGCTGTATCTTGATGAAGCCCTTCGCGCCGTCCTTGTAGGTGGAAAAGTCCTTAACGTACCCTTCCTCCTTCAATATCCTCGCAATGTCGAGCTTCACTGTGGAGGCCGGTACTATGACCTCCTGCTGCTTCGCCTGGACCGCGTTCCTTACTCTTGTGAGCATGTCCGCGATCGGATCAGTCATTGACATCTTTTGCTTCTCCGTTATATCTAATGTTTTACCAGCTGGCCTTCACAACGCCCGGGAGGTCGCCCTTCAGAGCCATCTTCCTCATGCAGAGCCTGCACATGTCGAACTTCCTGTAATAGGCCCTCGACCTGCCGCAGATGGGGCAGCGGTTGTATTCCCTGACCTTGAACTTCGCTTTTCTCTTGGCCTTCGCTATGAGCGACTTCTTAGCCACTTGTGTTACCTCCGGTCTAACTTTGCTCAGCTCCTGAAGGGCATGCCGAGGTGCTTCAGGAGCGCCTTCGCCTCTTCATCGGACTTGGCAGTGGTGTTTATGGTTATGTTGAGGCCCCTGATCTTGTCTATCTTGTCGTACTCGATCTCGGGGAATATTATCTGCTCTTTTACGCCTATGGTGTAGTTGCCCCTGCCGTCGAAGGACTTGTCGGGCATTCCCTTGAAGTCCCTTATCCTGGGGACGGCGAAGCTCACGAAGCGGTCGAAGAACTCGAACATCTTGGGGCCGCGGAGCGTGACCATGCAGCCTATCGGCATGCCAGCGCGCAGCTTAAAGGTCGCTATCGACTTCTTCGCCTTCGTCACGACCGGCTTCTGGCCGGTCACGGCGGTAAGGTCGCGGGTGGCCGCGTCGATGAGCTTGACGTCCTTGACAGCTTCGCCGAGACCGATGTTGAGGGTT
Source organism: uncultured bacterium (assembly GCA_905339405.1). Taxonomy (GTDB): domain Bacteria; phylum Desulfobacterota; class GWC2-55-46; order GWC2-55-46; family GWC2-55-46; genus GWA2-54-12. The sequence continues at coordinate 6,142 of CAJPGC010000028.1, read as the reverse complement.
ATCTTCTCAAGCTTGGGCACCTGCATGACGCTGGAGTAGTTGAACTCCTTCATCATCGCGGGAATAACGTCTTTTGCGAATTTTTCCTTGAGCCTTGGACTGGTCATTTGTCGAGCACCTCACCGCACTTTTTGCAGAACCTCACCCTGCGGTCGCCGTCCAGCTTCCTGCCGACCCTGACCGGGCCCTTGCACTTGGCGCACAGTATCATCACGTTGGAGGCGTGTATCGGGGCCTCTTTCTCGATGATGCCGCCGTGCTTGTACTTCGCCGAGGGCTTCTGGTGGCGCTTGACCATGTTGAGCTTCTCAACATAGACCTTTTCCTTTTCAGGGTCCACCCTGAGGATCTTGCCGGTCTTGCCCTTTTCCTTGCCGGCCACAACCATTATCTGGTCGTCTTTCCTTATCTTCAATGCCATTTCACTCAACCTTTGCTGAAAATTTTAGAGTACTTCGGGCGCCAGGGAGACGATCTTCATGAACTTCCTTGCGCGCAGTTCCCTTGCCACCGGGCCGAAGATCCTGGTGCCGACCGGTTCGTTATCCTTGTTGATGATAACGCAGGAATTCTCGTCGAATTTTATATAGGAGCCGTCAGGCCTCCTGGTTTCCTTCCTCGTGCGCACGATCACGGCCTTCGCTACTTCGCCCTTCTTCACCTTGCCGTCGTGGACAGCTTCCTTGACGTTGACGACAATGACGTCGCCGATGGTGGCGATGAGCTTGTTTGAAGCGCCTATGACCTTTATGCAGGAGACCTTCTTGGCGCCAGAGTTGTCAGCGACGCCGAGGATTGACCTGATCTGTATCATTTTGCCTTCTCCAGAATTTCTTTAACGCGCCACCTCTTGGTCTTGCTAAGGGGACGGGTCTCAACGATCACGACCTTGTCGCCGGCGCCGCATTCGTTCTTCTCGTCGTGCGCCTTGTACTTCACGCGCCTCTTGACGTACTTGCCGTAGAAGGGGTGCTTGGCGAGCCTCTCAATGGAGACGACGATGGTCTTGTCCATCTTGCCGCTCGTGAGCACGCTTCCGATGAGAGTCTTTTTGTGCGGTGTCTTTGCCTCTGCCATCTTACTTTACCCTCTCCTTCTCGGCTACGACGGTCTTTATCCTTGCGATCTCCCTCTTGAGCAAACGAAGCTTAAGCGGGTTCTCGAGCTGGTTGGTCGCATGGCGCATGCGCAGGTTGAAGAGCTCCTTGGTGAGCTCAGCGGCCTTGGCTTTCGCCTCATCGAGCTTCAAATCCCTTATTTCTGCCGGTTTCATATTGCTTCCCTTTTAATGAACTTTGTCGGAAGTGATATCTTGTGCGCCGCGAGCCTGAAAGCTTCCCTTGCCACGGCCTCGGTCACGCCTTCCATCTCATAGAGTATGCGGCCTGGCTTAATGACGCATACCCAGTCTTCCGGGGCCCCCTTGCCGCTTCCCATCCTGGTCTCGGCCGGCTTCTTGGTGACCGGCTTGTCGGGGAACACCCTTATCCAGATCTTGCCGCCCCTCTTGATGAAGCGGGTCATCGCGATCCTGGCGGCTTCTATCTGCCTGGTGGACAGCCAGCCGCACTCGGTGGCCTGGAGGCCGAAGTTGCCGAACGAGAGGTCTGAACCCCTGTGTGCCAGTCCGCGCCTCTTGCCCCTCTGCTGCTTTCTGAATTTAACCTTTTTTGGTATCAACATGGCTCAAAAATCCCCTTACTGTGCTGAAGCCGTATCGTCGGCAACGGCCCTTTGAGTCACAACGTCACCCTTGTATATCAGCACCTTCACGCCGATGATTCCGAAAGTCGTGAGGGCTTCCGCCTGGCCGTAGTCTATGTCGGCCCTGAGTGTATGGAGAGGGACCCTGCCCTCCCTGTACCACTCGCTCCTGGCGATCTCGGCGCCGCCGAGCCTTCCGGCGCACATTATCTTGATGCCCTTCGCGCCCATCCTCAGAGAGGAGGTGACCGATTTCTTCATGGCCCTCCTGAAGGATACCCTTCTTTCGAGCTGGAGCGCGATGTTCTCGGCCACGAGCTGAGCGTCGGTGTCTGGCTTCCTGACTTCGATTATCTCGAGGTCGACCGCCTTGCCCGTAAGCTGCGCGAGCTGCTTTTTCATCACGTCTATCTCGGAGCCGCGCTTGCCGATGACTATGCCCGGCCTGGCGGTCCTGATGATGACCTTGACCTTGTTCGCGGTCCTCTCGATGTCAATCGAGGAGATGCCGGCGTGGAAAAGCTTCTTCTTGGTGAACTTCCTGAGCTTCAAGTCCTCGTGGACGAAAGCCGCGTAGTTCTTCTCACCGTACCATCTCGAGTTCCAGCCTTTCGAAATGCCGAGCCTGAATCCTATTGGATGAACCTTCTGACCCAAAAAACGACCTCCGTTGTTTAAGAGCTTTAAAAAGTCGCGTTATCCTTTTGCCTTTTATCTCTCGCCGAGGACGACAGTCACGTGGCTCGTCCTGCGCCTTATGAGGGCGCCTCTGCCCATCGCCTTCGAGTGGGTGCGCTTCAGAACCGGTCCGCCGTCGACGAATGCGGTCTTCACGAAGAGCTTGTCCACGTCAAGGTTCTTGGTGTTCTCGGCGTTGGCTACAGCGCTCTTCACGAGCTTCACGAGCTCGCGGCTCACGGCCTTTTCACTGTAGTTCAATATCGTTATGGCCTCGTCGACCTTCTTTCCTCTGATAAGGTCCACGACAAGCCGCGCCTTCTGCGGTGAGGTCCTTAAATATTTGAGAACAGCCTTGGCTTCCATTTTAATGCAGCTCCTTTGACGTTACTTGCCGGTCCGGTTATTAGCCCTTGGCGCCCGGGACCTTGGCCTTCTTTATCCCTGAGTGGCCGTGGAAGGTACGGGTCGGGGAGAACTCACCGAGCTTGTGGCCGACCATGTTCTCGGTCACGAACACGGGAACGAACTTCTTTCCGTTGTGGACGGCCATCGTGAAACCGACCATTTCCGGGATTATCATAGAGCGCCTCGACCAGGTCTTTATTACCTTCTTCTGCCTGGAATCGCCGGCCGCCCTGACCTTTTCCATGAGATGCTCGTCTACAAACGGGCCCTTTTTTAAAGAACGCACCGCTATTTCCTCCTGGTAACTATATACTTGTCAGTGTACTTGCGCCTTCTGGTCTTGTAGCCCTTCGTGGGCACGCCCCAGGGGTTCGTGGGATGATTGCCGCCCTTGCTCTTGCCTTCGCCGCCGCCGTGCGGATGGTCGACGGGGTTCATGGCGACGCCCCTGACCTTCGGGTTCTTGCCGAGCCAGCGGCTCCTTCCGGCCTTTCCTATGGTCACGTTCTCGTGGTCGATGTTGCCTACCTGACCGACGGTAGCGTAGCAGTCCTGAAGGACAAACCTCATCTCGCTGGAGGGGAGCTTCAAAGTGGCGTAGTCTCCCTCTTTCGCCATGAGCTGGGCATAGGAGCCGGCGCTCTTGACCAACTGGCCGCCCTTGCCCTTGCGCATCTCGACGTTGTGGACGAAGCTGCCGACCGGTATGGAGCGTATCGGCAGAGCGTTGCCGGGCTTTATGTCCGCGCCGGGGCCCGCTATTACAGTGTCGCCGACGTTGAGGTTAACGGGGGCGAGTATGTACCTCTTCTCGCCGTCGGCGTAGTTCAAAAGAGCGATGTTGGCGCTGCGGTTCGGGTCGTACTCGATTGAGGCGACCTTGGCCGGGATGTCTATCTTGTCCCTCTTGAAGTCGATGAGCCTGTAAAGCCTCTTATGGCCTCCGCCTATCCAGCGGCTGGTCACGCGGCCGTTGTTGTTTCTGCCGCCGGTCTTCTTTATGGGCGCGGTCAGGCCCTTTTCGGGGCGCTTCTTCGCGATGCCCTCGAAGACCATCGTGGTCTTCTGCCTCAGAGCGGGGGATGTCGGTTTAAACTTTTTTACTGGCATAGTCCTTCTCTTCTCTTCGGGAAAATTTTATGGCCTACACGCCCTCAAAGATCTCTATCTTGTCGCCTTCGCGGAGCTTGAGGTAGGCCTTCTTCCTGGTCGGCCTCTGGCCCTGGTACTTGCCCATCCTCTTCATCTTGCCAGCGACCCTTTCGGTGTTCACGCCGAGGACCTTCACGTTGAAGACCTTCTCGACGGCCTCTTTGATCTCCTGCTTGGTGGCGGTCAGTTCCACCCAGAATACTACCTTGCCCACTGCGCTCGCAGCGGTGCTCTTCTCGGTTATGACCGGGGCTTTTATGATTTCATAATGGTTCTTCATTGCACCATCGCCTCTACTTTCTCTAATGCGCTCCTGGTTATCACCAGGTTGTCGTAATTGAGTATGTCGTAGACGTTGAGGCCGACGACCTTCTGGACCTGGAAGTCCTTCAGGTTCCTCACGGCAAGCTCCAGGTTCCTGTTCTCGCCTTCGATCACGATCAACGCGTTCTGAAGGTTGGTTTTCTTCAGGAGCTCGAGCGCTGCCTTCGTCTTGGGCTCCGAAAGGGAGATGGCGTCGAACACCTTTATCCTGCCCTCGCCGGCCCTGAGCTTAATGGCGTTCTTCAACGCCTCCTTCATGACCTTCCTGGGGAGCTTGTAGGAATAGTCCCTGGGGTGCGGGCCGAAGACAGTGCCGCCATGCCTCCAGAGCGGGGACCTGATGGAGCCGGACCTTGCGCGCCCGGTGCCCTTCTGCTTCCAGGGCTTTATTCCTCCTCCGCTTACCTCGCCTTTGGTCTTGGTCGAGGCGGTGCCAGCCCTTTTGTTGGCGCGCTGCATCTTGACGACTTCGTAAAAGAGGTGCTCTTTTACTTCTCCGCCGAAGACAGCTTCGCTGAGGGCTATCTCAGAAACTTTTGAGCCGTTGTTGTCCAACACTTCTACGTTCATTACCGGAGTCCTTGAAGTTTCAGTTAAACGCTAAATATACACAATCCCGAGTATATTCTCAACCCAAAAAACGGGTTATTACTTCTTTATCGCCTTTTTTATCACGACTATGCCGTTTATCGGCCCCGGGACGGCTCCTTTTATCAGGAGGACGTTCTCCTCGGCCCTGATTCCAACTACTTTGAGGTTCTGGACGGTCACTTTCGCGTGTCCCATGTGGCCTGCCATCTTCATGCCCTTGAAGACCCTGGAGGGGTCGGAGCTCGAACCGATGGAGCCGGGGGCCCTGTTGTGCATCGAGCCGTGGGACTCGGCGCCGCCGCTGAAGTTGTGCCTCCTCATGGAACCCATGAAGCCCTTACCCTTAGAAGTGCCGGTCACGTCTACCCAGTCGCCTATCTTGAAGACGTCAGGGGCGTTGACAGCCGCTCCGGGCTGGATGGCGCCCATGTCAGCGGCCTTGAGCTCGACGAGGTGGTAGAAGCAGGGGGCGCCGGCCTTTTTGAAGTGGCCCTTCATCGGCCTGTTGACCCTCTGCTCTTTTTTCTCGAGGAAACCTACCTGCACGGCTTCATAACCGTCCTTCTCGGCGGTCTTCTTCTGCACGACCGTGTTGCCGGTCTTTACGACCGTTACCGGGACCATTGCTCCGTCCTCGGAGTATATATGGGTCATACCCAGTTTTTTTCCGACAATCCCTTCAATCATCTTCCTAACCCTTGCCGCATTGGCCCCCTCGCGGGTGCATGCACGCTTAATTTTGGATTTAAATGCTTGCCTCTCGGGCGGCGGAGACTACTCGAGCTTTATCTCCACGTCCACTCCCGCCGGGAGGTCGAGCTTCATGAGAGCGTCCACAGTATTCTGGGTCGGCTCCATGATGTCCATCAGCCTCTTGTGAGTCCTGATCTCGAACTGCTCGCGGCTCTTCTTGTCCACGTGCGGGGAGCGCAGGACGGTGAACCTGTTGATCCTGGTCGGCAGGGGGATAGGGCCCTTTATCGTCGCGCCCGTTCTCCTGGCAGTATCCACGATCTCCTTCACCGACTTGTCGAGAAGCCTATGGTCGAAAGCTTTAAGCCTTATTCTGATCTTCTGGTTATCCACCCTTAAACTCCGTACCTTTTGTTCCGTAATCCGCCGGGCGATGCCCGTGCGGTCAAAGTTACGCTATTATCTTGGTCACAACGCCCGCGCCAACGGTCCTGCCGCCCTCGCGGATGGCGAACCTCAAGCCCTCTTCCATGGCTATCGGGTTTATGAGCTCGACTTCTATGTTAACGTTGTCGCCGGGCATTACCATCTC
>CAJPGC010000027.1 GCA_905339405.1 uncultured bacterium | reverse complement strand
CTGGCGGGCGGGCCCGTTCTCCATGTTCTCCATCTCCTTGAAGAGCCGGTCGAACTCGGCGTTCGAGTAGTTGGCCGCGTTCTCGCCCTGGAACTTCACCTTGCCGTTCGAGCCCGCCAGCAGGAAGAAGAAGTTCTCCGGGTCAGGGTAGTCCGCGTTCCAGCCCCATGAGAAGAACTGGAAGTTCCCGCCGAACATCTTCTCCTGGAAGCGGTTGTAGTCCGTGGTCCTGTTCTCTAGCTGTATGCCCAGGAGGGCGAACTTCTTTATGTACCAGTTTATCATGGGGGTCGAATCGGCCCCTGTCCAGGGGTTGTCGAACGTTATTACGAGAGGGCGTCCGGTCTTGTCGCGCCCCCCGGGGTATCCGGCCTCTGTCATCAGGCGCCTTGCGTACTCTATCGGCTTCCTGACGGGCCGGTTTTTTTTCTCGTCCCAGTCGTAGACATACGGGTTTATGCCTTCGCGCCCTTCCTTGTAGCCGAATATGCCGGGCGGCAGCGGGGAGTTGGCGGCCATGCCTCGCCCGTTGCTGAATATTTCGATGAATTCCTCGTACTCCAGCGCGATGGATATCGCCTGCCTGAGCTTTTGTTTCTCTGGCGTGTAGCCGCCCACCTCGTCGTCGAGCATGTTGAAGCCCGAATAATAGGTCGAGGGGCGCACGGAGGTCAGGAGCCGTATGCCCCTCTCTTCCATCGACTCCGTGAGCTCGGGGCGTCCGGCCGAGCCTATGGAGACGGCCTGGTCAAAGCTGTCCGAGGTTATACCCGAGTTGTCGTAGTAGCCCTGCAGGAACTTGTTCCACCTCGGGATGGCCTCTTTTTCAAGCTTGAAGACTATCTTTTCCACGAACGGCAGGCGCGACCCGGCGTGCTTCAGTAGGCCTTTCCGGCCGTCTTCCGGTTCGCCTTCAGAGGGGTATTCCTCGTAATGGAAGTTCGGGTTCTTGACGAGGACTATCTCCATGTTCGGGTTGTTCGTCTCCATCATGTACGCGCCGGTCCCGACAGGGAACCTGTCGAGCGTTATGTTCAGGCCGGCCAGGGGGCCCTGGTTGTAGAACTCGGCGGCCTCCCTCGGCACCGGGGCGAAAAACGGCATGGCGAGCCAATAAGTGAACTGTGGGTATTTCGTTTTGAGGATTATCCTGAAGGTATGGTCGTCGACCTTCTGCGCTCCCGGGAGCGGGTGTTTCCAGTAGTCGAGGGTTATGGGCCTCGTCTTCTCGTCGACCGCCTGGTTATAGGAAAAACCGGCCGCCTTTTTACGCTCCGCCCTTATCGCCTCGAGGTCGGCCCTCAAGGCTTCAGAGTATTCCTTCAGCCCGTCTATGTACTTTTCGATGATGGACAGTACCGGACTTTCCACGCGGGGGTCGGCCAACCTCATTATCTGGTAGATGAAGTCGTCGGCTGAAAGCTCTTTTGTGCCCTTGGCGGCGAAGTCGCCCGGCCCTTTTATCCCGTCGAGGTCTCCGGAGGTGAGTCCTGCGTACAGTGGTTTGCCGTCCGGCCCCTTTGAAAAGGCCGGGTGCTGCTGGTACATGACTCCGCGGCGCACCTTTATCTCGTAGACCGCTTTTTGCACTTCGGAAGCCGGGGCGCCCGGGCGCAGTACCTTCCCGTCCCGTCCGTAATAGACAGGCTCGGGGACCTCTTCCGCCGTAAGGGGCACGAGGGTGTAGGGCCTTTTGAGATAATGGTACTGTACGAGAGGTTCGTAGATCTGGCCGATGAAGTCGTATTCGTCTGAGCTGTAGGCGCGGGCTGGGTCGAGGTGCTTCGGGGGCTCTAAAAAGGTCGTATAGAATATGTTCCCGCCCCGCTCAGAGGAGCGGTACGGGTCGTTGGGGGTGCACCCTGAGGTGAAAAGCGCGGCCGTAAGCACGAGGACGCCGAGCGTCCCTGTCAAAGCCCTGAATCTCAAAGCTCCCCCGGTAAACGTTTTCTTTAACATCTCTCCTTAGGGGTAACCTGGGTCATAGACGAAATATTATATAATATCTGTCAGGGGAATGGAAATGGAGAATTAGAAAATTTAGCACAGGAAAAGGACGAGGTCAACCGTCTTCACGTAAAAACCAGCAAAATCAGGCAATAAGGTGGCTTGACTGGGCTTGACATTTGATATAGATTTATGTTAGGATTAAATGATTTTCTTGTCCTCAGGGATTATTTATAAAGGAAGGGTGTATGACCAAGAAGGCAGGCGGCAACAACGGCGGCAGCAACCATGAACTCGGCAACCTTATCGACATAGGTAAGGACAAGGGTTTTCTCACGTATGATGAGATAAACGACGCTTTTCCTCAGGATAATTTTTCCGTCGAGGAGATGGACAACCTTCTTGAGACCCTTGGGGATCTCGGCATAGACGTCGTGGACACTACCGAAAAGGGAGCCGACGCGCAGGAAGCGGCCGAGACGAGGGAAGAGGTAGGCGTCGAAGAGGCGGAGCGCGTTGAAGACCCCGTAAGAATATACATGAGGGAGATGGGTGCGGTCCCGCTCCTCAAGCGCGAAGAAGAGATAGTTTACGCCAAGAGGATCGAGGAGAGCAGGAACGAGCTCAGAAGGCTCACCCTTTCCAGCCCCTTCGCAGTGATAGAGGTCTTGAGGGTAGTCGAGAGGTTCAAGGCGGGGAAGGCGTCTCTCCGTAACCTCATAGAGGAAGCAGAGGAGGAGCTGGAGGAGGGCGCGCCAGACGCGTCTGAAGAGATAATCTCCAAGCTCGAGCGCCTCAGGAGGAGAAAGCCCGAGAGCGCGTACAAGCTCCTGAACGAGGTAAACCTCAGCAACAACATCATAAGGCGCATCGTAAAGAGGATAGTGAGGCTCGAGCACTTAATCGAGCGTGAAGAGTCCAAGAAGGGCCCGAGGAAGCAGGAGCGCGCGAAGGCCAGGATAAAGAAGGTCATGAAGCGCCTCGAGATGAAAAGGGGCGACCTCAAGGAGCTCGCGCGCCAGGTCAAGGTCCACGACTTCAATATGTGGGAGGCCAAGCAGAGGCTAATCGAGGCCAACCTGAGGCTCGTCGTCTCCATCGCGAAGAGGTATGTCAACCTCGGCCTCAAGTTCTCAGACCTCATCCAGGAAGGCAACATCGGCCTCATGAAGGCCGTCGACAAGTTCGATTACAAGAAGGGCTACAAGTTCTCGACCTACGCCACATGGTGGATAAGGCAGGCCATAACGAGGTCCATCGCCGACCACGGCAGGACCATCCGCATACCTGTCCACATGATAGAGACGATAAACAGGCTCCTGCAGACCTCCAGGCAGCTCCTGAAGGAACTGGGCCGCGAGCCCTATCCTGAAGAGATAGCCGAGAGGATGGACATACCCATCCAGAAGGTCAGGCGCATCCTCAGGCTCATGAAGCAGACCTTGAGCCTCGAGACGCCCATCGGCGACGACGAGGAGAGCTCGCTCGGGGACTTCATAGAGGACGAAAAGTCGCCTTCTCCCGCCGACGCGGCGATAGAAAAGGACCTGTCCGACCAGACCAACGCGGTTCTCGAGACCCTCACTCCGAGGGAGGAGAAGGTACTTCGCATGAGGTTCGGCATCGGCGAGAAGCAGGACTACACGCTTGAGGAAGTCGGCAAGGTGCTGGGAGTCACCCGTGAAAGGGTGCGCCAGATAGAGGCGAAAGCCATAAGGAGATTGAGGCACCCGACAAGGGCGAAGCTCCTGAAGGGCTTCAGCGAAGGCTGACGCCGGGCTGAACTCCATAAGCACTAATAAATAATAACAAGGGCGCTAACGCGCTGTCTTTCATCGAGGGACCCTTGAAAAAGGGTCCCTTTTTTATTTCCGGCAGGAGGGGGCATAGTGCTGAATTTCCTGAAGAGGAGCCTCAGGGCCAAGTTCACGCTAATTCTTTTCATCGTAGGCCTCATACCGCTCGGCGCTACAAGCGTTTTTTTCTATTACACCGCGAAGGACTCTCTTTTCAAGAACGTCTTCAAGGAATTGAAGTGGTCTCTCGAGGACGTCTCGGGCCTCGTGGAGGAATACTTCGAGCAGTCGCAGAAGGACCTCCTTGTCGCCTCGAGGAATGCCGCTTTTTCAATGTACTTTTCCGACCAGGAAGGCCGGGCGCATTGGGTCAGGGAGCAGCAGAAAACCCTGCGCTACCTGCGCACGATGTACCCCGACATGCTGGACGAGGCGTGCTTCATAGAGGCGGGCGGAAAAGAGCTCTCGAGGATTGTCTTCGACGAAGTCTCGCACGAGCACGACCTGTCTTCTGACGAGGGCCGCTCGGAGTTTTTCATCAAGGCGTTCCTCGTGAACGAGGGAGAGGTCTTCCAGGGCAAGCCCGTCCTTTCGGAAGACACTCACAGGTGGGTTCTTCCGAACGCCACGCCGATAACGGTAAAGGGCCGCAAGGCGGCGATACTCCATTTCGAGGTCACGCTCACCTACTTCCAGAGGCTCCTCAAAAAGCACATCAACCCCGACAGGGGGGCGGCCTTCATCCTCGACGGCGACGGCAGGTTCATCGCCCATACGGCCCTTGATATAAGCGAGACCGAGCCCCACCCTGAGGCCGCGGCCCTTTCCTCGTCCGACACCCTCAAGGGAGTCTATGTCAGGATGATTAAGGGGGAGAGCGGCATGGAGAGCTTCTCTGAGGGCGGCGTTGACTATTACATAATATTCAAGCCAATCGAGGTCGCCTATCAGAAGGGCTTGAACGAGAACAGGTGGTCGCTGGGATACCTGATACCGAGCGACAGGATATACGTGGAGCTCGACATACTGAAGTACAACATGGCCGCAATGGGCCTTACGGCAATGCTGGTAATGCTGCTCGCGTACGTTGCCGGCAACTACGTAACGAAGCCCATAAGGAGCCTCGCGTCGGCGACCAACAGGGTAAGCGCCGGGGAGATGCCCAACGTCAGCGTGGACAGGGAGGACGAGCTCGGCTCACTCTCGAGGTCGTTCAACACGATGGTCGAATCGATAAGAAGGCGCGACGAGGCCTTGAGGGACATGGCCACTACCGACGGCCTCACCGGCCTCTTCAACTTCCGGCACTTCAGGGGGGAGCTGGAAAAGTCTGTGAAGAGCGCCGCCCGTTTCGGCAGGCCCGTCTCCCTCATCATGGCAGACGTCGACTGGTTCAAGCACTATAACGACACGAACGGCCATGCCGCGGGAGACCAGTGCCTCAAAAAGGTAGCAGAGGTCTTCATGAAAAACGCCCGTGAAGTGGACATATCCGCAAGGTACGGCGGCGAAGAGTTCGCGGTGATACTCCCCGAGACCTCGAAGGACGGCGCGCTGAAGCTGGCCGAGCGCTTGAGGGCGAAGCTCGAGGAGGAGACGGTCCCGTTCGAGGCGCTCCAGCCGAACGGCGCGGTCACGATGAGCCTGGGGGTCGCATCATACCCGGATGACGCCCAGGACGCGCAGTCACTCGTCGAGGCGGCCGACAAGGCCCTCTACAAGGCAAAGGAAAAGGGCAGGAACACGGTATGGCCGCCGATAAGTGAGGGGTAGGGCGGAAGGCCCGGAGGCGTTTTAAAATCATGACTGCATTAAAGAAAAGAAGAGGGCGTCAAATGACGCCTCTTTCTTTTTTGTAGCGGGGATGGGCTTTTTGATATTTTAAACCGACAAAAAAGTTTTGCCTGGTGGCGTGAAACTGGTGGGCACAGCCCATTCTACGAGATTATCTCTCAAAAATTAACAATTCAAATCACCCATGCCTTTGTGAATTGTTCCTTTTACGAAATCCATATCTATATATAAAAAGGATTGAGGGATTTTAAAACCATCCCGTATTTTATCAGGCTCGATATTGTAATTAAGCCTAATTACATCCTTAATTTTTATTGCTACAGCACGATTTGAACCCTGAAAATATCTTCTATATTCTTTGCGAGTTATTCCTGCATCATACTTTGTGCTTTCCCATATCGCTGTTGGACTTGCGACATTAACAGATTCCACCTCTGCTATACCTATAATTTTTTTTATAGGCGAACTCGCATAAATAACAAGATGCGTTATATCTTGCCTTATTGCAGTTCTCCTGAATTCATATTTTTTAAATCCTTCTATTAATTTTGTTGCGTACATCGGCTTAATGGGCATGAACGCGACTACTTGGTGCGAACTCTCGCATAATTTTCGTAAAAGATTCATGTGATATACCTCTGATAGATTGAATGTTGCCGCCTACGACCCCATTCGCTATTAACCATTTATACGGTATTGGTTGAGAAAAGTGCTTTGTTAATCTGAATAGAATAACTTTTGTTTTCTTTTCAGCCATTTTTTTTATATCTTCATAGGTATAAACAGTTCTCTTCGATACTATTTGAATAATTTTTTCGTGATCTTGGAGCTCTGTTGAAATTTCTACTATACCCAAGCTAGTAATTGCCTGCAAATCCTGTGATCTATAAAAAAGTAAAATATCTCCAGGACAAATTCCATGAAGGCGTGCATGGCATAAATATGCTTGCTTAATTGCATAACCAGCAGTGGAGCCTACAATCAAACTCAATTGAGGCTCTATTTCTGGGAATAATATGCCATGGAACTCAGGCCTAATTGGGACAATATATTTATTAATTTTTTTATCACATTTGAAATGTGGAAAATAGTGTATATTGTATTCTAATGGTTCAAAACGATTTTCTGGCGGGTCGATATAATGGTCTTTTAGAAATACATCATCCATTTTGTCTATATATTCCCCAAATCTATAAAAGCCAAATTCTTCGCACATATCTTCAAGATAAATTTGTTTTCCTGGTTTCATAGTAATATAGATATGCTCAATTTTGTTATCTGTAGCATATCTAAAAGCTGCTTTTAATAATAACTCTCCAAGCTTGCGACCACGCATAATTTCATCTACTTTAAACGTGCAGAGTTTAAGCACGCGTCCAGGAATTGAGACATTGCCACTAGTGACTATTGGACTCTGTTCTTCTTTATAAATACAAAGTGCGCCTAACTGTCCTTTTTCGTTTCTATGTACCCAAGCCTTTCTGCCTTCTCGTGAGGCCTTTTTATACCACTCATCAAATTTCGAGTAGTTTTCACGCAACGAATTAAAGAATGAGCTGTTTAAATCAATTTGATGAAGCTCTAATTCTTCAATATTGGGAAGAGCTACAGGGATACTACTGTAAAGCCTTTTTAGAAACTCAACAGCTTGCTGTATGTAGTGCACACGGTCAGACAAACCTAAAAGTGCAGCTTTTTTATGTATTACGCGGTCTTCCGTTAAAAGGATATTTGCAGCATCTTTAAGAATAGCGTAAAGGATGAGATTGTCGATGCGGTCATTTCCATTTATTTCAGACAAACCTAGACCTTTCATTTCAAGGTCCTCAGGTTTAGGTGGTCCTTTAAGAACAGGGTATTTGTGAATTCTGGATAAACTTATTTTTTTTCTATTATCATCTTTATCTTTTTTAATATCTTCAAAAGATGCCGGATGTATTACAATTTCATGCTTATATTTGTAAGCAAGCCTAAATAACTCGCTCAGACTATCATCGAGTACTTTCGAGGAGTCTTCTAAAGGTATAATGATGTTCGTGTCAATAAGTATTCGCATTGAAGTATGGGGCGGAATTTTTGAAAATCCGCGCGTAAATTAAACTACACTGATCTTGACCTCATAGGGTGGATTGGTGCCCACAATTAAGCAATATACAAAATCTATCCGCTAAACGCAATATAGGGTTACAGCTTGCGCAGTAACCCTGTTAGTCCTTCCTTCTTTTTGGTTCTCCCGCCGGATTATCTGCTATATTATATTGTCAGACTAAATGCGGCACGAACGGAAAGTCCAATGCGACTCAAAGAACTCCTCCAGGAATCCCTACAGGCAGCCAAGCGCCGACGGAACCTCATAATATTCTTCGCTTTTGTCCACGTAGTTTTTTTCGGCTTGGGGCAATGGATGGTGATTCAGGGATACCCTTCGGCAATCGAGCTTCGCACAGAGCAGCTCAAGAACATCCAGGAGCTCCCCTACCTCAAGCCCCTTACCGGCGTGCTCGCCGACAACCTCCCGTTAAAGATACTGTACACTTTCGGCTTCAACCTGGTATTCGGCGCGTTCGTCTCCACGACATTCATGGGCCTCGTCTTCTTTTTCCCTTACCTCATCGCGGTCTGGAGGAGCTTTATCATAGGGGTCCTCGTATCAGACATGGACTCTTCCCCCGTCATGAACGTCATATTCTACGGGACATTTATCCTCGAATTCGGGGCCTATTGCATTTCTTCGGCCATAGGGACAGATCTGGGCCTTTCGGTCCTGTGGCCCTCGCGAAAAGGCGTGGGTTCCCGCATGGAAGCCCTCCGGGAAGCGGCCAGAGACGGTGTTAAGCTCTATGTGCTTGTAATAATTGTCCTTTTTGTCGCCGCCATCTGGGAGATAACCTGGCTCCACTATATGGGCCCGCTCCTGAAGCAGGCCCCGGCCTGATTAAAAATTGCTCTTTTCCGCACTCCCTTGTTTCGTCATTGCGAGCGAAGCGAAGCAATCTTATCTTTGAAAATCAATACTTGAGATTCCTTCGTCGCTTCACTCCTCGCAATGACAGCAAAACGCGAATTAATCAGAGTTTCCCTGATTTTTTAAAGGCAGCCTAAAAAACCTTAAAAAATGAAAGATTTTACTTGGATAGGGATGTCATTTGTGCTATAAGGGTTGCTAAACATCGGGTGACAAGGTTTTTCAGCTCTTTTTGCTTCAGGCAAGGCTCTTTTGATATCTGTTTTCTGACCACGCGCAGTTTTCATTCGGAGTCCTCAAAAATCTCATTTTGCCGGGCTTTCCTGATGACGGGTAATATCTCCGAAAACCTCCTTAACATCCACGACAGAATAGCGAAGGCCGCGAAAAGGGCCGGGCGTGACCCGAACGAGGTCACTTTGATCGCCGTCACAAAGACGGTCGAGCCCAAGCGCATTAAAGAGGCTATTTCAGCTGGCATCAGGGTCTTCGGGGAGAACTACGTCCAGGAAGCCCAGGAAAAGATGGCCAAGTTCAAGGACAAGAAGCTGAAGTGGCACTTCATAGGCCACCTTCAGAAGAACAAGGCCAAGTTCGCAGTCGAGCTCTTCGACCTCATACACTCCGTCGATTCGGTCGAGCTTGCACAGGAACTCAATAAGCGCGCCAAAGAGCCTATCGACATACTCATAGAAGTCAATATAGCGAAGGAGAACACAAAGACGGGAATAGACCCCGAAGGCGCAGTAAAGCTCGCCAGGGCCATATCCGCGATGCCGAACCTGAAGCTCCGCGGCCTCATGGCCATACCGCCCTCTTTCGAGCAGGCTGAGATGGCCAGGCCGTATTTCGCCATGGTACGCAGGCTCGCCGAGCGCATAAACAAGGAAAAGTTCGCGGGCGTCTACCTGCGCGAGCTTTCGATGGGCATGTCGAACGACTACGAGGTCGCCATAGAGGAAGGCGCGACCATGGTAAGGCTCGGGACAGCCATCTTCGGGACCAGGGCGGTCTCCGAGAAGAAAACCGCGAAGTCCGCCTGATACCTTCCGCAAAAAAATAATGCTCACTAAAAAAACAATAGGATTCCTCGGCGCGGGAAATCTCGCGGAGGCCCTCATCAAGGGGCTAATCTCCTCCGGAGCAGTCGCGCCCGGCCATATCGTCGCTTCCGACAGGATGAGCGCCAGGCTCGTCCACCTGGCCGAAGCCTATGAGGTCAAGGTCTTCAACAAGAACTTTGAGACGGTAAGGAACGCCGACATCATCTTCCTTGCCGTCAAGCCGCAGGACGTCCCCGGCGTGCTCGAAGAGATCGCCCCGGAGATAAACAGCGGCAAGGTCCTCATCTCAGTGGCCGCGGGCATAACAACGGGCCTCATAATGGACGTCCTGAAGGAAGCTGGCCTCAAGCACTTCATCCCCGTCGTGAGGGCGATGCCCAACACGCCAGCGACCGTCCGCGAGGCCGCAACTGCCATATGCGCCGGGTCCGGCGCCGGAAAGGGCCACCTTGACCTTGCGGCCGCGCTTTTCTCAACGGTCGGCAGCGTCACAGTCATAGAAGACGAATCGCTCATGGACGCGGTCACGGCACTTTCGGGTAGCGGGCCCGCGTATGTATTCCTTTTCATGGAGGCGCTCATCGAAGGCGGCGTCAAGCTCGGGCTGCCCAGGGAGACCGCCACGCAGCTTGCCATGCAGACCGTCTCGGGAGCCGCCGCCCTGGCGAAGGAAAGCCCCAAGGAGCTCTCCGAGCTGAGAAGCATGGTCACGTCCCCCGGGGGCACCACGATGGCGGGCCTTAAAAAGTTGGGCGATGGCGGTTTTTGTGAGATAATAGAAAAAGCCCTGGAAGCCGCGGCCCAGCGCGCCGGTGAGCTCGCGAAGGGCAAATAAGTCTTTTATAATACTACCCGTAAATAATTTTCTCCAAGGAGATTTGACAGAATGTTCGTACTTTCCAACTTCCTGGTCGGGTTCGCGAAGATACTCGACATGGTCCTTACCATTTACTTCTGGATAATAGTAATAAGGGCCCTCATATCGTGGGTAAACCCGGACCCGTACAACCCCATTGTCCGTTTCCTCTACCAGGTGACTGAGCCGGTGCTCTACAGGATAAGGAAGATAATACCGTACATGGGGGGGATAGACCTGTCGCCCCTTATCGTGATCCTGGTCATATACTTTATGCAGTGGGCCGTAATACCATCGATAATCGAGTTTGCCTTGAGGCTCAAGTAAGCAGGGAGGCGTCGTCATGAAGGTTACTCCGCTGGAGATAAAAAGCCACGGGCTCAAGAAGAGCTTCAAGGGCTACGACATAAGGGAGGTCGAAGAGCTCCGCGAGATGGCGGCAGACGCTCTCGAGGAAGCGGCCAGGGAGATAATGACTCTCCAGGAGAGGCTCCGGGACGCCTCCGAGCGCAACCTCAAGTACGCCGCTAACGAGGACATCCTCCGCGAGACGATAACTACCGCCCAGCGCATGGTCGACGACCTGAAGACCAACGCCCGCAAGGAAGCCGAGCTCGTCATCGCCGAGGCAAAGCTCCAGGCCGAAGAGATAGTCAGGCAGGCCCAGTCAAGGGCTTCCCACGTGCAGGACGACATCTACAGGCTCCGGAAGCAGAGAAAGGAGCTTGAGGCGTCTATAAAGGCCGTGATCGACTACCATTCGAGCGTTTTCCTCACTGAAGAAGAGGAGGCCAGGAAGGCCGATGAGGAAACAGACAAGCTCAAATACTTCTCAAAGTAAATACCCCTTCCTTGAAGCCGCTTCAAAGGGCGTGCTGATACGCGTAAGGCTCCAGCCCCGCTCCTCAAGAAACCAGGTCGAAGGCGTCCACAATGACTCCGTCAAGATAAGGCTTACGGCCCCGCCCGTTGAGGGCGAGGCCAACAAGGCCTTGATAGAATTCCTTTCGGAGATCACCGGCCTCAGAAAGAGCGCCTTTTCCATCTCCTCCGGCCACAAGTCAAGGGACAAGGCGGTCCTGGCCGAAGGCGCCTCCCTGGCATCGTTTGAAAAAGCCTTTTCCGAAGTAATCCCCTGACGTTAAAGTCCGCCCCTTTCCCGCCGATAAGAAGGAAAATACTTCTTTGGCGGCTCCCCGCCCGTGAGAGAAAAATGTTCCCAATAATAGGCGTAATTATCGTTTTCGGTTCCATACTCGGCGGCTACGTAATGCACCACGGCAACGTCCACGTCCTTTTCCAGCCTGCGGAGTTCGTTATCCTCGGAGGCGCGGCCCTCGGCGCGATGGTCATAATGTGCCCTCCCAAGACGCTCCTCAAGATAATAAAGAGCCTCAAGAACCTCTTCGGCGGAGGGCCCGGCAAAAAGGAATATATCGAGCTGCTGAGCCTCATGTATATGCTCTTTTCCAAGGCGAAAAAGGAAGGCCTCCTCGGCATCGAGTCGGACGTCGAGTCCCCGGCCAAGAGCCAGATATTCAAGAAGTATCCGAACGTCATCAAAAACCACCATGCGGTCGAGTTCATCTGCGACAACTTCAGGGTCTACATCCTCGGGGTGCGCCCCTTCGAGTTCGAGGAGATGATGGACAGGGAGCTTGAGGCCCATCACGAGGAGAGCAGCGTCCCTGCCACGGTAATAGGCAAGGTCGCCGACTCGCTTCCCGGCTTCGGTATAGTCGCCGCCGTCCTCGGCGTCGTCATTACGATGGGCAAGATGAGCGAGTCCCCGGACGTCATCGGCCACAGCGTCGCCGCGGCCCTCGTAGGCACTTTCCTCGGCATACTCCTGTGCTACGGGTTCATAGGCCCCATCGGGAACAACCTGGAGCAGAGGGCGAAGGAAGACGCCAAGTACTTCGAGGCCATAAAGGTGGCGATACTCTCCTTCGCGAAGGAGATGCCGCCCCAGCTCGCGGTCGAAAACGCAAGGAGAGTGCTCTTTACCGACTCGAAGCCGAGCTTCAAGGAGCTCGAGACTGCCGTAAGAAAAAAGGCGGCTTAAAAAGATGAGCTCCGTTAACGACACCCAGCCCATTATCATAAAGAAAATTAAAAAAGGCCACAAAGGCGGCCACCACGGCGGAGCCTGGAAGGTCGCCTACGCCGATTTCGTGACCGCCATGATGGCGCTTTTCCTCGTCCTCTGGCTTGTCGCCATGCTCTCGGTCGACACCAAAAAGGCGGTCGCCGAGTACTTCAGGTCCCATACCGTATTCAAGGGCACCGAGGCCGGAGGCGCCACTGGCTTTTCAGCGATGATAGGCGGCCCCGTTAAGCTGGACGCCGAGGAAGGCGGCATAAAGAGCCGCGACAAGCGCTTCGAGCTCATAACCGCCAAACTAAACGAGGTGGTAACGGAGAAGCTCCATAAGTACCGCGAACAGGTGCTCATATTCACGACCAGCGAGGGCGTGAGGCTCGAGCTTACGGAAAAAGGGCTTAACCCCATGTTCGAGAGCGGAAACTCCAACCTGCTGCCTGGTGGCCAGGACGTTCTGGCAGCGATAGCCTCTGTCTTGAGCGAGTTCCCAAATACGGTCACGATAGAAGGGCATACCGACAGGTCCAAGTACCCCGCCGCCAATTATTCGAACTGGGAGCTGGCCGCTGACAGGGCGAACATGGCCAGACGCCAGCTCGTGCAAAACGGCTTCGACGCGTCAAAGGTGACGAAGGTGACGAGCTACGCTGACGCGGTGCCCCTCAAAGACGACCCGTACGACCCTGCCAACAGGAGGGTGAGTATACTTGTCGAGCCCGATTGATGACAGGTTGCCTCAAGCTTCCCATCTGCGTTGTCGTCATCATCGTTTGCCGTTGCGGCGTACATACAGAGTACGCCTCACGCCTCGCTCCTCGACTCCTGGCATCTGGAACTTTTTAAGCGACCTGCTTGCAGCTAAAAATGCTCACATATTGTCATATATGCTGCGCTTTTTATTTCCGCCCTTCCTTGATTTCAGAAAAAATATCTAATTTTTAAAGGCAGCCTGCCTCAAAGCTTCTCTCGTTTTTTTCATCTGCTTGTTTCATTGTCTTCTTTTCATCCCAATCCCCGAATCTCGCCCCATTTCCCGTATAATCTGCCATAATCTTATGTAAGTAAGCACATCAAGTTGGAGGATAGCGTATGCGCGCCATCAGGGTACACGAGTTCGGCCCACCGGAGGTCATGCTTCTGGAGCACGTCCCTGACCTTGCTCCAGGGCCGGGACAGGTGCTGATAAGGGTCAAGGCGGCCGGGGTAAACCCCGTCGACACTTACGTCAGGGCGGGGCTTTTCTACAAGAAAGGGCTGCCGTATACCCCGGGCGCGGACGCCTCTGGCATAGTCGAATCTGCCGGCGAAGGCGTGCGGGCCTTCAAGCCCGGAGACAGGGTATACACGTCCGGGACAGTCACCGGGGCCTACGCCGAGCTTTGCGTGAGCGATGAAAAACAGTGCCACAGGCTCCCTCAGTCACTTTCTTTTTCGCAGGGCGCGTGCATAGGGGTGCCCTACGCCACCGCGTACAGGGCCCTTTTTCATAAGGCGAAAGCGCATCCCGGCGAGACCGTCCTCGTGCATGGGGCAACCGGAGGCGTAGGCATAGCCGTCGTGCAGCTCGCCAAAGCCTGGGGCATGAAGGTCATCGGCACAGGCGGGACGGACAGGGGAAGGGAGCTGGCGGCGTACGAGGGGGCCGAGCACGTCCTCGACCACACCGACCCGGCACACATGGAAAAGGCGAAAGAGCTCGCGGCGGGACGCCTCGATATAATAATAGAGTTCCTCGCGAACGTGAACCTCGCAGCAGACCTTTCGGCACTCGGCCCGAAAGGCAGGGTAGTTGTCGTGGGGAGCAGGGGCG
>CAJPGC010000026.1 GCA_905339405.1 uncultured bacterium | reverse complement strand
CTCTTCTATCGTCTCGGAGCGGGTAAGTGTCTTGAAGTTGTTGAACCTCACCTTTATCGTCACGGTACGGGCCTTGTCGCCGGCGGATTTCAGGCGGGCCACGACGTCTTCCGTGAGGGCGTAAAGGGTCTCCTTCAAGATATAGAAGTCCGCGGCGTCCTCATCGAAGGTGACTTCCCTGCCCATTGACTCGGGCTCGTAGAAAGGCACGACCGGGCTGTCGTCAACGCCCCTTGCGTGCTCATGAAGGCTCCTGCCTATGACCGGGCCGAAGTACTTCTCAATATGCGTCACTGGCGCGCGTCCAAGCTCGCCCACCGTTTTTATGTTGAGGTCCTTGAGGCGCGCCTCGGTCTTGGCCCCCACCCCCCAGAGCTTACGCACGGGCAGGTCCTTCAGGAACTTTTCGACTTCGCCCTCCTCGAGCACGAAATAGCCGTCCGGCTTTTTAACCTCTGAGCACATCTTCGCGAGGAGCTTGTTCGGCGCGACCCCCACCGATGCCGTAAGTCCCAGTTCTTTTTTTACGCGTCCCTTCATCTCCATAGAGAGGGCGAGCGCGTGCTTGTAGGCGTCCCCACCCTTGTCGGCCAGCACCTCTATGAAGGCCTCATCAAGGCCGAAAGACTCGACCAGCGGGCTGTAATCGCGGAGGATCGCCATGAACTTCTCCGAGATTTCCTCGTAGGCTTCGAAATCGACAGGCAGGAACACGGCCTCGGGACAGAGCTTTTTTGCCTGGCGGAGCGGCATTGCGGCCTTTACCCCGAACTTTCTCGCCTCGTAGGAGGCCGCGGAGACGACGCCTCTTTTCGATGGGTCTCCGTCCGCGCCGACGACAACGGGCTTGCCCTTGAGCTCAGGCCTTTTCTTTATCTCTACAGAGGCGAAAAACGAATCCAGGTCTATATGTATTACGGCCCTTCCAGGCATATCGTTCAATTCTCCCTGATGATTTTCATGCGGCCGCCCTGAGCGCACCCCAGCCTAAAAAAAAAGATGGGCCGGACGGCGAATGTAACAAATACCCGGACTTTGTTATTGATACGGAAAAGGATTCCGCCCAGAGGTGCGGAAAATGGGGGCTGCCGGTCTGTCAATATAACACAAACAGGCCTGCTTTGAAGGAATTTGTCAAGCGGGGCTGGTCTGACCGTGGCTTTGATGAACCTTAGGCGGTCGCGTATTTTTTCGCCGAGCGTATTATCTCGTCGGCGAAGTAGGGCTTCCTTATGAACTCGTCTATCATGCCTTCCTTTATACCCTGGAGGATGACGTCCTCGGCGTCCCTGAAGTAGCCCGTGAAGAGCACTACCCTGGTATCGGGCCTGGCCTTTCTTATTTCCCTGAAGGTATCGAGGCCGTTCATGCCCGGCATCACGATGTCCATGAAGACGAGGTTATAGGGGGCCTCTTTCACTGCCTGAACAGCGTCCCTGCCGCACACGACGTAGGCCGCCTCGAAACCTTCGTCTTTCAATATCTCGCTCATGCCGATTCCTACGGTCTCCTCGTCGTCCACGACAAGTATCCTGCCGTTTTTTTTCACGTCAGCCAAGATATGACCTCCGGGATTAAGGGGCGGCCGGGCCCGTTTAAGGCCGTTTGAAA
This sequence comes from uncultured bacterium, assembly GCA_905339405.1. Classification (GTDB taxonomy): domain Bacteria; phylum Desulfobacterota; class GWC2-55-46; order GWC2-55-46; family GWC2-55-46; genus GWA2-54-12. Next base: position 42,428 of record CAJPGC010000026.1, on the reverse strand, counting down.
TGGACATCGCTAATCGCGCAATCCGGGTATTGGTTTTTGGGATTTTTAATTTTGAAAGAGTCGAGAAGAGGAATACTGACGCGCTTATATTATATCCGCCGCAAAGCGCCTGTCAACCCGTACCAGGGTACAGGGTCGCCTAATCCTTGCCCATGAAATGGCTGAAGGCGATGAGCGCCCCAGAGACGAGGGCTATCGCGCCTCCGAACAGGAGTGTCTCAAAGCCGTCCTTCCAGTGGCTGAGGTTCTCGAGGAAGACGACGGCCATGACGAGAATTATCACGCTTCCGAGCTTCGCCTTCAGGTCGTGCAGGTCGTGTATCACGAGCCATTCGGGAAAGTCGAGCTTGCCGATGAAGAGCTCGTACATGCCGAGCGCGAATATGAGGAGGGCGGTGGCTATGAGGAAAGTGTCCATGACCGGGATAAGTTCGATTATCGCGTGCTGGGCCTCGCTGGTGCCGATCGTGGAAACCATATGGGCAAGCACGTCGAAGGTCCTGTAGCCTCCCCACAGAAACGCCGCTGCAGCTGCGATGAGCGAGACGGCAACCGGTATGAGAACGAGAAACCTGCTTTTTTCGAGAAGTTCCTTCATCGTAAAACACCCCCTTTTGGACGGGATAATTTATATGAATTCCCCCTGTTAGTCAAGGCGGCTTGCTCGCAGGCCAGCCGGAACACGGGACTCCCCGGCGGGGCAGTTCCGGATGTTACGTTTTTTGACTGAACCCCGGATAACGATATAATGAAATCGAAAATCATTATCACTAAGGCCTTTTAACATGGTGTTTTCAGGCAGGCAGGAAAAAAGCAGGGAGGTGCCAGTATGAACCGGATAGAATGGAAAAAAAACATGACAGAGGCCCTCATCGAGACCCGGGGGGGCTCAAGGCTTCCCATGATCTTCTTTTTCGGCAAGGAATGCGAAGGCTCCAACAAGATGCTGGGTGAGGTTTTGACCGACGAGAAAGTGGCGCTCGCGGTAGAGCGCGAGACGGCCCCCATGATGGTCGACGTGGAGCAGGACCAGGAGCTCGCAAGGCGCTTCAAGGTCGACTGGACCCCGGCGTTCGTCATCTGCGACGACGAGGGCAACGCGCTGGAGCGCATCGAAGGCTATCTGCCGAAGGAGGAGTTCGTCCCTCAGCTCATCCTCGCCAAGGGGCTGGCCGACTTCCACCTCCAGAGGCATGAGGACGCCATCAGGGAATTCGAGCTCATCGTCGAGGAGCATCCGGGCTCGGAGCTCGTGCCTGAGGCCGAATACTACCTCGGAGCGGCTACCTTCAAGCTCACTGGAGAGACGGAAAAACTCTCCGAGGTCTGCCACGACCTCACGATGACGCACCCTGAGAGCGCGTGGACGAAGAGGTGCTCGATCTGGGGGCACACCACGAACTACCTGAGGCCTTTCGTCGGATATGACGGCGGCGGTTCAGCCGGTAGCGGAGCCTACTGAAGCTCCTCCATCTCCCTGGACCAGGGGCGCGCCATAAGGCGCGCCCCTTTCATTTGCGGCCCTCCGGACAAACCCTTTGATTTCGCGGCCGAAGCGTAATAGAATCCATACGAGTAAACGCTTTCCGGAGGGAACGATGGACAAGATGTCCGGGACCGACCAGGGCAGGGAACAGCGCAAGAGCATAGTCATCCCTTACGTCAACAGGCTCCTCACCATAGTGGACGACGTAATACTCATCTGGGTCGCCCTCGGCATCATAGGCGTTGCCTTCCTCCTCATGCTCGAGGCCCTCACGGACTTCATCTACTACACCCAGCACTCCATCTCGCACATAATAAGCGACCTCATGTTCGTCCTCATCATCATGGAACTTTTCAGACAGGTGATGCGGCAGATAAACAAGCACGCCTTCTCGCTGAACCCCTTCATCTTCATAGGGGTCATCGCCAGCATAAGGGGCATACTGCTCACTCAGATGAAGCTCGGGATGGGCGAGGCCGAATGGGAGTCCGCGGTCATACAGCTCGGCATACACGCGGTCATAGTGCTGGTGCTCGTTGGCGGGCTTTACGTCTACTCCAGGGTAAGGAAGAACGAGAACGACTAAAAAGGCTACCGGCCTTCGAGCCGTTCGGCGGCCTCCCTGACGCCCATGTCAGCGGCCTTTCTGAGGTACGCGAGCCCTCTTTCCCTGTCCCCTGCCCTTTCATGGGCGGCCCCAGCGTAGTAAAGGGCCGCCGGGTCTTCCGGGCTCAGTTCCAAAGCCTTTTCAAAATCAGCCAAAGCTGCTGCCAGCTCTCCAGAGCCCATTAACAACTCACCCCTTAACAGGTAAGCGCGGTAGTTCCCCGGGCTAAGCCGTATCGACTCGGAAAGGTCCGAGAGCGCCGACTCGCCAGCCCCGGCGTTTTTCCACGCCAGCGCCCGTCTCATGTAAAGTCCCGAGCGCCCCTCACCGTCGTTGTTTATGACAACCGTATAATCAGCTGCGGCCTCGGCAAACTTTTTTTCAGCCTCATACGCCCTGGCCCGTTTCATGTAGGCCTGCGCCGTCGGGAAGACCTTTATCTCCTGCGTCCACAGCGAGACGGTATCCTTCCAGACAGCAACCTGCCTTACCGTGAGAAGGCCGGAGAAGACCAGAAGCGGCAGCAATATTACCGCTACGGGGACAAGTCTTCCAGGGCGGCGCAAAACAAGCATACCCACGACGCCCGAGATGAAAAAGACGGGCCCGAGCGAGGGCAGGTAGCTGTACCTGTCTGCCGCCGCCATGTCGCTCACCTGGACGAGCCCGATGACCGGCAGGAGGGTCACAACATAATAGGCCCATGCTGCCGCAAGAGAGCGTCTTTTCCAGAAAACGAGAGCAAGGCCCGTTATCAACGCTGTGGCGATGAGGCTCAGTAAAAAAACGTGGTTGTAGAACTCGCCCTCCAGCGGCCTCACGTAAAATGGCGCGAGGTCGACGGGGTAGACGAGCTTTTCAAGATAGAAGACAAAACCCCTTGTCGCAACGTCGAGCCTCTCGGCAATCGGGGAGGCCTCGATGGTGGCCATCGCCTTGTCCCCGTGCTGCGCCCAGACAGTCAGGAAAGCCGCCGCCGGGATGAGCGCGAGGAATGGGAGCTTCTCAGAAAGAAGGCTTTTGAGGTCTTTGGGCCCGTTGAGCCTTTTCAACGGATAGAAATCGAGTATCAGGAGGACTGCTGGAAGGGTTATGGCCATGGGCTTGCTTAAAAGAGCGAACACAAAAGAGGCGAACGAGGCCCAATACAAAAGCCGTCTTTCGCTATTACCGGCCTGCTGCAGATAGAGGATCAGGCTCAAGAGGAAGAAAAAACCGCTCAAGACGTCTTTTCTCTCGGAGACCCAGGCGACAGATTCGACGTGCTGGGGGTGGATACCGAAGACAATGGCGGCAATGAAAGCTGCGAAGACGGCCCCTGTCCGGGCCGTCCGCTCTTCCTCCCAGAGTACTTTCCTGAAGAGCATCGAGCCGAGCACAAAGACGAGGAAAGTATTGACGGCGTGGAATACGACGTTGACAAGATGATAGCCGAAGGGGTCCATGCCCCACAGGCTGTACTCGGCCACATAGGTGAGGAGCGTAAGCGGGTGCCAATTCGAGCTCACGACAGCCGTTAAAGCCCACCTCAGGAAATCGAGACCCTCCAGTGCGAGGCCTTTGTTCTCGTAGACGTAGACGTGGTCGTCCCAATCGACAAAACCGTTGCCGAGCGCGGGCAAATAGACGAGCGCCGTTATGACGGCCGCGAGCAGGCCGAAGGCAACAAAAGGTATTTTCGATTGGCTGGGCCGGGTCATCGTAAACCTTGCGACACTGGAAAAGACAACAGTTACAGGCAGTTTACAATAAAAAGAAGGGAAATGGAACCGAAGCGTTGAAGGCGTACTCTTTGTACGCCGCTTCTTCGAGCGGCGAAGAGAACGAAGCGGATGGCAGCCTGAAAACAAAAACGGGGCTGCGAATGCAGCCCCGTGATTTTTCTGGTGGAGGGTACCGGGATCGAACCGGTGGCCTGCACGTTGCGAACGTGCCGCTCTCCCAGCTGAGCTAACCCCCCGAAATCAACTGGAACAACTATAATTATCAAAAAAAAACAGCTTCCGCAAGACTTTTTCACTGATTAATGCCCTTTGAAAAAGAGCTTTCGACGCTGTAAAACGCCTTTACTCCAGCCGATGTAATTTTATTCTTTTAAATCAAGGCGGTTCCGGCGGCAAACCAGACTTCACGCAAAAAAGAGTAAAACGATTTTACGGCGCGGCTGCCTTGAAGAAAACCCTTTTCACGTTTTATCCCTGAAAAAACCGGAAACTCACCAGTGGCACGCCTTTTGCTCATATAAAGCTCATCCCCAAAATTGACGCAAAAAAAACAAGGAGGTGTACCGATGAAAAGACGGTGGAGTAATTTCTTTAAATCAGCAGGCGCAGCTCTCGTCATCTCTATCATTGCAGCCGGAGGCGCGCTCGCGCAGCCGAACCTCCTCACGAACGGCGACTTCCAGGCCGACGGGTCGACAGTACAGAGCGACTTCAACTCGGCAACAGGCCCGTTCAACCAGTGGCTTTCGCAGCCCGCCAACTGGAATATCGTGAACGACGGTCTCGGCCAGGGGGGAGCCGGAGATTTCTACGCCCGTCACCTTCAAAATACGGTGCGCCTTTTCCAGGGCATTGACCTCGCTCCCGGACAGCTCCCTGCTGGGACCGATATGCAGCTCGACTTCGACTTCATATACCAGAGCGGGTTTACGGGCATAACGCAGAGCGCTGTCCACGTGCTCGGCCTTGAAGACTCAGACGGCCCCATAAGCGTTTTCCTGTTCGGAGGGGACGGCTTCCCTCCCGGAGACGTCCTGTTCTCATCGGCCCTGACGCCGCCGCTTGCGGCAGACTGGACGGCGTTCCCGACAGCCAACTTCTCTCTCGGCCAGGAATATGACTCGCTTGCGGTCGTCTTCACCGCCGGAGCTTTCGGAGATAACACCACCGGGTTGAGGGGAATCGATAACGTGAGCCTCCACAAGGTGCCCGAGCCGGGGATGCTGGCCCTTTTAGGCTCCACCCTGGCGGCCGGAGTATTCTTCAGGAGAAGGTTCAGGGAAGGAGAGTAAAGAACAACCGCGCACATGAGTGAGAAAAGATGATAAAGAGATACGGATGCGGCCCGTCGCGTCCGTATCTTCTATTTCAAGGTACTATGCCGCGCCAAGGTATTCCCTCATACCCTCTGAAAGGGCCCTGGGCGTCATTCCGAAGACCTCGACGAGCGCGTTGAGAGCGGTCGTGTTCTCCTCTTCGAGCATCTTAAGCGCGTCCCTTGAAAAGGGCGGCTTCGAAAGAAGTTTTTCTGCCAGGAGCGCGTTGGCCCTCATGAGCGGCATCGGCACGTGGAGCTTTCTTCTCCTCAGCCCCGCAGCCTCGCCTATCCTCTCTATCACTTCGTCGAATGTAAGCTTCTCCGGGCCTCCGAGCTCGAGCGTCTTGCCAATAGTCTCTTTTTTCCTGAGGGAGAGGGCGAAGGCCTTCGCGACGTCCCCAACGTAGACCGGCTGCATGAGGCCCCGTCCGCTGCCCGGCACCATGACTACCGGCGAGAGACGCATCATCCTGGCGAAGAGGTTCGTGAAATGGTCGCGAGGCCCGAAGATGACCGATGGCCGGAATATCGTGTAGCCGAGCCCTGAGGCGCGGACGATCTCCTCGGCTTCCCACTTGGTCCTGTGGTACTCGCTTGCGGCCCCTTCCCTGGCGCCCAGCGCGCTCATGTGGAGGAGCCTGCCGACCCCCATGCCCTTGCAGGCCTCGACCACGTTCCTCGTGGCGTCGACATGGACCGCCTGGAAGCGCGCGCCCCTTGACTCGGCGAGGATTCCCACAAGATGGATGACCGTTTCTATTTCAGGAGTTATTGCTTTGAGTATCGAAGAGATGTCGGTGACGTCGCCAGAGGCCGCCTGGAAAGAGGGGCCCGGCTGGAGAGCGGCCCGTTCAGGGCGCCTCGCGAGGACGCGCACCCTGTGGGAGCTGTCGAGCAGTTCCCTTACTACCGCGTTACCGACGAAACCTGTTCCGCCGGTAACGAGTATCATGGCCTTTTACCGAGGATGTCTTTTACGGTCTGCTTGAGTTCGGTAAGGTCGGAGGACTTCGTGATATACGCGTCTGATGCCCATGTGCCGAAATCGTGCTTGTAATGAGGATACGCCGTGCAGAGTATGACCGGGAGTTCCTTCCACTTCTCCTTGACGCGACGCAGCACCTCGACGCCGTCCATGCCCGGCATCTTTATGTCCAGGAGAACGAGGTCGATGGAATCCCTCTCGAGCTTCTCGAGCGATTCCTCACCCGAGGCCGCGAGCTCTACTTCCCAGCCCTCGTCCTCGAGCTCCTCCTTGTAAAGGAGCCTGAGGCCCTCTTCATCGTCGACAACAAGAATCCGTTTCTTCATTTATAACCCCGTGGTACGTGGAAAGTAAACGGCTGTGCGGCTCAACTGGCCGGAGTGATCGAAGCCGTCTCACGGGCTCCGGCGTACGGGATCTTGATCGTGAACACTGCTCCAGGCCCTTCGTTCCCCGCTTCGAGCTGCCCCTTGTGCCTCATGACTATCGAACTGGCTATGGGAAGTCCGAGGCCCGTTCCGTGTTTTTTCGTCGTAAAAAACGGGTTGAAGATATATCCGAGATATCTCGGGTCTATGCCCCCGCCGGTGTCGGAAAGCCTGGCGACGGCGAACCCGCCCAAAAAAGCGGTACTTACGAAAAGGGTTCCGCCATTTTCCATCGACTGTATCGCATTGGCTATCAGATTGTCAAAAGCAATCTTCATCTGCTCCCTGTCCGCGAGGACCGGGAGCTTCTGGCCGGCCCCGAGCCGTTCGACCCTGATATTATGGGCCAGAAATTCGTCGCTGAAAATCGCGAGCGACTCGTCGGCGATGGAATCGAGGTCCTCCGTCTTCAGCTCTACGGCGTTGTCCTTGAGGAAGCGGATAATGCCGTTCATTATCCGCTCTATCCTGCCGATGTCGGCGGACATCTGCTCCAGGTACTTGAGGCCCGGAGAATCCGGGGGGAGCTGCCGCCTGAGCCTTGCGGCGTAGGCCCCGATGCTCAAAAGCGGGTTTCTTATCTCGTGCGCCAGAGTGGCCGCCATGTCGCCCAAAGCCAGGAGCTTTTCCGAGTCCACGAGCTTCTGCTGCATCTGGAGGAGCTCGTCGTAGACCCTGCGGTGGTCGCTAGAGAGCTGTGCGCACCTTAAAAGAGATACGACCTGCAGGGCGGCTATCCGGCACATCCGCCTCTTGGGGAGGCTCAAGGGCTTTCTTTCTGCCGACTTGAAGTAAATGACTCCGTAGACTCTGCCGCTTCCCTTGAGCGGCACCGCGAGCGCGTGCCCCGCGCCAAAGAGCCCGTTGTCCTCTATGCCTTCCCAGGAAGCGGCCTCCGGGGCCTTGAACGCCTCTACCGGAGCGCCTGTTTCACAGGCGTGCCAGGGAAGACCCTCGCCCATTGCGTAAACCTTGACAGCGAAAGCCTTGCCGTTCGCCTCCGCCCGGAGCTTCAAGGCCCCTTCCTCTTCGAGGTACAAAAGGCACTGGTCGAAGGGGAAGTACTCAAGCAATATTCCGGCTGCCTCTGCCAGCTTGGAATCGAGCGGCAGGTCTGATGCGGCCAGATCGCTTACCTTCTCTATTATATCATATTCCATCGACATCCCCGGGGTACAACGATGCGAAGCCCGGTTGAGTCCTTCCGGCAAGCCGATGAAAAAAACCTTCTTTCAGCGGCTTTGAAGCCCGTCTTCAAGGTGTACTTCGCGTCCACGCCCCGATTTCCAGCTTCCCGGAACGTTACAGCCCGTACTTTTCCAAAACTTGAGACAACTCTGCCTAGACCTTGGCTTCCCTCAGGAACTTCGCCGCCTCTTCAGGGGGGGTCGGGTTGATGTAGAAACCGGAGCCCCATTCGAACCCCGCGGTCTTCGTAAGCTTCGGTATGAGCTCGAAATGCCAGTGATAGAATTGAGAAGCCCCGTCCCTTATGGGAGCGGCGTGCAGTATGAAGTTGTAAGGCGGGAAGTTCAGGACCTTGTCCATCCTCCTGAGGACGTCGGAGAATATCATGGAAAGGCTCTCGTAATGGTGCTTCTGCGCGTTCTCGAAGTTAGACTCGTGGACCTTCGGAAGTATCCATATCTCGAACGGAGATTTGGGCGCGTACGGCGTGATGGCTATGAAGTCCCTGTTCTCGGAGACGACGCGTACGCCCTGCATGACCTCCTGGCGGATGATGTCGCAGAAAACGCAGCGCTCCTTGAAGTTATAATATTCGAGCGCGCCGTCGAGTTCCTCGGAGACTCTCTTGGGGATGATCGGAAGGGCTATGAGCTGCGAGTGGCTGTGCTCGAGGGTGGCCCCGGCCGCCTCCCCGTGGTTCTTGAATATCAGTATGTAGCGAAGCCGCTGGTCTTTCCTCAGGTCGATTATCCTGTCCCTGTAGGCCCAGAGGACTTCCTCTATCTGCGCGTGGGAAAGCCTGGCGAGCGTGTCGGTGTGCAGAGGCGACTCGATTATTACCTCGTGGGCGCCCACTCCGTTCATCTTGTCGTAGACGCCGTCGCCCTCGCGGTTCAGTTCGCCCTCGACCTTCAACGCCGGGTACTTGTTCGGAACGACCCTCACGTGCCAGCCCGAGGAGTTGGGCCCGCCGCCGTTTTTCCTGTAGGCCAGTACCTCGCCCGGGGTCTTTGCCTCGTTGCCAGGGCAAAAGGGGCAGAACCCGGCCTTGACCGCCGGCTGGGTGTACTCGAACTCAGAGGGGCGCTTGCCCCTCTCCGTGGATATTATTACCCATCTTCCGACGATGGGGTCTTTTCTAAGTTCAGGCATTTACGCTCCTTGTAGCGAAAAGAGGGCAAAAAGAGGGGTGAACGGGGCGGCTTAAACGGGCAGGCCAGGGACAAACGGACCGGGCAGAGCTTCTAAAGGGTCTTGGCTTTCGCCTTTTCGAGCTCTTCTTCTTCCTTTTTGCATTCAATGCAGCAGGTCGTGACCGGTCTTGCCTCGAGCCTCTTGTCGGATATGCCTTCGCCGCACAGCTCGCAGATCCCGTAACTGCCGTCGTCGATCCTCTGGAGAGCCTCTTTGACTTTAGATATGAGCTTCCTCTCCCTGTCCTTGACCCGGAGGAGGAAGTTCCTGTCCGTCTCGAGCGAAGCGCGGTCCGTTGGGTCCGGGAAGTTCTCTTCCTTTTCACTCATCCCGGAGACCGCCTTGTCGGCCCCGCTCAGCAGCTCTTCGAGTTTTCCGTTCAGAATTGACCTGAAATGCTCAAGCTTGTCCTTTTCCATGATTTTAAAGTATAACCGAAAAAAGACTAAATTGTAAATAGAATTTCTTCAATGGCCGCCGCCGCGCCCTCCGCTTACTCGCGGACGTAAGTCCCGCTTTTGCCGCCTGTTTTCCTGACGAGCCTTATGTCGGTCAAGACCATGCCCTTGTCAGCGGCCTTGCACATATCATAAACAGTGAGTGCCGCGGCTGACACGGCGGTCATCGCTTCCATCTCGACCCCGGTCTGCGAGGCTATCTTCGCGGTGGCGGTTATCTCTATGGAGGGCGGGTCGGAGATAGTCTCGAAATCCACGGTGACGCTCGTAATGTTGAGCGGATGGCAGAGGGGTATGAGCTCGGCTGTCTTCTTGGCGGCCATTATGCCCGCGACCCTCGCCACACCGAGCACGTCGCCTTTTTTTATCTCGCTTGCGAGGATGAGCTCGAGTGTCTCTTTTTTCATGAGCACCCTGCCCTTTGCGACGGCCTCCCTTTCGGTCGCCGTTTTAGCGGTAACGTCGACCATCCTCGCCTTGCCGGATTCGTCTATGTGCGTAAGCCCCATGCTTTGAATAACCCCCGCAAATTATTTTACAGGCGCGGCCTCTACTATCCGCCCGCCCTCGACGGTAAGGAAGAACAGGCCCTTTTGGGCCTCGCGCCTCGCGTTGACGCTTATGGAGCCCGTGGCCCCCCTGAACTCTTTTAGTTCCCGGAGCCTCGATGCGACTGCTTCCCTGTCGGCCCCCTGGCCGCTGGCGGCCGCTATCAGCATCCTGGCGGCGTCAAAAGCCTGCGCCGAGATGACCCCCGGCTCTTTTCCGTAGGCTTCCACGAACCTCCTGGTGAAATCCTCCGTGCCCGGTCTCAGGCTTTTCGCGTAAAAGCCGTCGACGAAGACCGCGCCTTCGACCGCCTTGCCGCCGAGCTCGGGCAGCTTCGGCGAGTTCCATCCGTTGGAGCCGATGAGCTGGACGCCCTTTACGCTGTAGTAGTCGAGGTAAGGCACTATCAGAGCCACCGATTCGTAGGAGTCCGGAAGGAAGAGCGCGTCGACCTTGACCGTCGGCGTGTACTCGCGCACCTTTCTCCTGCCGTCAATCTTCTCCGTCGCCTTGACTCCGAAGACCCTCTTGACCTCCGCGCTGAAATCCGCGGTGCCTGGCGCGTAAGCCGCCTGCCTTACGACAGACCCGCCCTGCTCCTTCACGGCCATCTCGAAATATTTGACGAGCTCCACCCCGTAGTTGGTCTGCGGGTAGAGCACGGCGAACCTCTTGAGGCCTGCCCCTGCGGCGTGGCTTGCAAGGGCCCTTGCCTGGTCCTCGGGTGTAAGGGAGTTCCTGAAGACGAAATCGCCTGCTGACGTCACGCCGTCCTTCTGGGAAAGAGTTATGACGGGTATGCGGAGCCTCTGGCCGCTCCTTGCAGCTTCCACGGCAGTGGATGACAGAAGCGGGCCCACGACCCCGACGACCCTCGCGTCATTGGCGAATTCGGTCACGGCCATGTCCACGGAGTTCTGGTCGGACCCGGTGTCCTTTACGACCACTTCCATGTTCGGGGCGAAAGAGCCGAAGACCTCGGCCGCAAGAAGTACTCCCTGGAGCGCCTCTTCGCCGAACTGGCCGTAGTCGCCCTTCAGGGGCAAAAGCACGCCGATAGCCGGAAGGTCCGAGGAAGGCGTTATTCCGTATGAGGCCGACTCTATCTCCTTGACGAGGCGTCCGGCCCTTGCGCGTAGCGCATAAGTCGCTTCCCTGTCGGAAGCCAGCGGCTCAACGAGGAAGAGCGCCTCCTTGAGTTTTCCAGTGCGGTAGTTTATCGCGGCCAGCTCGTAAGAGGCCTCCGCCCTGAACTTCGAGCCTGGGAAGGCTTCGAGGATGCGGGCGTAAGAGGCCGACGACTTCTGGTATTCTTTCTTGTCTGAATAGATGCGCCCGAGTCTCAGCAGGGCCTCGTCGATCCCTTCTTCGCCGGGGTTCGCGCTCACGTATTTCTCCAGAGAGGCTACGTTGGTTTCCGTGGGGCCGCTCAAGTCGAGGCTGCCGAAGATGTCTATGAGCTCCGTGTTGCCGAACCAGAAGGCATGGGCCTGGACCGATAAGAAGAGAATGGCCAGGATGGCCGCCAGAAGCTTTTTCATTCGAACATTTCCTTTACCTTCGAGAAGAAGTTCTTCCTCAAAGGCGTCGTCTCTTCGCCGCTTATCTCGGCGAACTCCTGGAGAAGCTCCTTTTGCCTCTTGTTGAGCTTGGTCGGAGTCTCCACCTTTATTATGACCTGCTGGTCCCCGCGCCTGCCGGTGTGCACCGAGGCTATGCCCTTTGAGGGCATCCTGAAGACCTTCCCGGACTGCGTGCCCGCAGGCACCTTGAGCTTGGCGGGCCCCTCTATCGTGGGCACTTCTATCTCCGAGCCGAGCGCGGCCTGCGCGAAGCTTATTGGCACTTCGCAGATGACGTCGTTCTCCTCGCGCATGAATATGGAATGGGGAAGAACGGTTATGAAAATGTACAGGTCGCCAGAGGGGCCGTTCCTGTCGCCGTACTCGCCCTCCCCGGATAGCCGGAGCCTGGAGCCGGTATCGACCCCTGCGGGTATCTTCACGGTAAGGGGGGTAGTAGACCTTGTCTTACCGGCGCCCCTGCACTCTGTGCACGGGTCTTTTATTATCGAGCCCGCGCCTTTGCACGCCGGGCAGGTCCTGGAGACGCTGAAGAAACCCTGCTGGAACCTTACCTGTCCGGCGCCATGACAGGTGGAGCAGGCGGACGCTGACGTGCCGGGCTTCGCGCCCGTGCCTCCGCAGGTATTGCACGCGACGGTCCTTGGCACCCTTACTGTCTTCTCTGTGCCGAAGGCGGCTTCCTCGAAGGTTATCTCGAGGTCGAACCTTAAGTCCGCTCCCCTTTCAGGACCGGGCCGCCTTCTTCCGCCGCCTCCGCCGAAAAAGTCCGAGAAGACGTCGTTGAATATGTCCTGGAAATCCGCGCCGAAACCGGCCTCAGGCCCGCCGGGGCCTCCTCCGAAGCCGCTGCCGGAACCTGCGAAGCCGAACCTGTCGTAGTGCGCCTTTTTCTGCGGGTCTTTGAGGACCTCGTAAGCCTCGTTTATGAGCTTGAAGCTGTCCTCTTTGTCCTTGTCCCCGGAATGCTTGTCAGGGTGGAGCTCCTGGGCGAGCTTCCGGTACGCGCGCTTTATCTCGTCGTCGCTCGCGTCCCTTCCTACCCCGAGTACCTTGTAATAGTCTTTTTGCTGGTTTGACATATCCCTTTTCTCAGTGGACCTCCGGCTTCCTGGAGACCGCGACCATCGCGGGCCTCAGGAGCCTTCCTTTCAAGAGGTACCCTTTCTGGAACTCCCTCACGACCGTCCCGGGCTCCGCGTCCGGGTTCTCCTCCTCGGAGATGGCGTGGTGCAGGGCGGGGTCGAACTTCTCTCCGGCGGCCTTTATCTCCTGTATGCCGAACTTCCTCAGGAGGGCAGACATCTGGCCGGATATGAGCCCGATGCCCTGCTTCAGGGACTCGAGGTTCTCTTCCCCGTTAGCGTGGGAAAGGGCCCTCTCGAAGTTGTCCATCACGGGGAGGATCTCCTCGATGAGCTTCTCGTTCGCGAAGGTAATGGCGTCGGCACGTTCCTTTTCGGCGCGCTTCCTGTAGTTGTCGAGGTCGGCAACGGACCGGAGGTACTTGTCGTAGTTCGCGGCCGCTTCCCTTGAGGCGGCCTCATACTGCCCGGCGAGCCTCTTTATCTCCTCTTCGGGGGTCTCGGCCAGCGGCCCTTCTTCCCCCGCCGTCTCAACCCTCTGTTCCTTTTCTATCCCCTCGTCCTTGCTCATTCCCCAAACCTCGAAAAAAGTTTTTTGTCCTTAAAATTTAGTGCCGTGGGCCCGCAAAATCAAGCCCACGGCGCAAAGTGGAGCTGAAAAATTCAGAACACCCGGCTTAAGAGCCCGGACGTATAATCGACCAGCGGGATTATCTTCGAGTAGTCCATCCGCACAGGGCCGACGACCCCGAGGGTGCCGAGCGCCTCCCCGTTCCTGCCGTAAGGGGCAGTCACGAAGCTGAGGCCGCTGAATTCCTTTACCGCGTTCTCGGAGCCGAGGTAAATCCTCAAGCCCTCGTCGTCAAGGCTCTTGTCGAGTATCTTCACGAGGAGGCTCTTCTCCTCGAACGCTGAAAAAAGCGTCTTCATCCGGTCGAAGTCGTCCCTGAACTCGGGCTGTTCCAGCACCTTGACCTTGCCCTCGACGACTATGTCGCTCGCTCCCGTCCCACTGTCCTCCAGCGCGGCGGCCCCGAGCCGCAAGGCCCTGGCCATGAGCTCGTCGTAGAGGTTCTTGTCCCTGGTCATCTCCTCGACTATCCTGGCCCTGAGCTCGCCTATGGTGAGGCCAGCGCCCAGGGCGTTGAGGTAGTTGGAGACTTTCTCCAGCTCGAGCTTTTCGATGCCGGGTACGGGCACGAGCCTTGAATGTACCATGCCGCAGTCCGATACGAGGAGGACCATGAGGCCCGCCGCGTCTATCGGGAAGAGGCTTATGTGCTTTATCGTAAAGCTTTCCTTTTTAGGTATGAACAGCACCCCGGCGCAGTTGGTTATGGCCGAGAGGACCTTCGCGGTATCGGAGAGCACCTCGTCGACCGCTGCCGAGCGCTCGCATATGCGCCGCAGCAGGTCCTTGGCGTCCTGGCCGGGCTCCTCGAGCTCCAGGAGGCTATCCACGTAGAACCTGAAGCTCTTCTCGGTAGGCACCCTGCCCGCGGAAGTGTGCGGCTGGACGAGGTAGCCGAGGGATTCGAGCTCGGCCATGACGTTCCTTATTGTAGCGGGGCTCACGCCGAGGGCATAGCTGGTCGCCAGCGCCTTCGAGCTTACGGGCTCGGCGGTCCTGATGTAGTCCTGGACAAGCGCTTTAAGTATTTTCCTGGTGCGTTCCTGGAACTGTTCCATAGGGGTCCCAAAAGGTTGAAAAACTCCAATGACTCATTATATACGAATCCAGGCCCAACTTAAAATAACAATTCGCCCAAACCGTTGTCAAGGGCGGAAAAACACAGAACCCTTCGATTGAAAAGAGAAAAAATCGCGCCTACGAAGCTTTCGGAGAAAGACGCAGAAGTATCTCGTTCAGGAAAAGAAGCCCTTTTTCCGTCAATTTGAAGTCCTGGCCCCGTTTGGTGACCAGCCCCTCCGAGGCAAGCTCGTCCCATCCAGAGAAGGCTTCCCCCGGCGCAAGTCCGAACCTTTCGGCAAAAAGGGCCCCGTTCACGCCCTCTTCAACCATCCTCAGCCCCAGCATCATTGCCTCGGCCATCGCCTCTTCCCGAGTAAGCGCCTCTCCTGCTTCCTTCGGGCTCTCCCTCTTCTCGACCCGCTCCATGTACTCGTAAGGGCCGGCGATGTTCCACCAGCGCCTTCCCCAGCCGGGCCTCGACAGGTACGAATGGGCGCTCGGGCCGATACCCAGGTAGTCGCCACCTTTCCAGTACCTGCTGTTATGGGCGCTCTGGTAGCCGGGCAGGCTGAAGTTCGACACCTCGTAATGGCTGTACCCGGCGCCTGTGAGGACTTCCCTTGCCATGACGTACATCCGGGCTTCGGTCTCCTCGGAAGGCAATCCTTCCCTGCCCTTGCCGTAGCGGCCGTGAAAGGGCGTGCCCTCTTCGATTGTAAGGCCGTAAAGGGATATGTGCTCGGGCCTCAGGACCGAAACCCTCTTCAGAGTCGCCTCCCAATCGGCCAGAGTCTGCCCGGGTATGGCGAACATGAGATCGACCCCGACGTTATCGAAGCCCGCCTCCCTGGCGAGCCTGAAGGCATCGAGCGCAGCTTCGGCTGTGTGGGGCCGCCCCAGGAGGACGAGGTGCCTGTCGTCGAGGGCCTGAAAGCCTATGGAAAGCCTAGTTGCCCCGGCTTTCCTGAAGGCGGCAAGTTTTTGAAGGCCGACCGTGTCCGGATTTGCTTCGAGCGTTACCTCGAGACCTTCGGCTGGCCTTAAGAAAGATTTTATCGAGCCGATTATTTTCGCGACGGTCTCAGGCGAAAGGATGGAGGGCGTGCCGCCCCCCAGGTAGATGGTGCGGAGGAGGGCCTTATGAAGGCCCTCCTCGCCGGTGAGTTTTTCGAGCTCTTTGGAGAGACAGAAAGCGAACCTGTCCTCAGGCGGACGGGCTGACTCTATCGATTTGAAATCGCAGTACGGGCACTTCCTCTTGCAGAAGGGCACATGGGCGTATACGCCTATTTCCTGTTCTTCTCCGAGTAGTCCCACAGCCTCTTGAACACGTCCCATGGAGAGATTATACCAAGAAGGGTATGCCTGTCGTCAACGACAAGCACGCTCTCCACGTGCTTTTTCGCGTTGACCATGAGGGCGGCCACTTCCATGACCGAAGTCTCCGGAGAGACGGCCGCGAAGTCCTTCTCGAGGAGGTCGGAGACCCTCTTGAACGCGAGCTGGTCTATGTTCTGTACGAAACCCGGGAGCTCCGGGGCGAATCTCACGTCCTCGACGAGCCCCTCGCTTATGTAATTCGGGAGTATCGCCTTCATGAGGGAGCGAGGCGTAATGACCCCCGCCACTTTCTTGTTTTCGTCCAGTACCGGTATCTGCCTTACGCTTCTCTCATGAACGAGCTTGAACGCGTCGTACATGGTCCCCGACGCGGAGACGGTGAGCACCTGTGTAGTCATTATGTTCGCGGCTATCATCTGAATTCCTCCTTTTCAGTCCCGGCCTTTAGCCGAGGAACCTCAAGTACATGTACACCGTGGAAATCGCTATCGAAAGGAGCATCAGCGGATAGGCTATGAGCATATATTTGAAGAACTTCATCTCATGACCGTTCCTGTGGGCTATGCCGGAGACGACGACGTTGGCCGACGCGCCTATTATGGTCCCGTTGCCCCCGAGGCACGCGCCAAGCGAGAGCGCCCACCAGAGCGGAAGGACTGCGGCGTCCCCGCCGAAGGCCGGGGCCATGTTCTTTATGAGCGGTATCATGGTGGCGACGAACGGTATGTTGTCGACTATCGAGGAGGCTATGGCCGAGCCCCAGAGTATGGCGTAGCCCGTGACGGCCATGTCGCCGCCGGTGGCTTCGAGCATCAAGTCAGCCAGGTACCTGATGAAACCGACCTCGACGAGCGAGTGGACGACGATGAACAGTCCTATGAAAAAGAATATCGAGGTCCACTCGACCTTTTCCATTACATGGTGCAGGTCCTTCTTCGAGATGAGAAGGAGGACCGAGGCGCCGAACAGGGCGATGGTGGCGGGCTCGAGATGGAGCTGCCTCTGCATCATGAAGCCGCCGATGACGAGGGCGAGGACCACGAGGCACTTCTTCAGGAGCGGTATGTCGGTCAGCGCCTCTGACTCCCTGAACTCCATTATCCTCTTCTTCTTGTCCTCGGACACCTTGAAGGAGCTGCCGTAGATGAAACGCAGCGGGATGAGTGTCGCTATGAAGATTATCGGGATGACCGGCCCGACGTTGAAGACGAAGTCCATGAAGGTTAGGCCGGTGGCGCTGCCTATCATGATATTCGGAGGGTCGCCGATGAGGGTGGCCGTTCCGCCTATGTTCGACATCAGTATCTGCGAGAGGAAGTACGGGTACGGGTTGACCTCGAGCTCCTGTGTTATGAGGAGCGTTATGGGGACGGTGAGAAGGACGGTCGTGACGTTGTCGAGAAGGGCCGAAAGGCCGGCCGTGACGACCGAAAGCGCGATGAGTATCTTCCAGGGGTCGCCCTTTGACATCTTCGCGCCCTTTATGGCCACGTACTGGAACATACCGGTGTCCTGGCATATGAAGACGATGACCATCATGCCGATGAGAAGACCTATCGTGTTGAAGTCGATGCCGTGGACGGCCGCCTCCTGGTTAAGGACGCCGAGCAGGATGAGCGCGGATGCCCCGAGGAGAGCCACGACCGCCCTGTTTAGCTTGTCCCAGATGAGAAGAGCGTACACCGCCACGAATATACCTATGGCAAGGTAAAACGTCTGCTGCATAACGTAAAACTCCGTAAAATGGTTTTTGGGGGGAACAGGCGGCTATTATAAGATAGGCGGCCTACAAGTCAATAGGCCATTAGGCTCACTGGACGGATAGTACTAAAGACGCCTTGACTTTTTAAAAAGTTTTTACACGGTATTTTCTGACATGGCCGACCGGCCTCCAGCTCTCTTTCGCGCGCCGGAGCCCCTCTTCGCCCAGGTCCTGCTCCCTGTTTATGTACCTGTACCGCGCGGGCAGGAGGGAGGAGAAATGCATGGTCACGTACTGGAGAAGCCCCTTTATGCCGGGGACCCCCTTTTCGAAATGTATGACGAACGTTTCGGGGTTGAGCTCTTCCCCGAGCACGTAGGCAGCAGGAGCGCCCTCAACGTAATACACGCCGCCGCAGAGCTTAAGCTCGTCGCAGCGGAGAAGCCCTTCTTTGGCGGCCTCGTAGTCTCCGGGGCCGGGTGCGCCGGAGCGCCATGACTCCAATACCTCGAGGGCGTCGCCTATCCTCACGTCCGTCAAAGGCTCCTCGCCGTGTTCGTACCTCCAGGTAAAAAAGTTGACGAGGTTCTTTTTCCTGTGGAACTTCCTTCCGGCAAGAGAGGACAGCTCCTCACGCGAATAAAGGTAGTCGAAGTCGGCGGCGTCTTCAGTGACGGCGTAACCTTTTTTTTCGAGCGCTTCGGCATGGCCGCCAGATACGCACTTCATGAAGGAGAACTTTTTAAAAAGGTCCGCGAGCACCGCGTCCGATGGCAATCCGAACGGGAGCATGAAAAAACTCTCTCCGTGGTCGGCCCCGGAGACGACCGGGTTCCCGTCTGGCAGAAAAGAGACTGCGTAGCCGTGAACGCTCCTGAAAAGATAGAGGTTGGCGAAGGTAAACTCCGAGATCTCCGGACCTAGGTATTTGAACCTGGCGTCAAGGAGCGCCCTGGCTTCGAGCTTGAGGCCATTGAAGTCCGGATATTGAGGTATTACGTAAGCCATTCAAGTCCTTTCAAAGAAGCGCTCGGGTCAGTTTTCAGACCCCTCTGAGGCACGAATAAATCATATCATGACCGGCGGCCCTGATACCCTGGTTTTTGAGGCAGGTTCGAGCGGCTTAAGATTTCCTTATTAATTCGGCAACTTGCGGCTCCAAGACAAATTAACGCGACGTTAAAAACTCAAGCTGTCGTGACATTAGTCACTGCCCTGTTATTCATTGGGTGATATAACATGGCTATGTTCAAGGAGGTCTTTCTTGATGATAACCTCCTCACCTTTTGACTCAGAACCTAACTTACAGCAGCACCTCAGCGCACCCGTGATGTTGCGCGTCTACCAGGTGCGGTAAAGTGTCAGGCCGAATGTAAATCCACCCGTTCCTCCCATTGTGCAGGAAGCTGAAGACGGCGCCTGCGGTCACAAGCTGCCCTCGTTCAGGCCCCGCGGTACGCGGGGCCTGACCCACCCCCTTCTTGAACCAGCGTTCTTCAACCGGCCCACCCCTACTATTTATATTGATTTTGTCCGGTTTTTTTTGTTATTAGGTTACTATAGCCTTCTAGAAACTGGATGATTCAATTGCAAAAGGAAGCCGGAAAACCCAATACCCTTCTTTTTATCTATTTGCTGGTCATCGCCGCGGTCTCCTTTTTCGTCTATTCCAATTCCTTCCATTCGCCTTTCCAGTTCGACGACGACCTGTACATAATCAGAAACAGGGACATCACCGGCCTTTCGAACTTCTGGCCGCCTTTCGGGACTCGCTATTTCACCTTTCTCACTTTCGCGCTCAACTACTATTCAGGCGGCATGGAAGTGCTGGGCTTTCACGCCGTCAACTTCCTCATACACGCCGGAAACGGCATGCTCGTGTTCGCCCTCTCAACGCTCATATTCAATACCCCATTCTTCAACGGGCGCGCGCCTGGCTTGAGCCAAAAGACCCGCCTTAGCGCGGCCCTTCTGGTCTCGCTCCTTTTTGTCGCCCACCCGGTGCAGACTGAGGCCGTCGCTTACATCTCCCAGCGATTTACCTCTTTTGCGGCCTTCTTCTACCTGGCCTCGCTGACGCTCTTCGCCAAATGGAAGTCCGGCAGGACCACAGGGGCCGCCTCCCATGCCTTGTACGTCCTTTCGGTTGCGGCCGCGCTGATGGGGCAGATGACCAAGGAGATATGCTTCACCCTCCCGTTCGTCATAGTCCTTTATGACTTCACGTTCTTCGGAGGGGGGTTCGACAGGAAAAGGGCCGCGTACCTCGCGCCTTTCATGGCCACGCTCCTCATAATCCCGCTGACGCTGCTGAACCCCGAGCTTGTCCCCGGCACATGGGCAAAGGTAAGCAGGCAGCAGGTCGAGGAGATGACCACCTTCTCAAGGTACGAGTACCTCATTACCCAGTTCAGGGTCATCGTCACCTACCTGAGGCTCATCGTTTTGCCAGTAGACCAGCAGCTCGATTACGGCTACACGCTCTTCAAGTCGTTTTTTGATCCCCAGGTCTTCTTGTCGTTCATCCTCCTGGCCTCGCTCTTCATCTTCTCGGTTTACCTGCTCATCCGCTCATATGCCAAAAGCGGGCTGCAGGCGCTTGCCGCGTTCGGAATACTCTGGTTTTTCATAACGCTCTCCATCGAATCGTCCATCGTCCCGATAAAAGACCTTATCTTCGAGCACAGGCTCTACCTGCCCAGCGTTGGGGCGGCCTTCGTCTTCGGCTGCCTTTCGATATCGGCTGCCGGTTACATCGAAAAAAAATGGGGCGGGACGCCCGCGTCCTCCGTTATTTTAGTCATAACCGCCCTTACGGTAATTCCATTGGGGACAGCAGCCCATCTCAGGAACAACGTATGGAGCGGAAGCGCCGAGCTGTGGGAGGACGTGCTGAGCAAGAACCAGGGCGAGGCGATGGGCTACATAAACCTCGCCAACGCGTATGTAGAGCAGGGCAGGGCAGACGAGGCAATCGCCAAGTACAAGGAATCCCTCAACTTCGAGACGGTCTTTTACCCGCAGACCTATTTCGGCCTTGGCAACGCCTATATGAAAAAAGGCATGACCGGAGAAGCGGTAGCCGCTTATAAAGAGGCAATCCGTCATAAGCCGGACTACCTTGACGCGCATTACAACCTCGGCAACGCTTACGCCAGCCAGGGGAAGTTGAACGAGGCCCTCTCCGAGTACGCCGAGGCCTTGAAGATCCAGCCGGACTTCGCGCCAGCCCACTTCAACACCGGCAACGTCTACAAGGACATGGCCTCCTACGAAAAAGCCGTCTCATCTTTCGAAGCCGCCCTGAGGTACAAACCGGAATATCCCGAGTGCCTGAACAACCTAGGGGCGGTCTACCTGTCGCTCGGCCGTCTCGACGATGCGGTTTCCGTTATCAAGAAGGCGCTGGAGTACAAAGACTTCCCACTGGCGCGCCAGAACCTCGCGAACGCGTACATGGAAGGCGGCAGATACAACGATGCCGCAGCTCAGTACAAAGAAGCCCTCAGGATGGACGAGGACAACGCGAAGACAAGAAATGACCTCGGGATAGCTTATTATTATCTGGGCAGAGTGGACGAGAGCATAACGGAGTTCAAGGAGGCGCTAAAGAGGCAGCCAGGGGACGCTGACGCGTATTACAACCTGGGGTTTGCGTACATGAAAAAAGGCGATAATAAAGAGGCAGCCGGGAACTTCCGGAATTATCTTGCTGAAGCCGGGCCAGGCTCACCGAACGCGGAACAGGTCAAAGGGATACTTAAAGACCTCGGGCGTTAAATAGTTCTCTGCTCCCTTTCGAAAAGAAAAAATGAACCTCCCCGCAGCAAGCTAGGGTGATAAGCTTGTTCACCCTCTCCCCTGCCCTCCCCCATCGAGGGGAGGGAGAAAGAGTCGCGGCAAGCAGCGGGGTATTTGACCCTGAGAGGAAATAAAAAAAAGCCCCGCGTGCTTTCCACGCGGGGCTTTTCAGTTGCCATCTATCTCAGACGACCATCCTGTCAGCGATGATCCCGAGGAATTTATTTACCGGGTTCGTCCTCTGGAGGAAGCCTATTACCGGCTTTCTCCTCACGCCGAGCTTCCTCATCTCGCTCAAGAGGCCGAAGTTGCCGTTGTCGAACTTGAGCCCCTTCCTGAACGCCCTCACGGCTACGGCCTTCTGGCCGTTCAGGAGGAATATCCTGCCGAGGTTGAGGTAAATTTCAGGGTTGTAGAACTCCTTTTCAGCGGCCATCAGGCAAAGCGAAATGGCCTTGTCGAAGTTCCCCTCGACGTTAGCCAGGCAGACGGCGTAATACGACATCGCCGTCGGGTGCTGCGTGAAGCACAGGTCCTGGTCGAAGACCTTTATCGCCTGTTCGAACTCCCCTTCGCGCGCGAACCCGATACCTTTTTCAATGACTGCACTACTGCTCATACACGCCCTCCTGCCTGATAAATTGAACGCTATAAAGAGACTCCGCTAAACGGATACAAGTGACTATCAAGGGGTGAACCGTTCGACATGACCACTATATAAGAGGGCGGCTTTTTTCGAAGTGACCGGGGTCACCGGAGGTTTTCAGTGCGTAATGGAAGGTTTAGAAAAAAAGGAAAAAGCCCTTGAAAATCAAGGGCTTTTATGGAATTCTTTACTGGAGCCTCAGCCCAGTGTCAACCGCTTTGGCCTCGGGGCCGTACTTAAGGCTCAAAGACCCGGCCTGGTCCACGCAGAAGGTGACGAGCACTTCCTCGTCGTCCTCGTGCGCCATCTTGACCGTCACCGGCTTCAACCCGCTCAAGCTCAGGTCCGCCGCCTCTTTCATCTCCTGCTTCAGGAACTCTATGCCTTCCTCCGAGACCCACCTGCGGGTCAGGAGGTTCTCCGGCACCTCGAAGAGCTCTATCGTGATGTCGGTCTGGACGCCGAGCTTCCTTGCGGGCCTAAGCTTGAAAGACTTCTCCAGCGGAAGCTGTTCGCCTTTTTCAAGGACGATGGAATACGAATGGGCGGAGTCCTGCTCAGACGGGGCGTACCGCATGGCGTAGGCGACGGCGATGTGCCTGTCGGTTATGTCTCTCGTGCCGTACAGGGCGGCCCCGAGGCCGACCGCAGTAAGCGGGCTGTGGTCGTATATCTGGTTCCTGGCCCTGAGCTCCGGGAATATGTGCCCTACCTTGTCCTTGAACGACGGTATCTGCGAAGAGCCGCCGGTCATGAGTATGGCTTCTATCCTGTCCTTCTTGAGGCCTACCTTCTCGGCCCTCTTGAGGACGTTTATGATGGTCCTGTCGACCGTCTTGTAGAACTCGTGCCCGTCGAGGACCTGCTCGAACTCGTCCCTCGTCACCCTGCATATCTCGCGGCCCTCCCAGACAAAGGCGGCCTCCTTCCTTTCGGAGAGCCTTATCTTGAGCTCTTCGGCCGCCACGAGCAGGCTGTAGGGGACCGTCCCGTGCGTCTCGGCCTTTTCCGCGAGGTATTCGGCGAGCCATACGTCCACGTCATGGCCTCCTAGCATCTGCGCCCGCTCGGGCTTGGCCACTACATGGACCTCGTTGAGGTTTAGGCGCAGCAGCATGGTGTTGAGGGTCGACCCGCCGAAGTCGATGACCATGATGACCTTGTCCCTCTGGTCGACGACCTGGTAGCCGACGGCTGCGGCCAGGGGCTCCTCTATCAATTCCACCCTGTTGCCCTTCATCACCTTGTTCGTTATCTCCCTGATAGAGGAAGTATAGTCCTGGTAGCCGACCGGCACTGTTATATAGATATAATCGGCCGAGCTCTTGGGCTTTATCCTGAGCCAGCCGGGTGTTACCGTGACTTTCTGGAGGTGCTGGAAGAGAAGCCTTATGAACCTCTCCATGTGCTCCCTGCCTTTGGGGTTGGCCTCCAGGAGCATCTGCTTTATGTTAGACACAGGGTTGTCCCCGGCCTCCGCGCCTATGTTGTTGGTATCGGCGCTGAGGAGCGTCGGGATTATGAGGACGCCCTCGTACTGCCTCGCTATCGCGCCGAGATGCAAAAAGTCCGGCGCTTCAGACCCCTTCTTCCTCATGACCACGGTATTGGTCGCGCCCAGGTCTATTGAGATGCACTCCGAGGGCTGGAGGTCTTTTTTGCGGACCATGTTACCATTGGCGTCGGCGTGGAACTCGGAGACGAACACGGGCCTTTGCACTTCAGCCCCATGGAACGTGTCTTTGAGCGCCTCGAGCCTGTCGACGACCTTCTTGACCGCCTCGCGCAGGTTCTTGGGCTGCACCCATACGTGCGTATACGGCTTCAGGGTCTCGATGAAGCGCGTGTCGTGTATCTCATTGCCGAATTTTTCGACCTCGGAGGCGAGTATCTTCGAGTACTTCTCGCGCAGGCACCTGTTCTTCTTCGAGTCGGTCATGCTGTGGTCTTCGGCCGAAAGTATGTAGTCGACGACGTCGAAGACCTCGACGTCCTCCATCCATTTCCTGACGGTGAAGAACGTCAGACACTCTTCGAGGACCTGCTGGAGGAGGGAGAAGAACTCGCGGGACTTCGGGATTCGGCCCAGGAGCTCAAGGAGGCCGAACTCCCTTGCGAAGACGTCTTTCATCTCGAGGGTGTACTTGTAGACGTCCTGGAGGGATTTCAGGTAAAGGTCGGCGAACTCGGGGGTCTTCGGCAGCTCGGCGCTTATGCTGAGGCTGGCGTACCTCCTGTAGTACGGCTCGCTTATCGTTGCGGCGGCCTGCATGGCGAGCTCTACGGCTTCCCTGTAGACTTTCGCGAACGGGCCGTCCTTCGGGGCCATCCTCGCGATCCCCATGAGCGTGTAGCGGGAGAAAAAGCCGATGTCGCTCGACTTAGGAAGCTCCGTGGCTATTTTTTCGATGGAAGAAGAAGCGAACTTCGGCCTGTCAGGCAGGCCCAGGGCCAGACGCCAGGCGAGGACGCGCAGCTCGACGAACTCGGGGCCCTTTGGTATCTCCTCGGCTATCCTCGTGAGCTCGACGATGCGCCTGTAGCTCTCGTCGAGAGAGTCGGCCGCGAAGATGGCAGCCTCTGACGCCTTCAGATAAAGCGGGACGAAAGCGGGGCCGGAAGGTATCTCCTTCGTGTACTCGAGGAGGGCGAGCTTGCGGCCTTCCGGGTCTTCTATCTTTTCAAGTAGCTCGAAACCGGCCCTGAAGAGCTCGAGCGCCTCAGGCGTCTTCGGCAATTCCCTGGCGGCCCTTATGAGGAGCGGCCATATGGCTTTATTGTCTTCGGTGTCCCTTGCGGACTGAAGATGCAGCCTGCATATCTCTATACTCATCTCAAAAACCGTCATCCGGGCATGAAAACCCGTTATTGTCATTCAGTGCCGGAACATCAGCCCAGGCTGCTGAAGCCTGTCTTCCTTACGTCGCCCTCGGGGCCGATTATCACCTCTGCCTTGCCCGGCATATAGAGGTCGTCGAGGGAGTACCTCGGCGTGAGGAGGTGTATCCTCTGGTTCGTCGAACCCCTGGCAAGGAGCGTGGGCTCGGCCATCTTGAGCTCGAACGGCCCGTCCACGAGCACGTCAATGAATTCGAGGCACCTGGCCATCGGCTGGTCTTTCAATATCTCCTCGAGCGTAAATCCGGTATACACGAGGTTCGTAAGCCCGCTTGCAGCGGAAAGCTCCAAGAGCCTTAAAAGCCCCGCGGGCTGCATGAACGGCTCGCCGCCGCTCACGGTTATGCCCTCCACGCCCTTTGAAAGGTACTTCCCGAAAAGGGCCTCCGGTGTCATGCGCTCCTTTTCATCGAAGGAGTGCGTATCAGGGTTGAAGCACCCTTCGCAGGCCCTGGCGCAGCCCTGAAAGAAGATGACGAGCCTTGTCCCCGGGCCGTTGACCCTGGAGCGGCCAATCACGGCGTGTACGTTGATATCTATCATGGAGGCCTCCGAACCCAGGGACGCGCGAAAGCGTCACGGGCCGACTGAGAGGCTTTTACCGAGAGGCGCTAATCGCCTGTCTCCAGCTTTACGGCGACCTCGGAGCCCAGCACCTCGTCCTTCTCGGAGAAACTTTCTATCTGGCCGAGGTTCTTAGTCAGGTGGCGGGCGACCTCCTTGCAGTCTTTATAGACGCTGGAGTCTATCTCGACCTTCCCGTCCGGGGTAATCCGTATCTTTATCTGCCTGTCCATCGGAGCCTCCTGACAGGCTGCCTCAAGTTCCGTCTTCGTTGTCGTCTTTAGCGCGAGTTCACTGCGGCGTACTGCTTCCCCGCGCCTCGACTCCTGTAATCCGGGCCTTTTTGAGCAGCCTGAACCAAATTGGTGTTTTTCAGTCCTACCCCTTCAGAAGAATCTGGATCTCGCCCTCTGTCTCCTGTTCGCTAGCGATCTCGAAGTCCAGCGGCAAGTTGTCCTTTATGGACTCGTAAGCGTATATCTGCTTCAACCTGTTCGAGAACTTGCCGACGACCCTGTTGTCGCCGCCGAGCTGGTAGCTCCCGGTCTTCTCCTTTATGACGTTGATTATGTCGCCGTCCCTGTCTATCTCGACAGTGTCCTTGCGCTCGTTTGCGACGAAGCTCGTTATCTCGCCCCTCTTCTTCAGCTCCTCGAGGGCGCATATGAGGTACTTCCTGCTGGACAGCTCGGTCTTTATGACCGTGTAGAAAGACATGACCGCCTCCTCAAGTTAAGGGGTTCTCCCTGAAGAACGTATTCAGGCCCTCGCCGTTTATGAGAACGTCCTTCATCAGCCTTCCGACGAGGCTTTCGAGCACGTCCTTGTTGTCCGAGATTATCTTCGAGGACTTCTCCTTCGCGTTGTCGAGTATTTTCTGGATGTCCTCGAGGACTTCGCCGCCTGAAGTCAGGGCGTAGTCCTGCAGGACGACGAGGCTCTTGTTCTTCATCATCT
The DNA here is from genome assembly GCA_905339405.1 of uncultured bacterium. GTDB lineage: Bacteria > Desulfobacterota > GWC2-55-46 > GWC2-55-46 > GWC2-55-46 > GWA2-54-12. The sequence continues at coordinate 16,221 of CAJPGC010000026.1, read as the reverse complement.
CGCCGAAGCCGTACTCGACGACCATCTTCTTGGCTATGCCCGTTGCCTGAATAAGGTCGTGGGAGGCGCCGACTGTCTTGGAGTCGCCGCCGATTATCTCGTCCTCGGCGACCATGCCGCCCATTATGACGCCAATCTCTTTTTCAAGGTCGCGCTTCGTGTAAGTCGTCCTTATCGCCTCGTCTACCGGTATGAAGGAGGCGTAGTTCTTGTAGTTGTCCACGCTTATGAAGGCCGGGGTCTTGTTGAAGTGGTACTTCATCAGCACCGCGTGGCCGGCCTCGTGTATGGAGATGTTCCTCTTCTCGGCCTCGGACAAAGACTCGGCCCTCTGGAGGAAAAGGGACTTGGAGGCCGGGCGCGCCCTCTGGTGGCTCCACGCGCGCAGCTCCTCTATCTCCTCTTTTTTCAGCACCGAAAGCGGCGTTATGTTCCTTATAGACTTCAGGAGAGCTTCCTGCGTGACGTCGAGCGAAAGGAGCCCCTCTATGACGTCCTCGATGTTCCTGCCGCCGTTGTCCTCGTGGAGGTTGTTGAAGGTCGTCACGACGGCGTCCTTCACGGCCTGCTCAATCTCGGCTCCGGTAAAGCCCTGGCTGTTCATTGAGAGCTCTTTTATGTTGAGCCTGGCGAGGTTCTGCACCCTTCTTTCAAGGTGTATCCTGTATATCTCTTCCCTTTCCTCCTGGCTGGGGAGGTCGACGAAGAAGACCTCGTCGTACCTGCCTTTCCTCCAGAGCTCGGGTGGGAGGTTCCTGGGCTCGTTCGCCGTCGATATGACGAAGACCGGGTGCTCCTTTTCCTGAAGCCAGGTGATGAATGTGCCGAATACGCGGAGCTGCGTTCCCGAGTCTCCCTGGTAGCCGCCGACCCCGCCGAACGCCTTGTCTATCTCGTCAATCCAGAGTATACACGGCGCCACGGCTTCGGCAAGCTGTATGCACCTTCTTATGTTCTTCTCGGACTCTCCGACTGTCGACCCGAACAGGCGTCCCACGTCGAGCCTCAGTAGAGGCAGGTTCCATATCCCTGCCAGCGCCTTGCAGCACAGGCTCTTTCCCGAGCCGGGCACGCCGATGAGGAGGAGGCCCTTGGGGATATCGAGGCCGAGGGTGTCTATCTTGTCGCGCGAGAGCCTGAAGACCTGCTCCCTCTCGACAAACCACTTCTTTATCTCGGAGAGGCCGCCTATGTTCTCTATCATCTCCTTGTGGGGATAATAGTCGAGTATCTTCTGCTTTTTGATTATCTGCTGCTTCTCGTCCTGTATGTACGAGATGCAGTTCTCGTTGAGGAAGCCGTTGTTGAGGCTTATGGCCTTTCTCACGACCCTCCTGATATTGTCCATCGAGAGGCCCTGGAGGGACTTATAGAGTATCGAGCGGGTGGAGGCGTGCCAGCTCGAGGGGATGAGGTGGCCGTAGGTCCTGGAGACCATCTCGGCTATCTCGTCGTAGTCCGGCAGCGACAGCTCCAGGACGACGATGTCCTCTTCGAGCTCAGGAGGTATCTCGCCGAGCGTCGGCGAAAGGATGATGACCGTGTTGACCGTATGGCGCTCCTCGATTATCGCGGGAAGGTCGCGGAAACGCCTCAAAAACTCGTGCGAGCTGAAATAGGAGGCGATATCCTTCAACAAAAACAGGTTGTTGACGCTCTCCCCTTTGGTTATCTTCTCCTCTATTATGGAGAGTATCTTCTCCCTGCCGATGGGCTCGCGCTTTTTCTTCTCTCCGCCGTACAGGCCGCGCGAGACCGACCAGGACCAGAAGTTGTGCTTCATGGAATCCGAGAGGTTCTCGATTATGCGCTCCACCCTGCGCTCTTCGAAGGAGACCAGCCAGAGAATGGGGTACCTTGCCTCTATGTGGATCCGTATCTCGTTCTCGAAATCCCTTGTGTTCATAGGCAGACACCTTTTGGAGGTTTTCTTATATCATAACACAACTACCCTCAAACCTGAAAACCTTTCGGATTGTAAGGTCTTGTGGTCTTCAGTCTTCTGAGGCCGGATTTTCAAAGGGAATTAGAAGAAAATATAACACACGGGCAGCCCTGAAGACACAAAAAAAGAGGCCGCACGTATCATGTGCAACCTCTTTATGCGAGCTTTTGCGAGGCTGTGGCCTTACACCGCCGGCTTGCCCCTCCCGGCGATGAGCGAGACGACGAAAAGTATGATGAAGACCACGAAAAGCACCTTCGCTATCCAGGCGGCGGTCCCTGCGACTCCAGCGAAACCGAGGACCGCGGCTATGATGGCTATGATTAAAAAGGTTATTGCCCATGAAAGCATGCGATCACCTTCTTTCCCGTAAAGGGTTGACCCGTCCCGAAAGGTAAACGGACAAATACGCTGTTCATATCCTGATTATATAATCAGTTCGAGCCGTGTCAATTTCCTTCGTGAATACGGGCAAGTAGATGAAAAACAGCCCTCGCGCGCCAATCCGCCTGCCCCGGCCTCCTTGCGCCTGTTGACTACCCTCCCGTTTGTATCTTATATTGTCCTTTTGCCTCGAAAGGAGAGCGGATGGAGCTTCTGAAGGATTTCATAGAGATATTCCTGCACCTGGACACGCACCTCTCGGCCGTGATACAGGCCTACGGAGGTTGGACCTACCTAATCCTGCTCCTCATAATATTCTGCGAGACCGGCCTCGTGGTCACGCCGATACTCCCCGGCGACTCTCTGCTTTTCGCCATCGGCAGCTTCGCGGCGCTCGGCGCGCTCGAGCTCGAGTACCTTCTCGTGGGGCTCACCATAGCCGCGATACTCGGAGATTCGGTCAACTACGCCATAGGGCACTACATGGGGCCGAAGGTCTTCACGAAAAAAGACAGCAGGATATTCAGGAAGGAATACCTGGACAAGACGCACAGGTTCTACGAGAAGTACGGGGCCAAAACTATAATCTTCGCCAGGTTCGTACCCATCGTGCGCACGTTCGCGCCTTTCGTGGCGGGAATAGGCGCGATGAGCTACGGCAAGTTCCTCACCTACAACATAGTAGGCGGGGCCGCGTGGATATTCCTCTTTGTCCTCGGCGGGTACTTCTTCGGCGGCCTTCCCATCGTGAAACAGAACTTCACGCTCGTCATCCTCGCCATCATCGCCCTTTCCGTTATGCCGGGCGTCATCGAGTTCATACGCGCAAAAAGACAGTCAGCCGTTTGACCCTCAAACAGAAAACGGGCTCCCGAAAGGGAGCCCGTTTTTTTCATGCTTAGGATTGTAACGCTATGCCTTTGCAGATTATTAATGGTGCGCACCTTACTTTGCTACACGGCTGCTTTTTTCAATCTCAAAATGATGTTTTTCAACCAGCCTGCTTAAATCCCCGAATGTCTCCATATCCCCAAATTGAACTTTTTTTGGCGGAAGAAGTGCTCGTAAAATAATAGCGGATAATACTGCACCAATAAAGATTAACGGCCATAAAAGCAAGATTCTAATATCCAAATACTGACTCAGTGCGGCAGATAAGATGCCAATCACAAGAAGACAGATTGGTAAGTAGTGCAAGTGGTATTTTATTTTGAAGTCTGTCAGAATCCCAGGCGCTATCTTGTCGATTTCTGACCAAAATACAGACCAATTCTTTCCCAGATACGGAGCAAGCATGGTAGAGGGCTTTACTTGAGCAACTGGTAACCCAGCATTCGTCAATGCGGTACGAACAGCAAGAAATGAACCCGCTGACAAACAGTTTCCTCCAGCTATTGGGAACGGCTTTACGGCTACTCGGGTTGCCCTGGTAGACAAAAGCTCACAGACATTCATAATTGTCTTTTGGCGTGCAGGCTCAAGAGTTTCACGCCACTGTTCGTCTGAAAAATTGACCAAGAAATGTTTATTCAAAGCATGGCCCAACTGCTTCCACCCAACCAGATCGCAAGCATCGCGCCAATCCTTTACAGTAGATTCGAATGTCAGTTCTATATCTTCAATTTCGAGGTCACGCGATAAGATTCAGTGATGATTTTCAAAATATCTGACGGACTCAGTTTTTCGGCTTCCGAAATAAAAGTTTTCTTCATCGTGTATTTTTCTTTCTTAGCCTTGTAGGTTATGTTAGCGAAGAGTAAACCAACAAACCATCTTTATTCACGACTTTAGCATTTTCCGTGCATTTCGGCACCTGTCACTCAGAACAGTGATATCACAGAAGCGACCTGTTCGCCCTCTCCCAGCGGGAAGCCGCCTCAAAGCCCTTGAAGGCCCTCTCCCTTTCCCTGAACTCCCTTGAATGGACGACTCTCCTGCCGCCCTTCTCCCTTATGCCGACGGCGGCATGAAGCATCTCGTGGTAGACGATGAAGTCGACGAATAAGGCAGGCACGCCCGGGTTGTCGAGCACCGGGTTTATCCTAACGGTGCGCGAGAGCGGGCAGAAGCTCCCCAGGGTCCTGCGGCGAACTCTTCCGGGCTGCCTCCTCGACCATGTAATGGAAGCCTCGACAAGCCCGCCGAAGTACTCGCTGTTTACCCTTTCGAAAGCTGCCCCGAGGTCGTGGTGGCGTCCCTTTACGCGGGTCTTTGTTTTTCTTTGAGTGCCATGCGCAGGGGCCGCGCTCCTCAAAAACTTGTTAAGTACAGGCGTAGGCCCGCCCTTTCTCAAGATGAAAGAGGCGGCCTCGTGAAGAACATCAGCCGGGGCGCAAAGGAATAGACGGCTCAGCCTCAGGGCGATACAGCCCCCTTTCGGCCTGAACGAGAGCATCCTGGTGGAGTTGGCGGTGAGGGTAAGTTCGACAGGCTTTTTGATGGCGGCCTCGAAAAAATTCTTGAGGCTTACGGCATCCGCCGGGAGCTGTAAAGGGAGCTGTTCCATGAGCGCGTATTTTAGTGCCGCGCGCTCTTTTTTTCAAGGACTGAAAACTCCGGTCAGCCGTTGGCCAGGGCCGGTACCTCGTCAGATGGAAGGAGCGCGCTGGCGGGCCTTCCGATGAGGTAGCCCTGCGCGTGGTCGACCCCGAACTTCCTCAGGAACGACAATATCTCCCCCGTCTCCACGAACTCGCCTATGGTCTTTATGCCCATGCCCCTTGCGACCTCTGTTATCGCCTTCACGAAGAGCTGGTCGTTCAGGTTCCTGTCGAGGGACTTTATGAAAGAGCCGGCTATCTTGATGTAGTCTACCTGCATCTCGCGGAGGTAAAGGAAAGAGGTGAAGCCTATGCCGAAGTCGTCGAGAGCTACATGGCAGCCCATCTCCTTCAAAGCCGATATGAACGACATGGCCTTGTCCATGTCACTTATTGAAGCCGTCTCGGTTATCTCGAATACGAGATTGCCCGGGTCCAGCCCCCTTTCCATCATGCAGCCTCTGAGAAAATAGAGGAACTCCCTGTCGCCGAGCTCCTTGCCCGAGACGTTCAGGCAGAACCTCACGGGCCTCCCGGCCTTCTGAAGCTCTTCCTGAAGCGCAAAGGCCTTCACGAAGACATCCCTGGAGATCGCCCCGACGAGACCGAACCTCTCGGCTATGTCGATGAAATGGCCCGGCAGCACTATCGACCCGTCAAGGTCAGTCATGCGGGCGAGCACCTCGTAATGGGTGACCCTGTTGTCGGAAAGCCCGATTATCGGCTGATACCAGGGGCTGAAGCGGCCGTCCTTGAGGGCCGAAAGGATGTTCTCCTTCCATTTCAGCCTCATGTGCATCTGCTCTATCTCGCGCTCTTCCGGGCTGTAGAGGTGGAACCTGTTCCTGCCCTGCTCCTTTGCGCGGTACATGGCCGCGTCGGCTTTCGTAAGGAGGCCCGCTGCCGTCGTACCGTGTTCAGGGGAAAGCGCGATCCCTATGCTCGCCGTCATGTGGCAGTGCATGTCCGACTGGTAGAAGCATTCGATAGCGCTCCTCAAACGCTCCGCAGCCTCTATGGATTCGACCATTCCAGCTGAAGGCAGGTAGACCGCGAACTCGTCCCCGCTCAATCTCGAGAGCAGGACTTCGTCCTTTCCGTCCTTCAGTACCCTCGTCGAAAGGTACCTGACATTGAACTGAAGGAGACGAGCTACTCGCCTTAAGAACTCGTCTCCCATGCCGTGTCCGTAGGAGTCGCTTATGAACTTGAACTGATCTATGTCGATGAGGAGGAGTGCGCCTTTTTCCGCTGCCACGAGACGGCTGCCCAGAAGCTCTATGAAATGCTGCCGGTTGAAAAGCCCGGTTACAGGGTCGTAGTTCTTGAGGAAGACGAGCTTTTCGCTCTCGGCGTTCCTGCTCTCGCGTATCTCTTCGGTAAGCCTCCGGTTGGCCTCCATGAGCTCGTCGAGCTCTTTAGAGGCGGCCCCGCTTTTTCCTATCAGGCAGACGGCTTGAGTGAGCCCGCACCCGTCCTTCAAGGGGAAACACCTGAAGGAGCGCCTTCCGGCGGCGTTTTTCAGGGCAAGCTCCGCAACAAGGCTCTCCCCGCTCACGGCCCTTGAAAAAAGAGCGGCCGCGCTCCGGCCTTCGCTCTCCTCGAAAAGGAGCGTAAAGGACTTGCCAATAAACCGGGACTCCTTGCCGAAGAGCTCTTCGAAGGCGGGGTTAAGGTAGATGACGGCGCCTGAGGCGTTGAGCATGCAGGCGGCGTCGTTTATCCCGCCAAGTATGGATTTGCAGTTCTCGAGGCCGCCTGAAAGCTCAGAGCCGAAGAGCCCTTGCATGGCTTCGATGCTCTTCTTGAGCCCGGGGAGGTCCCCGATATTCCAACTTTTCATGTTGTTTGTCCCCGGTGAAAAGTCTTTTTAAAACAACTGCCTTACAAATCCGCCCTCAAGATAGAGTATCGCAACATTTATATCGGCGTTTCATGTAAAAAACTAAATATCTTTTTTAAAAAATACGGCTTCATGAACGGCCTTTAATCCCGATAAATTATGATAGAGTCTATTTCATACGGATTTATTGGAGGGAAACCATGCCTAAAGAGAGTATAGGGAAGGTCTCAAAAGAAGCCGGGAAGACGGACTCAGCCGCCGAAAGGTATTTCAGGGCTGTGAACTATCTTTCAGCCGCGCAGATCTACTTGAAGGCAAACCCATTGATGGAAGAGCCCTTGAAGCTCGAGCATATAAAGGAACGGCTTCTGGGCCATTGGGGAACGGCACCCGGAATAAACCTCACCTACCTGCACCTCAACAGGCTCATACTGAAGACACACGCATCGGTACTGCTGGTTACGGGGCCCGGCCACGGGGCAGCCGCCAACATCTCGAACATGTATATCGAAGGTACGCTGACCGAATATCAAAGAGAGCTCACCAGGGACAGAAAAGGTCTCGAGAAACTCCTCCAATGGTTCTCGTGGCCCGACAAGTTCCCGAGCCACCTGAACCCCGCGCTGCCCGGCGTCATACTCGAAGGCGGAGAGCTCGGGTACGCGCTTTCTACCTCGTACGGGGCCGCCCTGGACAACCCGGAGCTCATCGTGGCCTGCATCATAGGCGACGGCGAGGCCGAGACGGGACCGACGGCCGGCTCGTGGCACTCGAACAAGTTCATGAACCCGGCAAAAGACGGCGCGGTGCTGCCGATACTCCACCTCAACGGCTTTAAGATTGCCTCTCCCACCGTATACGGCACGATGTCGGACGAGGAGCTGACGGCCCTGTTTACCGGCTTCGGCTACTCGGTCTTTATCGTTAACGCCGGGCAAGACGTGCACGGCAAATTCGACGCGACGCTCGACGCCGCCTATAAGCAGATAAGGGATCTACAGGCCGCGTGGAAGAGCGGAAAGACTGCCGAAAGGCCGAAGTGGCCGATGATAATCCTCAGGACGCCGAAAGGATGGACAGGCCCGAAAACGCTAGACGGCAAGATGGTCGAAGGCTCTTTCAGGAGCCACCAGGTCCCGGGCAAGGACTTGAAGACGAACCCCGGCCACCTCAAGGCGGTCGAGCAGTGGCTCCGCTCATACAAGCCCTGGGAACTTTTCGACAAGGACGGCCATATAGCAGATGACATACTCGCTCAATGCCCGAAGGGCCCTGAACGAATGTCCATGAACTCCCACAGCTTCGGGGGAGACGTGAGAAAAGCCTTGAAGCTTCCGCCCCTTGACGAGCACTGGGTGAAAGTCAAGGCAAGGGGGGCGACCGAAGAGAGCGCGATGGAAGTCTTGGGCGATTACCTAAAAGAAGTGGTAAAGAGCAACGCGCCGGAGGCCAACTTCAGGATAGTCTGCCCGGACGAGCTGGAGTCGAACAAGCTCGGGGCCGTCCTGGAGGTCACGAATCGCCAGTACCTCTGGCCGGTGCCGCCCGGCTCCGAGAAGATAGGCCCGGAAGGGCGCGTGCTGGAAATTTTGAGCGAGCACAACTGCCAGGGCTGGCTCCAGGGGTATCTACTTACCGGAAGGCATGGCATATTCCCCTGCTACGAGGCCTTCCTCCAAATAGTCGACGGCATGATAAACCAGTACTCCAAGTTCCTGAAGTCCGCCCTCGAGGTCGAATGGCGCAAACCCATATCGTCCCTGAACTTCATCCTGACCTCGGAGGCGTGGCGGCAGGACCAGAACGGGTATTCGCACCAGGGGCCGGGCTTCATAAACAACATGCTCACGAAAAAGGGGTACATCTACCGCATATACCTGCCTCCTGACGCGAACACGCTCCTTTGCACCATGTACGACTGCCTCGCCTCGACCGACCGCATAAACCTCGTCATAGCGAGCAAGCAGCCCATGGTGCAGTGGCTCACAATGGCCGAGGCGATGGAGAACTGCCGCGCCGGAATAGCAATCTGGCAGTGGGCCTCGACCAACAACGGGGAAGACCCGGAGCTGGTCCTGGCCGCCAGCGGCAACAACCTGACGCTGGAGGTTATGGCTGCGGCGCAGATACTCCGGGAAGAGGCCCCCGACTGGAAGATACGGGTGGTGAACGTAATAGACATCCTCGTACTCGGCATTCCCCAGAAGTACCCGGGCGGGCTCGACGAGGCGAGGTTCCAGAGGATATTCCCGGTGGACTGCCCGGTCCTCTTCAACTTCCACGGCTACACAGCCGCGATAAAGCAGCTCGTCTGGGAGAGGCCGGGCAACGACAGGTTCACCGTAAACGGCTACAGGGAAGAGGGGACGACCACGACCCCGTTCGACATGCACGTCAGGAACAGGACGAGCAGGTACCACCTCGTCATGCAGGCCGCGGAAAGGATAGCCATGCACAGCCCTTCAAAGGCGGTGGCCGCGGAAAAGCTCGTGATGAAATACTCGAAGAAGCTCCTCGACCACAGGGCCTACATAGACCAGTACGGGGTCGACCCGGCAGAGATAACCGACTGGGAATGGCGTCACGAGGGCGGCAGGCGATAAAGGCTTTCCGCGTTTGACTTATCATTATCCGGGTATAGACTTGTAATGACCTCTCGCAAAAGGGGGTGCCCCCTTTTGCCCTGAAAGAGAAAACTTGTAAAGACAGAACGCGCCGCTTAAACCGGGAACCACATCCAGGATGAACATAGGCCCCAGCTACCTTGGAGACGGCAGGTGCGAGTTCGTCGTATGGGCCCCGAAGGCAAGGGAGATCGGCCTCAAGCTCTCTTCGCCCGAGGGCGGGCACTGGAGTTGCGCCCCGATGGAGGCTGAAGGCGACGGCTACTGGCGCGCCGTTGCCGAAGCATGGCCCGGCTCCCGCTATTTTTACACGCTCGACGGCCGCGAGATGCCAGACCCCGCCTCTCATTTCCAGCCGCTCGGGGTCTTCGGCCCGTCCGAGGTCGTCGACCACTCCTCGTTCACCTGGAACGACGAAGAATGGGAGAACCTGCACCCGGCCTCAATGGTCATATACGAGATACACACCGGCGTATTCACGCCTGAAGGCCGCCTCGATTCGATAATAGAAAAACTCGACGACCTTGCCGACCTCGGCGTCAACGCGGTCGAGCTCATGCCCGTGGCCCAGTTCCCGGGCACGCGGAACTGGGGCTACGACGGTGCCTTCCCGTTCGCAGTCCAGAACACCTACGGCGGCCCGGAAGCCTTGAAAAGGCTCGTCGACGAATGCCACTCAAGAGGAATGTCGGTCATACTCGACGTCGTCTACAACCACTTCGGCCCGGAGGGCAGCCCGGCCCCGGAGTTCGGGCCGTACCTGACCGATTCGTACATGACGCCCTGGGGCATGGCGATGAACCTGGACGGGGCGCAGAGCGACCACGTGAGGAACTACTTCATTGAGAACGCGCTCCACTGGTTCGAGCGCTATCACGTCGACGGGCTCAGGCTCGACGCAGTGCACGCCATGATAGACACGAGCGCCATGCCGTTCCTCAAGGCCTTGAGGAGGAAGGCCGGGGAGTTGGGCATAAAAAAGGGCAGGCCCTTTTACCTTTTCGCTGAAGACGACCTCAACGACACGAGGGCGGTTTCTACCGACGAGCACTCCTTCGGCCTTGACGGCCTCTGGTGCGACGACTTCCACCACAGCCTGCATGCCCTCCTCACGGGCGAGAGGGACGGCTACTACTCCGACTTCGGGGCCGTCTGGCAGCTCGTTAAATCGATGAACGAAGGGTTCGCGTACTCGGGCCAGCACTCCAGGTTCAGGCAAAGGAGCTTCGGCAGCAGGTCGATACTCGTCCCGAAGGACAAGTTCATAGTATTCTCACAGAACCATGACCAGGTGGGAAACCGCGCTCTCGGCGAGCGGCTCTCAACCCTTGTCCCGTTCGAGGGGCTGAAGCTCGCGTCGGGCTGCCTCCTCCTTTCCCCTTACGTCCCGCTCATATTCATGGGTGAAGAGTACGGCGAAGAAGCGCCGTTCCATTATTTCGTGAGCCACTCCGGCGGCGATCTCATAGCCGCCGTAAGGGACGGCAGGAAAAAAGAGTTCAGCGGTTTCATGGCGCAAGGAGAGCCTCCGAGCCCGGACGAGGCCGAAACTTTCGAAAGCTCAATACTCTCCTGGGAGAGAAGGACCGAAGGGGCGCACGGAGCGCTCCTCAACCTCTACAGGACCCTCATCAGGATAAGACGCGAGGTCCCCGCCCTCTCTCCAATGAGCTCGCACGTGCACGCGTGGGGGCTCGAAGAGGAGGCCGCGGTTTTTCTCAGGAAAGAGCACAACGGCAGTTCGACGTTCACGGCCTTCAACTTCAACAGGTCCGAATTACGCCTCAAGATGCCCTTTCCGGAAGGCAAATGGGTAAAGTCGCTCGATTCGGCCGAAGAGGTCTGGGAGGGGCCGGGGTCGGACCTTCCCGGAGTGTCAACGGCCCCAGCCGTCGCCGTCATGAAGCCCCTTTCTTTCGCCCTTTTCATAAAGGAAGACTGAATGGAAAAATACATCTGCATACACGGGCACTTCTACCAGCCGCCGAGGGAGAACCCCTGGCTCGAAAAAATCGAGCTGCAGGACTCGGCCTACCCGTACCACGACTGGAACCAGCGCATAACGGCCGAATGCTACGAGCCGAACACTGCCGCGAGGATACTCGGCCCGGACCTCAACATAATAGACATAATAAACAACTACTCGAAGATGAGCTTCAACTTCGGCCCCACGCTCCTTTACAACATGAGCGCAGACAACCCCGAGGTATACGAGCAGATATTGAAGGCGGACCGGCTCAGCATGGAGAGGTTTTCCGGCCACGGCTCGGCCCTCGCCCAGGTCTACAACCACATGATAATGCCGCTGGCGAACGGCCGGGACAAGCGCACGCAGGCGTACTGGGGCATAAAAGATTTCAGGAGCCGCTTCAAAAGGGAGCCTGAAGGCATGTGGCTACCGGAGACTGCCGTAGATACCGAAACGCTCGAGGTGCTCTCTGAACTCGGCATAAAGTTCACTGTGCTCGCGCCCCGGCAGGCGAAAAGGGTCAAGAAGATAACGAAGGGGGGCCGATGGAAGGAGCTCACCGGCGAGGCCGTCGACCCCAATATGCCGTATCTCTGCCAGCTTCCTTCCGGCAGGTCGATAGCGCTCTTTTTCTACAACGGGGAGATTTCCCAGGAGCTCGGCTTCGGCCACCTCCTCGACAACGGCGAGAACTTCGCCAGAAGGCTTGCGGGCGCGTTCCCGCAGGACAACAGGACAAGCGCGCTCGTGCACATTGCCACCGACGGCGAATCATACGGCCACCACCACAAGCACGGTGACATGGCCCTTTCATACTGCATACACCAGATAGAATCTCAAGAGTCCGCAAGGCTCACGAACTACGGCGAATACCTTGAAAAGTTCCCGCCTGACCACCTCGTCGAGATACACGACAACTCGTCCTGGAGCTGCGTCCACGGAGTAGAGAGGTGGAGGGGCGACTGCGGATGCTCCACCGGCGGCTACCCCGGCTGGAACCAGAAGTGGCGCGGCCCCTTGCGGGCCGCCCTCGACCAGCTCCGCGAGGCCCTTGCCCCCTTGTTCGAGCGGGAAGGGGCCAAATACCTCAAAGACCCCTGGGCCGCAAGGGAGGAGTATATCGACGTCATCAACGACAGGTCGCAGGAGAACGTCGAGCGCTTTTTGGGCCAACACGCCATCAAAGAGCTCTCAAGGGACGAGAAGGTACAAGCCTTGAAGCTCCTCGGCATGCAAAGGAACGCCCAGCTCATGTACACGAGCTGCGGCTGGTTTTTCGACGAGGTCTCCGGGATAGAGACCGTACAGGTAATGCAGTACGCCTCCAGGGCCATACAGCTCGCTCAAGAGACTTCGGGGGCATCGCTGGAAGCGGACTTCGAGGCCGCGCTAAAAGCCGCGCCCAGCAACCTGCACGCTAACGCGGCAGCGGCATACGACATGTACGCGAAGCCCGCGAGGGTCGACCTCCTGAGGGTGGGCGCGCACCATGCCATAACGTCCCTGTTCGAGGACGCAGTTGGGAAGTCCGAGATATATTCCTTCAAGACCGAAAACGAGGTCTTCGACAAGATAGAGGCCGGAAAACGCAAGCTCGCCATCGGAAAGACCCGCATAAGCTCGAAGATAACCTGGCAGGAGGCGCTCGTCAGCACGGCGGTCCTCCACATGGGGGACGTGAGCCTGAACTGCGGCATCAGGTACTTCAAGGACGACGAAGAATTCCGCGCCGCGTCCTCTGAGCTCAAGGCCGCCTTTGAAAAGGGCGACTTCCCGGAAGTCATCAGGCTGATGGACAAACGCTACGGCACCGCGAGCTATACGCTCTGGCACCTTTTCAAGGACGAGCAGAGAAGGATATTGAACCAGATACTTGAGCTCACCTACAAGGACATCGAGGCTTTCCACAGGAACGTCTTCGACAGCAATTACGGGGTCACGGATTTTCTCGGGAAGCTCGGCATACCGCTGCCCAAGCCTCTGGGGGTGTCGGCGGAGTTCATCATAAACCACGACCTCAAGGCCCTTTTCAACGGCGGCGAGCCGGAGATGGGCCACATGGCGCAGCTCGTAAAGGTCTCCAAGCACCTCTCTGTCCAGCTCGACCCGGAGACGATAGGGTTCGTCGCTGGCTCGTGGATAAACGGGCGGATGGAGGAGATTGAAAAAGACCCCTCGAGGCTCGAACCTCTTACCAGACTGAGGGACATCATAAGGCTCCTGCGTGAGACGCCTGTGAAGCTCAACCTCTGGAAGGCGCAGAACATCTACTTCGCCCTGGGCAGGACCGTCTACCGGGAAGCGAAGGACAACGCGAAAACAGGCGACGAAAAAGCGGCCGGATGGGCGGCAGTCTTCGAAGACCTCGGCAACTACTTCCATGTAAGAGTCTCCTGACATGCGCGTCCCCTCGTCGACCTACAGGCTCCAGTTCAACAAAAATTTCCGACTGAAGGACGCCGTCTCCATTGTCGGCTACCTCGACGCCCTCGGCATTTCCGACATCTACGCCTCCCCGGTCTTCAAGGCCCGCTCGGGGAGCCTGCACGGCTACGACATAGTCGACCACAACCACCTTAACCCGGAGATAGGCACGATAGAGGAGCTCGCCGGGGCCCTCGAGGAACTCAAATCAAGGCGCATGGGCTGGATACAGGACATAGTCCCGAACCACATGCACTACGGCAGCGCAAACGCCATGCTCATGGACGTCATGGAAAAGGGGAGGAGCTCAAGGTACGTGAGCTTTTTCGACATAGAGTGGGACCACCCCTACGAAGGCATACGGGAGCGGGTGCTGGCCCCGTTCCTCGGCAGGATATACGGCGAGGCTTTGGAGGCCGGAGAGATAAAACTCGCCTACTCTGACTCCGGGCTTTCGGTCAACTACTTCAATACCTCGTTTCCGCTCCGCATAGATTCCTACCACTACTTCCTCACATACGGGTTGAGGAAGCTCACCTTCGAGCTCGGCAGGGAGGACCCGGACTTCATAAAGCTCCTCGGCATACTCTACGTCCTCAAGAACCTCCCGGCCGGAGAGCACGAGGAGCTCGACGACCAGGTGAACTTCGTCAAGAGGATGCTCAGAGAACTTTACGCCAGGAACGCCTCGATAAGAAAGCACGTCGACGAGAGCGTCGCCCTGTTCAACGGAGTGCCCGGAGACCCCGAGAGCTTCAACCTCCTCGACAGGCTCCTCTCGGAGCAGGTCTACAAGCTCTCGTTCTGGAAGGTAGCAGCGGAGGAGATAAACTACAGGCGCTTTTTCAACATAAACGAGCTCGTGACGCTCCGCGCGGAGGACGAGCACGTCTTCGCCAAGACCCACTCTCTCGTCTTCAACCTCATCGGGGACGGCATCACGGGGTTGAGAATAGACCACATAGACGGGCTCCTCGACCCGCTGGAGTATCTGATGCGCCTGCGAGAGCGCACTGGAGGGATCTACACTGTGGCCGAGAAGATACTCGGCGTCGATGAAGAGCTGCCGCTCGACTGGCCGCTTGAGGGGACGACAGGCTACGATTTTCTCGCAGACGTGAACGGCCTTTTCTGCGACGAAGCGAACGAGGCCCGCTTCAGCCGCATATACGCCTCTTTCACCGGGCTCAAGAGCCCCTGCTCCGCCCTTTTCTACGAGAAGAAAAAGCTCATAACAGAGATGGACATGATGAGCGACGTCACCAACCTCGCCCAGCTCCTTAAGTTAACGCTAAGCAGCGACAGGTACGGCAGCGACATAACCCTCCAGGGGCTTAAAAAAGCCATCATCGAGGTCATGGCCGAGTTCACTGTCTACAGGACATACATCAGGGCCGATTCGGCAACCGGCCTCAGATATATAAAAGAGGCGGTCTACAAAGCGATCGGGAAAAACCCGGCGCTCCTGAACGAGCTCACTTTCCTTGAGAAGGTATTGACGCTCAACTACAGGGAGTACCAGTCAGAGGAGGAAAAGGGCGAGTGGCTGAGGTTCGTGATGCGCTTCCAGCAGTTCACCGGCCCGCTCATGGCAAAGGGGGTCGAGGACACCCTTTTTTACGTCTACAACAGGCTCATCTCCCTGAACGAAGTCGGGGGCTCCCCCGCGAGGTTCGGCACGCCGCTCGAGTCATTCCATTCAAGGATGAGGACCGCGGCGGCCATGAGGCCCGCGTCGATGAGCGCGACCGCCACCCACGACACAAAAAGGGGCGAGGACGCGAGGGCAAGGATAAACGTCATCTCCGAGATGCCCTCTGAATGGGAGCGCCACATCAAAAAATGGAACGCCCTGAACAGGAAGGGCCGGAGGGCAAAGGCCGGGGAAGCTCCTGACAGGAACGACGAATACTACTTTTACCAGGCACTGCTGGGCTCGTACCCTTTTTCAAGCGGGGAGCTTCAGGCGTTCAGGGAGCGGATGCGCCAGCACATGATAAAGGCGGTGCGGGAAGCCAAGATACACACGGCGTGGCTCCGGCCCGACAGGGAATACGAGGAGGCTTTCCTGAAGTTCATCGACGGCTGCCTTGATGACGCCGTGGAAAACCCCTTTCTCGATTCCTTCGTGCCGTTCCACAGGAAGACCGCCTGGTACGGGATGATGAACTCCCTTTCCCAGACGCTCCTCAAGATAACCTGCCCCGGGGTGCCGGACTTCTACCAGGGCACCGAGCTCTGGGACCTCAACATGGTAGACCCGGACAACAGACGTCCCGTTGACTTCAATAACAGAAGAGCGATGCTGGAAGATATCTCGAAGAAGGGGAAAAACGATATTGAGGGGCTGATCGGCGAACTGCTTGGAAGCCCGGAGGACGGCCGCGTGAAGCTTTTTTTGACGTACATGGCCCTTAACGCGAGAAGGGAGCGCTTCGAGCTTTTCAATTCATCGTCATATATTCCGCTTGAGTGCGAAGGGGCGCACGCGA
>CAJPGC010000025.1 GCA_905339405.1 uncultured bacterium | reverse complement strand
ATCAGCGTATCCCTTCGAGCTCAACACCTTCGTTATCGCCGCCGTCAGCGATGTCTTGCCGTGGTCGACGTGCCCTATGGTGCCGACGTTCAGATGCGCTTTTCCCCTCTCGAATTTAGCCTTGCTCATTTTGTCCTCCGGATTCCCTTTTAAAAATTTTTATTTGCCCTGGACCTTCGCGGTCAAAACTTCTGTGACCGAGTTGGGCACCTGCTCGTAATGCGAGAACTGCATCGTGTAAGTGGCCCTGCCCTGCGTCTTGCTCCTCAGGTCGGTCGAATACCCGAACATGTTCGCGAGCGGGACGTGGGCTGCGACGACCTGGAAGCCGCCCCTTGATTCCATGCCCTGTATCTTGCCCCTTCTGGAGTTGAGGTCGCCGATGACGTCGCCCATGAACTGCTCGGGCACGACTACCTCTACCGACATGATGGGCTCAAGAAGGATCGGGCCGGCTGACCTGACGGCTTCCTTGAAAGCCATGGAACCGGCGATCTTGAAGGCCATCTCGGAGGAGTCGACGTCATGGTACGAACCGTCCAGGAGCGTTACCTTCACGTCGACGACCGGGAAACCAGCCATCGGGCCGGACTCGGACGCTTCCCTCATGCCGTTCTCAGTCGGGTTGATATATTCTTTCGGGATGGACCCGCCGACTGTCTTGTTTATAAATTCGAAGTTCTTGCCTTTTTCGCCGGGCTCTATCTCTATGACGACGTGGCCGTACTGGCCGCGTCCGCCGGTCTGCCTGATGTACTTGCCCTCGGTCCTAGCCTTCCTGGTGATGGTCTCTCTGTAGGCGACCTGGGGCTTGCCGACCGACGCCTCGACCTTGAACTCCCTGAGCATCCTGTCGACTATGATCTCCAGATGGAGCTCGCCCATTCCGGCGATGATGGTCTGGCCAGTCTCCTCGTCGGTCTTGACGCGGAAAGAGGGGTCCTCGACCGCGAGCTTCTGCAGGGCGATGCCGAGCTTTTCCTGGTCGGACTTGGTCTTGGGCTCGATTGCGATAGATATGACCGGCTCGGGGAATTCCATCGCTTCGAGCACGATGGGCTTTTCCACATCGCAGATGGTGTCTCCGGTGGTCGTGTTCTTGAGGCCCACGGCGGCGGCTATGTCGCCTGCGTAAACTTCCTTGACTTCTTCACGCTTGTTGGCGTGCATCTTGACGATCCTGCCGATCCTCTCCTTCGAGTCCTTCTTGGAGTTCAGGACGTAGGAACCGGCGGTCATGCAGCCCGAATAGACCCTGAAGAAGGTCAGCTGACCCACGAAAGGGTCGGTCATTATCTTGAAAGCGAGCGCCGAAAGGGGCGCGCTGTCTTCGGTAGGCCTGGTGTCTTCCTGCTCGGTCTCCGGGTCGATGCCCTTTACGTCAGGGATGTCGATGGGGGAAGGCAGGTAGTCGACGACGGTGTCGAGGAGGAGCTGTACGCCCTTGTTCTTGAAGGACGACCCGCAGATGACCGGGGTAAGCTCCATAGCAATGGTGCCCTTCCTTATGGCGGCCTTTATCGCTTCGGCGGCAACTTCCTCGCCGGCGAGGTACTTTTCCATTATCGACTCGTCGAAGTCAGCGGCGGCCTCGATGAGCTTCTCCCTGTACTCGGCGGCCTGGTCGGCCAGCTCGGCAGGGATGTCGATGAGCCTGTACTTGGCGCCCAGGGTCTCTTCGTCCCACACAATGCCCTTGTTGATGACGAGGTCGATGACGCCCTTGAAGGTGTCTTCCTTGCCGATGGGGAGCTGCAGAACAACGGGACGGGCCTTGAGCCTGTCCACTATCATGCCGACGACCCTGAAGAAGTCGGAACCGATGCGGTCCATCTTGTTTATGAAGGCTATCCTGGGCACGTGGTACTTGTTCGCCTGTCTCCAGACCGTCTCGGACTGGGGCTCGACGCCGCCGACAGAGCAGAACACTGCAACCGCTCCGTCGAGGACGCGCAGCGACCTCTCGACTTCGATGGTGAAGTCGACGTGGCCAGGGGTGTCAATTATATTGATGCGGGTATCTCTCCAGGAACAGGTCGTTGCGGCGGAGGTGATGGTAATGCCCCTCTCCTTCTCCTGCTCCATCCAGTCCATCGTGGCGGTACCCTCATGGACTTCACCGATCTTGTAGGTTACGCCGGTGTAGTAGAGGATCCTCTCGGTGGTCGTGGTCTTGCCCGCGTCGATGTGGGCCATGATCCCGATATTTCTCTGTCTGTCTAAAGGTATCTGCCTTGCCAAAGCGACAACTCCTCGATGGGAACTTCACGTTCCCGTTAATGGAGAAGGACCCTCAAGAGCGGGACCTGCTCCGACACCATCTGTTTTTGTAAGCTTGCTTGGTTTAACTCAAAAAGGGGTGTAACGCTTCCATGCGCCGCGGTCCAGGCCGCGGAGCACGAGCCGGGTTACCAGCGGTAATGTGCGAAAGCCTTGTTGGCCTCAGCCATCTTGTGTACGTCTTCCCTCTTCTTAACGGAACCGCCCTTGTTGTTCGAGGCGTCGATTATCTCTCCGGCGAGCCTCTCCATCATGGACTTTTCGCCGCGGGCCCTGGAGTAGTTCACGAGCCACCTGAGCGCCAGGGACATCTTCCTCTCGGGCCTTACTTCGACCGGGACCTGATAGGTCGCGCCGCCGACCCTTCTGGACTTGACTTCCAGAATGGGCTTCACGTTCTCGAGCGCCTTCTTGAAGACCTTAATGGCTTCGGTCTTGGTCTTTTCCTCGACAAGCCCGAAAGCGCCGTATAGGATGCCTTCGGCCTTGCTCTTCTTGCCGTCCTCGGTAAGCTTGTTGATAAGCTTCATCAGAACTTTATCGCCGAACTTCGGATCCGGCAGCACATCTCTTTTCGGTACATTCCCCTTACGAGGCATTGAACTTCCTCCTTAAATACAACTCAGCGATATTACTTGGGCCTCTTGGCCCCGTATTTCGAGCGGGCCTGCTTCCTGTCAGCCACGCCCATCGCGTCAAGGGTTCCCCTGACGATGTGGTACCTGACTCCCGGAAGGTCCTTTACCCTGCCGCCCCTGATGAGCACAACCGAATGCTCCTGCAGGTTGTGGCCGACTCCCGGTATATAGGAGGTGACTTCCATGCTGTTCGTCAGCCTCACCCTGGCGACCTTGCGGAGCGCGGAGTTCGGCTTCTTAGGCGTGGTGGTGTAGACCCTGACGCAAACTCCCCTTTTCTGGGGGCAGCACTCCAGGGCCGGAGACGCCGTCTTCACATTGGGCTTCTGCCTGCCCTTGCGAACGAGCTGATTAATCGTAGGCATAAAACGTTACCTTTCCAAAATTCGTTTACCTGGTGGCGTAAATCAAAGCAATCTACCAGCTTTAAGATACCTTGTCAAGGACTAAATACCTTGAAAAGACGATGCTCATACCTTTTTTTCCAAAAAAACAGAAGAAAGGTATATTACCCCTTTTCAATGCCGGAATCAAGGCCAGAATTGGGGTAAGACCGCTTTTTTTTAAGCGGTCTCCTGCACCCCGTCTTCTTTTTCGGCCCCGGCCTGCTCCGCCAGAGAAGTCTCGGACCCGGCGACGAACTTCGTGTACTGCCTGAAGCCCGAGCCCGCCGGTATGAGACGGCCCATTATGACGTTCTCCTTGAGGCCGCGGAGGTAATCTATCTTGCCCTCTACCGCTGCGCCCGTCAGGACCTTCGTGGTCTCCTGGAAAGAGGCCGCCGATATGAAGGACTCCGTCGACAGCGAAGCCTTGGTGATGCCCTGGAGAAGAGGCTCGGCCACGGCCGGCTTCTTGCCCTTCTGTATTACCCTGTCGTTCTCCTCGTCGAAGATGTAGCGCTCGACCTGCTCGCCTATGAGGAGGTTGGTATCACCCGGGTCCTTAATCTTGACTCTCCTCAGCATCTGCCTGACGATGGTCTCGATGTGCTTGTCGTTTATCTTGACGCCCTGGAGCCTGTAGACCTCCTGGACCTCGTCCACGAGGTACTTCGCGAGCTCCTTTACGCCGAGGACGCGCAGGATGTCGTGCGGGTTCGCGCTGCCGTCCATCAGGGGCTCTCCGGCGCGTACGCGGTCGCCTTCCCTCACGCTTATGTGCTTGCCCTTGGGTATGAGGTACTCCTTCGGCTCGCCGTTCTCAGGCGTGACGATGACCTTCCTCTTGCCCTTCGTGTCCTTGCCGAAGGATACGGAGCCGTCGATTTCGCTGATGACGGCCGTCTCCTTGGGCTTTCTGGCCTCGAAGAGCTCGGCGACCCTCGGAAGACCGCCGGTGATGTCCTTGGTCTTGGTCGTCTCTCTCGGTATCTTCGCGACTATGTCTCCGGCTTTTACCGCGTCGCCCTCGCCAATGGTGAGGATGGCGCCTACCGGCAGGAGGTAGCGGGCCTCGATGTTCGAGTTAGCTATCTTCTGGGTGCGTCCGGACTCGTCCTTGATGGAGACCCTGGGGCGAAGGTCGGCTTCCTTATAGGTCACGATGACCTTGCTGGAAAGGCCGGTGACTTCGTCGACCTGCTCCCTCATCGTCTTGCCGTCCTCGATATCGCCGAACCTGATGATACCGCTGACCTCGGTGATGATGGGGATGGTGTACGGGTCCCAATCGGCTATGATGGTGCCCGGGGCGACCTTCTGCCCCTCCGGCACGCGGAGCCTGGCTCCGTAGATGACTCCGTCCTTCTCGCGGTCCCTGCCCTGCTCGTCCTGGATGGAGATGTCTCCGTTCCTGTTCATGACGATGGACTCGCCCCTGGAGTTCATGGAGACGTTCAGGTTGTGGTACTTGACGAACCCTTCGTGCCTGGCTTCCAGCGTCGTCTGCTCGGCGCGCCTGGAAGCGGTTCCGCCAATATGGAAGGTCCTCATGGTAAGCTGCGTGCCAGGCTCGCCGATCGACTGGGCCGCGATGACTCCGACGGCCTCGCCCATCTCGA
This sequence comes from uncultured bacterium, assembly GCA_905339405.1. GTDB lineage: Bacteria > Desulfobacterota > GWC2-55-46 > GWC2-55-46 > GWC2-55-46 > GWA2-54-12. The sequence continues at coordinate 10,798 of CAJPGC010000025.1, read as the reverse complement.
CCATCCTGCCGCGGGTGAGGTCCCTTCCGTAACACTTGATGCATATGCCCCTGGTAGACCGGCAGGTCAGAACTGACCTTATCTTTACCCTGTCCACCCCGGCTTCCTCTATCTTGTCGACCTTCGCTTCGTCTATCTCCTCGTTCGCGTGCACGAGGACTTCCTTGCTGAACGGCTCGAGCACTTCCTCGAGGGCGACCCTTCCGAGGATCCTCTCACCGATGGGCTCGATTATCTCGCCGCCTTCGACGAGCGAGCTCATGTAGATGCCGTCGAGCGTGCCGCAGTCCTCTTCGGCTATGATGGCGTCCTGTGCTACGTCGACGAGCCTCCTGGTAAGGTATCCGGAGTTCGCGGTCTTCAAGGCGGTATCCGCCAGACCCTTCCTGGCTCCGTGAGTCGATATGAAGTACTGGAGAACTGTGAGGCCCTCCCTGAAGTTCGCCGTGATGGGGGTCTCGATGATCTCGCCCGAAGGCTTGGCCATGAGTCCCCTCATGCCGGCCAGCTGCCTTATCTGCTGCGCCGAACCCCTCGCGCCTGAGTCGGCCATGATGAATATGGGGTTGAAGGAAGGTGCCCTTCTCTCAGTGCCGTCCTCGTCCTTGATGGCATCGGTCGAAAGCTCGCGGAGCATCTCCTCGGCTATCTCTTCGGTGGCCTGCGCCCAGATGTCTATGACCTTGTTGTAGCGCTCGCCGTCGGTTATGAGACCCTCGTTGTACTGCTTCTGTATCTCCTTGACCTCTTCGTAGGCCGAATCAAGGAGGTTGCCCTTGCGGGACGGTATCTTCATGTCGTCGATGCAGATGGAGATGCCGGCCTTTGTCGCGTACTGGTAGCCGAGGTCCTTCAACCTGTCGGCGAGGATTACGGTCTCCTTGGGGCCCGAGCGCCTGTAACATATGTCGATGAGGTCCGCGAGGCGCTTCTTGTCCATTACCTTGTTTATCTCTTCGAACCTGATGGAAGGCGGCAGTATCTCCCTGACGATTATCCTTCCGACGGTCGTGTCCACGAGCTTGCCGTCCATCTTGACCTTTATGGCGGCCTGCAGATGCACGACGCTGGCGTCGTACGCTGCCCTCACCTCGTCGGTGGAGCCGAACATCTTGCCCTCGCCCTTGACGCCGGGACGGGGTCTCGTCAGGTAGTAAAGCCCGAGCACGATGTCCTGCGTCGGCACGATGATGGGCTTTCCGTGCGCCGGCGACAGGATGTTGTTCGTTGACATCATGAGGACCCTGGCTTCGACCTGCGCCTCGATGGAAAGCGGCACGTGCACGGCCATCTGGTCTCCGTCGAAGTCGGCGTTAAACGCCGTACACACGAGCGGGTGGAGCTGTATGGCCTTGCCCTCGATGAGTATGGGCTCGAAGGCCTGGATGCCGAGCCTGTGGAGGGTCGGCGCCCTGTTGAGCATTACCGGGTGTTCCCTTATGACCTCGTCGAGGACGTCCCAGACTTCGGGCCTTTCCTTCTCGAGCATCTTCTTGGCGCTCTTGATGGTAGTGGCGTAGCCGTGCTCCTCGAGCTTCTGGTATATGAAGGGCTTGAAGAGCTCGAGGGCCATCTTCTTGGGCAGACCGCACTGGTGAAGGCGCAGGTCCGGGCCTATGACGATGACCGAACGGCCGGAGTAGTCGACCCTCTTACCGAGGAGGTTCTGCCTGAAGCGGCCGCCCTTGCCTTTTATCATGTCGGAAAGGGATTTAAGCGGCCTCTTGTTCTGGCCGGTTATTATGCGGCCCCTTCTGCCGTTGTCGAACAGAGCGTCGACGGCTTCCTGGAGCATCCTCTTCTCGTTCCTGATGATGATGTCAGGGGCGTTGAGCTCCATGAGGCGCTTCAATCTGTTGTTCCTGTTGATGACGCGCCTGTACAGGTCGTTGAGGTCGCTGGTTGCGAACCTGCCGCCGTCAAGAGGCACGAGCGGGCGCAGATCAGGGGGCAGCACCGGTATCACTTCGAGTATCATCCACTCGGGCTTGTTGCCGGAATGGAGGAACGCCTCCACTACCTTGAGCCTCTTGGCTATCCTCTTCTTCTTGGCATCCGACGCGGTCTTCTTCATCTCCGCGCGAAGAACGCCGGAGACCTTCTCGAGGTCGATCCTGCGGAGCATCTCGCGTATGGCTTCCGCGCCCATGCCCACGGTAAAGCCGTCCCATCCCCATTTCTCGACGGCCTTCTGGTATTTCTCCTCGTTCAGGAGCTCGCCTTCCTTGAGGTCGGACTCCTTGGGGTCCAGGACTATGTAGTTCTCGTAGTACAGGACCCTTTCAAGTTCCTTGAGGGTCATGTCCATCATCGCGCCTATCCTGGAGGGAAGGCTGCGGAGAAACCAGATATGGGCCACGGGGGTGGCCAGCTCGATGTGGCCGAGCCTCTCACGCCTTACGTTCGAGGGTATTACCTCAACTCCGCACTTCTCGCAGACGACGCCGCGGTGCTTCATCCTCTTGTACTTGCCGCAGTTGCACTCGAAGTCTTTTACGGGGCCGAATATCTTGGCGCAGAACAGGCCGTCTCTTTCAGGCTTGAACGTCCTGTAGTTTATGGTTTCAGGCTTCTTCACCTCGCCGTGGGACCACTCCCTGATCCTCTCAGGCGAAGCGACAGATATCCTTATGGCGTTAAAATCCATAGGTCTTTTATGTTTCTCAAAAAGTGCCACCAGGCTTTCCAAGGGGCAACCTCCTTCTTAAGCAGGTTTATGCGGCCCGCGATAGGGCCGCCTATAAAGACCTTGCTATTCCTTCTCTTCTTCCATCAGGTTTACGTCGAGCCCCAGGCTCTGGAGCTCTTTTATCAGAACGCTGAACGACTCAGGCAGCGTGGGTTCAAGGGTGTAGTTACCGGTCACTATCGACTCGTACATCCTGGTCCTTCCGGGCACGTCGTCGGATTTCACGGTCAGGAACTCCTGGAGGCTGTGCGCGGCGCCATAGGCTTCCATCGCCCAGACTTCCATCTCTCCGAGCCTCTGGCCTCCGAACTGCGCCTTACCGCCCAGCGGCTGCTGCGTTACCAGCGAGTACGGGCCTGTGGACCTTGCGTGTATCTTGTCGTCGACCAGGTGATGGAGTTTCATCATGTACATGACTCCGACGGTGACTTCCTGGTCGAAGGGCTCGCCGTTCTTGCCGTCGTACAGGACCATTTTGCCGTTCTTCGGCATGGTGGCCAGGTCGAGGGCGTCCTTGACGTCGCCTTCGGTGGCTCCGTCGAAGACCGGGCTTGCGATGCGCACGCCGCCCTTCAACCTCTTCGCCACGTCAATGACTTCCTCGTCCGACAGGCCGTTCAAGAACCTGCTGAACTCGTTGTTCGCGTATATCTTCTTTATCTTTTCCCTGTACGAATTGGGGCTGGTGTTCTTCTCGATGAGGGTCCTCACAGAAGCGCCGAGGTTCCTGGCGGCCCATCCGAGATGGGTCTCAAGTATCTGGCCTATGTTCATACGGGAAGGAACGCCCAGGGGGTTCAGGACTATGTCCACCGGCGTGCCGTCCGCGAGGTACGGCATATCCTCTTCCGGCAGTATCCTCGAGATGACGCCCTTGTTTCCGTGGCGTCCGGCCATCTTGTCGCCGACGGATATCTTCCTCTTCATGGCGATGTAGACCTTGACCATCTTTATGACGCCGGGCGGGAGCTCGTCACCCCTCTTGAGCCTGTTTATCCTCTCGTCGAAGACGGTCTTGATGAGGTCCACCTGCTCGTTCAAGGAAGAAAGGGCCTCGTTCACCTCTGTCTCGGCCTTCTCGTCCGCGGGGACTATCTCGCTCCACTTGGACTGCGGGATGGCTTCCAGCACTTCCTCGGTGATGGGCTTGCCCTTGCTCAAGATGGTGTTGCCCTTCTTGTCCGCTATGCGGACCTGGGACTTCTTGTTGAGGAGGAGCTTCCTGACCCTTGAGTAGGTCGACTCCTTCACGATGCCAATCTCGTCCTCGCGGTCCTTTATGAGCCTTGCGACTTCCTTGTCCTCGATGGACTTGCTGCGCTCGTCCTTCTCGGCGCCCTTCCTGGAGAAGACCTTCGCGTCGATGACGACGCCCTCGATGCCGGGCGGGACGCGAAGCGACGTGTCCTTTACGTCTTCGGCCTTCTCGCCGAATATCGCCCTCAGGAGCTTCTCTTCGGGAGAAAGCTGCGTCTCTCCCTTCGGCGTGACCTTGCCCACGAGTATGTCGCCGGGGGCCACTTCAGCGCCTATCCTGATGATGCCGCTGTCGTCGAGGTTACGCAGGGCGTCCTCGCCGACGTTCGGGATGTCGCGGGTTATCTCTTCCTTGCCGAGCTTTATGTCGCGGGCGACGACTTCGAACTCTTCGATGTGGACAGAGGTGAAGACGTCGTCCTTCAGAAGCCTCTCGGAAAGGAGTATGGAGTCTTCGAAGTTGTATCCGCCCCAGGGCATGAAGGCCACCAGCACGTTCTTGCCGAGCGCGAGCTCGCCCATGTCGGTCGAAGGGCCGTCGGCTATGACCTGCCCCGCTTCCAGCACGTCGCCCCTTACGACAATGGGCTTCTGGTTCAGGCACGTGTTCTGGTTCGACCTCCTGAACTTCGTGAGGTTATAGATGTCAACGCCGCCGGCGTTGTTCCTTACGACTATCCTCGTTGCGTCAACCCCCTCTACGACGCCGGGGGCCTTGGCGAGTATCGTGACGCCCGAGTCCATGGCCACGACCGACTCCATGCCGGTGCCTACGAGCGGGCTCTCGGTCTGGATGAGAGGGACTGCCTGCCTCTGCATGTTCGAGCCCATGAGCGCCCTGTTCGCGTCGTCGTTCTCAAGGAACGGGATGAGGGCCGCGGCAACCGAGACGAGCTGGTTCGGGGAGACGTCCATGAGGGTTATGTCCTCGGGACGCGCCATGATGAACTCGCCGCCCTTCCTCGCTGAGACGAACTCGCTGGTGAACCTGCCGTCCTTGTCGAGCTGCGCGTTCGCCTGCGCTATGACGTGGTCTTCCTCGTCGAGGGCCGAAAGGTAGTTTATCCTTGCAGTGACCCTGCCTTCGCGCACTTCCCTGTAGGGGGTCTCGATGAAGCCGAAGTCGTTGACCCTCGCGTAAGTCGAAAGAGAGACGATGAGACCGATGTTCGGTCCCTCAGGGGTTTCGATCGGGCATATGCGGCCGTAGTGAGTCGCGTGGACGTCCCTGACCTCGAAGCCCGCCCTCTCCCTGGTCAAGCCTCCGGGCCCGAGGGCCGAAAGCCTCCTCTTGTGGGTGACCTCGGACAAGGGGTTGGTCTGGTCCATGAACTGCGAAAGCTGCGAAGAACCGAAAAACTCTTTTATGACGGCCGAAACCGGCTTGGGGTTTATGAGGTCGTGCGGCATGAGCGTTTCAAGCTCGCCGAGGCTCATCCTCTCCTTGACCGCCCTTTCCATGCGCAGCAGGCCTATCCTGTACTGGTTCTCCAGGAGCTCGCCGACGGAGCGCACCCTCCTGTTGCCGAGGTGATCGATGTCGTCTACCGTGCCCTGGCCGTTGCGCAGGAGTATGAGGTAGCGGACGACTTCGAGTATGTCTTCCTTGCGGAGCGTGGTGACGTCAAGGGAGGTGTCGAAGCCGAGCTTCCTGTTGAGCTTCAGGCGGCCGACCTTCGAGAGGTCGTATCTTTCCGCGTTGAAGAAAAGGTCCTGGAAAAAGGCGTTGGCCGTGTCGACCGTCGGGAGGTCGCCTGGCTTGAGCCTCTTGTATATCTCTATCCTGGCGTTCAGGGTCATGTTGGAGATCGGGTCGTCCGGGTTCTCCTTCCTGAACTCGTTGATGGTCCTGCTGTCGCCGTTCTCTATCTTGTCGTTGAGGAGGGTCTCCCTGAAGAAGTTGCCCATCGCCTCGATGAGGAGGAGCTTGAAGGAGTTAATCTCCCTCCTGGATATCTCGTCGAGCTTGTCGCGCGAGAGCACCTGGTTGCACTCGAGCACGACTTCGCCGGTCTTGGGGTCGACTATGTCGGTGGAGGCTATCCTGCCGACGATGTCCTCGACCTCGACCGGGATGTACTTCACGCCAGCGGCCACGAGCTTCTTCAGCACGAGCCTGGTGAACTTCCTGTCCTTCTTTACTATGACCTCGCCGGTGTTCGGGTCCTTGATGTCGCGGCTGACCTTCTGGCCCACGAGGAAATCGGGCTCGACGCTTTTAAGTATTTTCTTGTTCTCGAGGACTATCTCCTCGCTGGGGTAGAAATAATTGAGCATCTCCTCGACCGAATAGCCGAGGGCCTTCAGGAGGATGGTCACGGGCATCTTGCGCCTTTTGTCTATGCGCACGTAGAGCCAGTCCTTCTGGTCGAACTCGAAGTCGAGCCAGCTGCCGTGGTAGGGGATGACCCTCGCGGTGTACAGGACCTTGCCGGTGAAGCCCTTGGGCTTCTCGAACTCGAAGAAGACGCCGGGCGACCTGTGCAGCTGGCTGACGATGACCCTTTCGGTCCCGTTAATAATAAAGCTGCCGTTCTCGGTCATCAGGGGTATTTCGCCGAAATATACCTCCTGCTCCTTGATGTCCCTTATGGACTGGGCCCCGGTGTCGAGGTCCTTGTCCCACATTATGAGGCGCACCAGGAGCTTGATGGGGGCGGCGAAAGTCATGCCCTTCTGATGGCACTCCTCGACGGTATATTTTGGCTCGAGGAGCGAGTACCTCACATACTCCAGTGAGGCGTTGCCGCTGAAATCTTTTATTGGGAAAGCGCTCTTGAAAACGGCCTGCAAGCCCACGTCACTCCTGGCCTCGGCCTTCGCGTCCGTCTGGAGGAACTGTACGAAGGAATTCTTCTGAACCTCTATGAGGTTCGGCATGCTGACAACTTTACCTATGCGGGAGTAATCCTTCCTCAAGGCTTGTGCGTTTATATGATTAGAGGAAGCCATATTTTCGTAAACTCCTTTTTGAAATCCTACAGTGGAATCTGCCCGCCGGACTCTCCCGGCGGGCAGTTCACAACCATTTTACGGTTCAACCCGTAATTGCGGCGCGGTTAAGCGCCCTTGAGGCTATATTCGGTTTTCTTGAGGCGTCTATTACTGGATGTCGACCTTGGCGCCGGCGCTCTCGACCTGCTTCTTTATCTTCTCGGCCTCGTCCTTGGACACGCCTTCCTTCAGGGTCTTGGGCGCGCCCTCGACCAGGTCCTTCGCTTCCTTCAGGCCCAGGCCGGTGATGGCGCGGACTTCCTTGATGACCTTTATCTTCTCGGCGCCCGCGTCCTTCAGGACCACGTTGAACTCGGTCTGCTCGGCTGCGGCGGGAGCGGCTCCGCCAGCGGGGGCGGCGGCCACGGCCACGGGAGCGGCGGCGGATACGCCGAACTTCTCCTCAAGCTCCTTTACGAGATCGGCGAGCTCAAGAACGCTCATGCTCTCTATATACTTTATTACGTCTTCCTTCTTTATGTCTGCCATCGTAGTCCTCCGAATTTTGTATTTTAGCAATTAATGTTTGTACGTTAAAGCCCGGCGTTTACGCGCCGGCAGAAGCTGCCTTCTGGTCCTTTATCGCGTTGAGCGCGAACAGGAACTTCCTGGGAACGCCGGCGAGTACTCCGACGATGCCCGTCATCGGCGCCTTCATCGAGCCGAGCATCTTGGCGAGCAGCACGTCCTTCGACGGGAGCTCCGCAAGGCCCTTTATCTCCTGAACGGTGATGACCTTGTTGCCAAGGGTGCCGACCTTGAGCTTGAGCTTCGGCTGGTCCTTCGCGAACTGGACGAGGGTCTTAGCGGCCTGCGCCGCGTCGCTGTAGCTGAAGGCGATTGCCGTGGGGCCCTTCAGTTCAGCCGCGAGCGACTCGACCGGGGTGCCCTGCACAGCGCGCCTTGCGAGCGTGTTGCGCACGACCTTGAAGTCCATCGAGGACTTCCTGAGGCTCGCCCTGAACTCGTTCATGTCCTGCGCCTTTATGCCCTGGTACTCGGCGATAAATGTCGCGTTGGCCCTCTTGAACTTGTCCTGGACTTCTTCAATAAGACTGGCCTTTGTCGATTTTTCCAAAACGTTTTCCTCCTTTCTGTCTTTTTTTATATCAATCAAAAGACAGAGAGTTGCCAAGGCTGAAATAAGTTGACCGGCGCGAAGGAATACCACTCCCCGCACCGCGGAGCCGGCTTACCCCGGACTCCCGAATCGCCTTCTCTGGCCTCGGTAGGATTATTAAGCTCGCGCCCCTACTGTCTTTGACCGTCTGTTAGAAAAAACCATTTGCCTGAGCGGCACTGAGGCCGCCCAGGCGGAAAGGGTTTACTTGAACATGTTCCTGATTTCGACCGCGTCGAGCCTTATGGAAGGGCCCATCGTGGTAGACACGAAAAGGCTCCTCACGTAAGTGCCCTTGCTGGAAGCCGGCTTCGCCTTCACGATGGCGTCCATGAGGGTCATGAAGTTCTCCCTGAGCTTCTCGCCGCCGAATGAAGCCTTGCCCACCGGGACGTGGATGTTGCCCTGCTTGTCAACCCTGAACTCGACCTTACCGGCCTTGAGGTCGGAAACCGCCTTCTTCACGTCGAAGGTCACGGTGCCGAGCTTGGGGTTCGGCATCAGACCCCTGGGGCCCAGGACCTTACCGAGCTTTCCGACCGCGCCCATCATGTCCGGGGTGGCAACTATCGCGTCGAAGTCCAGCCAGCCCTTCGATACCTTCTCTATCATGTCCTCGGCGCCGATGAAATCGGCCCCGGCGTCCTTCGCTTCCATCTCTTTTTCGCCCTTGACGAAAACGAGCACGCGCACGGTCTTGCCGATACCGTGCGGGAGGACGACCGTGCCCCTGACCATCTGCTCAGGGTGCTTGGGGTCAACTCCGAGCCTGCCGGAAACTTCGACGGTCTCGTCGAACTTGGCGCACTTGGTCTCGGGGACGAGGTTGAAGCCCTCGTTAAGCTCGTAAGTCTTCGCGGAATCTATCTTGGCCTTAGCGGCGTCGTATTTCTTTCCCATTGTCCTCAGCCCTCCACCGTGATGCCCATGCTCCTGGCGGTGCCTTCGACGGTCTTTATCGCGGCGTCGAGGCTTCCGGCAGTAAGGTCAGGCAACTTGAGTTTCGCTATGTCCTCTACCTGCTTCTTCGTTACCTTGCCTACCTTCGTCTTGTTGGGCTCCTTCGAGCCCTTCTCGAGTCCGGCGGCCTTCAGGAGAAGCACGGAGGCTGGAGGGGTCTTGGTTATGAAAGAGAAAGACCTGTCCGAATAGACGGTGATTACGACCGGGGTTATCATCCCTTCCTGGGCCTGGGTCCTGGCGTTGAACGTCTTGCAGAACTCCATGATGTTCACGCCGTGCTGGCCGAGCGCCGGGCCGACCGGGGGTGAAGGGTTCGCCTTTCCGGCAGGTATCTGCAGCTTGATCTGTCCTGTTACCTTTTTTGCCATACATCCTCTCGAATTGCGGACCGTGCGAACGGCTTTTGAGGCCTCCGGTCACGTATTCACCGCTCTTTCAGGCCGGTGTGGTTGAAGCTTTCTTTATAAGACCGGCTCCCGCAGGCCTCCGGTCTTGTATTCACCTGCTTGCGCCGGTGTGTTTGAAACCTGTTAGGACTTCTCTACCTGTACGAAATCGAGCTCAACGGGAGTAGCCCTGCCGAAGATGCTCACAAGGACGCGGAGCTTGCCCTTTTCCGGCTTTACTTCCTCGACGACTCCGGCGAAGTTGGTGAAAGGCCCGTCTATGACCCTGACGTTCTCGCCCCTCTCGAAGCTGACCTTGGGCTTGGGCTTCACGGCCCCTTCTTCCATCTGACGGGTTATCTTGAAGACCTCTTCCTCGGAGATGGTCGGGGGCGTCTCCTGCCCGCCGACGAAGCCCGTGACCTTGGGCACGCCCTTCACGAGGTGCCAGGTCTCGTCGTTCAATTCCATATTTATGAGGATATAGCCGGGGAAGAACTTGCGGGAAGTAGTCCTCTTCACTCCCTTGACCATGTCCACTACCTTCTCGGAGGGGACGAGGACCTCGCCGAAGAGGCCTTCCTTGCCGGTCTGCTTTATCTTCTCCTCGAGCGCCGACTTTACCTTGTTCTCATAACCCGAGTAGGTATGCACGACATACCATTTTTTCCCCATTACTATACCCGCCTCATTTCAGTATTAAGCCGATCATTTTCGAAAAAAGCAGGTCGACCAGGCCCAGGAATATGGCGAGCACGAAAGTGACCGCCAGCACTACCCAGGTCGAAGTGGTGGTCTGCTGCTTTGTGGGCCAGGTGACCTTCTTGAGCTCCTGCTTGGCCTCTCCGAAGAATTCCTTTGCCCTGTCTATCTTCTCCATGCCGTTCAACCTCTTTCCCGGCCCTCAGGCACGGTAAAAAAAATGGCAGGGCAGGAGGGATTCGAACCCCCAACATGCGGTTTTGGAGACCGCCGCTCTACCGTTGGAGCTACTGCCCTGTCGCTAGAATTGCCGGAGACAAACGAAGCAAGCCCGGCCTTTGGGCCGGGCGCGCTTTACGCTTACTTGGTCTCCCTGTGAGGCGTGTGCTTCTGGCAGAACTTGCAGTACTTCTTGAGTTCCAGCCTGTCGGGTGTAGTCTTCTTGTTCTTGGTGGTCGAATAGTTCCTGCGCTTGCACTCTGTGCACGCCAGGGTGATTATGTCTCTCATCTCATCCTCCGCGGGACCTTCAGGGCCCGCTCTTTCTTACGCTATTATCTTGGTCACAACGCCCGCGCCAACGGTCCTGCCGCCCTCGCGGATGGCGAACCTCAAGCCCTCTTCCATGGCTATCGGGTTTATGAGCTCGACTTCTATGTTAACGTTGTCGCCGGGCATTACCATCTC
>CAJPGC010000024.1 GCA_905339405.1 uncultured bacterium | reverse complement strand
CCAAATCCAAATCAGTCAGCAACAGCAAAGAAGGCTTTCTTATCCTCTCGCAGTGGCTCAAGAAGCATAACGCCGGGCCTGTGCACGCCTGCATGGAGGCCACAGGCAACTACGGCGACGAGCTCGCCCTATATCTGCACGATGCCGGACACACAGTCAGCATCGTGAACCCGGCCCGCATAAAAGGCTTTGCGCAGAGCGAGCTGATTCGCACGAAAAACGACATGGTCGATGCTGGCATAATAGCCCGCTTCTGTCTCGCCATGAATCCCGAGCCGTGGAGCCCGCCCGCGCCAGCCGTGAGGCGCATGCAGGCCATCGCAAGGCGGCTCGATGCCCTGGTTGCCATGCGCACGCAGGAGTTAAACCGTCTGGGAGTTGCGCATTCCCTTGTCGAGCCTTCCATCAAGCAGCATCTTCTCTACCTCGATTTTGAGATAGAGAAGCTCAAAAAACAGATGCGCTCGGAGATCGATGACGATCCGGACCTGAGGAACAAACAAAAGGGATCTTCTCATCACAATACCCGGCATAAGCGATTCTACAATCTCCGTTATCCTCGCCGAGCTCGACTTCAAGAAGTTCGAGAGCGTCCGGGAGGTGGTCGCCTTCATGGGACTTGCGCCTAAGGACAAAATCTCAGGCACCTCGGTAAAAGGCAAGCCGCGTTTGTGCAAAACTGGTAATGCGAGACTCAGAAAATGCTTTTACATGCCCGCGATGGTTGCTATGAGATTCAATCCGGTCGTTGCACAATTCCAGCATCACCTCAAGGAGAACGGCAAAAACGGCAAGGTCATAGTCTGTGCGGCAATGAGAAAACTCGTTCACATAATCTATGGCGTGCTCAAAACCGGAAAACCCTTCAACCCTCAAATTGCATTAGAAAGAGCTTGACGGACAAAACGGTATCTACGAAGCTTCGGCAAAAGGTATCGAAGCTATTGGGCTGATTTAAGGAGGGTAGGTCACGCATTGTTATGTTATTTCATTGAATTCCAAGTTGCTTTGTCGTGAAAACTGAATAACCCATTGCAACATTACTTAAATCAATAAGCTGCTTTAGAATCGATAATTGTTTTTCATTCAACTCTTCTTCCCCTTCAACGACTAATACAATATGTATTTTGGCTATTTTATTTGTAATTTCACTATATGCGCGAGCCAGATCTTCCATTTTAGGGAAGATATTCCTAATTGTTGCGAAGTTATTTGGGCTTCTCAGATATTTTACCTCAATTATTTTTTCAGAAACCATATCATCTACAACGCTTGGAATTATACCATCTAGTTCAATATGTTTTCCTTTTCTACTAATTCTTACTCCACGCTCAATCTTTGCCTTATAATACTCTTCCATTTTATCAAGAGCTTTTTCCTCAACAGTCATTAGTTTATCTATGTTCGGGTGCACTGCTGATATTGTGGCTCTATAAGATTTTATTGTTGGAGGCCCTGCTGCTGCTTCATCCACTCCTTCAATGCCTTGTTGACTTATTAGCTCCTGCTCTTTTTCTATTTTTTTCTGTTGTTGTTCAATCGATAGAGTTTCTTTTTTATAATCAAAATAGTCTTTATTGCCTCTAATAATCGCCGCAAGATTTTGAAGAAACTCTAGTTCTGTTACAGCAGTAGCAATAATAAATATTCCTGCAAAATAAGTTGACCAATGATTCGAAAATAATGATAACGCAGCAACAACAAAAAGAGCAAGAAGCCTAATAGCATGTGACCGTAAAACAGGTATAAGTGAGACAAAACCTAGTACCAATGCTAAACATATGATTAGACCAGCAAGAGTCTCAATAAAACTATTTGGCACAAAATATTCCATAACTATCCTTGGTCACATTGGCCACATTGACCTACCCATATAAATCGGCCCACCATCATAGTGAATAAAACTACTCGTCCTTGAGGACGTAGCCCACGCCTCTTACGGTGTGGATGAGCTTCTTGTCGAAGTCCTTGTCTATTTTCGTGCGGAGGTGGTTTATGTAGACGTCGACGACGTTCGTCTCGCTGTCAAAGGACTGGTCCCAGACGTGCTCGGCGATAAGCGTTCTCGTCAAAACCCTGTTGGGGTTGCGGAGCAGGTATTCGAGAAGGGCGTATTCTTTTACGGTAAGCTCGACTTCCATGGGCCCGCGCTTGGCCCTGCGGGTGGCCGGGTCGAGCGAGAGATCGGCGAACTTCAGCACTGGCGCGCCGTAGCCGCCCCTCCTCATGAGCACGCGAAGGCGAGCCAATAGTTCTTCAAAAGCGAAAGGCTTGGTCAAGTAGTCGTCAGCGCCGACGTTCAAGCCCTTGACCCTGTCCTCGACTGAGTCGCGCGCGGTCAGGAGAAGCACAGGCGCCTTCACCCCGGCGACCTTCATATCTTTCAAAACGTCAAGGCCGCTCTTCTTGGGGAGCATTATGTCGAGGATTATGGCGTCGTAGTCGTTAAGCTCGGCATAGTGCTGCCCCTCGACGCCGTCCTCGACGACGTCCACAGCGTAGCTCTCCTGCTCAAGACCGCGCTTTATGAAGGCAGAGACTTTCTTTTCGTCCTCAATTACGAGTATCCTCATAATCCCCTTAACAGATGAGAATCTGCAACCCTTCAATTAATAACACAAATAGCCTGCCGGATTCAACCCCTCAGGCCAGTTTCCTGAGGCCGGAGGGCAGCTTCCTGGGGCTTACCTTGCCCATCGCTACGGCAGTAAGCCTCTCTGGAGAGAGGAACTCGGTGGCGGCCTTCCTCAGGTCCTTCAACGTCACTTTGTCGATGTCCTTGACTATCTCCCTCACCGTGATTGGCTTGCCGAAGTATATCTGGTCCCTGGCGAGCTTCATCATCCTGTTCTCGCTCGTCTCGAGCCCCAACAGCATACCGCCCTTCAACTGCTCCTTCGCGGCCCGCAGCTCGGCTTCGGTCACGTCTTTCCCGAGCCTCTCGAACTCCTTCATGATGAGGCCGGAGACTTCGCCGAACTTCGCGTCATTGCAGCCCGCGTAAGCCACAAGGGTGCCTGCGTCCTTGCAGAGGTTCAGGTAGGTGTAGACCGAGTAGGCCAGCCCCCTTTTCTCCCTCACCTCCTGGAAAAGACGCGAGCTCATGCCGGAGCCTAAAATGGTGTTGATGAGGTAAACCTTGTACCTGTCCGGGTGCGACTGCGGCGGCAAAGGGACGCCAAGGCACATGTGGACCTGTTCGAGCTCTTTTTTTACGAGCTTAACTCCTGGCTCGGATAATGGCGTAAGCTGCGCCTCAGGGGCGCCTTTGCTTTTCATCTGGCCGAAGATGGGCTTCAGGAGCTTTAATACCTTCTGGTGGCTCAAGCCGCCAGCGGCCGTTATGAAGACGCTGTGGGGAGCATACTTTTCCTTGAAGTAAGCGAGGACCTTCTCCCTCGTCATGGACTTGATGGTATCGGCAGGCCCGAGTATCGACCAGCCGAGCGGGTTTCCATGCCAGAACCGTTCCGCGTACAGGTCGTGGATGAGGTCGTCGGGGGTGTCCTCGACCATCTTTATCTCCTGCAGGACAACGAGCTTTTCCTTTTCCATCTCCTTTGAATCAAACTTCGAGTTCATGAAGATGTCGGAGAGGAGATCGGCCGCCCTGGGCAGGTCTTTATTCAATATCTTCGCGAAAAAGCAGGTGTACTCCCTGCCCGTGAAGGCGTTGAGTACGCCGCCAACGGACTCAATCTCGCGGGAGATGTCAAGGGCCGTCCTTTTTTTAGTGCCTTTGAAGAGAAGGTGCTCTATGAAGTGGGAGACGCCGTTGATGGAGCGGGACTCGTTCCTTGAGCCCGCGTTGACCCAGATACCAAGCGTGCATGACTCGACGCCAGGCATCTGTTCCGTAATGACACTGATTCCGTTTGATAGGACGGTCTTCTGGACAGGAGGCATTCTGTTTGTCCTGGGGTAACGGGAGATTTGTGGAGGGGCCCCTCAGGGAAGGGGCCCCGATCAACCCCTATTGGGGCTGATCGAGAGCCTCTTTCCTTGAAAGCCTTATCTTGCCGTCCTTGTCTACTTCAAGGACCTTCACAAGGACCTCGTCGCCTTCCTTGAGGATGTCCCTAACGTTCTTCACGCGCTCATGGGCGAGTTGGGAGATATGGACGAGCCCCTCGGTGCCGGGGAATATTTCGACGAACGCGCCGAAGTCCATTATCTTCTTCACTTTGCCATGGTAGAGCTTGCCTATCTCGGCCTCGGCCGTAAGCCCCCTGACCATGTCAATGGCCCTCTGGGCGGCTTCTGCGTCGGTTGAGGCGATGTTCACCTTGCCGGTGTCGTCGATGTCTATCTTGCAGCCGGTGGCGAGGATGATGCCCTTGATGTTCTTGCCGCCGGGCCCGATGACGTCCTTTATCTTCTCCACCCTGACGTAGATGGTCGTTATCCTCGGCGCGTAGCTCGAGAGCTCGCCCCTGTGGGTGGTGATGGCCTCGTTCATCTTGCCGAGTATGTGGAGCCTGCCCTCTTTCGCCTGGTAAAGGGCGTCTTTAAGGAGCTCGGCCGTCACGCCGCCTATCTTTATGTCCATCTGGAGGGCTGTGACGCCTTCGGCGGTCCCGGCGACCTTGAAGTCCATGTCTCCGAGGTGGTCCTCGTCGCCGAGTATGTCGGAGAGAATGACTACGTCGTCGCCTTCTTTAATGAGGCCCATCGCGATGCCCGCGACGTGGCCCTTCGTGGGCACGCCGGCGTCCATGAGCGACAGAGACGCGCCGCAGACGGTGGCCATCGACGAGGAGCCGTTTGATTCGAGTATGTCGGAGACTACCCTTATGGTGTAGGGGAAGTCTTCCTTCGGGAGGACCTTTGAAACGGCCCTCTCAGCGAGAGCTCCGTGACCTATCTCGCGCCTTCCGGGGCCGCGCAGTATCTTGACTTCTCCGACGCTGAACGGAGGGAAGTTGTAGTGGAGCATGAAGGTCTTGTACTCCCAGCCGGAAAGTGCGTCTATCTTCTGCTCATCTTCGGAGGTGCCAAGGGTGGTCACGACCATGGCCTGCGTCTCGCCCCTGGTAAAGAGGGCCGAGCCGTGGGTCCTCGGGAGGAGGCCCACTTCGCTGGTTATGTTCCTTATGTCCCTGGGACCCCTGCCGTCGACCCTTACCTTGTCCCTTACGACCATCTCCCTCATGAGAGTGTACTTGAGGTCGCCGTAAAGGCCTTCTATCTCTTTTTCCCTGCCAGCGTAAGCTTCAGCCAGGGCGGCGACGGTCTCTTTCTTGAGGCTGCCGATAGTCGAATAGCGGTCCTGCTTCACCGGTATGCGCAGCGCGCTCTTGAGCCTCTCCTGGGCGAACGCGGCCACCTTTGCTTCGAGCTCGGCGTCCACGGTGGACGGAGGAGGGGCCATCTTTGGCTTGCCTATCTCGGCTATTATCCTGTTCTGCAGCTCGAGGACGGGCTTCATCTGCTCCTGGGCGAACGCGAGGGCGCCTATAAGGGTCTCTTCGGAGGCGAACTTCGCTCCCGCCTCGACCATTATTATAGAGCCTTCCTTCGCGGCCACGAGGAGGTCGATGTCGCTCTCCTTCTGCTGCTTGATGGACGGGTTGCATACGAACTCCCCGTTTATGAGCCCTATCCTCGCTCCGGCTATGGGGCCCTGGAACGGGACGTCGGAGATGCCGAGGGATATTGACGCGCCTATCATGGCGGCAAGCTCCGGCTCGTTCTCCTGCTCGACTGAGAGGACAGTTGCTATTACCTGGGTTTCATTATGATACGAGTCCGGAAAGAGGGGACGCAAGGGCCTGTCAATGAGCCTTGAGCCAAGTACCTCTTTCTCGCTCGGCCTTCCTTCGCGCTTGAAAAAACCGCCGGGGATCTTTCCCGCGGCGTAGGTCATTTCCATGTAGTTCACGGTCATGGGGAGGAAGTCCACCCCTGCCGCAGCCGTTTCGTTCCGGCATACGGTCACAAGCACCACGGTTTCTCCGTACGTTACGGTACACGAGCCGTGCGCCTGTCTTGCCATCTTGCCTATTTCGATCTTTATAGGCCTTCCGGCGTAATCAGTCTGGTATTGCATCGCCATTACGCTTACTTCTCCTGTTTTTTGTGTGCAGACTTTTGTGCACAAAATACTACAGGGCCCCAGAGCGCAATCCCGCCCTGTGCCCTTAATGCCATCCACGGGCCGCCATTATTGGCAGGCCACGTTCGCAAACGGACCGTTCGGCGGCCATGGGCCGCCAGGCCGTGGCAGCGCGCAAGAATACGGCTGCCAGGCCCTCTTACCTTCTGAGACCGAGCTTCTCGATTATGCCCTTGTAGCGCTCAAGATCCTTCTTCTTGATGTAGTCAAGAAGCCTTCTTCTGTGACCGACCATCTTAAGGAGACCTCTCCTTGAGTGGTGATCAGCCTTGTGGGTCTTGAAGTGTGAGCTGAGGCTGTTTATCCTCTCGCTCAGGAGCGCTATCTGCACCTCGGGGGAGCCGGTGTCGCTCTCATGGGTCTTGAAGACCTTTATGATCTCCTGTTTCTTCTCTGTCGCCAGCATCTGTTTTTTTCTTAACCTCCTTTCTCCAAACGGCAGAATCTTATAAAAAGGGCTTGCGGCCCTGTTTACCATCGTTTGCGGGTTGCGCGGCAAAGGAATATTAACATCTCTTAATGAACAAGGTAAAGAGAAAAATCTCTATTCCCGCAATGACTCCGGGCACTGCCCCACGCCGTCTCCCGGCGCGGCCTTCTCAGCCCTCTTCAAAGCCTCCTCAAGGGGTATGACCCTCTTTGAGAGCTCTTCTGGCCCGAGGCCCGGGGCCGCCGCTTCGCCGATTGAAAAATCGCCGGAAGCGGTCCTCCTGAGAGAGAGCATATGCGCGCCAGTGCCCAGCAGCCCTCCGAGGTCGTGGCATATCGAGCGCAGGTAAGTCCCGCGCGAGCACGAAACCCTGAATTCGACTTCAGGCAGCCGGACATTCAATACATCGAGGCTGTAGACCTCGATATCTCTTGCCTGACGCTCTATCGTGACGCCCTTGCGCGCGAGCTTATACAGAGGCGTCCCGCCCGACTTTATCGCCGAGTACATCGGAGGGACCTGCTTGATGCGTCCCCTGAAACTCCCGAGCGCGCTCACAACGGCCTCTTTGGTGACGGCCGATACGTCGCGTGATGCGACGACCTTGCCTTCGCTGTCGTAGGTGTCGGTCTCTTCCCCGAGCTTGGCGACCGTGACGTACTCTTTCGCGCCCGTGTCGAGCTGGTTTGAATATTTCGTCGCGCCGTTTATGACGAGCACTAGCACGCCGGTTGCAAGCGGGTCGAGGGTGCCGAGGTGGCCGACCTTCTTCGCCTTGAGCTTCCTTTTAACATGGGCCACAACGTCGTGCGAGGTCCAGCCCTGAGGCTTGTCAATTACAATGATGCCGCTCTGAGAAGCGGCTTCAATATTCGTCATGTCAGCTGCGCAGCACTCGGAAGGCTGGCCCTGAAACTTTCCGGTATCCAGAATCATGCCTTCGAGAGAGTGCCTTTAAGGGCCTCTATGACTTTGGCCTTTACCTCTTCGAGGCTTCCCTTGGTCATGAACCCGGCGGCGTTCCTGTGGCCCCCGCCGCCAAATACCTGCGCTACCTCGGCGACATCTATGTCGCCTTTCGCCCTCAGGCTGACCTTGTATTCGAAGTCCCCGGCTTCGCGCAAAAGCACGCCCACGGAGACGCCCTCTATAGCCCTGGCGTAGTTCACGAAGCCGTCGGCGAGGTCTTTTTCGGCCCCGGCCCTCCTGAACATCTCGCGCGTGACGTTGATTATGGCTACGCTTGCAACCGCGCTGCCGGAGCCGACCTCGGCCACTTCAAGCGTGCTCAAAACCATGCCGAGGAGCTTGTATTTTTTCGCCGGGTAGTTCTCGTAGACCCTTCTGGATATCTCCCAGGGGTCAGCACCGAGACGCACCAGCGCGCCCGCCTTCTCAAAGGCGCTGGGCGTGGAGGAAGAATACCTGAAGGAGCCTGTGTCGGTGTGGATAGCGACGTAGAGGTTTACAGCGATGCCGCGGTCTATCTTCACTCCTGCCGCGACGCAGAAATCGTAGACGAGCTCTCCTGCGGCGCTGGCGTCCGGCACTATGACGTTGACGTCGCCGAAAGCGTCGTTGGTGGCGTGGTGGTCGATGTTTATTATCCTGCCCGGGTTCTTGAGGTTCACGAAGCCCTTGCCTAGCCGCTCCTTCTGGCCGCAATCGACGGCGAAGGTGGCGTCAAAGGGCCCGGCTCCGTCGAGCGAATGGACGACGGTGTCGGCGCCCGGGAGGAACTTGAAAACGTCCGGGACCGGGTCTTCGAGATAGGCTGTCGCTTCATACCCGAGAGAGCGCAAGGCCAGGGTCATTCCGAGAAGGGAGCCTACGGCGTCGCCTTCGGGGCTTACGTGAGAGACTACCAGGTACTTCCTGCCTTTTATAAGTTCGGCTACCGCTGGGTCAAATCTGTTCATCAGGTATAAGCGGGCGCACCCTAAAGGCCGCCTCCCTCCTTCATGTCCCTCAGCACCTTCTCTATCCTTTCCGAGTACTCGAGAGTCTCGTCAAAAAAGAAGGCGACCTTAGGAATATGCCTCAAATCAAGCCTCTTTGCAAGGTACCTGCGGACGAAACCGCTGGCGCTGTTGAGCCCGTCGGCGCTCTTTGCCTTGTCCTTTTCGGAGCCGAGCTGGCTGAAATAGACCCTCGCTTCCTTGAGGTCGGGGGTAAGGTCCACCCTCGTTATGGTGACAAACCCGATCCTCGGGTCTTTTATCTCGCCGTGGAGCATCAGGGAGGCAATCTCCTCCTTGATGAGGTCCGCGACGCGCTCTGAACGCTTGAAAGCCATCTTTTAATTCCTTCCGGATTGTCAGAAAAGGACTTCGGGAAAAATCAGGCGAGGCAAGCGGCGGACATTACTGGTAAGGCCTGCTCACTACCGGGCCAGAAGCTCTTTTCTTTTTCGGGAAAGCCTGAGCTTTCCCGTCAGGGCCCTGCCCATCATTTTAGTAAACTAAAAAAATCAAAAATTCAGCAGCTCGATTCCGCTGTCAGTGACCTCGGCCAGGTGCAGCCCTTCGATGAAGTTCAGCACGTGGTCGAGGACCGAGTTGACGAAGGCCCCGTCGTTTCCGACGGCGGCTATGCCTATCTCGGCCCTCTGCCAGAGGTCGTTCGAGCCTGTCTCGGCAACCGAGACGTTGAAACGGCCCCTGACCTTCTCGATGACGCTTTTCAATACCTGCCGCTTGTCCTTAAGGGAACGG
Source organism: uncultured bacterium (assembly GCA_905339405.1). Taxonomy (GTDB): domain Bacteria; phylum Desulfobacterota; class GWC2-55-46; order GWC2-55-46; family GWC2-55-46; genus GWA2-54-12. Next base: position 14,079 of record CAJPGC010000024.1, on the reverse strand, counting down.
CTGTCATGGAGGACAAGCGTGACTGTGCATACTCCCACTACCATGTTTTAAAGCTTCGCGGCTTCCTCGCGCAGCGTATAGAGCTCGAAGACGTCGCCGGTCTTGATGTCGTTGTAGCCCTCGATGGACATGCCGCACTCGTACCCCGAGGCGACTTCCTTGACGTCGTCCTTGAACCTCTTCAAAGCGGCGAGCTTGCCGTCGTAAATGACGACGTTGTCCCTGATGAGGCGGACCTTCGCGGTCCTTATGGCCTTGCCGTCGGTCACGTAGCAGCCTGCGACGTTGCCGACCTTCGTTATGCGGAAGACCTCCCTCACGGTCGCCCTTCCGAGTATCTCTTCCTTGATGACCGGCGCGAGCATGCCTTCCATCGCGGCCTTTATCTCGTCGACCAGGTTGTAGATGATATTGTAGAGCCTGAGGTCGACGCTTTCCTTCTCGGCAAGCCCCTGCGCCTTCGAGTCGGGCCTTACGTTGAAGCCCACGACGATGGCGTTGGAGGCTGAGGCGAGCATGATGTCGCCCTCGTTTATGCCGCCGACGGCGCTGTGTATGACCTTTATCTTCACGGCCTCTGTGGAGAGCTTGGCGAGGGTTTCCTTCACGGCCTCGATGGAGCCCTGGACGTCGGCCTTGATGACGAGGTTCAGTTCCTTGACCTCGCCCTTGCTTATCTTGTCGTACAGGTCGGTGAGGCTCACCTTGGCGGTCCTCATCCTGTCCTTGTCTATGTTCTTTCTTTCCCTTATCGCGGCTATCTGCCTGGCGGTCGCCTCGTCCTTGACGGTGACGAATATGTCGCCAGCCTGGGGAACTCCGGAAAGACCCTGTATCTCGATGGGCATTGACGGGCCAGCCTCTTCGACGCGCTTGCCCCAGTCGTTTATCATGGCCCTGACCCTGCCGTAGTGCATGCCGGAGACGATTGCGTCACCGACCTTGAGCGAGCCGTCCTGTATGAGGACGGTGGAAACGGGGCCGCGGCCCTTGTCGAGCTTGGCCTCGACCACGACGCCCCTTGCGGCCGCCGTATGGTTGGCCTTGAGCTCCAGAACCTCTGACTGCAGGAGTATCATCTCCAGGAGTTCTTTTATCTTGACGCCCTTCTTGGCCGACACCTCGATGAAGATGGTGTCTCCGCCCCATTCCTCGGAAACAAGGCCGTAGCTCGTGAGCTCCTGCTTTATCCTACCCGGGTCGGCCTGCGGCAGGTCGATCTTGTTGATGGCCACGATTATCGGCACTCCGGCCGCCTTTGCGTGGTTTATGGCCTCTATGGTCTGCGGCATGACCCCGTCGTCCGCGGCAACGACAAGGATTACTATGTCGGTCGCCTTGGCTCCCCTGGCCCTCATGGCCGTAAAGGCCTCGTGGCCGGGAGTGTCGAGGAACGTGACGTCTCCCTTTTCAAGGTGAACGTGGTACGCGCCTATGTGCTGGGTTATGCCTCCGGCTTCGCCTCTGACGACGTTGGTCTTCCTTATGGCGTCCAGAAGAGAAGTCTTCCCGTGGTCGACGTGGCCCATGACGGTGACGACCGGCGCCCTCGGTGCGAGCTCACCTTCGGCGGCCCCGGAGGTCTCCATGAGGCTCTCCTCGAGGACCGCTGTGCTCTCGACCTCATAGTCGTAATCCTGCGCTATGAGAGAGACGGCGTCGGTGTCTATGAGCTGGTTCACGGTGGCCATTATGCCGAGCCCCATGAGCTTCTTTATTATCTCAGAGGCCTTGACGCCGAGCTTCTGCGACAGGTCGGCCACGCTTATGGCGTCGGCCACCTTCACTATCCTCTTGGCGGCCTTGGGCGTGGTTATCTCGGTCTTTTTCATCGGCCTGGCCTGGGAAGCGGCCTTTTTGGCCTCCTTCTGGTATCTGTCTTTCTTCTGAGGCTTTTTAGAGAAGAACCTCTTTACCTCGGGCTCCTTCTGGAAGACCTTTTCGGTCTTGGCTGCAGGCTTCTCCTCGACGGCCTCCGCGGGAGCGGCGGCCTCGGCCAGGGGGATGACGATAGGGGCGATCTTCTCTTCCTCCTCCTCGACCTTCAGTTCCAGGAGGATATCGGCCGCGGACTTCTCCTTGACCTTCTTGGTGGCGGCGGCCTTCCTTAAGGCTTCACGCTTCTCGTCGGCCTTGCTCTTTATGCCGCCTCTTTTGTTGAGGGGCTTGCGGTCGTCCTTCTTCTCGGTCTTGGCCTCTTCAGCGGGCTTTGCCGAAGGCGCGGGCGCTGGAGCGGCCGCTTCCGCCCTCGCGGGCGCGGCAGTCTCAGCCGCTGCAGGCGCGCTTACCTGCGGCTGGGCCACAGGCTCGGCTGCCTCGACAGGCTTTTCAGCCGCTATCTCAGGGGGGGGTTCGGGTGCCTTGGGCGCCGCCCTCCTCCTTATGACCGAGGGTTTTATTCTCTTCTCCTCGACCGATCCTGAGGAAACCTGGCTTTCTTTTTCTTTCTCTTTTGTCATCTTACCATCCGGAAATTTTATGGGTCCGAGAGTCCCTGATTGATAGCCTGCTTACCCCTTCAGCCCTGTTGTCCTGACCATCTCCCAGACAGCCTCAGCTTCCGGCTGTTCGACCCTCGTCTTAAGGGCCCTCTGGAAGGAATCCTTCCTCTTGCATGCCTCCCTGAGGCACTTTTCACTGCAAACGTACGCTCCCCTGCCCCCTGACCTGCCGTCAAGGTCCGGCTTCAAGCGGCCTTCGACCGCCGTGAGCCTGACCATGGAGCCCTTGTCAAGAACGGCCCTGCACCCGACGCAAGTCCTCTCAGGCATTCCCCTTCTCTGCGCGGGCCGCCTCTACTCCGGCGAGCACCGACTTTATCGCTTCCTCGTCGAGCTCCTCTATCTGCTCGAGCTCTTCCCTGGTAATCTCCGAGAGGGACTCGGAATGAGAGAAACCTGCGCCTATGAGGGCTGCGGCGGTCTCCTCGGATATCCCGAGGCTGCCCGTTATCTCGGCTATGGCAGCGGCCCTTTCCTTGGCTTCCCTTTCGCCTGCGGCGGCCATCTCCATCCGCAGGACCTCGTCGGGAGAGAGCTTCTCCTTGCCGCCCTTTGACTCGCTCTCGGTCCTTATGTCTATCTTCCAGCCGGTGAGCTTCGCCGCCAGCCTTACGTTCTGCCCCTTCTTGCCTATGGCCAAAGAGAGCTGGTCGTCGGGCACTATGACTTCCATCGCGTGCTCGGCGTCGTCGGTTATGACCCTTGCTATCTGGGCCGGGGAAAGCGTGTTCTTGACGAATATGGCCGGGTCGTCTGACCAGTGGACGATGTCTATCTTCTCGCCCTTGAGCTCCTGCACGACGGCCTGCACCCTGGAGCCCTTGACGCCCACGCAGGCGCCTACCGGGTCGACGTCGGAGTTGTGAGAGACGACCGCTATCTTGGCCCTGTCACCGGGTTCCCTGGCTGCGCCCTTTATTTCGACTATGCCTTCGTATATCTCTGGCACTTCCATCTGGAAGAGCTTCATTATAAAGCCGGGATGCGTCCTGGAGAGAGTGACCTGCGGGCCCCTCGCCTCTGTCTTTACCTCGAGGATTATGCCGCGCACCCTCTCGCCCTGCCTGTAGCCCTCGCGCCTGACCTGCTCCTTTTTCGGGAGAATGGCCTCGGCCCTGCCGAGGTCGACTATTATGTCGCCCTTCTCGAACCTCTGGACTATGCCGGTGACTATCTCACCCCTCTTCGAGGAGTACTCGTTATAGACTATGTTGCGCTCGGCTTCCCTGACCTTCTGTATTATTATCTGCTTCGCGGTCTGCGCGTCTATCCTGCCGAACTCCTTTGAATCGAGCTTCACGCCGATGCTGTCGCCCAGGATCGCCTCCGGGTCGAGTTCCTTCGCCGCGTCCTCGTTTATCTCCGTATCGGGGTCTGTAACTTCCTCGACGACGGTCTTAAAGAGGAACAGCTCTATCTCGCCCATCTCTTCCTGGTAATGGGCCTCTATGACCTTCGTGGGGCCGAAACGCTTTTCAGCCGCCTTAAGTAGCGCCGTCTCAAGGGCCTCTATGAGTATATACTTGTCAATGCCCTTGTCCTTGCCGACCTGGTCGATAATGTTAGCCAAATCCATCTTCATTCAAAACCCCTCCAACTCAAAAACTGAATAATCATATCTCTATTTCAAGCTTCGCCCTGTCGATGTTCGAGATGGCGATGGTGAATTTCTTTCCGTCGAAGTCGGTGACGCTGACCTGTCCGTCCGAGGCCCCGTCGATGACGGCCTTGAAGTTGCGCCTGCCTTCGAGGGCTTCCTTCGAACGTATGCGGGCCTTTCGTCCGGCGAACCTCGCGAAATCCCTTTCGGTCTTTAGAGGCCTGTCCAGGCCCGGGGAGGATACCTCGAGGTTGTAGTTCTGCGGAATGGGGTCTTCGACGTCGAGCACCGTGCTCATCTCACGGCTTACTCTTTCGCAGTCTTCAACGGTCACGCCTTCGGGCTTGTCGATGTAGATGCGAAGTATCCTGCGGCCGAACTCGGACGTGAAGGTCACGTCCACCAATTCAAGGCCGAAACCTTCAGCCACGGGCGCGGCAAGCGCCCTTATCTTGTCCTCAAGCCCCTCAGGCTTCAATTCTTCCCCCGGATGTAAAGCTGCCCCTGAAACAAAAATCTCCCGAAGGAGAAACCCGTCATTTCTCCAAACAAAAAAAGTGAGCAAGTGCCCACTTTAGATGTAAGAGGGGTTTTAATGATTATAAATTTAACACACAAAAACGGGTATTGCAAGGGCAAAATCAGGATTTTACATGCGGAAAAAGGCCTTTTCGCGCCCCTCCCCAAAGCCGTTTGCGAGCGCTCCTGCGCGTCCAAAAACGTCCTTGTTAAACAGAAAATGCTCTGCTATACTCAAAAACAGTTTAATCCTTCAACGCCCGAAAAACGGGGGCCGAATGAACTCACAAGCAGCCGTAAAGACCTTAAAGGCGATGCTGATGGAAGAGCTCAAGTTCGACCCGAACGGCTTCCCGATAGCCTTGAGCGTGCAAGACGGCTCGGTCGTGATGGAAGGCATGGTGGAGAACGTCGCCATCAAAAAAAAGGCGCTCCTCCTCGCGATGGGCATCGACGACGTGCAAGGGGTCGTGGACAGGCTGCGGGTGAGGCCCTCGGTGAAGATGTCGGACGACGAGATAAGGGACCACATGATGGACGCCCTCACCGAAGAGAGCGCCTTGAACGGCCTCGACATAAAAATCGAGGTCAGGGACGGAGTGGTGGACCTCGAAGGGCAGGTCTGGTCCTTGAGCCACAAGAGGCTCGCCGGAGTGCTCGCCTGGTGGATACCCGGGGCCCTGGACGTCATAAACTCGATAGAGGTCAGCCCGCCTGAAGCGGACTCCGAAGGGGAGATAAGCGACGCCGTGAGGCTGGCCCTCGAAAAAGACAGGCTGGTAGACGCGCAGAGCCTCAAGGTTTCGACCGAAGGCTATGTAGTCACTCTCGAAGGGGTCACCGGCAGCGACGCCGAGCGCGAGGCCGCCGAAGAAGACGCCTGGTTCACCTGGGGCGTAAACAACGTCGTAAACAGGATCATCGTAGACGAGGCCAGCGTACACAAGCTCCCCTGACCCCTGCCATAAAATTTCCTTACCCAGGAATGTCCATAAAACAATATCTCTTCCGGAGGCCGTACCAAAGATGAAGAAGACTGGCAAGCCAGCCAAGAGCACCAAAAAGACTGTAGCGAAGAAGGCAGTAAAGAAGAAGACGGTAGTTGCCAAGAAAGCCGCTCCGGCGAAAAAGGCCCTCACCGTGAAAAAAGCGGCGCCTGCCAAAAAGACCGCCAAAGCGATGAAGAACGTCACCAGGATACCCATCAAGACGGTAGACCTCAAGATAGCTTCCCACAAGGGCCTTTTCGACGAGGGGTGCTACGGGAGCCAGTGCCAGGACGAGTGCTGCGGCTGGGGCTGCGACATAGACTACGCAACGATAAAGCTCATCCTGAAGAACAGGGACAAGGTCGAGGCTTTGACAGGCGCGAAGGTCGAAGACTGCTTCAAGACCCCTCTCAAGGTTGACGACGACTACGTCGGCGGGGCCTACAGGGAGACGGCCGTCAGGAAGAGCGACAAGCTGTGCTGTTTTCACCTCAAAGGCTCCAAGGGCTGCTCGCTCTTCTATCTCTGGATAAAGGAGAAGCTGCCGAAGAGGATAGTCCCTACGATTTGCAGGACCTATCCGGTGACCTGGCACAGGGGCAAGCTCTTCGCCGACCTGCCCTTGAAGAAGAACTGCAAGGCAAAGGAGAAGACCCCTAAAGGCGTGAAAGTGGCCTCCCTGTTCGAGACGCAGAAAAAAGAGCTCAAAGCCCTTTTCGACATCCCGAAGAAGGAATGGAAGAAGCTCGAAGACGCCGTAAAGGCGAACTCGAAGTAACTTTACAGGAACTGAAAAGCCCCCGGTGAAAACCGGGGGCTTTTTTTATTGAATGATATGTCATTCTCTGTTTGAAGAGTGAGCTTCAAGTTCGAGCTTAAGCGAAAAGGCCCGAAAGAGCGACCCTCAGGATGGGGCAAGATAAGAATCTCGCCCTTGGGGGCCACGGAATCCAGTAACGGAAACTTATCTCCCTCTCCCGCAAAGGAAGAAGGAGTTTTGTATTATTTTTAACCCAGTGCCGTAACATGCGGAGCGCGCATAAGGGAGGAAGGGCGAAACGCGACGGGGAAGCTGGGAGCGAAGCGACCTCAGGGGAGCGTTTCGCGGGTGGGAGGGGCTGAAAGCGCGTGGAGCATGTTACAGAGAGCGGCGGCAGCCGCGTTACATGGCAGTTTGTCAAAAACTTAATTGCGCGGCAGCGCACAAGGAGCAACGAAAAAAGATAAAGGCCCCTTTCGGGGCCTTTATCAACGTATCTTATTGGCGTTTCTAAAAATCTGTTATTTTTTCTGAGGTCGAGGCAGGGTGGAAATAAAAAGCGGAGCATATATGAGAATATGTGAGCATTTTTATTTCCGCCCTAACGAAGAGATCAGGAAAAAGAACGATTTTACCTTTACTCCTCGATTACCTTGACCTTCATCTCTATTCTCTCGTTCGGCAGGTCCCTTGAGTTGCGCGGGGCGCTCACTATCTTGTCTGCCACTTCCATGCCGCTGGTGACTTCGCCGAAGACCGTGTACTGGCGGTCGAGGAAGTTGGAGTCCTTCACGACTATGAAGAACTGCGAACCGGCGCTGTCCGGGTCCTGTGAGCGGGCCATCGAGAGTATGCCCCTCTTGTGCGGTATCTCGTTGAACTCGGCCTTAACGTTCCAGCCCGGCCCGCCGGTGCCGTACATCCTCGTGTCGGGCCCCTTGGTGTTCGGGTCTCCGCCCTGGATCATGAAGCCGGGGATTACCCTGTGGAATATCGTGCCGTCGTAGAAGCCCTCTTTAGCGAGCTTCACGAAGTTCTCCACGTGCTTCGGGGCCACGTCGGGGAAAAACTTTATCTCCATGTTCCCGAACTTGGTCTCGATAACGGCCTTCTGTGTTTTCTTGTCCATCTTCTTCTTCGCTCCTTCCGCGTTGGACACGCCCATCGGGGCTGCCGCAAGTAGTATTAACAGGAATACCGAAAGTATATATCTCATAACTCCCTCCCGTTATCAAATGAGTTACAGTAAAACCCAGCAGAACGGGATTGTCAACCCGTATCGCCTTTTTTTTCTCTCAGCCACTTCCTCACAAAGGCGGCCGCTTCCTTCCTGTTCCTCACGAGACCCGCCTCAACGCCCTCGTTCATCTTGCGTAGTATCTCTCCCACAAGCGGCCCCTCGGGCACCCTGAATGTTTCCATCACCTGGCGGCCTGTCATGAGAGGAGCAGGCTTTTCGACGATGTAGACGCCGTAGTAAAAGCGCATCATCTCGAGGACGGCTTGGTAGAGTTCCGGGTCCTCCCCTCCCCTCGTGGCCCTCGCATCGCAAAGCGCGAGGCAAAGGAGCATGAGGCCGCTCTCGCCTCCAACAGCCCTGAAAAAATGGCTCTTCGCGCGAAAGCTCTTCTCTTTAAGAGAAGCGAGCATGAACAACCGGTGGTGGTTCTTCACGAGTAGCGCGAGGTCTGCGGCGTTCTTTCTGCTGAACCTGAGCCGCTCCATCACCCCGGGTATTTTTTTCGCGCCCACTGAATCATGGCCGATGAACCTAAGCTTCCCTTCCCTAGTAAGAGTGTACGCCTTGCCGAAGTCATGGAAAAGGGCTGCGAGACGAAAGAGCGCGCCGTTAGGCACTGGGCCCGGCCTCTTGAGGTACTCCCCGAGCCTTTCGGAGACGCCTGGAAAGGTATCTTCAGATATGCCGCCAAGAAGCTTATCAGCCTCCTTCAGGACGCGCAGAGAATGGGATGTGAGGTCGTACCCTGAAACGTCGCTCCACCCTTTCGTCTCCGGCACCAGGACTTCCATGATGCCGGATGAAAAAAGGAGCGCTGCGCCTTCGGAAGAGTCCGGGCAGGACATGAGCAAGACCAGTTCGTCCCGTGACCTTTCCGGGGAGGTCCTGGTAATGAGCGGGGCCTTCCTTGAAAGGAGTTCCCACGTCTGCCCCTCTATTTTCAGACCGTATTGAGTTGAAAGCCTTATCGCCCTCATCAACCGCACCGGGTCGTCATCGAAAACGGTGTTGGAGACATTCCGGAGGAGGGCCGCGACGGCATCTCCCAGACCGTCGAACGGGTCAATGACACTTTTTTCTCCGCTGAAAAAATCCCTCACTGGAAGGGCAAGGGCATTAACGGTAAGGTCTCTCATCGACAGGTCGTCGAGTATGCCGCCTTCAGCCGTTGGCGTGAAGTCGACGGTAACGCCGTCTTTCGAGAGCACCCGCCACGCGCCCGCCTCTTCGTCGAGAGGAAAAAAACTGCCGCCGAGAAAAGATGCCAAGGCGGCGGCGAGCGCCATCGTTTCGCCCTCGTACGAGAAGTCATAGTCGGGCGCGAACGGCGCGCCCAGGGCGATATTGCGGAGCGCGCCGCCCACCAGGTAAAGCCCTGCCCGCCCTTCAGCCGCCCTCAGCGTGGCCTTGAGCACCGGGTCGCCCTCCAGCCGCTCGAGCCCTTTCAGGGGCTTAAAAAACGAACGGGCCGAATCCGTTCGGCCCGTCCAATCGTTTTTATTTTTCATCCCGCTCACAAGAGCTCGACCTCTATGAAGCCGTCGTCAAGCGGCACCATCGGCCTGGTGAGCGCGAAAGAGCTCACCTTTGCTGCGGCCTCCCTGAACTCAGGGTCCATCGCGAAAATCTCCCTGAAGAGCTCCATTGCCTCTTCGTCCCTGCCTGCAGCCTCATAGGCGAGCGCAAGCTCGTACATGAGGGCTTTTCTCTCATCCTCCGACCTCTCAGGCGCCTTGAGACCCTTGGCGTAATAGGCCGCGGCCTCATCGGGATTTTTCTCCGCCATGGCGCACAGGCCCAACCGCGTGTAGCAGTCAAGCTCAAGGCGGCTGTCCTTCAGAGCTATCTTGAACTCCTTCGAGGCCTCGCCGAACAACTCCATTTCCATGTAGGCTATACCAAGGTTGTAATGGGTCTCGGAATCTTCCTTACTGAGCTGTTTGCCGATGCCGTTCTTGAACTCGTCGAAGGTCTCGGCGGGTTCCTTATCGCCCCATGAGCCGGCGATATCCTTTGACGCCTCCTCCATGCCGAGCTCGGCCGAAAGGTCGACGTACTCCTCCTGAGCGGCCGGAGCTTCAGTGACCGGCTCTTCCACGTGAGAAGCCGCCTCTTCCGGCTCGTCCATCTTTTCCATCAATTCCTGTATGGCCGAAGAGAGGTCTTCCTGGAGCTCCTCTTCCTCCGCTTCAGCCGGGGCCTCTTCTATCGCGGCGGCAGGCTCGGCGCTCTGGAGCTCTATCGGGGCGGCGGACGCCTCCGCCGGAGCTTGCGAATCGAGCGACTCGATGGTCTCGACGGCCTGAACGTAAACTTCCGGGAGCTCCGGCTCTGTCTCTATTTCAATGATCGGCTCTTCAGGCCCGGCAACCGTTTCAACGGCCCGGGGCGGCGCGTCAGGCGCGGCCTCGACGTTTTCCAGCGCCTCAATTATCTCTTCGACATGGATGACAGGCTCAGGCACTTCGACAGGGGGCTCGCCGGCGTAATGTGACGCCTCTGCAACCGGGGCCTCATCTTCGCGGAGCTCGGCGGATATTACGGAGATCGCTTCTTCTATGCCCGCCTCTTCTACCGGCTCACGGGCCTCCGTCTCAACGGCTTCGGTATTCACCTCTTCAACAGGCAGCTCGACTTCAACTACAGGAGGCTCCTGAGGGGCGGCTGGCGACTCTATCTCAGGCAGTTCACCCTTCAGGAGGTCGTCTATGTCTATTTCTATCTCGCCGGCATCCGCGCTTGCCTGATGAACGGCCTCTACCGGGGCCGCATGGACTTCCGCCATCGGCGGGGCTTCCACGGGCGCTGGTGACGCAGTTCCGGATTCTGCCTCGAAGCCCTCGATTGTTATCTCTATCTCTTCTTCTTGCCAGGCGGCAACGCTCTCTGCCGAGGCCTTCTGCTCAACGGCTTCGGCCGGGACTTCGATCGAAGAGGCTACGGACAACGGCTCTGATTCGGAGGATGCTTTTACGAACTGAGGGGCGCTCTTTTCCTCTTTCTTGAGGAACCTCGACGCGTGGGGGTCGCCCGGGCTTATCCTGGTTATCTCCTGGGCGGCCCTCCTGGCTTCTTCGTCCATTCCAGAGCCGCTGTAATGGTTGAACAGGCCCTTGAGGTATTTGAGGCGCTGGCCATCGTCGCCCTTGAGCCTGTAAAGCTCTGAAAGGCCCGAAAGGACGCGCTCTTCGGACGGGTTAGCGTGGTAGAGGGTAAGATAGACCTTTTCGGCCTTGTCGAGCTTTCCGGCGGAAAGGAGCTTTTCGAAGATTACGGAATATTCGGCAAGGGCGTCCTTGCCGAAAGAGAGCTTCTGGTAGAGGTCGGCGAGCTTCAGCCTGACCCCGATGTTCTCGGGGTCTATGTCGGCCATCTTCTTGAGAAGTTCCAGGACCTCGTTGGTCTTGCCCCGGCTCTCGTACCAATGCACTATGTAGCTGTACTCGCCAACGGCGTCGGCTATGAGGCGCTGCTTCAGGTAAAGTTCGGCGAGTTTGTTGTGCGTCTCGAGGTTCTCTTCGAGTTTCAGTATCTGCTTGTAGACGGCGATGGCCTTCAGGTAAAAGCCTCTTTGCGCGTTCGCCCTGGCGGCTTCGGTGTACTCCTTTATGGCCTCGGCCTTCTTATTCAGCTTGACGTAAAGGTCGCCTATCCGGAGGCGGATGGAGATGTCCCTGGGGTCTGCGTCGGCCGCGGCCCTGTACTCGACTATCGCCTTGTCCAGATAGCCCTTTTGTATGAGCTTCTGGGCTTTATCTATGAGTTTTTCCTTTAAAGCCATGGTCCCCCAGGACTGTTATATCGGCTGTTTCCGTAAAAAGTTAACCCTAAAAACGCCCATATTATAACACAGAAGAAACCTTAGTAAAAACAAACCTTTCAGGCAATGGAAGCGTTCAATTCACCGGTTCCGGCAGGGTAGACGAGGCACGAGGGGGCGGCTTTTGCGCTGGATTTCATCTCATCGGCGGTCAAGCCGGAGGCCTTGAAGGCGGCGCCGAGCCCCTGGGCGAACCTCTCCACCAGGAGTATGCTCAACCGCTCACGGGTTACAGAGCTGAATTCCGAGACCCCGGCCATCTTCATCGATAGGGCCTTTCCGAAGACACGGGAGTTGAGCTCGGCGTCGGTGCCCATCAGGATGGAGCCGTGCTGGATGAAGGCCCTTTTAAGCCTCCTCTGGGCGCTGCCCACGAGCTTCCTGCCGTCGATGAGCACTTCGTAGCGAGACGGCGAATGGAAGCAGGCCTCGTTCCTCTCCCCTGCCGTTGACCCGCGGCTGTAGCTGGCTTCCAAACCGGCGTCCTTGAGGGCCGCGATTATACACCTGCTTATGACGGAGTAGGCCGACATTATACCGCCGCTGAAAAGCGGGTCTTTGACAAGGCCCGTGACCGAATAGGTGAGCTCGCTTGAATGGACGACGGCCCTGCCGCCGGTTATCCTTCTGACGACCGGCAGGCCGAGTCCCATGAAAGGCCCTGGCGCCTGAAGATAGCCAATGGAGATGGTCGGGGCGTCCCAGCCGTAGATGCGGAGCGTAGGCGTGCCTGAACCCTCCTCTAGCGCGGCCAGGATGGAGGAATCCCTCGCCATGTTTTCATGGCCAGGCAGGTCACCATCGAGCATGAGCCTCCAGTCCAAAGGGCCTCCGGAATGCGGCAGGGATTGACGCCGCCCTCGAACAGGGCGGCGCGGGACGACAGATTAATTGTAACAGGTTGCTCAAAAAGCTCCAGATGCTTTTTGTCGAGGAGCGGGAAAGAGGCGTAATCTATTCAGCGGCCTGTTTAGGTGAACCTTGAAAGAAAGTCTATATCGGTCTTTCCCGCGATGAAGTCGTGGTCCCTCATTATCTTCAGGTGCAGCGGGATGTTGGTCTTTATCCCGCCTATGTGGAACTCTTCGAGGGCCCTGGTCATGCGGATAATGGCCTCCTGCCTCGTCTCTGCATATACCACGAGCTTGGCGAGGAGGTTGTCGTAATGAGGGGGCACGTTGTACCCGCAGTAGATGGCGGTATCGATCCTCACGCCGGGGCCGCCGGGGAGCACGAGCTCGGTTATCTTTCCGGGGCACGGCACGAAGGTCTTGGGGTCCTCGGCGTTTATCCTGCACTCGATGGCGTGCCCTGTCATGGAGACGTTCTTCTGCCTGAACGACAGTTTCTGGCCGGAGGCTATCTTTATCTGCTCTTTCACGAGGTCCACGCCGGTGACGAGCTCTGTGATGGGGTGCTCGACCTGGACCCTGGTGTTCATCTCCATGAAGTAGAAGTTCTTGTTCTTGTCCATCAGGAACTCGACGGTTCCGACGTTCGTGTAGTTTATGCCCTTGGCGAGCTTCACGGCCGCCTCGCCTATCTTATGGCGGAGCCTTGAATCGACCGCCGGTGAAGGAGACTCTTCCAGTATCTTCTGGTGCCTCCTCTGTATGGAGCACTCCCTTTCGCCGAGATGCACGACGTTACCGTGCTCGTCGGCGACGAGCTGTATCTCTATGTGCCTGGGGAGCTCGCAGAACCGCTCTATGAAAACCTCTCCGTCGCCGAACGCAGCGACCGCTTCGGTCTTGGCCATGTTGAAGGCCGCCGCGACCGCCGCCTGCGTGTGCACGAGCTTCATGCCCCTGCCGCCGCCGCCTGCCGCCGCCTTGATGAGCACCGGGAAGCCTATCTTCTTGGAGACCTCGATGGCCTCCTTCTCGTCGGAAAGGGCCCTGTTGGACCAGGGGAGCACCGGCACCTTCAGCTCCTCGGCTATCTTCTTGGCCTGCACCTTGTTGCCCATGAGGCGCATGACGTTTGAAAGAGGGCCTATGAACTTGATGCCGCACTTCTCGCAAGCCTCGGCAAAGCCCGAGTTCTCGGCCAGAAAGCCGTAGCCCGGGTGCACCGCCTCGGCGTCGGCGACCTCCATCGCGCTTATGAGGGAGGTGATGTTGAGGTAACTGTCCTTGCTCTTGGCGGGGCCGATGCAGATGGCGCCGTCGGCGTTCCTGGTGTGGAGGGCTTCCCTGTCGGCCTCTGAGTAGACCGCCAGCGACTTTATGCCCATCTCCTTGCAGGCCCTTATTATCCTTACGGCTATCTCGCCCCTGTTTGCTATGAGTATCTTTTTGAACATTCCATCCCTGAAGGCCGGGCAAGCAGAAAAGCTTCCCGGCGGGTGTTTTTGATTACTTCGACGTCTCGATGTGGAAAAGCGGCTCGCCGTACTCTACCGGCTGGCCGTTCTCGACGAGAATGGATACTATCTTTCCGCCGAACTCGCTTTCGATCTCGTTCATGAGCTTCATAGCCTCGATGATGCACAGGGCGTCGCCTGCCTTGACGGCCTGGCCGACTTCCACGAAGGGAGAGGCGCCGGGGCTGCCGGAGCGGTAGAAGGTGCCCACCATCGGCGAGCGCAGCGCGTGGCTCTGGATCGCATCGATGTCCGTGGCCGGCGCGGCGGGTGGAACGGGCGACG
>CAJPGC010000023.1 GCA_905339405.1 uncultured bacterium | reverse complement strand
CATGTCCGCACCTCGATTACATCGCCACAATATTGAAGCGCAAGGGCATGAAGGTCAAAAAAGGCAGCTACAAGAGCAAGACAGCCACGACCAGGCGCGAATCCGGGCTGTATGAGCAGTTCGACTGGGACGGGGAGTAGTCTCATTTATACAGGTGTGTTTTCACCCTCCCCTCTATCCCCTCCCATCAAGGGAGGGGAAGTAAGAGCGGAATGCGGGAATTGATTTTCTCCCTCTCCCCTTGCGGGATAGGGCAGGGGCGAGGGGGAGTTATCGCGGTTGGTAACGACAAAGATATCTCAGAGGTATCCCAATGACTGAAAAGATGACCCACTTCGGGAACCAGACCATCCCGGAGCACGAGAAGGAAAAAAAGGTACGGGAAGTCTTTGACTCGGTCGCTTCCAGGTACGACCTCATGAACGACCTCATGAGCCTCGGGGTGCACAGGCTCTGGAAGAGGTTCGTGGCCTCTGAAACGGGCCTTCGGCCCGGGCAGTCGGCAATTGACGTTGCCGGAGGCACGGCAGACATATCGATACTCATGGCCGACAGGGTCGGCGAGAAGGGCAATGTAGTGGTCTACGACATAAACCACGAGATGCTCAAGGTCGGCCACGAGAAGTGCATAGACAAGGGCTACCTGAAGAACATCCGCTTCGTGCAGGGCAACGGCGAGGAGATATCCTTCGAGGACAACACCTTCCACTGCGCAACGGTAGGCTTCGGCATAAGGAACGTCACGCACCTTGACAGGGCCTTCAGCGAGATGACGCGCGTAGTGAAGCCCGGCGGCAAGGTCATATGCCTGGAGTTCTCTCACCCCACGAACAAGCTCTTCAAGAAGCTCTACGATCTCTACTCGTTCTCGTTCATCCCGAACGTCGGCGAGATGATAACCGGCAACAGGAGCGCTTACGAGTACCTGCCGGAGTCGATCAGGAAGTTCCCACCGCAAGAGGAGCTCAAAAAGATAATGGAGGACTCCGGCCTCTGGAGAGTGAAGTACCACAACCTCTTCAACGGCATAGCGGCTGTTCACATAGGCGTGAAGGTGTAGGCTTTCTCTGTCATTCTGAGGAGCCGCAGGCGACGAAGAATCCCGGTCTTTTCATGATGACGTATGGCCCGGGGGAGACGACGAAATCCCGTATGGATTCTCAACCTTCCCCTCCCTCGATGAGGGGATAAAAAGACGAGATTCTTCGCTTCGCTCAGAATGACAGCAAAACAGGACAAAACAGGCAGAAGATGGAAAAAGAAGAACTCAAAAAGAAGCTCAAGGAAGGCCTCTATAAAAGCGTGAGCCTTCCCTTGAAGGCAATGCCCCTCTGGATGGAAGCCATAGGCGTCGGCGTTTTTATCTCACATATATTGGAGAACAACCCGAGATTCCGCCAGAGGCTCATCGAGGTCGACGACAAGGTGTTCCTGTTCGAAGCGAAAGACGTGGGCAAGAAGTTCTACATCGTCATCAAGGACAGGGACATCAAGGTGCACCCGCACTCCGCCCGCACTCCGGACGTCACGATGAGCGGGAACGTTTCCGTCCTCATGGACGTGCTCCTCGGCAAGGAAGACCCGGACACGGTCTTTTTTTCAAGGAAGCTCGAGATAACAGGGGACACCGCGACGGCGATACACTTCAAGAATCTGCTGGCGGCGTTGGGGTAGGATTGTTGGGTTACGCTTTCACCTACAAGGCTTGTTCGGTGTGAAGTGCAAAAATCGAAAAGGAGTGAATAAGATGTCAAAATTCAACAATGGCAATCCATATCATGGATCTGATCAAGTTAGCTCAGGAAAATTAGAGGGTGCAACAGGGAAAACGGATTATTTCTATTTTTTCTGCCCTAAATGCCCTGAACGTGAAGTTATGAGAATTTTGGAATATGGCGAACATACGAAAGAGGCCATTAATAAATATAATGACCACTGTAATAGTAAGGCAAAATATGGATTCACATTGGTCTTCAAATTGCATTGTGAAAAATGTGGCTTCTCCGATTTTGTTAAAGTATCAAATACAGGCTGGCAGAGTGGCAAGCAATCCGAAATACTTAAATAAACATAAATCACATAGATGATGCACCTATTTACTCTATAGGATCGCATAATATGAAAACAAAAAACATCCTTATAATTTGCGTTACTTTGATTCTATTCGGCATTTTCTTTTGGCCAACGCTATATCATTATGACAAAATGACTGTAGGGGGCAATATGTTCCCGGTTAGAACGAATCGTCTAACCGGTAATTCGGATATTTTTCTAATGAACGAATGGACATCTCAAAAAACTAAAAAAGGCAAGATGCTTCCTGCTTCTGAGCTAAATAAGATTACTGGTAATGCTGGACTCAATGGGTATGGTTCTTTTTCTGGAAAAATTTATAATGGTAGCGATTGGACTATTACTAAAATGATAATTCAGGTTGTTGCTAAAGAAAAAGAGGGGACTGTGAGATGGAATAGAAAATATACAGAAACTACATCAATAGCACCCTTAACGACAGGCTATATCTCATTTGATGTTACTGGTGACGAAAATGTTTCTTCCTCAGAGTGGAGCATTGACGAGGTTTATGGTTACAAAGAGTAAATAAAAGACCTCATACAAAACAAGAAAGTTTCGTAGGTTGGGTTAGCGCAGCGTAACCCAACAAAATATAAAGTACCTCATCATTATAAAAACAAGAAAGGCAAACAACATGGACGTAAAAGACAGCAACGGAAACGCTCTCGCTGAGGGAGATTCCGTACAGCTTACAAAGGACCTGAAGGTGAAGGGTTCTTCCCTCAACCTCAAGAGGGGAAAGGTCTTCAAGGGCATACACCTTACCTCCAAGAGCGGGGAGATTGAGTGCCGCGAGGGAAAGAGCACCATAGTGCTCAAGACCGAGTTTTTGAAGAAGGTTTAGCCTGCCTCTAAAATTGCTCTTTTTCCTGATCTCTGCGTCAGGGCGCAAATAAAAATGCTCACATATTCTCATATATGCTGCGCTTTTTATTTCCGCCCTTCCTTGACTTCAGAAAAAATATCTAATTTTCAGATGCAACCTTGGTTGTAAATAGAGCTTTTGACAGCGCCGATTTAAGATATAGACTCAGAATATCATTCTCAAAGGGGGTGATATGATGAGACCAGGCTCTAAACAGGTAATCGCACTCGCTGCCGTTATGTTGCTCACGGTTCCATTCATTTCGTTAGCCGCAGATTCCATCTCCAGGCCTGACCAGCTTCAATGGACGGACGGGCCGTTTTCATTGCCTGCGGGCGTAAAATCCGCGGTGCTCGAGGGAGACCCTACGAAAGAGGGCCCATTCACCCTCAGGCTCAAATTCCCTGACGGATACAGGATACCGCCGCACTGGCATTCTTCGCCAGAGCGCGTGACCGTCATCTCTGGGACTTTCAACCTGGGGCAGGGCGAAAAGGCTGATATTTTAAAAGGGATGGAGCTTCCTTCCGGCAGCTTCTTCCTGATGGATCCGAAGTCGGCGCATTACGCTTGGGCAACCGGAGAGACAGTAGTACAAATCAATGGCACGGGTCCGTGGGGGATAAACTACGTGAACCCTGCCGACGACCCAAGAAAGAAATAAAAAAAGGCGACCCAGTGGTCGCCTTTTTTGTTTTGTTAGCGGTAGGTTGGGTTAACGGAGCGTAACCCAACACAGTTCTTTTGTCTGTCATTGCGAGCGTAGCGAAGCAATCTCAAAGACGCCCCGTATATAAAGCCGAGATTTTTCTAAAGAGGGGTCAGGGGAGATTAATTTTTGCAGGGCAGATAATCCCCCTCAGTCCCCCTTTAGGAAAGGGGGAAGAAAAACCCTAAAAACAAAAAAGGCGGAGCATGCGCTCCGCCTTTTTCCATTCAATCAAAAAACTTCTAATCGAACGTGACCTCTTTTATGTTCTTCGCGAGTATCCTGAACGTGCCGTAGCTCGTCGTGCCCATGAACCTCTGGTCGTTGTCCAGGCTTATGGCGACGACGTCTCCGCTCTTCATCGTCACCTGGAAGTCGCTCTTGTTGTTCGCGCCGCTCCCGGTCGCCACTACCTTCTTTATCTTCTCGAAGGTGACGGTCACGGTCCCTTTGCCCCTTGTGCCTATGAAGAAGATGTTGCCCTCCCACGAGGCGTTGACGACCTTGGTCGTTATGTCCTGGTCGTCCCTCACGGTAGCGTTATAGCTGACTTCCGGGACCGGCACGTCAGGGCCGGGGCCCTTGCCCATGCCGACGAGGGCCACCCAGAGGAAAATTAAAGACAGAACGGCAAAAGACCTTCTATTGCGCACAGGCCATATCCTCCGCAAGTAAGTTGACTGATTATTGCAGGCACAAAGGCGAAAAGTCAAGGAAAGTAAGGAGGAAATACGAATTAACAGGGCGGAACAGGAGAAAATCGGCCTGGGCTGTTGTTTTCAGCCATTGTACCGTAGCGGCCTTGCGCCCCCCTTTTTAGAAGCGGGGAGAGCCGGGATTAATCCCGTCGAATTCATCTTCCGGGCCCTTGACATTCATACTGTTCACGAGGGCGTCAGCCGGCCCCCCGCCCGGGCTCCGCAAGGGCTTTTGTTGACTTTTCTTAGGAAATTCTATATACTTAGGGCAATTATGGCCAACAGGATCAACTTCATAGACTTGTACTCCATCTACAACGACCTCGACGCGAGCGTGATAGAGACCCTCATGGAAGGGTTCAACATCACCTGCTCCATAAGGACGCTCGGGCGGGAACGCTTCACTACCGACATGAGCGGCTACCTCGAAAAGCGCATAGCCGTCGAGGAAGAAAAGCTGGAGAACGCGAGGAACCTCATTAGCGAGGCCATAAGGAACGGGGTCATCTCCAAGGAAGGCAAATTCCGCGTCTGACCTCCCGGCTTTTTGCCGCCCGTTTTTCATCTGCTCTGAAGCTCCTCTTCAAATAATACAAACATGAAATCTGATATGGAAAAGCTCAAAGGCAGGCTCGGCTCCGCGCGAGCCCTCGTCGTCCTGACGGGCGCGGGAGTGTCGGCTGAAAGCGGCGTGCCAACGTTCAGGGGCGAAGAAGGCCTATGGCGCAACCATGACCCGCAGGAGCTGGCCACCCCGGAGGCTTTCGAGGCGGACCCCCGCCTTGTCTGGGAGTGGTACGACTGGCGGCGCACCATAATATCCCGCATCCAGCCGAACCCGGCGCACTACGCCATCGCCGAGCTGGAAAAAAGGTCCCCTGAGTTCACCCTCATAACCCAGAATGTCGACGGGCTGCACCAGCTGGCCGGGAGCAAAAAGTTCATCGAGCTCCACGGCTCAATATGGACTGTAAGGTGCGTGGAGTGCGAAAATTCAAGTGAAAACAGAGATGTGCCGATAAAAATACCGCCCAGGTGCCCATGCGGCGGCCTTCTTCGCCCAGGGGTCGTCTGGTTCGGAGAGCCGCTCCCGGAGCTGGCGCTTTTCAAGGCCTTCGAGGCCTCGTCGAACGCGGACTGCGTTCTCGTAGTGGGCACTTCAGGCGTTGTCCAGCCTGCCGCTTCCCTTGCCTTGCGCGCCGGGGAGGCCGGGGCTTTCGTCGTAGAGATAAACCCGGAGACGACGCCGCTTTCACGGGTCGCGGACTTGAGAATTCCGGCCAAGGCAGGCGAGCTTTTGCCGACTCTCCTTTAGCTGTTAGTTCCTGTAGAAATTCGCGTCGTACCTTAGTATAATATCGGCCGCGGGCGCGTCTGCGGCCAGATTCTCTCAAAAGGGGGCTAAATTGAAGGTCTTTACCAGCGCTATCAGGATAAAATCGAGTGCCAAGACCGAAGAGGTCAACATCACAAACCAGGTGGAGGCCGTCATACTAGAAAGCGGCATCCACGAGGGACAGGCGCTGGTATTTACCGGCCATACGACCGCGAGCATACACCTGAACAACGCCGACAAGGACCTTGAGGAGGACTTCCACAGCTTCCTCAAGGAGATAATCCCGAACAACCCGCACTACAAGCACAACAAGGGCGAGTACGGAAGGAACGCGGACGCGCACCTGAAGAGCCTGCTGGTTGGCAACAGCGTGACCGTGCCGGTAACAAAGGGAAGGCTGGCGCTCGGGCAGTGGCAGGCCGTTTACTTCTCGGAGTTCGACGGCCCCAGGAGCCGCCTCATCTCCATCAAGGTCTTCGGCGTCTCCGGAAAACACGAGCGCTAAAGCCATTTGAGGATAGTATCCGGCACTTTTAAGGGAAGGCGGCTGGCCTCTTTCAAGGGGATGGACATAAGGCCCACCTCCGACAAGGTCAGGGAGGCCATATTCAACATCCTTCCGAGAGAGTTCACGTTCAAAAAGGTATTGGACCTTTTCGCGGGCACCGGCGCGATGGGGCTCGAGGCTTTGAGCCGCGGCGCTCTGGATGCGACCTTCGTGGACAGCGGCGCCGAGGCAATCTCTCTCATAAGAAAAAACATGGAGTCCTGCGGCGCTGAGGCGAGGGTCTTCAAGAGCAGCGTCCAGGCCTCATTGAAACAGTTCGCGAGAAAAGGCGAAAAGTTCGACCTCATAATCATCGACCCGCCGTACAGCTCGACGCTCTTGAGCGAGGCGCTCGAGGCGATAGACAGGGACAACCTCCTTGAAGCCGGAGGGGTGATAGTGGCGGAGACCACGAAGAGGGCCCCGCTGAAAGCCGATTTCATGGGCCTTGAGGTGTTCGACGAGAGGAAGTACGGGGACACGGCGGTCTATTTCCTCAAGCAGAAGGCTGCGGGAGAGCCTGGGAATGTCTAAGCATATAGGCGTGTATCCGGGCACTTTTGACCCGATAACGAAAGGACACCTGGACGTCATCGAGCGCGGCATAAAGCTCTTCGACGTGCTTATCGTCGGCGTTGCCGAATCGATGAGCAAGGCCCCGCTTTTCGACGTCGAAGAGAGGCTCGAGATGATACGGGCCGAGGTCAACAAATACAAGACCGTGAAGGTTGAGAGCTTCGATTGCCTCCTCATGGACTACATGAGGAAGAAAAAGGCCAAGATAGTCCTCCGCGGCCTTCGTGTCGTCTCCGATTTCGAATACGAGTTCCAGATGGCCCTCATAAACAGGAAGCTCGACCCTGACATCGAGACCGTCTTCATGATGACCTCCGACAATTACGCGCCTGTAAGCTCCCGCTTCATCAAAGAGATAGCCAGGCTCGGCGGGGACGTCGGAGCGTTCGTAACGCCGGGGGTAGGCCGCAGGCTGGAAAAGAAGTTCAGGCAATTGGGAAAGTAACAGTCACATCTCAAGGAGCACCAGGATGATTAAGCTTTCAGACAGGCTTGCAGGGTTGGAAGAATCGGTTACTCTCGCCATCACGGCCAAGGCCAGGGCGATGAAGGCCGAAGGCAGGGACGTAATAGGCTTCGGCGCGGGCGAGCCCGACTTCGACACGCCCGAGAACATAAAAGAGGCTGGCATCCGTGCCATCAGGGAAGGGCACACCAAGTACACTGCCGTCGGCGGCATTAACGAGCTCAAGGACGCCATAATCGGCAAGTTCAAGAAGGACAACGGCCTCGAGTACGCCAGAGAGGACATACTAGTCTCCTGCGGCGGCAAGCATTCCATCTTCAACCTTTTCCAGGCCGTATTGAACCCCGGGGACGAGGTCATAATACCGGCCCCGTACTGGGTTTCCTACCCGGTCATGGTCGCACTCGGCGGAGGCACGCCGAAAGTCGTGCACACCAAGGAGTCCGACGGCTTCAGGATGTCCCCGGAGGCGTTCAAGGCGGCTATCGGCCCTAACACGAAGGCGGTCGTCATCAACAGCCCATCCAACCCCACCGGCGCGGCCTACACCGAAAAGGAACTGGTGAAGATAGCCGAGATAGCAATCGAGAACGGCCTGCTTATCATATCCGACGAGATATACGAGAGGCTCGCCTATGACGGTTTCAAGGTGACTTCCATAGCTTCCCTTTCGGAGGAGGCAAAAAAGTCTACCATCGTGCTGAACGGAGTATCAAAGACCTACTCGATGACAGGCTGGAGGATAGGCTACGCGGCGGGCCCCAGAAACATCATAAAGGCTATGACCAACATCCAGAGCCAGTCGACCTCGAACCCTGCTTCCATCAGCCAGTGGGCGGCCGTCGAGGCCATAAGCGGCCCGCAGGGCGCGATAGACAAGATGTGCGCCGAGTTCGTCAAGAGGCGCGATTTCATCGTAGAAGGCCTCAACGCCATCGGCGGCGTAAGCTGCCTGAGGCCCGCAGGCGCGTTCTATGTCTTTCCGAACGTCTCGAAGCTCTTCGGCAGGAAGTACAAGGACAGGACGATAAAAGGCTCAGTCGACCTTGCGACCTACCTCATAGACGAGGCGGGGATAGCGGTCGTGCCGGGCGAGCCCTTCGGCGACGACAACTTCATAAGGCTCTCCTATGCCACCTCGATGGACAGCATCGTGAAGGGAGTGAAGAGGATAGGGGAAGCAATAAAGGAACTGAAATAAAAATTGCTATTTTCCCCGATCTCTTGGTCAGGTATGCTCCGCTTTTATTTTCACCTTTCTCGACCTCGGGAAAATATCTAATTTTTGATAATACTTTAAATGAAAAAAGGCCGGTCCTGAATGGGACCGGCCTTTTTGTTTTTTTAAAGGAATTTCAATCTTGTCATTCTGAGCGAAGCGAAGAATCTCGTATTATTCCTGAAGCAAGCATTGTGCGCGCTGCCGCCGCTCTTTGTAACATGTTATCTCGCCCCATCCCTGGGGCTCGACCCTTCGGGCCTTCTCGCTCACGCTCGAAGTTCAATTTTTGCTATCCTGCAAAAATTGTCCGCGCGCTTTCTGCCTCCCCCACCCGCGAATCGCCCCCCCAAGGTCGCTTCGCTCCCAGGCTTCCCCGTCGCGATTCGCCCTTCCTCCCTAAGGCGCGCTCCATATGTTACGGCGCATGGGTAAAGACAAAAACTGCTACTTTGTGGGAGAGAGCTGTGAAAGGGCGGGGGTAAAGAGGACAGATTATTCGTCGTTGCTTACTCGCATGGCTTCAACTCCCGTTCTTTTTCCCCGAATATCTCTGCGTCGAATATGTAGATGGACGCGCCATTTCGCCAGGCGTCCTCGGGAAGGCCGGCCTTGAGGCAGGTCTCGGCCAGGAAGGTATCCCTGTCGAAGCCGTACTCGGTCGCAACCTGCGGAAGCAGCACGCCCCTGTTTCGCCCCTGCATTATGAATATCCCGTGGCGGCCCACTTCTATCTCGTTGACGCCGGTTATCTGCCGGAGCGGCGAGAGGACCGATATCTCAATGTCGATTTCGGAAAGTTCCACAGGCTCTACCGGGGTGAACCTCGGGTCCCTGAACGCGGCGGCCACGGCGTTGTCCTGGACCGTTTTCCATAGAGGCTCCTTCGAGGAGAAAACGCCTATGCAGCCGCGAAGCCGCCCGTTCTTGTGGAGAGAGACGAATGCGCCAGCGTCCCTTTCAAGGGCGTCTGAATTAAAAGAGGGGTCCAGGGGCTTGAGCTTTTTTTCGGCCCTCGCTTCGATGGCCTCCCTGGCTATCTTCAACAGGGCGTTTTTTTCCGCGGCGTTAAGCATAAACGGAATGGAATGAGTCCTTTGAGTTTGCTTTTTAAGAATAATATCATATAATTGCGCTTTGCTCATAACGCTTTTTAAAGGTGTGACATGACTCAAAAGGAAGCGCTTGTAAAAGAGGTGCGCTCGCTCCTGAAAGAGCGGGACGCCGTGATGCTCGCCCACAACTACCAGCGGGACGAGATACAGGAGACAGCCGACATCACGGGAGATTCGCTCGCGTTGAGCCAGGCCGCGGCCGTCCGTCCCGAGAAGGTGATAGTCTTTTGCGGTGTGCACTTCATGGCCGAGAGCGCGGCGATACTCTCTCCACAAAAGACCGTGATACTCCCGAGGATGGACGCGGGCTGCCCGATGGCGGACATGATAACGCCGGAAGAGCTCGCGAAAGAAAAAGAGAAGAGGCCCGGCGTGCCAGTGGTGGCCTACGTTAACACGAGCGCTGCCGTGAAGGCTCTGAGCGACATCTGCTGCACGTCCGCCAACGCCGTGAGGGTAGTCGATTCGCTGAGCGAAGAGCGGGTCTACATGATACCCGACAAGAACCTCTCGCACTACGTCTCGCTCCAGACGAAGAAGAAGATGGAATGGTGGGAAGGCTACTGCCCGACGCACGAGCGGCTCAAGCCCGAGGAGGTCTTGAAGGCCAAAAAGCAAAACCCCGGGGCCCTCTTCGTATGCCACCCGGAGTGCAACCCCGAGGTCGTAAAACTCGCCGACCACGTCTGCTCGACATCCGGTATGTACAGGTTCGCGAAGGAGACCAGGGCCTCGACGCTCATCATCGGCACCGAGCAGGGGATACTCTACAGGCTCAAGAAAGAAAACCCGGAAAAGAAGTTCGTGCTGCCCTCGAGGGCTTTAATCTGCCCGAACATGAAGCTCACGACTCTTGAGGACGTCGCCGAGAGCCTCCGCGAGATGAACAACGTCGTGACCGTCGCCGAAGACGTAAGAGAGAAGGCAAAGCTCACGCTCGACAGGATGCTCAAAGTACCGAGGGATACTGTGGCGTAGCCTCCGGCAGCTTCATTCGCTGAAAATGAAAAGGCGGTGCGTTTGCACCGCCTTTTTTTATCTTCTACAATGGATGGCCTGACAGCCTTACCGCCTTGCGCGCCGCTTCACCATTTTTTCTATCTCGACAGCTATGAATACTGCCGTTGACATGGCCAGCGTGAACGCGAGCTCGTTCATGCTGAGCGGCTCGGTCTTGAATATGGGGTTCAGGAACGGAACGTAGATGGTCGCCATCTGGAGGCCAAAGGTAAGGACGACCGCGCCAAGGAGCGGCTTGTTCGACAGGAGCCCCATGCTGAACAGGGATTCCGTGTCAGACCTTATCGCCAGCACGTGCCCTATCTGGCTGAGGCAAAGGACAGTGAAGACCATTGTCTGCCAGTGAGACGTGCCGCTGATGCTCAACGCCTGGGTAAGTATAGAGATGCCGCCCATGAGGAGGCCCACCCATATTATGTGGGCCCCGAGCCCCTGAGCGAAGATGCTCTCCTTCGGGTGTCTCGGCGGCCTTTTCATTATGTCCTTCTCCGTGCCTTCCACGGCGAGCGCGAGCCCGGGCAGCCCGTCGGTCACGAGGTTTATCCAGAGTATGTGGATGGGAAGAAGAGGTATCGGCAGGCCCAGTAGCGGCGCGAGGAATATAGCCCATATCTCGCCCGAGTTGCTTGTCATCGTGTATTTTATGAACTTCCTGATGTTGTCGAATATCCTGCGGCCTTCCCTGACGGCCTTGACGATTGTCGCGAAGTTATCGTCCGTGAGGACCATGTGCGCGGCTTCCTTTGCCACGTCCGTGCCCGTGATGCCCATGGCTACGCCTATGTCGGCCCTCTTGAGCGCTGGCGCGTCGTTCACGCCGTCGCCTGTCATAGCGACGAACTCGCCCTTGTCCTGAAGCGCCTTTACAATCTTGAGCTTCTGCTCGGGGGCCACGCGCGCGTAGACCCGTATTGATTCGACCCGCTCCTCGAACTCCTTCATCGGGAGCTTTTCAAGCTCCCTGCCGGTCATGACGCTCCTGGCGTCGTCGTCGACAAGGCCGAGCCTTTTGGCTATGACGCGGGCGGTGATGGGGTGGTCCCCGGTTATCATCACGGGCTTTATCCCGGCCGTCTTGCAAAGCTCTATGGCCTCCTTGGCCTCCTTCCTCGGCGGGTCCATTATGCCCACTATCCCGAGAACGGTAAGGCCTGTTTCGGTCTCCTCCGCTTCGAGCTTCTCCGGCGCAGTCTCCCAGTCCCTTTTCGCAACGCAGAGCACCCTGAGCCCGTCGGCGGCCATCCTCTCGGCGGCCTTTTGAATCCCGGCCCTGTCAAGTGGTACCACTCCCTCTGCCGTGAGCATGTTTACCGATTTGTCGAGAAGGACCTCCGCCGCGCCCTTTGTCACAGAGACAGCTTTTCCGGGGCCAGAGTGCATCGTCGTCATGGCCTTTCTTTCTGAGTCGAAAGGTATCTCCCCTGTCCTGGGGTGTTCGGATTCGACGGCGGCCTTGTCAAAGCCGTGTTTTTTTGCGTAGTTGAAAAGAGCGACCTCGGTGGGGTCGCCGAGCACGCCTTCGCCCCCTTCGCGGGCGTCGTTGCAAAGGGCTATGGCCTTCATGAACTCGGCGGTCTCTTTCCCTGCGGCCTCTTCACCTGCCCTGTAGAGCTTGCCGGCTATCCAGGCTTCCTCAACTGCCATCCTGTTCATCGTGAGCGTGCCGGTCTTGTCCGAGCAGATGTACGTGGTCGAGCCCAGCGTCTCGACCGCCGGGAGCTTCCTTACGAGGGCGTGCTGTTTGACGAGTTTTTTTGCGCCGAGCGCCAGAGAGATGGTCACGACGGCTGGAAGGGCCTCAGGTATGGCTGCGACGGCAAGGGATATGGCCGTCAGCACCATGAGGAGCGGCTCTTCGCCCCTCAGGACGCCGATGCCGAATACGCCGCCGCAGATAAAAAAGACCGCTATGCCGAGTTTCTTTCCGAACGTTGCGAGCCGTTTCTGAAGGGGGGTCTTCACCTCGCCGCTCTCCTGCAGGAGTGCGGCTATCCGGCCGAGCTCCGTATCGGCTGCGGTTGCCACGACCACCCCGCTGCCCCTGCCGTAGACGACGGAGGTGCCGCTGTAGGTCATGTTCTTCCTGTCCCCGAGCGGCAGGTCTTTTTCGTGGAGGATTTTGGTGTGCTTCTCGACTGCTGCCGACTCTCCCGTGAGGGCAGCTTCTTCGCATTTGAGCTGGGCGGCCTCGATGAGCCTCAAGTCCGCCGGGACGACGTTCCCGGCTTCGAGCAGCACGATGTCCCCGGGCACGAGCACGTAGGCAGGCACCGTCTCGTGCCTGCCGCCGCGCACCGCCACGGCCGACGGCGCAGACATCTTCTTCAATGCGGCTATGGCCTTTTCTGCCCGGTATTCCTGTACGAAGCCTATTGCCGCGTTCAGTACGACGATGACGATTATGGCTATGGTGTCTTCGGGGTCCCCGATGAGGCCAGAGATGACGGCGGCGGCAAGGAGGACTATGATCATGAAGTCCTTGAACTGGTCAAGGAGCATGGTGAAGACGGACCTTTTCTTTTTCTCCTTCAGAAGGTTGGGCCCGTACTCGTCGAGCCTCTTTTCGGCCTCTTCCCTGGACAGGCCGTTCAATGAGGAGCCGAGCGCCTCGATTATCTCATTGTGGTCTTTAAGGTGCCAGCTCATCCGCTCTCCTGTCATTCGGCGTTTTTCCGCAACGTACAATTATATTCCAGAAATAAAAAAAAGACCTTTACTCAGCCGAGGCCAAAGGTCTTATCACAGTTTCCATGCTCAATCCCCCTTGCCCTTCCCGGCCATGACTAAACCATACCATAAAAGAGCTGTCAAGGAGCATCGGTGCCGCTTTTTTTCCTGGCTTAAGCGCGTGTTTTTCCGTTGAAAACGGCCCCAGATTACCCTCCCTTCAACTTAAGTTTGAAAGTGGTTCCGCTGCTGTACTATAATGATAAGTCGAGCGCTAACCCGGAAGAAGCTGTCCGTCCGGGGGCTCAGTAAACCAAATGGCAATCAAAAAGATACTCGTCAGGGCCCCGAACTGGATTGGGGACGCGGTCATGTGCCTTCCCGCGCTCGCTTCTCTGGCAGAGCTCTATCCGTCTTCGGAGATATTCGTCCTCGCGAAGCCCAGGGTCGTGCCGGTATTCGAGAAAAACCCGGCCGTGAGCGGCATAATCACTGTAGAGGGCCGCAGGCACAAGGGCCTTTTCGGGACAATAAGGCTCTCATGGGAGCTGAGGGATAAGGATTTCGACCTCGCGGTCTTGTTCCAGAACGCCTTCGGGGCCGCCTTCATATCCCTTCTCGGGGCCGCGAGGGAGCGCGTGGGTTACGCCAGGGACTTGAGGTCAGGCCTCCTTACAAGGGCCATACCCGCTTCCGGCGAGATAATGAAAAAGCACCAGGTATTCTATTACCTGAACATAATAAAGGAACTCGGCGGCTCGGTCCCGGAAAAACCCGTCCCGCAGATACATATAACATCCGAAGAAGCGGCCGAGGCGGCCATGTTCCTTGAAAAGAACGGCCTTGCGGGTAAGCCCGTGTTTGGGGCTGCCCCGGGGGCAAGCTACGGCCCGTCAAAGAGGTGGCCGCCGGAAAGGTTCGCCTCGGTGTTGAAGGGCTTGACTGACGAGTACGGCGGCGGTGCGCTTGTCTTCGGCGGCCCTGAAGATAAAGAGGCCTGCGCAAGGGTGAAAGAGTCCATGCCTTCAGCGATAGACCTCTCGGGCAAGATGCAGCTCCGTAAATCCATCGCGCTCATCTCTCAGATGAGCGCTTTCGTGACCAACGACTCCGGGCCGATGCACCTTTCCGCGGCCCTCGGCGTGCCCACAGCCGCCGTGTTCGGCTCGACCGAAGACTCCCTCACCGGCCCCGTCGGCAGGAAGGCGGCCTCCGTGAGGGAAAAGATAGATTGCAGCCCGTGTTTCAAAAGGGAGTGCGCTTTCGGCCACTACGATTGCTTGAAGAGGGTCGAGGCTGGAAGGGTGCTCGCCATTGCAAAGGAGCTCATGAAGTGAAAGGAACTCCGGTCGCGACCGTCTTTCTCGACAGGGACGGCACCATAAACGAAGACGTCGGGTACCTTTCAGACCCGGCGGGGCTCGTCATCATCGAAGGGGCCGCAAAGGCAATAAGGCTCCTCAACGATAAGAAGATAAAGGTAATAGTCGTCAGCAACCAGTCGGGCGTCGGAAGGGGCTATTATACCGACTCCGACGTCGAGGCCGTGAACCTCAGGCTTAAGGGACTCCTTGCCGTCGAGGGCGCTGCGCTGGACGCCATCTACTACTGCAACCACCACCCTGACGTCGATTGCCTGTGCAGGAAGCCGGGCACAGGCATGGCCGAGCTCGCCGCGCTGGAGCATGAGCTGAATTCGAGCATGGCCTATGTCGTCGGTGACAAGAGCTCTGACATAGGGCTTGCCAGGAACCTCAAGGCAAAAGGGATACTCGTGCTTACCGGCAAGGGAGCGAATGAGCTCGAGGGCATGGAAGAGGCCCCGGACTTCATAGCGAAGGACTTGACCGAAGCGGTCGGCTGGATACTCGCGGACATCGAACGGTCTGCCACGTGATGATATTGATCGTAAAACTGTCGTCGATCGGCGACGTGGTGCATACGCTCCCGGCCCTCGAATCCCTTCACAGGGGTTTCAAGAAGGCCAAAATAGACTGGCTCGTCGAGGAGGCTGCCTCGAGCGTCCTCAAGGGACATCCGCTCATTAACGAGCTCATAGTCGTAAAGCGCGGCTGGGGGAAAAACTTCAGTGAGAACCTCAAGGCCGCGAAGGCCTTGAAGGCCCGGCAATACGACCTTGTGCTCGATTTCCAGGGTCTTCTTAAGAGCGGCATATGGGTCCTTTTATCCAAGGGCAGGAGAAGGGTCGGTTTTTCGAACGCCCGTGAGTTGAGCCACCTCGTCTATAACGAGAAGCTTCCCGCCTATGACGTAGAGCAGCACGCAGTCGACAGGTACCTTACGCTTGCCGAAAAAGTAGGCGGCCAAAAAGGCGATGTGGTATTTCGTCTCGGCATAGGCAAGGCGGCCGAATCGATAAAAAAGAAGCTCAAGGCAAAAGGGGTTTCCGGGCCGTTTTTCGTCATGGTGACAAGGGGCAGGTGGGCGACCAAGCTCTGGAGGGACGACCGGTTTATCGCGCTAGCGAAAAAGCTGACAGAAGGAAAGAAGCTTCAGGCGGTGCTCGCCGGAAGCCCGTCCGATAAGGAAGAGCTCGACAGGATGGCCGCCTCGATAGGAAAAGGCTCTGTCAATATGGCTGGAGATACCGACCTCAAGGAGCTTTTCGCGCTCTTCTCTCTCGCAGCGTTTGCAGTCACGGTCGACTCCGGCCCAATGCACATAGCCGCGGCCTCCGGCACGAGGACGGTGGCCCTGTTTGGCCCGACAGCGCCCTGGCGCACGGGCCCATACGGGAAAGGCCACGTCATAGTAAGGAAGGGACTCCCCTGCAGCCCGTGTTTCAAGAGGGTTTGCGCTTCCCCCAAGTGCATGGAAGAGATAACGGTCGAAGACGTAATGGACGGCATAGAAAAAATTCTGGCGGAACGGAACAGCTGATGGAAGCCTTATACAATCTGGACGTCGAGATATTCAGGCTCGTCAACACGGGCTTCACCTCCCCGATGCTCGATACCGTCATGACCTTCATGACCGAGAAGATGAACTTCATGGGCGCTGTCATCATAGCCGCCGCTCTCATATGGATACTCGGCAAGAGGCAGGACAGGGTGGGGCTCGTAGTGCTCGTGGCGCTTGTCCTCATGACGGACCTCGCCTCGAATACCTTGAAGCACGCGCTCATGCGCCCACGCCCGTGCAACGAGCTCGAGGGCGTGCGCCTGTTGGTGGGCTGCGGAGGGTCGTTTTCGATGACGTCGAGCCACGCCGCGAACATCTTCGCCGCGATGGTCTTTCTTACTGCCCGCTACAGGAAGTTCTGGCCGCTTTTCATCTCGATAGCCGTCATGGTCGCTTACTCGAGAGTCTACGTTGGCGTGCATTACCCTTCCGACGTCATCGTCGGCGCACTCCTGGGCACCGCGATGGCGCTCGTTTTTTATTCCGCTGAAAGAGGTTATCTCAGGGTGAAGCTCGTCCGAAGCCTCGAGACTCTTCGCCTCAAAAGGGGCGGCTCTTGAGCTACAGGTCCGCAACCATCCTCCTTCTTCTGTTGCTTGCCGTCTTCAGGGTCTGCTACATACTCTGGGGGCCGTTCGACGTATCCCCTGACGAGGCGCACTACTGGGAGTGGTCGAGGAGGCTCGACCTCTCGTATTACAGCAAGGGGCCCGGCGTCGCTTACGTCATAGCCTTCTTCACCTCGATATTCGGAGACGGCGAGCTCGGCATAAGGTTCGGCGCGGTACTTTTTTCGGCCGGAGCGTCCTTCATGATGTATCTCCTCGGGAAGACCCTTTTCGGCAGCGAAAAGGCAGGCTTCTACTCGGCGCTCCTGCCTAACGTGACCCCGATATTCTCGGTCGGCTCCATACTGATGACGACCGACATCATGCTCGTTTTTTTCTGGGCTGCGGCCTCCCTTTGCGTCTACGTAGGGGCAACGGAGGACCGCTCTTCTGCCTGGTACGCCGGAGGGGCCCTCATCGGGCTGGGCTTTTTGAGCAAGTACACGATGGTGCTCATAATCCCGTGCCTCCTCCTTTTCTTCCTCGTCTCGAAGGGGCAGCGCCGCTGGTTCCTGAGGCATGAGCCGTACGTTGCGGGCCTCATAAGCCTCGCTCTCGCAACCCCTGTAATCCTCTGGAATATTCTCAATGGACAGGTTACAATAAGGCACACGATGGGACAGGCCCATCTGGGCGAAGGCGGGCTTTCGATAGTAGACGGCCTTGAGTTCATAGGCGCACAGGCGGCGCTTTTGACTCCTCTTGTCTTCGCGGGCGTCGTCTACGGCGTCTGGCTTGCCTTTACGAAGGGCTTTAAAGAGAAGCGAGACGAGCTTTTGTTCGTTTTTTTCACCTCGGCCCCGCTCTTTGCTTTTTTCGTGGTAAAAAGCCTCCACGGCAAGGTGCAGGCCAACTGGGCTGTGGCGGCCTTTGTCACTTCTTT
>CAJPGC010000022.1 GCA_905339405.1 uncultured bacterium | reverse complement strand
TGCCGGGATCATCTACGTCTGGTGCTCCTTTCGGGATTTGAAGCGATATTCTATCACAACCGGTTTTTTATTTCACGTACTTCAGGACGGTTGCCTTGTTGCCCTTGCAGTTGAACTTGTCGAAGTACAGGTCGACCTTGGACTCTA
Source organism: uncultured bacterium (assembly GCA_905339405.1). Taxonomy (GTDB): domain Bacteria; phylum Desulfobacterota; class GWC2-55-46; order GWC2-55-46; family GWC2-55-46; genus GWA2-54-12. The sequence continues at coordinate 78,049 of CAJPGC010000022.1, read as the reverse complement.
TCTCGGCGGCTATGGCCTTTTTCCTGTCCTCGGGAAGCGTCCAGATGCGCTCCTTGAACGGGCCGAAACCCTTCTTCCTGGTCTTGTAGATGAACTGCTCTTCCGTGTCGGTCGCCTTTCTCTCGTCGGCGTGGGCCGCCACGAGATGGGCGTATATGTCCTTCTTGAGGTCAGCCGGGAACGCCGGGTTGTCGTAGACTATGTTCTGGAATCCTGTGGCCAGGTGCACTTCCGATGCCCCCTTCTTGACGAAGATGTCGAAGGCGTCGTCGGGCAGGGTCGACGCGCCATGCTGAACGACGCCCGAGAGGCGGTATACTTCCCTGGAGACCTTCGAGAGCGTGCCTATGGTTTCGAAATCGACCTTGACCTTCGCTATCGTGCCGTCCGGAAGGACGACGCCGCCGTGGGCCGTGCCAGTCTGTATGCTTATCTTGCTGATGCCCTTCCTGCCCTTCGGCAGGCTCCCGAGGAAGCCGTCCATGAAAGCCCGGAGCTCTTCTTCCGTGGAGTTCTTGCCGCCGACTTCGCCTATTTCGCCGCCAACGGAAACGGTGGTGCCGGAGGGCTCGATAGACCTTATGAACTCGGTTAAAACCGCCGTGGTCTCGAAGTTGGGCCTCTGCTGCTCGAGGACAGTGGGCTTGGCAAGGTCGACCGTGGTCGAGGCGTCTATGTCTATGTTGAAGAAATCGGCCTCGACGGCCTCCTTGATGAGCTTTTTGACGTCCGCTATCTCGGATTCTTTGTTGGCGAGGAACTTCTTGGCGTTGACCTGGAAGTGGTCGCCCTGTATGAAGACCGGCCCCCTGTAGCCTTCCTTAATGGCCGCCGCTATGCAGCAGGCCGCGTACTCGGCCGGCCTCTGCTCTGTGTAGCCTATCTCGCTCTTGGCTATCTCGAAGATGAACGAGCCGGTGTCGTGCTTCATGGCCGACCTGAAGGTCGCCCTCGCGGTGTCGTAGGTGAGCCCCCTTATGTTGATGGCAGGGACTGTAAAGCCGGAGCACTCGCCCCTTCCCATCGCCTCGTAAAGACCCTGTATGGAAGCAGACCTTATGCCGAGCTGGCCTCCTATGTACTTTATGAGCCTGCGCGAGTAGTCGCGCACCTCGGAGTTGCCGTTGAACACCGCGTTGTATATGAGCTTGTCGATTGCGGCCCCACGCAGGAGCTTCTCGTCGAGCACCTCTACCGCGCCGTCTTTCAGTTCCTTGACCGCGCCCTTCAGGCCGTCAAAAATACTCCCCACTGATTTAAACTCCATAAACCCTCCTTTCAGAACCGCGACCTGTCAAATTTTTTATAATAGAAGCTCTAAAGCTTATCGGGCGATACGCCTGAATAGTAAAGGGCGGGAAAGGCTGAGTTAAGGAGGCGCCTTGCGCAATCCCCTCACGGCCAGCCCGCTGGCGGAAGGGCAAGCACGCAAAAGCGAGCGCCGTTGTCCCCCCGGCCCTTAATCTTCTAACACAATCAATATCTTCCATCAAGGGGAGTTTGCCGGAGCCGCCTGAGCGGAAAAGGCCTCTTATCCGCAAGCTTGCTGTATTATAGCAGAAGATGAGCGGCTTGCTCTCAGGACAGGAGCTTCACGGCTATCTCTATGAGCTTTTTCGGCTCGAAGGGCTTCAACACGTAGGGGCAGCCGCTGGCGTTAAGGAACTCACGGACGTCCTCGCTGAACACGTCCCCGGTGAGGATTATTATCTTCTCTTTCAGGTAGGCGTGCTTTTTCAAAACGCTCTCGTAAAGGTCCATGCCGCCGTAGCCAGGCATCTTGAGGTCGGTTATGACGAGGGCGAACTTCTCCTTCTCGATGAGGTCGAGGGCCTCTCTGCCGTCCCTGGCCGTCTCGACCCTGAAGCCCTCCCTCGTGAATATGTCCTGGAGCGTCTCCCGTATGGTCTTCTCGTCGTCGACTATGAGGATGCGCTTGCCGGAGAGCGCACCGTCCCTGGCGGCCCCGGTCTGGACGGCCTTCGTGACCTCGGCCCACTGGGCCTTCTCGACTATGGGGAGCTCGACGGTCACGACCGCGCCGCCTTCCTCCGCGCTCGCTATGTCGATGGTGCCGCCGTGCTCGGTGACTATGCCGTGGGTGATGGAAAGGCCCAAACCGGTCCCCTTGCCAACGTCTTTCGTGGTGAAGAACGGGTCGAACACCTTGTGGATTATCTCCCTGGATATGCCCGGACCGTCGTCCTTGAACGATATCTCGACCTTGTTCCGCTTCTTCCGGGTCTTTATGAGGATGGTGCCGCGCCCGTTGGCCGCCACCATCGCGTCCTCGGCGTTGTTGATGATGTTTATGAAGACCTGCTGGAGCTGGAACAGGTCGACCATCGTCCTCGGGAGGCCTTCCTCGAGCTCGAGCGATACCTTTATGTTGTTGGCCTTCAGCGAATACTCGCGGAGCTCTATCGTGTGCTTTATGATGTCGTTTATGCAGTGGTACTCCCTCTCCGTCTTCTTCGCCCTCGCGAAGGTCAGGAGGTTCTGCACTATCTTGGCTGTCCGGAGCGACTCGTGGTAGATCTTCCTGAGCTTGTCCTTCACGTCGTCGAGCTTCTTCTCGCCCGGGGTGTCCATGAGTATCTGGCTGAAGCCCATGATGCCCATCAGGGGGTTGTTGAGCTCGTGGGCTATCCCCGCGACCAGCTTGCCTAGCGAGGAGAGCTTTTCAGCGTGAAGGAGCTGCTCGCGGAGCATCTTCTCATGAGTTATGTCGCGCGAGACGTGGACGGAAGCCCAGACCCTGCCCTCGTTGTTGAAGACAGGGAAGGTCGTGACCTTGTAGGTGCCGTCGAAGACCATGTCGTCGACCTCGGCGTCGGCTATCTCTCCGGTCGCCAGGGTCCTTGAGTGGGGGCACATGTGCTTCGGTTCGTTCTTGCAGTAAAGGAGCTCGTAACACCTCTTGCCGATGAGCTCCTCGGGGGTCGAGTTGAACTTCCTGGCCAGGGCCTTGTTTATCTTTAAAATCCTGTAGTCGGCGTCGTGTATGGAGATGAGGTCCTGTATGGCGTCGAAGGTTGCGACCCACTCTTCCTTGCTCTTTATGACCAGCTCGAAGAGCTTCTTGTTCTCATCGGCCCTCTTCTCGAGCGAGTCGAGCATGTTGTTGAAGGCGCTCGCCAGGTACCCTATCTCGTTCTGCTCGTGGACCTTTATCCTCTCGCTTATCTCGGCCTTGCCGTCGGCTATCCTTTTTATGACCTCGACGTTCTTCTTGATGGGGCCGGTAATGGACCTCTTGATAAGCAAAGAGAGCAGCACTCCTCCCAGCGATATGGCGAGTATGCCGGAGAGTATCCACTGGTTCCTGCCGCTCCTCAGTATCTCGTACATGTCGGTGAGCGAGGTCCTGATGACGAGTATGCCCCTGGCGTCCTCGCTCGTGTGGCAGGTCTTGCACTTGGCCTTCTTTTCTATGGGGAGGAGGTAGGTGAAGAGCTGCTCGCCGCCGCTCTTGTCTATGTAGTAGACCTCTCCCTTTGACCAATCGTTCCTGAAGCCCTCGAAGGCCTGCTTGAACTGCGGGTTGTCTACCCCCCTGGCCTTGTTGTGCTTCTCGTCGAGGTGGTCGGTTATCCATTCGGGCTTTACTTCGCCGAACTCCTCCTTGACGGCGTTGATGGTCTTCATGTCCCTGAAGGCCTCTTCAACTCCGTTGCTGCGGACGATATATACGCTGTTTATCCCGGCGCTCTTGCTTATGGAATTGATGAGGTGGCGCGCCATGTCGGCCCGCTCCTCGAGCATGTCTTCGTAGATGGCGGTAAGGATGGGCTGGGCCATGATGCGAGAGGCCCTGAGCTTCTCGTCGAGCAGCTCGCGCTCCTTGTTCCTTATCTCCCAGAAAACGGAAAGGACGACGCCTACGGTGATGAGGCTGACTATGAGGATGAGTATCCTGGAATGAAGGCTTTTGTTGAGCATACCTGCCGAGCTGCAATTTTTAGCTTCAGATGAAACCGCCGCAGGGACAGTGTACAGTCCAAACGGTGAAGTTTATACTGTACCGGGATACGGGGTATACGCGCGGGCAGCTTTTCCGCTATTTTTTTGGATATCAGTATATATCGGAAGGAACTCGCGATTATTTTAGCTTATTTTGCTGACTGTAATATAGAAAAAAATGAAAAAGGCCCTTTTTTTGGCAGAAAAGGGCCTTTCCCCCGGGCAGAAAGGCCGGGACTATGGTTTTTTCGTGAGAATCACTCCTCTTTTAGCTCCCTTGTCATGAGCCCCAGGACAGCCTCTTTAGGGGCTACCCCGTTATAAAGGACATCGCGGACGGCATTGGTTATCGGCATCTCGACCCCAAGGCTCCCTGCCAGTTCGCTTGCGCCCCGGCAGGTCTTCACACCCTCGGCGACCATCTTCATCCCGCCAGTGACCTCGTTTATCGACGCCCCCCTGCCCACCGAGACCCCTACCGTGTAATTCCTGCTCAACGGGCCGGTGCAGGTAAGCACCAGGTCCCCGAGCCCTGAAAGCCCGGCGAAAGTGGCCGGGAGCGCGCCCATCTTAACCCCGAGCCTTCGCATCTCGGCCAGCCCCCTCGTTATGAGGGCGGCCCGCGCGTTATGCCCGAGCTCCAACCCGTCCGAAATTCCGGCGGCAATGGCGATGACGTTCTTCAACGCCCCGCCGAGCTCGACACCCATGACGTCTGAGTTTGTATAGACCCTGAAGTAATTCGTGGAGAAAGCCTGCTGCACCGCCCTTGCCGCCTCGATGGAAGAGGAGGCCGAGCAGACCGCGGCCGGGAGCCTCCTGCTGACCTCGTTGGCGAAAGATGGCCCGGAAAGGACCGCTATGGAATTGCCGGAGCCCTTGAGCGCTTCCAATAGTATGCCGCTGGGCGTTAGCATGCTGCCCTCTTCTATGCCCTTCGTGGCGCTCACGATTACCGCGCCCTTTTTTATGTAAGGCCCGGCCTCGGAGAAAACCCCCCTCACTCCGTGGGAGGGTATGACGCTCACGATGAGCTCCGCGCCCTCGACGGCGGCCCTTATGCCGCCTTCAGGGGTTATTTTTCCGGAAAGCACGACGCCGGGCAAAAACATCTCGTTCACGCGCCTACTGGCGATAGACTCCCTGACCTCTTCCTCCCTGGCCCAGAGGGTCACGGCCTCCCCGTTGTCCGAGAGCACCTGCGCCAGGGTCGTCCCCCAGCTTCCGGCGCCGAGCACAGTTATCTTTCCCATAAACGCCTCCGAAGCTATCCCGGCTCATCCGGGGTAGATGAAAAAAAAGGCCGGGCAGGATACCCGGCCTTTCTAGTTTAGCGCCATACGCCCGGCCCGCCTACTCCTCGCCGGGCTCTCCCTCGTCCTCTTTTTCAGCTATGGAGGCTATTCCCGTGATGTGCTCGTCCTTGTCCACGTCCATGAGCTTTACGCCCTGAGTGTTCCTGCCGATTACAGTGACGCCCTTCATCGCTATCCTTATTATCTTGCCGGTGCTGGTCGATATCATGAGCTCGTCGGTGTCCCTCACCTTGGCGATTCCGGCTACAGGCCCGTTCTTTTCGGTTATCTTGATATTGATTATGCCGCTTCCGCCCCTGCCCTGCTCCCTGTACTCGGCGAACTCGGTCCTCTTGCCGTAGCCGCCTTCGGTGACGGTAAGGATGGTCGCGCCCTCCTCGACGGTCTCCATCGAGACGACCCGGTCGGCCTCGTCGAGCTTTATGCCCTTGACGCCCCTGGCGGTGCGACCCATCTCCCTCACCTCGTCCTCATGGAACCTTATCGACTGGCCCATGCGGGTGCCGAGGAACAGGTCTGTCTTGCCGTCTGTGAGCCTGGCGGCTATGAGGCTGTCCCCCTCGTCGAGGTTCACGGCTATGAGCCCGCCCGAGCGTATGTGCGAGAAGCTCATGAGGTCGGACTTCTTGACGACGCCCTGGGCGGTCGCCATGGTGATGAAGTTGCCTTCCTTGAACTCGCGCACCGGCAGGTAGGCCGTTATCTTCTCGTCCGGGGCCACGTTGAGGATATTGACTATCGCCTTGCCCTTGGCCGCCCTTCCGGCCTGCGGTATGTCGTAGACCTTAAGGGAGTACGCCTTGCCCTTGTCGGTGAAGAAAAGGATATAGCTGTGGGTGGAGGCGATGAAGAGGTTCGAGACAAAATCCTCCTCCTTGGTGGTCATGCCCATCTTCCCCTTGCCGCCCCTCTTCTGTATCTTGAAGAGGCTCGTGGGGTTCCTCTTTATGTAACCGCCGCTGGAGATGGTGACGACCATGTCCTCCTCGGCGATTATGTCCTCGAGGGTTATCTCCCCGGCCTCGTCGACTATCTGGGTCCTCCTCTCGTCCCCGAACCGCTCCCTTACTTCCTTGAGCTCGTCGACGACTACGCCCATGAGGAGCTTCTCGCTGGCGAGTATCTCCTCGAGGTGGGCGATGAGCTTGAGGACTTCCTTGTACTCCTGTATTATCTTGTCCCTCTCGAGGGCCGTAAGCCTCTGGAGCCTCATGTCCAGGATTGCCTGCGACTGTATCTCCGAGAGGTTGAAGTTCGACATGAGGCCGCCCTTGGCCTCCTGCGGGCTCTTCGAGGCCCGAATGAGCTTTATTACCGCGTCCAGGTTGTCGAGGGCTATCTTCAGGCCCTCCAATATATGCGCCCTCTCGCGGGCCTTCTTGAGCTCGAATACGGTCCTTCTGGCCACGACCTCGCGCCTGAACTTGACGAACTCCTTCAAGAGCGAAGCCAGCGGCAGCACCCTGGGCTGGCCTTCGACGATGGCGAGGTTTATTATGCCGAAAGAAGTCTTCATCTGCGTGTGGAGGTAAAGGTTGTTGAGGATGACCTCGGCCACCTCGTCCCTCTTTATCTCCACGACGACCCTCATGCCCTCGCGGTCGGACTCGTCCCTGACGTCGGATATGCCCTCAATTTTCTTGTCCCTCACGAGCTCGGCTATGCTCTCGATGAGCTTCGCCTTGTTGACCATGTAGGGTATCTCTGTGATGACTATCGACTGGCGGTTGGTCCTCGGGTTCTTCTCTATGCTGGCCTTGGCCCGAAGCTGCAGCACGCCCCTTCCCGTAGCGTAGGCGTCCCTTATGCCCTGGCGTCCGTTTATGAAGCCGGCCGTCGGGAAGTCCGGGCCCGGCACGAGCTTCATGAGCTCTTTTACCGTGGCGTCCGGTTTGTCTATGATATAGATGAGAGCGTCGATTATCTCGCGGAGGTTATGCGGCGGCATGTTTGTGGCCATGCCGACGGCTATGCCTGAAGAGCCGTTCACAAGGAGGCTCGGGAAGGCCGCCGGAAGGACGACCGGCTCTTTCAAGGATTCGTCGTAGTTGGGCTGGAAGTCTACGGTCTCTTTTTCGAGGTCCTTCAGTAGCTCGGAGGCGAGCCTCGCCATCCTGACTTCCGTGTACCTCATGGCTGCCGGAGGGTCGCCGTCTATGGAGCCGAAGTTTCCCTGACCGTCTATGAGAGGATAGCGGAGCGAGAAGTCCTGGACCATCCTCGTGATTGCGTCGTACACGGCTGAGTCTCCGTGCGGATGGTACTTACCAATGACGTCTCCGACGACGCGGGCAGATTTCTTGTAGGGCTTGTTCCACTCGACGCCCATCTCGTGCATGGCGAACAGGATCCTCCTGTGCACCGGCTTGAGCCCGTCCCTTACATCCGGCAACGCCCTGCCGACAATGACCGACATGGCGTAGTCCAGATAGGACTTTTTCATCTCGTCTTCTATATATACCGGTATCTGCTCCTGAGCCATCGTCCCTCTCTGTTATAAGGCATAAAAGAACCCTTTCAGGCGCACCGGGAGAAAAAAACCTTCCCTGAAGTGCAAGCCGTGAAAAAGGGTATATACTTATCCGAAACGTTCAATATTTTATAATATCGAAGGATTCGCGAGCGTGTCAAGCATATAAAGCCGCGCGTCCCGGAGCCAGCGGCGGGAAGCCCGGCCAGGCTCAATTTATTGATGACAGAGGGGGCTTTTTCTGCTAATCTTCTACCTTTAAATTCCGTAAGCCGCCCCTGTCCTGAGGCGGCCGGTCCCCATTCCAGCTCGAAACTCGTTATTTAGACATATATTCCGGAGGACGATTTTTTATGGCTAAAAAATATATTTATTTCTTCGGCGGCGGAAAGGCCGAGGGCAAGGGGGACATGAAAGACCTCCTTGGCGGCAAGGGAGCCGGGTTGGCGGAGATGACCAACATCGGGCTGCCCGTGCCCGCCGGTTATACCATCACGACCGAAGTCTGCGATTACTACTATAAGAACAGCAGGAAATACCCCCAGGGCTTCACCGTCGAGCTCGAAAAGAACCTCAAGAGGCTCGAGAAGCTCGTAGGCAAAAAGCTCGGCGACCCGAACGACCCGCTCCTGGTCTCGGTCCGCTCAGGTGCGGCAAGGTCCATGCCCGGCATGATGGAGACCATACTGAACCTCGGCCTCAACGACAAATCGGTCGAGGGGCTTGCAAGGAAGACTTCCAATAAAAGGTTCGCCCTCGACGCCTACAGGCGCTTCATAACCATGTACGGCTCGACCGCCATGGGCGTCCCCAGGCACAGGTTCGATTACGAGTTCGACGATATAAAAGAAAGAAAGACCAGGCACCGCCTCAGCATACCGCGCTCGCGCATGGTGCTCGACACCGACGTCAACGAAGAAGAGCTCCAGGAGCTCATACCGCGCTTCAAGAAGGTCTACAAGGAAAATACCGGCAAGGAATTCCCCCAGGAACCGCTTGAGCAGCTCCAGGGAGCCATCGGCGCGGTCATCGGCTCGTGGATGGCCGAGAAGGCCGTCACCTACAGGAGGGTCGAGAAGATAACCGGCCTCCTCGGGACCGCCGTGAACATCGTGCAGATGGTCTTCGGCAACATGGGAGAAGACTCGGGCACGGGCGTATGCTTCACCCGCGACCCCAACACCGGCGAGAACATCTTCTACGGCGATCTCCTCATGAACGCGCAGGGCGAGGACGTCGTAGCGGGAATAAGGACGCCCATACACCTTTCCGACCTCGGCAGGATAATGCCGAAGGCCTACAAGCAGCTCCTCCAGGTGCGCTCCAGGCTCGAGAAGCACTATAAAGACATGCAGGACATAGAGTTCACCATAGAGGAAGGCAAGCTCTACATCCTCCAGTGCAGGACCGGGAAGCGCTCCCCAATGGCCGCCTTCAGCATAGCGGTCGACATGGTGAAAGAGAAGCTCATCACCAAAAAAGACGCCATACTGCGCATAACGGACAAGGACATAGAAGGGCTCTTCTACCCGGTCATAGACCCCAAGATACCCATCGAGGTCCTCCAGCAGAACCTCTTCGCAACCGGCATAGCGGCAGTCCCCGGCGCGGCAACCGGCGCCATAGTCTTCACCGCGAAAGACGCAGAGCACTGGACCGCCAACGGCAAGTCGGTAATCCTCGTCAGAAAAGAGACGAGCCCCGAGGACGTCGGCGGTATGCACGCGGCAAAGGGCATCCTCACCGCAACCGGCGGCAAGACCTCGCACGCGGCAGTCGTGGCGAGGGGCTGGGGCAAGTGCTGCGTAGTCGGCTGCGAAGACCTGAACATAGACTACAACGCCAAAACGGTCGTCGTCGGCAGGACGACCCTCAAGGAAGGCGACGCCATTACCATAAACGGCTCCTCTGGCGAGGTCTTCAAGATAGAGATGAATCTCATAAAGCCAGAGCTTCCGAAGGCCTATTACACGCTAATGGGCTGGGCCGACGAGAACAGGAAGCTCAAGGTCCGCACGAACGTCGACACCCCCTATGATGCCGAGAACGCCATCCGTCTCGGGGCTGAGGGAATCGGCCTCTGCAGGACAGAGCACATGTTCTTCGACACCGAAGAGCGCAGGATCGCCATACAGAGGATGATAATCTCCGAGGACGAGGAGACCAGGAGAAAGTCGCTCTTCGAGCTCCTCCCCTTCCAGAGGAAAGATTTCGTCGGCATTTTCAGGGCGATGGACAAGAAAGCCGTCACCATAAGGCTCATCGACCCGCCTCTCCACGAGTTCGTGCCCCACACCGAGGCCGCCCAGAAGCAGCTCGCGCAAAAGCTCTCCCTGCCCTTCCACCAGGTAAAAAGAAGGATAGAGAGGCTGCATGAGTCGAACCCGATGCTCGGCCACAGGGGCTCTAGGCTCCTCATCACCTATCCCGAGATACTCGAGATGCAGGTGCGCGCCATAATCGAGGCCGCCTGCGAGTGCCAGAGGAAGAGCATAAAGGTATACCCGGAGATAATGCTCCCGCTCATCATAGACGTAAAAGAACTGAAGATACTCGCGGACAAGGCCAGGGCGGTAGCCGCCGAGGTCATGGCCGAGCAGAATACCGATATCAAGTATCTCATCGGCACAATGATAGAGGTCCCCAGGGCCGCCCTTCTCGCCGACCAGATAGCCTCTGTCGCCGACTTCTTCTCCTTCGGCACGAACGACCTCACGCAGATGACGCTCGGCATGTCCAGGGACGACGCCGGAAGGTTCCTCCCTGATTACGTCGACGAGAAGAAGACCGGCATACTCACCGGGGACCCCTTCCAGTCGCTCGACCAGGACGGCGTTGGCTTCCTAATGAAAATTGCCCTCGTAAAGGGCAGGTCGAAGAAAAAGGAGCTCAAGGTCGGCATCTGCGGCGAGCACGGCGGAGACCCGTCTTCGGTCGAGTTCTGCCACATGAACAACTTCGATTACGTCTCCTGCTCGCCTTTCAGGGTACCGATAGCAAGGCTGGCGGCTGCCCAGGCCGAGATAAAAAAGCCCAGGCCAAAGGGCAACCACCAGGTAAAGATAAAGCTGATAGATTAAGCAAAGGGCCGCATGCAGGCATGAAAAAGCCCCCTGGTTTTAATGACCAGGGGGCTTTTTTCATCTCCGCGGCTTTTAACCGCAGTCTTCAGCGCCGTTATACGCCATAGAGTATCTGGACGTGCACGACCTGGTTAGTCTCAGGGTTCCCGATGACTATTACCCGCTTGTCAGCCGCGGACAGGCTCGAGATGCTCTGGAGGTTATTCAGAGCGTTCCAGCCGTCCCTGTCAGCGAAGTACATATCGCAGGCGTTCAGCGACTTGAAGCAGATGCTCATGGTCGTGTCCGCCGACGTATTGAAGGCCACATCAGCGTTCTGAGGGCCGAGAAGTCCGGGGACCTGCGTCTTGACGGTCAACTGATTGGAAGCCGAGTCGATTGAAGTGAGGGAACCGAAGTAGTAGACGCCCTCGCCTTGACCAAGCTGTCCTGAACCGAACTGGCCAGCTCCGGGAAGGGGAGCGACCTGCCCTGTGCCGGGGAGCGGAGCGCTCTGAGGCTGCTGCATCTGGACCGAAGGCTCCCTCATGGGCTGCGTCATAGTGCCCTTCCCATATTCCCTCGCGAACGCGCCGGTAGCCAGGACAAAAGTCAGGATCAGCGGCACGATCCCCAGGGTCTTTAAGGTTTTCATAAGATACACCTCCTTGTACAAGTTGGCACTCTAAGTACCTGCAATAATATAAAACTGCAACACCTGTGCCATAAAACAGGTCTGCCTGAGTCCTTTAATTCCCTATGAAAAAATGATGACATGGGCTTGCACCGGAAAAGAAGCGACCTGGAATTGTCCATTTCGTTATAACGGAATGAGTGTACCTTTCGGCTACTGTAGTAATGTCAGGAAATGAAGCCCTGATAATGGCTCTTCAAAAAGCCTTTTTGCGCGCTGCCGCGCGCCTTCTGTTTACCCGGCTCGCTCGCTTTCTCCCTCCTGCCTCCGTGCAAGCCCGCTTACCCAGCCTCACCCCTTCGGGGCATCCCTACTTCCCCGCCTGCACGCCCCGCCCCCAATCTTAGGCTTCGCTACGCCGGGTAAACCGTGCCTGGTTTAAAACAAATCATATAAAATATTGTTTTGTTCTGTTTTTACACATACACCGTAACATGCGGAGCGCGCCTCAGGGAGGAAGGGCGAAACGCGACGGGGAAGCATGGGAGCGAAGCGACCTCAAGGGGAGCGTTTCGCGGGGTGGGAGGGGCTGAAAGCGCGCAGAGCATGTTACAGAGAGCGGCGGCAGCCGCGTTACATGGTTTTTATGCGAGGCCGCTCAAGCGCGGCAGCGCGCGAAATGGTGGGCATAGCCACCCTTCAATCTTTTTCGTGACTCTGAATCATTTCACAAAGACCGGGATTCTTCAGTCGCTTCGCTTCCTCAGAATGACAGAATACATAATCCCCCTCACTCCCCCTTTAGAAAAGGGGGAAGTTTAAATACCTGCTTCACTTGGCCCGCGAGAACAAGCGTTCCCACCATTGTATACAAAACACTCCCACACCCCCATATGTTGTGTTTCCTTTTATTATTTAACACCTTGTATGGTATTTTTTCCTTTACAAAAAAAACCAACTTTGTTACGATTCCGCCCTACAAAGCAAGGGGCAGATATGAAAATAAAAAAGATCTCGATACACGGCTTCAAGTCGTTTGTCGATAAGGTCACTCTACATTTCCCCGCCGGAACAAGCGGCATAATAGGCCCCAACGGCTGCGGCAAAAGTAACATAGTCGACGCCATCAGGTGGGTCCTCGGAGAGCAGAACGCGAGACACCTTCGCGGCAAGCACATGGAGGACATCATCTTCAACGGCTCCGAGAACAGAAAACCCCTCGGCATGGCCGAAGTCGTCCTTACCTTTTCCAACGAGGGCGGGCTCGCCTCCTCCAGGTTCGCCAACTTCACTGAAATCGAGATATCAAGACGCCTCTACAGGTCGGGCGAGAGCGAATATTACATAAACAAGGTCCAGTCCAGGCTCAAGGACATCGTCGACCTCTTCACCGACACCGGAATCGGCACAAGGGCGTATTCGATAATCGAACAGGGGCAGGTCGGCTGGCTCATCACCGCCAAGGCCGAGGAGCGCAGGTCCATTTTCGAAGAGGCCGCAGGGATAAACAAGTTCAAGCACAAGAAGGACGCCGCCCTAAGAAGGCTTGAGTCGACGAGGGAGAACCTCACCCGCGTCAACGACATTATAAGCGAGGTCAAAAGACAGCTCAACTCCTTGAACAGGCAGGCCAAGAAGGCCGAGAGATACAAGGCGCTCAAAGAAGAGCTCAAAACTCTCGAGCTTACTCTTTCCTCCCTTGAGTTCACGAAGATGAGGGAAGCCCTTTCCAGCGTCTCCAAAAGGCTCGAGGCCGTAAAGGACGAGGAAGTAGCCGCTGGCACGCTGATTGCCGCCAAGGAAGAGCAGGCCGAAGAGCTCAAGGTCGAGCACCTCGGGGTAGAAGGCGAGTACAAGGGAATAAGGGAGCGGGTCTTCGAGGCCGAGCGCGCCATACAGAACGAAGAGCAGGGCCGGGCGCTGGCCCAAATGAGGATAGAGGAGCTTGGGCGCAGCCAGGAGCGCCTCAGGGTAGAGATAGAAGAGATAGCTTCCAGCCGCGAGGGCGCGTCAAAAGAGATAGAGGCGCTGAGGCAGTCCCTCTCTGAGCTCGCCTCCCTGATAGACGCGGATTCAGCGAAGCTCAACGAGAACTCGAAGTCCCTCGAGACGGTATCTTCAGAGCTCCGCGCAAGGGAAGAGGCACAGCGCGCCCTCAAGGCCGAGTCTTTCAAGATTTCCAGCAGGTTCTCCGACATAAGGAACGCTATCGGCAACTGCCTTCGCGACGAGGAGCATCTCCGGGCACGCGAGGCAAAGGCCAGGACCGAGATAGAAGCCGCGGCAGGAGCGCTTGCCTCCAAGGAAGAGCCCATAAAGGCTTTGAGGGAGAACATCGCTGCCGCCTCCAGCCGCAAGGAATCCCTCCAGGCCGAGCTCACCGGCGTCAGGCAGAGCCTCGAAGTCTTCGAGAAGGACAGGTCCGAGAAGGCAAGAGAGATATCCAGGACTAAAGACGAATACTCGAAGGCCTCGGCAATGCTCGCCACCCTCGAGAGCATGGACAGGAACCTCGAGAGCGTCAAGGGCGGGGCAAAGGCCATAATGCAGCGCCAGGACAAGACAGGCGTCTACGGCCTCATAGCTGACTGCATAGAGACCAACCCCGGTTACGAGCGCGCCGTCGAGGCTGTCCTCGCAGATAAACTTCAGTACGTGCTCGTCGAGAGCCACAGGGAAGGCGTCGACGCGATAGAGTACCTCAAGAGCAAGAACGGCGGAAGGGCGAGCTTCGTGCCCGTGAGCGAGGCGAGGCCCGCGGCAACACCGGTGCCAGCGCAGGCCGGGCAGCTTTCCGGCGTAAGGGAGCTGGTCAAGGAGCTCCGCATAAAGGAAGGCTTTGATGCCATCGTGACCTGCCTCCTGGGAGACGTCTTCGTGGCGGACAACCTCGAGACGGCCATCTCCGCGTGGAAGGAAAGCGGCGGCTACCGCACTTTCGTCACCGCCGAAGGCGAGATAATAGACGGCCAGGGCGTCATGACCGGCGGGTCGGCCCTCTCGGGCTCCGGCATACTCCAGAGAAGGGGCGAGATAAAAAAGATAAAGGCCAGCGCGGAAGTCCTCGGCCAGCAGATATCAGTCCTTGAGCAGGAACTGAAATCCCTGGACGAGAAGATACTCTCCGAAAAGGGCAACATCGACGCCCTTCGCGAAAGGCTCCACAAATCCGAGATAGAAAAGGTCAACCTCGGAAGCGAGCTCAAGAGGCAGGAGGACGACGCCGAGAGGCTGAGGCGCACGAGGGATTCCCTCACCGCCGAAGTGGCCGACGCCGAAAGGAAGCTGGCCGAGACAGGGACGAAAAAAGCCGCGCTCTCCCGTGAAAGGGAAGGGCTTGAAGGCAATATCGCCGGCATAGACTCAAAGATTGCAGCCATTGGCGAAGAAGCCAGCGGCCTCATGCGCAAAAAAGAGGAGATATCGGCAATAGTCACCGAGGCTAGGGTCAAGCTCGCCAGCTCCAGGGAGCGTCTCGAATCCGGCAAAAGGGAAGTATCCACGAAAGAGCGCTCTATAGAGGAGTCCGGCAGGAGGATAGAGGCCAAGAAGGCCGAAATAGAGCGCGGCAGGCAGGAGATAGCCACCAAGGAGAACGAAGCCGAAGCAATAAAAGAGCGGCTCGAAGCACTGCTTTCCACGATCGACGGCATAAAAAAGGAAGAGGTCGCCAAGGCCGAGACGCTGGACGCGCTCTCGACCCAGATAAAGACAATCGAGCACGAGCTCAAGGAAGTAAAGGGCAAGTACACCGAGGCCCAGGAACTGAAGGGCGAGCTTACGATAGAAGTCCGCGAGATGGAGCTCGCGATAAAGGGGCTGAACGAAAGGATGCAGGAAAAGTACGGGACCTTCCTCCAGGAATACAGGCCAGCCGAAGGCGAAGCCGTCCCCGACATGGAATCTCTTGAAGAGAATAGGGAAGGCCTCAGGGAGAAGATAGCTTCTATTGGCGAAGTTAGCCTTTCGGCCCTCGAGGAGTTCAACGACCTTGAGAGGCGCCACCAGTTTCTCCTCGACCAGCAGGCCGACCTCACGAAGAGCGTCGACGCCCTCCATACGGCCATACAGAGGATAAACAGGACCACGAGGGAGAAGTTCAGGACGACCTTCGACGAGATAAACGCCAAGTTCCAGGAGACCTTCCCGCGCTTTTTCAACGGCGGCAGGGCCGAGCTGAGGCTTACGGAAGAGTCAAACGACATACTCGAGGCAGGCGTCGAGATAGCGGCCCAGCCCCCTGGCAAGAGGCTCCAGAACATAACGCTTCTTTCCGGAGGAGAGAAGGCGCTTACGGCAACGGCCCTCATCTTCGCCATATTCCTCATCAAGCCGAGCCCGTTCTGCCTGCTGGACGAGGTCGACGCGCCGCTTGACGACGCGAACATCGACAGGTTCAACATGTTCGTCAGGGACATGTCGAAGATAAGCCAGTTTCTCCTCATCACGCACAACAAGAAGACGATGGAGATGGCCGACGCCCTGTACGGCATCACGATGCAGGAGCCCGGCGTCTCGAAGATGATAACGCTCAAGTTCTAGCCTTTTGGGCCTTTATGATATTTACTGAAATCCTGAAGGCGCTCGCGGCGGCCACTAACGCGGCAGGCGCGGTGATGATAGACAAGGACGGCGAGATAGTCGCTTCCTGGTCGGAGGCCCCGGGCCTGGACATGGCGCTTGTCGGCGCCCATTACGAGATAATACTCGACGCCGCGAACGAAGCCGCTTCAGGCCACGGCGGCAGGGTCAGCTCGCTTGTCATCTCGACCGATACCTCCAAGATAGCCATACTGGCCATAAAGGAAGAATACTGCCTTGTCCTGGCCCTGGACAGGGGCACGCCCTCAGGTAAAGCCGTCCGCGAGGCGGCCGGGGCCGTCGAGAGAATAGAAGCCGAGATGGGTTAAGGCCCTGCGGGGGTTTTATTCTTTTTCATGGCGGCTTCCACGAGTCCTACCCTGTGGCGTCCCAGGCAGCAATGGACGCAGACCTTCTCATCGCCCATCATTGAAAGCATTTCGACTGCGGCGCTTATCGCCGCTACGCTCCTCGGCCCGTTCATGTCCTTGAAGTCCATCTGAAAATTGGAAAACCTGAACCCTTTTGCGGCCCACGCATTTCTTTTCTACCAGGCCATGCCCGTTTGAGTTACCACCGCCGCCGCAAAAAGATTGACTCCAAACCTGTACTCCTCGAACCTGAAGCCAGAGGCGCTCTCGAGGGCTGACCTGCCGTACTTACAGAGCGCCTGCGGCCGAGGCGGCCCTTTGAAATAAAAAAAGGGGGGGCTCGATGGCCCCCCTTCGTATCGGCTTCCGCCGTGTTCTAATTAACCCAGTGCTCTATCCAGTTCTTCCTGTCCCCGTCGGTCCACTTCCTCCAGTCGCCCCTGCTCTTTGCCTTGCGTATGGCGTCCCTGGTCTCCTTGAGGCCCGCGTCCTTTATTACTATGAGTATGTCGTCAGGCTCTATGACGTCCGGGTTCTTCATCCTCGACAGGTTGTACCTGTAAAGGAGCGGCCACATATAGGCGTTGCCATAAACCTCGCCCTTCTTCGCTATCTTCCAGAGCGTGTCTCCCTTTTTCACGATATAGAAGCCGAGCACGTCGTCGACCTTCATGAACTTTATGACGTCGGCCGGCTCTATTTCGCCGTTCTTGAGCTTCTCGGATATCTTTATCTTGAGTGTGGCGAACTGGCGCTGGAGGTCGGACATGCTCGCCAGGTCGAGCCCGGACTTCCTCAATATGTCCGTCTCCCTGCTGAGCCTGGTTATCTCCAACTCGAGTTCCTTTCTCGCGTTGGTCTCGTTCGCCAGCTTCTCCTCGGTCTCCTTGAGCGCGCCCTGGAGTTCCGTCACGGCCGCCTTGCTCGCGCCCTCGGAGGTCTCGACGTCATGGAGCCTGGCTTCGAGCACGCGCCTTGATTCCCTTTCCTCGGCGAGCTTCGCCTCCATCTCCTGCTTGGCCGTAAGGATGGTCTTTATCGAATCATCCCCGGACTTCATGGCCGAGAGGGCCTCCTGGAGCTGGGCTTCGAGAGCGGCCCTTGCTGCGGCTTCCTGCCCTAGTCTGGCTTTGGTCGCTTCCCCGGCGATGCTCATCTCCTTTAGCGCCGCCTCTCCCGCGGCCTTCGCCATCTCCGCGTCGCGCAGGCGCGCCTCGAGCGCGCTCTTCATGTTGGCCGCCTGCTTGAGCTTCTCGTCTATCTCTAGCCTTGCCGCCTTGAACTCTTCGAGGGCCTTGGGCTCTATGCCCTTCCTGGCGGCCTCTTCCACGAGTTTTTTCTCCAGCTCCCTGTTCTTCGCGTCAAGCTCCTCGACCATGAACTTGGCGGCCTCCGCCTGGGCGAGCGCCTCGTTGGTCTCCTTTATCCTCTCCTCGAGCGCCATGTTCCGGTTGTTAAGGGCCTCGATCAAAGGCTGAGTGGCCTGGGTCCTCGCGAGAGTGACCTCGGCGTCCCTCAGCTTCGAAACGAGCTCGCGGTTCTGGCGGGCCACGGACTCGGCCTGGCCTCTGGCAGCCTCGGACTGCACGAGGGCCAGCTCGGCCTGCTTAACCCTCATCTCCAGCTCGGTATTCTTCTCAATGAGTTTTTGCGCCACATAGCTGGCGGCCTTGCCCTGGAGGTTCACCAGGCCGGCTTCCTTGAGCTTCTGCTCCAGCTCGGTGTTCTTGGCGATAAGGTCTTTTGCCATCTCGCTCGCGGCTTCAGCCCTGGCGAGAGAGCCGTGCGTATCTTTGAGCCTGCCCTCGAGTTCCCTGTTCTGCGCGAGGAGCTCCTCGGTGCGCACCTTGAGCGAGTCCAGCTCCGACTTCGAGGAATCTTCCAGCTTTTTCCTGGACTCCTCAGCCAGTGCGAGCTTGCCTTCGAGTTCAGCCACCCTGCCGGCCAGCGCGTCCCTCTCCCCGGCCTTGCTTGCCATAAGGGCGGGGTTCATTATTATGGGCCTTGCTTCAAGCTCTTTTCTGAGAGCGGCTTCCTGGGACTTGGCAGCGTCAAGGTCGTTCTTGAGGGAAGCGCTTACTGCGGCCCTCTCGGAGGCCTCCTGCCTGATGAGGTCCCTTTCGCTGTTGAGCTTGGCGATCTCCTTTTCAAGCCCGGCTATCGACTCCGTACTTTCGGAGACCTTCTTGCGCGCCTCGTCCCTGGACTTTTCCAGCTCGGCTATTATGAGCGCGGCAGAAGCAGCCTCAGCCTTCGCGGCGGCGGCCTCAGCCCTGACAGCTTCTATCTCGGTGGGGTTTACGAACGGCTCGACCTGGGAGACGGTGACTTCCCTGACGTTGTCCATTGTAGATTTGGCGGCCACGAGAGACTGCTCGGCTTCCCTGAGCCTCGCTTCGAGGTCGGCTCTCGCCTCGGTCTCTGCCGCAAGCTTCGATTCGGCAGCCTTGCGCGCCGACTCATGCTCAGTCAATGAAGCCTGCATGGACTGTCCGGCCTTCTCGAGCTCGGTGAGCTTTTTTTCGAGCTCGAGGCTCTTGGCGTTGGCTTCCTGCGCCCTTGACCTGGCAAGCTCGGCCTGCGTCCACGCTTCCTCGGCCCTCTTCCTGGCCTCTTCCTCTATCTTGAGCTTCATCTCGGCCTCGCTCCTCAGCCTTGCCTCCTGCACGGCGTTGAGCTTGGCTTCGAGCTCGGATATCTCCTGGCGGGTCTTGGACTCTATCTCGGCCCTCATCTTCTCGCGCTCTTTCTCGAGATCGACCGTGACGCCTTCCTTCTCGGCTATCCTTCTCTGCCTTTCCTCGAAGGCCAGGGCGCGCTCGAGCTTTTTCTTCTCGTTCAGCTCGGCCTTGAGCTTGTCCTCAAGCTCCTTGTAGGACTCGGCGTCCTTTGCCGACTTTGTCTTTGCTTTCGTAAGGTCGGTCTCGAGCTGTTGCTCGACGGTCGACTTCTCTTTTATCTTATCTTCAAGGCGAGTCTTTTCCTTGTCCCCGGACACCCACGACAGGGCAAGGGAAAACAACAGGAATACACCGACAATGGCTCCTACTCCACCCATCTCACACCTCTTGAAAGTACAATATGAAGGTACGACGAAAGCTGCTTTAGAACTCTGCGGCGGGCCGCTTTTTCGAAACCGGCCAGGTCACGGAACCCTGCCAACGGGACCCGCCGGCAGCTCCGGACAAAACACAGAGGGCGCTCTCCGGAATTATAACCCGCGGCACCCCCTGAGTTCAAGCTATAAACATCTATTGTAGAAAGGACTGAAAAGGTTCAACCACTCGCAAAACCATTATGCTACAGGAACATTAAATTACAAGAACCGTTTTATTAAATGTTTTTAAAGAAAAGGCTTGGGGGCCTCCGGAGTCTTTCCCTTGACTTTTGGGCCCTGTTTAAGTACAAGGTATATTGTCAAAAATTCCCCGGAAAACTGTGCCGCTATGAGAAAACTTTCCGGCAGGGCCGGTTCGCTCCGCATTAAAAGCTCTTCCGTTGAAGGCGCCCCGGCCGTGGCCGCGGTCATAACCGGCGGCGTGGACGCGGCTGCCGTCAGGAAAGCCGTCTCCCTCGGGGCCGGCCTCCTTGAAGTCAGGGTCGACACCTTCACGCGGACCGAGCCTGGAAGTCTGCTGGCCTCTTTTGAAAAATTAAAGAAAATTACCGACTTGCCGATACTCCTGACTATAAGGAGCTCAAGGGAAGGCGGACAGGCCGGGCTCAATGACAGGCAAAGGGCCGCCCTGTACGGCGCGCTTGTCCCTTTTGCAGACCTCGTTGATATTGAGCTCAGCTCAAGCGGGATCAGGAAAAATGTGGTAGACTCTGCCAAAAGAGCTGGAAAACGGGTTATTGTCTCCCACCACGACTTCGAATCCACGCCAGGGGATAAAAAACTCAGGAAGATAATCGAGTCGGCGCGCGCTTCAGGAGGCGACATAGTAAAGATAGCCTCCCTTGTAAAGTCAGCGGCCGACTTACGGCGTCTTGCCGGACTTCTGTGCTCCGAAGACGGCCTTATCGTCATCGGCATGGGCCCTCTCGGCAAGCCCTCGAGGGTATTCTTCCCGTTTCTCGGCTCCCTCGTCACATACTGCTCTGTTACTGAAAGCACGGCCCCAGGGCAGATGGGCCTCAAGGAAATGCGCACGGAATTGAAGCGTTACGGCATTTGAGCCCACTTAATGACGGTGGCCTGTCTAAAGGAATTTTTTCGGCCAGCCGGTTGACAGGGCCTGCCGCTTGAATTAAAATAGCTCCTTGTTTTTTCGAATTTACCCCTCCCGGGGTAGAAAATACGGCTACGGAGGAATATAAATGGTAAGGGTTGCGATTAACGGTTTCGGCCGCATAGGGAGAAACGTCCTGAGGGCCTCCCTTGGGAGCCTCGACAAGATCGAGTTCGTCTGCATAAACGATGTGACCGACGCCCCCACCCTTGCCCACCTCCTGAAGTACGATTCCGTCTTCGGCAAAATACCGGCCGATGTATCGGTCAAGGGCAACTCCATCATGCTAAACGGCAAGGAGATACGCATAACCGCCGAAAAGGACCCGGCAAAGCTGCCCTGGAAGGAACTTAACGTCGATATCGCCCTGGAGTGCACCGGCCTGTTCACGAACAGGGACAAGGCGGCCCTCCACCTCACCGCTGGCGCGAAGAAGGTCCTTATATCCGCGCCTGCAAAGGACGAGGACATAACCATATGCCTCGGCGTCAACCACGAAAACTACGACCCCAAGAAACATTCAATAATATCAAATGCTTCCTGCACCACCAACTGCCTCGCCCCGGTCGCGAAGGTCTTGAACGACAACTTCGGCATCGTAAAGGGCCTCATGACCACGGTCCACGCCTATACCAACGACCAGAAGATACTCGACCTGCCGCACAAAGACCTGAGAAGGGCCAGGGCTGCGGCCCTTTCCATGATACCGACCTCCACTGGCGCGGCAAAGGCCGTATCCCTCGTGCTCCCGGAGCTCAAGGGCAAGCTCGACGGCATGGCCGTAAGGGTGCCGGTACCGACTGTCTCCGTAGTCGACCTCACGGCCGAGATATCCAAGGCCGGGACCGCCGAGGAGATAAACGCGGCTTTCAAGGCGGCCGCCGACGGCAAGCTCAAGGGAGTCCTCGAATATGCCGATGAGCTCCTTGTATCAGTCGATTTCAAGGGAAACCCCCATTCGTCAATATTCGACGCGCCTTCCACGAAGGTCATCGGCGGCAACATGGTGAAAGTCCTTGCCTGGTACGACAACGAGTGGGGCTTCTCCAGCAGGATGAGGGACGTCGTGCTCTACATGGCCCAGAAGGGGCTGTAATATCGAGCACGGAAGCACCAGAAAAGATTAGATATTTCCTGGGTTTGAGGCAAGGCGGAGCTGAAAAGCTGAGCACATATCATATGTGGGCATTTCATCCCGCGCTAACCAAAATATCAGGGAAAACAGCATGTTATACAAAGACAATGGAATGTCGCTGCACGGCTTACAGGAGGTAGTATTGTGAACCAGGGCCTCAAATACATGGACGAGATAAGCCTCAAGGGCAAAAGGGTATTCATCAGGGTCGACTTCAACGTCCCTCTCGATGAAAACCAGAACATAACCGACGACACCAGGATAAGGGGCGTGCTTTCAACGATAAACTACGCCCTCGACGAGAACGCGAAGGTCATCCTGGCTTCCCACCTCGGCAGGCCCAAAGGCCAGAAGGTCCCGGAGATGAGCCTTGCGCCGGTTGCCAAGAGGCTCGGCAGGCTCCTTGAAAAGGACGTCGTACTCGCCCCGGACTGTATCGGCCCTGAGACAAAGAAGATCGTCGACAACATGAAGCCCGGCGACGTAGTCCTCCTGGAGAACTTGAGGTTCCACCCCGAAGAGGAAAAAAACGTAGAAGAATTCGGCAATAAGCTCGCCGAGCTTGCCGACGTCTACATAGACGACGCCTTTGCGATGGCCCACAGGGCCCACGCCTCGAACGTAGCCATCACCAGCCACGTCAAGGAGACCGGCGCTGGCTTTCTCATGAAAAAGGAGCTTACCTACTTCTCCATGGCAATGGAGAAGCCGACAAGGCCGCTCGTCGCCATTATCGGCGGCAAGAAGGTCTCTGACAAGGTCGGGGTCCTCTTGTCCCTGTGTGACCGCGTCGACAAGCTCATCATAGGCGGCGGCATGGCCCTCACCTTCTTCAAGGCCCTCGGCTATGAGGTAGGCAACTCGTTCGCGGAGGACGAAGTCCTCGACACCGCCAGGGAAGTCATTGAAAAATCACGTAAAAAAGGCATAAAACTCTACCTGCCGGTAGACTTCATCGTAGCCGACAGGTTCGCCGGTGACGCCGAGACAAAGGTCGTCACATACCAGGAGATACCAAAGGGTTGGATGGCCCTGGACATAGGCCCCGCTACCGTCACACTGTTCACGGAAGCGATAGCTAACGCCAAGACAATAGTATGGAACGGCCCGATGGGCGTTTTCGAGATCGACGCCTTCAGCCGCGGCACCTTCGCGATGGTATCAAGCGTGGCGAGCACCTACGCCATGACGATCGTGGGCGGCGGAGACACGGACGTCGCAGTCCACAGGGCTGGCGAGTACGCCAAGATGAGCTACATCTCGACCGGCGGCGGGGCGTTCCTCGAGCTCCTTAAGGGCTCCGAGCTGCCTGGCATAGCAGCCCTGAGGCGCAAAAAGGAAAGCAAGAAGGCCGCGAACTGATCTTACAGATTCGCCTTTAAATTCGGCACCTTAACGACACCGCCCCCTCAGCTGAGCCGGCTCTCCCGAGCGCGGCCAACGGAACCTGAATGCGACCGCTCATTGCCGGAAACTGGAAGATGAACACCGACCTCAACCAGGGCGTTGACCTGGTCTTGAGGCTCCGCGACCTTGTCAAGGGGCATACCCAGGTCGACTGCGTCATCGCGCCGCCTTTCACCGCCATACACCACCTGAGCCATCTTCTCGCCGACAGCCACATAGATTTGTCAGCCCAGGACATCTTCTGGGAGAAGAACGGGGCCTATACCGGCGAGATATCAGGCGAGATGCTCGTATCCGTCGGGTGCAAGTACGTGATAATAGGACACTCCGAGCGCAGGCAGTTCTTCGGGGACACCGACGAGGCCGTAAACAAAAAGGTACTGGCAGCCCTCAGACACGGCTTGAAGCCCATTGTCTGCGTAGGCGAGAGCCTCGAAGACCGCGAAAAAGGCAAGACCCTCTCGAAAGTCAGGAGTCAGGTCACCAAAGCCCTTGCAGGGCTCTCCGGCTCTGTAATGAGGGAGATAACAATAGCCTACGAGCCGATATGGGCCATAGGCACCGGCAGGACCGCCTCTCCCCAGCAGGCCGAAGAGGTGCACAACTCCATCCGGGAGCTCCTCTACGAGCTTTTCGATACCGAGGCGGTGAGGGACGGGCGAATCATCTACGGCGGGTCGGTTAAGTCCGACAACATAGACGAGCTCATGGCCCAGCCCAACATCGACGGAGCGCTCGTCGGCGGGGCCTCTCTCAAGGCCGAGGAGTTCGCGAGGATAGTAAAGTTCCAGCCCCTCTGACCTCATCCTTCCCCGGCCCTCGAGTAAAGGCCCTGTTTTCCCCTTGCTTTTTCAGCGCCAATATGTAAAATAACTGTTTCGGTATAGTCGCCGTCTGCCCCGGACAGGGGCTCTTATATATTCCGGAGGATTTCATGTTTACCCTTGTTCTTATCATCCACGTCCTTGTGAGCCTGGTCATCGTAGCGGCCGTGCTGCTGCAGGCCGGAAAAGGCGCCTCCATCGGCTCTACCTTCGGCGGCTCCTCGAGCTCGTCGCAGACAATCTTCGGGAGTGCGGGCCCCGCGACCCTGCTCGCGAAAGTGACCTACGGCTGCGCGGCGGTTTTCATGATAACGTCGATAGCCCTGACGTACATGTCGACCCGGCAGAGGACCGAATCAATAATGCAGGACGTGCCAGCGGCAACGGCCCCGGCGCCTTCCGCGCCTGTGGCTCCGCCGCAAGCTCCTTCGACGGTGCCAAGCGCGCCGGAGAGCGCGAAATAAGAGGCTTTCAGCAGCAAATCCTCTTGACTGGTTGCATTGTTCATGTTAGTTTAATTGACGGCCTGCGTATCCGCGCAGGCTTTTGATTCCCCTCTATTTACAAGCCGAAGTGGTGGAATTGGCAGACACGCTATCTTGAGGGGGTAGTGGGGAAACCCGTGGGGGTTCGAGTCCCCCCTTCGGCACCAAATTAAAGAAAGCCGACCTTATGGTCGGCTTTTTTAATTTCATGCTGATGACGGGACTCGAACGGTTTGCGAGCGCCGAGCGAATAGCGAGGAAGAGGCCCGCCGGGAGGCGGGCCGGAAGCGAGCAAACGCGGGTAGAGCGAATGACCGGGAGGTCATGAGCGGAACCTCGAGTCCCCCCTGAGGCCAACTAGCTTCCTTCGGGCTTTTTTAATTTCATGACGGCAATAGGACTCGAACGGTTTGCGAGCCCCGAGCAGGCGAGGAAAAGGCCATTCGGGAGAATGGCCGTAAGCAAAAACGCACGGGTAGAGCGAAGTGCCGGAGCACGAACGGAACCTCGAGTCCCCCTGAGGCCAGCTGGTTTTTAGCTGGCCTTTTTTATTTATTAATTGTGATGACGGGGCTCGAACGGCTTGCTTTTCTTTTTTCAGTTGTTGTGGGGGGGGGCGGCCAATGTGTCGATAAAAAAAGCGGCCCTTTTAAGGGCCGCTCTGGGTATTCATTTTTCCTGCTTTCTTCAGTGCCTGCGCCTCTTTAGCCTGCGTGCGCCGATGAGCCCTGCTATTCCGCTTCCCAGGAGCAGCATGGTCGAAGGCTCAGGCACCGGGGCCGGACCGGCCTCAGTGCCGCTCGCGAGGTGAATGAGCTGGCCGCCGTAGAACGACCCACCGAGGTCGGTGAAGCTCGAGTAGTAGATGTTAAAACCGCTCAGGTCGAGAGTCGAACCTGCGCCGAGTATGAGGTTGTCGACATATAGCGCCGCACCGAGACCGCCGCTCAGGAAGAGGTTCCCGTATTCGCTCAATTCGAGCGTGTCCCAGGCGAATGCCATATTGGAAGCCTCATCCCATCCGCCAAGACGGAACTCATGGGCGTTCCAGCCTATGAAGCCAAGGTACGCATCGGTCGTATCCCAAAGCCCGGTCTGGTCGCTGTAGTTGAAAAAGTCGTCGTTGATAAAGAAGTTGTCGCCCACGCCTCCCACGAGGTAGCCGCTTGAGCCGACCGTGAGGTTCGAGAAGTAGTTGCTCGAAGGGTCGCTCAAGTAGGCCCCGTTGTTGAGGAAGTCCTTATTAAAGACAACGGTCGTGTCGGTTATCTTCATAGTGCCGTTGTTCACGATGTTGCCGGACATATATCTCTGTCCGGGCCCGCTGAAGTTGATGGTGCCGTTGTTCTCGACGTTCGTCGGGGCAGGCCCTTCGCCGCAGTAGGAGCATATCCCGCCAGAGGTCTCGATTGTGCCGCCGGCAAAGTTTATCGTGCCGTTGTTGATTATTCTGTCCGCGTACAGGCGCGGCCCGAACCATGAGCTGCCGTCGTCGCTCATATTGTATTGGCCGTTCGGCCCAATTGTTATAGTCCCCTGGGCGGAGACATTGGCCCCTGCATGGTTGAATGTGCCTGTGCCGGAACCAGTGCCTATGTTGATGTTGGTGGTCGCCAGCATGCCGCCGCTCATGTTGTAAGTGCCGCTGCCTGAGCCGCTGCCGACGCTCAGGGAGCCGCCTTCAAAATACATGTTCTGGCCGTCTGCCTGGTTGAATACGCCGTCGCCGTCATGGCCCACTGTGATGTTGGCCGCCGTAAGGTTCCCCATGTTCATGTTGTAAGTGCCTGAAGAACCCGCGTTTTTGCCTATGACAAGTGTGTTGGCCGTGACACTGCCTGAATGCTGCGTAAAGAATGTGTCTGTCCCGTATTCGGCAACTGTTATCTCTGCGGCGCTCAGCGTGCCCCAGCCATCAAGGACATAGGTTCCGGAGCGGGCAGGCTTCATTCCTATATGCAAACCTCCGGCAACGGTGTTTGTCCCGCCGTACTGTTCAAAGGAGCCCGTGCCGTAGTTGCCGACATACTCGTTATTCGCTCTCAGCTCGGGGTTGCCGCTGAACATACCGTTCATCGCATACGAGCCGTTGCTGCCTCCGTAGCGGCCGATAATAAGGTCCCCTGTCACATCATTGAGGCCTCCCCAGTGGGTGAATGTCCCTGTGCCGCTGCCCCCAATTATTTCGGAGTCAGCGAAAAGCCACCCGCCCTGCATGGTGTAAGTCCCAACGCCTGTGGCGTCAAGGCCGACTGTAAGAGAGCCTGTTGAGTTATATGAATTGAGAGGCGCGGACTGGATGAACTCGCCTGTCCCGCCAGAGCCCACAATCTGACTATTTGAGGTGAGGCGCCCTGCGCCGAGGTTGTAGACGCCGCTGGAACCTGCAAAAGACCCGACAATAAGCTGGCTTGCTTCATGAACTACATCCGACCCCGTTGCTCCATCGTGCGTGAATGTACCGGTGCCCTTATTGCCTACGATTGTTGATACCGTATAGAGGCCGCCGCCGGTAAGCGTATATGACCCTCTGTCGAGGCTGGAACGGCCCATTTCAAGAGCGCCGCTTGTAAGAGCGCCATCCCACGACCTTGTGACGACAGAGGCGGTGACAGTCCCGCCTTCCTGGACTATGGACCCGGAAGCGCCGCTCCGCATGCTTGCCGTATCTCCGAGAGTTATGTCGCCGGTTTCTATGCGGGCCCCGGGGGCAGTGATCCTGAGCGTAGTGCTTCCGCCTTCAGGGTAGGCGATACTCAACCCCTCAAGCCTTATGCTGGAGTTGGCATCGTAGGTGACGGTCAGGCCGGCGTCAGCAGCGGGCAGATATACAAAGTCTCCGTCTACCGGGACCGTGCCGAGGTTCCAGCAGTTGCCCCTGAACCATGAACCCGAGCCGCAGGAAGAATCGTATCCTTTGCCCTCCGAGCGCGCCTCGTCCGGGGCGGCCGCAGCCGCCAAAATGAGCGCCGATAAAATGAGCAAGCTTTTTCTCTTCATTCAAAAGACTCCTTTGAACCGGGCATGCAGGAAATCGCAGCTTACGCGGCTTGTTTTCTAATTTGCGACCAATAACTTTCTTGCCTGTCATTCTGGCCGGAAGGATGACAGCTCTTCTTAGTTCTGTCCCTCTTTGGCCTTGGCGCTTTTTATCAGCTCGGCCACCTTGGAAGTGTCGGCTACAGGCTCTACTATTACGATATGCTCTTTATTTATGTACATTGAATCAGGCGCGTGCCACTCCTGCACCCCTCTTTTTATGAGTACGCTTGAGACAGCCTTTGTCGACTCGTCGACTTTGCTCTGGATGTAATAGACCTCTTTTAACAAGAGGAAGTCAGAGCCCTGCTCGACCTTGCCGAAGTAGGCCTGACCGTTATCCAGCAGCACAGCTTGGTAATCGGTTTTGATATCGAGTTTCTGCCCTTTGGGTCCGATATCCCCGCATCCGGAAATTGAGACTGACAGGGCGGTAAGTGCCATAAGACCGGTAAAGAGACTTCTTTTGCGCATTCCTTCCTCCATAAAATAAGACCAGCATGTGGAACCATACTTATATTATGCAAGAAACCAGCCAGCCAATCGATATTGCCAAGGCTCTGTTTTCATTGATGATTTTACAAAAACATTTCAGTAAACAGGCCCTACTGTAAAAAAATCCGACAGAATATCCGGAAATCTGTTTTTTACTTACAGTTACAAACAATGAAAAACGCATTCCGGCCGTACCGGCCAATACAAAACTTTCATTTATCCCAGTCTGGTACATACGGACTTGAGGACTAAGACGACGCTTTCCCATGAGCCTGCCCTCTCATGAGAACAAAAAGGCCAGCTGTTTTTCAGCTGGCCTTTTTTTATTTTGGCTTTGAAAGTGAAACTTACTTTTTCCTGAACGCGTAGGAAAGTATCTTGTAAACCAGTTTCGCCGCCAGGAAATCGCAATAATGCATCTCCTTGACCGGGGCGAGCTCGTTCACGTCAGCCCCCACTATCCTTGAGACCCTTGAAGCGGCCTCTATTATCCTTATGGCGTCGTCCCACATGAGGCCGCCCGGCTCCGGCGTGCCGGTAGCGGGCATGAGGCTGGCGTCAAAGCCGTCGAGGTCGAAACTGAGATAGACTGTCTTGCCTTTGAGATGAGAGAGTATCTCGTCCAAATCCCATTTATGCTTGTCCTTGGCCCAGAATATCTTTATGCGGTCCGGGTTCTCCTCGAGAAAAGGCACCTCCCCCGCGGATATGTTCCTAATGCCGCAAGAGACGATTGAAACGCCGGGATTGTCCAGGCACCTTCTCATCGCGGCGGCGTGCGAGAACGGCTCGCCCTCATACCCGTCCCTCAAGTCCGCGTGCGCGTCGAAATGCAATATAGTCAGCTCCGGGTATTTGGCCGCGAAAGGGCGTATCGCGCCCGCGGTTATCGAATGCTCGCCGCCGAGGACCAACGGGAACTTGCCGTCCTCGAGAAGCCTGCCGCAGATGCCTTCGAGCTGGGCGAGGGCCGAGGGGATATCTTTAGCGATTACCGGCTCCGCAAGGGTCGTCACCCCGAAACCCCTGAAGGGTTCGCACCAGAGGTCTTCATCGAACAACTCGACCTGATGGGATGCCTTTATTATCGCGGCGGGGCCAGCGGCTGTGCCGTGGCCGTAGCTTACCGAAGCCTCGAGGCCGAAGGGCACGATGACGGCCCTGGCCTCCTCGTACGAAGAGGCTTCGTCTTCGGGTATGGCCAGAAAACCGTCAATTGACTTTAGAAACGAAAGATCGTTCGATGACACTGTGTTTGCAGGTCCTTTCATTAAAGGGCAGTCTGAAAAGTATAAAACAGCACCAAACGGACAGTCAATGGCAAATCAGGCCCTCGAGCGACTTCCAAGCGGCCTTCACTCTCCGGGCAAGCTTATTATCTGGAATTCTCACTGCCGTTGAAGTAAAATTTCAGGTCAAAAGTGCTTGCCTTGGTTCAATATTTAACATAAACACATCTTCCATCGGCAGGTTTTTCAAAGGGCGCAAACGGCAGAGCGAATGGACCTTTCAATAATCATCGTCAACCGCAACACAAAAGGCCTGCTCCTCGACTGCGTAGCGTCCGTCTACAAGACCGTCCCGCCGCTCTCGTTCGAGGTGATAGTCGTCGACAACGCCAGCTCCGACGGCAGCGTCGAAGAGCTAAAGCGCTCTTTCCCCGGCGTTGAGTGCATAAGGAACAGCGCCAACCTGGGCTTTGCGAAGGCCAACAACCAGGCGATACGCCGCTCTGCCGGGCGGTACGTTGCGCTCCTCAACACCGACACGGTCTTAACACCCGGTGCCCTCGACACGATAGTAAAGTTCATGGACGCAGACGGCAAAGCGGGCATCTCCGGCGGGCAGCTCCTGAACGGCGACGGCTCGCTTCAGAACTCGATAGCGAACATACCGACCCTGGCAACGGAGCTTCTCAACAAGTCACTCCTGAAGCTCCTGTTCCCGAAGCGCTACCCCGGCAAGAAAAACCGTCTCCAGCAGCCTACCGAAGTCGAGTCGGTCATAGGGGCCTGCATGGTAGTCTCAAGGAAAGCGATGGAAAAAACGGGCCTCCTCGACGAATCTTATTTTTTCTTCCTCGAGGAGACGGACTGGTGCCTTGCGATGAGAAAGAACGGGTTCAAGGTCTTTTTCCACCCGGGTGCCAGCATTTACCATCTGCAGGGGCAGACCGCGAAGAAGAACCTCGCAGCAGCCAGGGTCGAATACTGGAAGTCGAGGTACGTCTTCTTCGCCAAGCACTACTCGCCTTTTTCCAACGCCGTCCTTAAAGCCGGGCTTCTCCTGAGGCTCTGCCTCTCCATCGTCCTTCAGCTCCTCGCCTCGGCGAGCCCGAAGACGAGGGGCAGGCTGTCGGTCAACTGGAAATTGCTCCTCTGGCACATTAAGGGCCGCCCCGGCGGATGGGGGCTAGAGGGGCCGCTTCGCGCGGTGAAACCCGCATGAAGCAGACCATCTCCTGCATAATTATCGTCAAGAACGAGGAGCGCAACATAAAAGCGTGCCTTGACTCTCTTCTGTGGGCCGACGAGATAATCGTCGTCGACTCGGGCAGCACCGACAAGACGGCGCAGATATGTGAAGCCGCCCCCAAAGTGAAGCTCTTCCAGCGTCCCTGGGAAGGCTTCGGCCCCCAGAAGAACATGGCCCTCTCCCTAGCGTCATCCGAATGGATCTTTTCCATAGACGCCGACGAGCGGGTCTCCCAAGGGCTGGCCGACGAGATACTCTCTGCGATAAAGAACCCCTCTTTCGAAGCTTACCGCGTGAGGAGGAAAAACATATACCGGGGCGAGTGGGTGCGAAGCAGCGGCTGGTGGCCGGACGAGGTCATAAGGCTTTTCAGGCGGGACAAGGCCCGGTTCACGAGCCACGTGGTCCATGAAGGAGTCGATTACGGCGGCCCCACGGGCCTCCTCGAAAACCCCCTCGAGCACCATTCATATACCGGGGCGGGAGATTTCATAAAGCGTGTCGACCGCTATTCGACCCTCGGGGCAAGCCAGCTGGCCGCGCGGGGGAAAAAGGCCGGCACCTTGAACATCCTCGGCAGGACAATGCTAGCCTTCGTTCGCTCGTACATCCTTAAAAAGGGTTTTCTCGAAGGCAGGGCAGGCCTCCTCATAGCCTTTTCAACGGCTGAGGTGACGTTCTATAAATACATGAAGCTTTCGGAGTTGAAAAATAATCGGACGGAGAAACAATGAGAGATATTCTTTCGAAATTTAAAACGAAATTGGCCCTGGACGGTTTTTTCAGCGGCGAATACCTGTGCCAGAACGGCATTGCCGGGGAAAGATTCGCAAGCGCCCTCAAGGAAGCGCGCGAATATTACAGTAAAGAGAAGGGAAAACCGCTCGCCACGGCGTTGATACATGATTGCTGGAAAGAGAACATATCCGCCCTTGAGTCATATTTTACCGGCAGGATGGACGAGGATTTCCTCTCGAACGAAACCATAAATGGCACAATGGTCTTTACGGACAAGAAATCTCATATTATTGAGCTCGATGAACTCTCGCGGCAGATGGACCGGGCAAACCTCAACAGGATAATCAGCACCGGCCTAAACAGGTCTTTCATTACAGGAAAATCGCGCAGGGGCGCGTTAATAAATTCCGTGCACCACCTTTATCACCTGAAGCAGTTCGAAAAAGCGACTGGCAAAAAAATGAGCTCGATCAAGAGCGTTGTCGAGTTCGGCGGCGGCTACGGAAATATGGCCCGCATTGTGCAGAACGCTGGAGCACCGCTTGAGGCTTATTCCATAATAGACCTGCTCCTTTTCTCATGCATTCAATATGTTTTCCTCTGCACTACGTCCGGCATTGAACAGGTCACTTTCAGCAACAGCCCTGGCAACAAACGCAAACTATTCACCGTTTATCCCATGTCTTTGATCGATTCCATGAAAGAGCTTCGGGGGGAGATGTTCTTGAGCACTTGGGCCTTAAGCGAAAGCACGGCCGCCGCGTACGACCTCGTGAAAAAACACGACTGGTTCGGAGCCTCGAGCCTTCTGCTTGCCTATAACGAGAAATGGAGGCCTTGGGGAGACGGGGAACTTGCCTCTGTGCTTGAAGACGGCGGATGGCGCATCACTATAGAACCTATCGACTTTCTGCCGCCGAGCAATTACGTTTTCGCCACGAGATAGACAGTTAATTCAATCAAGCACGCCCAGGAGCCTGAAGACCTTATCGAGCCTCATCTCCCAGGTATGCTCTCCTAGCGCCCTTACGCGCCCGGCCTGCCGGATGGCCTCTGCCTCATGGGGGTTTGAAAGGAGCCGGTTTATCTTTTCGAGCAGGTCGGCAAAATCCCCATAGGTGACTATCTCGCGGCCCAGTTCGTAGAATGGGGCGAGCTCGTCATGGTGCTCGGTCAGATAAAGCCCGCCGCTCATCGGCACCTCGAAATCCCGGCCCTTCAGGCAGAAGGTCTCCTTGTGGCCGAGCACGCCGCCGAAGCCGAGGTTGACCCTGGTGCGCGACCAGGTGCGCACCATCTCCTCGGTAGAAAGCGGCCCGTTCGGCCAGCCCGGCCCGAATGCCTCCACGCGCACGCCAGCTTCCCTCAATTTCGAGACTACTTCAGGCCTGTTGCCGTAGCACTGCCCGACGAACGACACGTCATATATTTTTTTCTCTTCGTCATAAGGCCTGTGGAGGGCGGGGTTAGCCCCCTCTGGCAGGTACAGAGGGGTTGCGCCTTCGACCACGTACTTTTCAAGAGCGTCATAGGTACTGGTCCAGCAGAGGTCAAACCCTGAGCAGATGTCCCTTGCCCCTGAAGCCTGCCCGCCTACTATCTTGCCGACGAAGCTCTCCTTGTCGTTCAAGGCCAGGTTCACCATCGGAGCGCCAAGTTTTCTAAATGCGGCTAATGTCTGAGGCGTCACCTGTTCGCCGGAAAGATACGAGAAGACAACGTCGAAGGGGCGCGAGGCGGCCCACCCCGAGACAGCCGCGAGAAGCCCCTCGTTCATCCTCTCCTTCCAGCCGCGCTCGCCGGGACGAAGGCCTCTTGAAAGCGCCGGGTCCATCCAGTCGATTGTCCGCACAGTTCCGAAAGCGGCAAGCGACGGGGCCAGAGACGGGCCTTCCCAGTTGTAGTCGTGGTAAATGGCCAGGATGTTGAGGCCGCCTTTTTTGCGAGGCGCGAGCTTGGGACGGCGGCTGGCGACGGCCGCCCTTATTCCGGCGTCATCCGGCAGGACAAGCCCTTTCTCCTTAAATAATTCCCTGTATCGCCTGCCCTCTTTTTCAAGACGGCGGCTTTTACGCCAGGCGCGGAATTTTCGCCGCAACGGGCGCAACGGGTCGCTCATCTGCGGAAGGTGTAAAGACGCGGCCCTTTTGATTTGCTTTCAAGGCCGTTCATGGCGTTTATTATATGGCCGGAATCTATTGCAGGCACGCGGAACTCTCTGGCGACGTCGACGCAGACCTCGAGGGCCCCCACGCCCGCTCCCGCCATCACGCAATCCACGTCCTTCGGTATGGCTGCCAGCACTTGCTCTCTCATGGAGACCCAGCGGGTCGCCACAAAGGACTCTGGCACCGGCGCGTGTACGAGCCGGGGGCGCGAGCCGGCTTTCGCGAACCACGCTGCGCACTCTTTAGCGTTGAAATCGGAATTGACGACGCAGACCTTTTTTCCGTCCACGGCAGCGGCGAACCTTGCGCCCGAAAGATAGGCGTAGACAGCGTAAAAAGGTATGTAGTTGGTCCCCGTGAGGCTTACGCCGTTATCAGAGAGGAATTTGAGGAAATTGAGAGCCCCGTCTTCACCCTTCCTCTTCCTCAGGAGTTTCTCGAAAACAGAACGCCGCCTCATGTTGCCCGGGAAAAGGAGAGGGGCGAGAAGGCCCGTTTCAGAAAGTTCTTTCAAGGCTTTCGCGTGCGCTGGAAAAGAAGCCTTTATCGCGGAAGCCGACTCGGCCTGCTGATAGAGGCCGTTGCACCGGAGCGACCCTCTGTAGAAAGCGTACTCACCGTCCGCGAAGCGCACAACCGGCAAAGGGTTCCTGTTGTTCAGCGCGGTTTCAAAGCGCCCGGCGAGAAGCGCGACATAGGCGTCCCCCGTGGGCACAGTTTTGTGAAAGACGCATACCTCTTCTTCACGCTGGCCCGGAGAGTTCAGGGCAAAGACCGGCTCGTTGTCTATACCTGAGACTTCGAGACGGGAGAAAGCGTACTCGCCGGAGAGGAACCCGCCAGCCCCGGAGCTCTTAATGTCATGGAACCTTGTCACTCGCCCAGCTCCTTGAGCGCTTCCCGGTATTTTTCAGCGAAAGCCGGGTTCAACCTGTTGCTGAATAGCACAACGTTGTCGGAGAACCTCTCTGTCTTGTAAACGTCGTTCACTACGTCCTGAAAGACATATTCCAGAAGGGCCCTCGTGTTGTGCTCGTCGAAAACATGGAAGTGCATGAAAGGGTACTCTATCGGGTACTTCTCATGGAACCCCTTCTGCCAGCCGTCCTTCACGACAGCCGACTGCCGGTAATCCTCCACGTGGGTCGTGTCTGCCGCATCTGTCTTTTTCTCGAAATCTTCTATGAAGTGCTCAAGCTCAGTAGGCTTCCTGAACCTGTCGTAAGTATATTTGTAGTGCGGGATGGCGTGAAACTGCCAGCCGCCTTTTTTCGTGATGAAATAAAAATTCAGGAGCAGCATTATCGGGTTGGGCGAGTGCTCCAGCATGTTCGATGAAATAGAGCACTCATACTTATGCCGCAGCTCCGGGCGGCCGTGCGCGTCGTGCATGTCAAGCACGACCGTCTTCCTGTCCCTCATGACCCTGTGCCCGGCAGCCAGGTACCTAAGCTCCTGCTTGACGGCCCTCCTTAAAAACTGGAGCTTTCCTTTAAATGATGAAGGGCCTCCCGTCCAGACCTTGCCGAACCCGCCGTCGGGGATGTTTATGTCCTCAACGGTACACAGCTTGTAATCGACAAGCTGGTCTACAGTCCCTCCGGCGCGCCCAACAAACCCGCGGACCCTTTCCCTTACAAGCGCATCAATTTTTGTCTCAAGCAATAATGGCAACCGCGCATCCTTGAATTGTTTTCAAAAAGTCTTTCTCAGTCATTCGAGCCAGTCTGATTTTCTTCATAAATGACCTTGTACCTCGCCAGCTTGCCAAGCGCCTTCGTCTTGTCGGCGGTAACCGGGAAGAGCAGCTTCAACGAGATTATCCGCCATAAGGCTTTTTTGCGCTGTGCGCTCCGTATGCGCCTCAAAGTCTCAGCGTTGTAATGCTTCCTGTAGAAGAGGTGCTCGGCCCTTACCTTCTTGCGGACGACCTCGGCCGGAGGGGTCTGGCGTTCGCTGTGGCCGCCGTAGTGCATTATTGTCGCGTTTTCTATGAAGCCTATCTCGAAGCCCTTCTTTCTTATCCTGAGGCACAGGTCCTGGTCCTCGCCGTAGAGGAAAAAATCCTCGTCGAAGCCGCCGATAGAGCGGAAGAGGTCTGCCCTCACTATCTGGCAGGCCCCGAGCACGCAGGCAATATCTCCGGGAAGCTCCCCCAGATCAGCCGCTCCGAACCTGTGGCCGGGGTAACGGTACGATACAGAGTCCTGACGGCTGCCGTCCGGGTTCTCAACCTTGGGGCCAGCGAGCCCTACCCTGGCGTTGCCGTCCATGAACCTTATCATCTTATTGAGAGATTCGGCCCCAACAGCCGTATCCGGGTTCAGGAGCACGACATACCTGCCTGAACAGTTCGGCAAAGCCTGATTGTTGGCCGCCCCGAAGCCCCGGTTCGCGTCGTTGGCGATGAGCCTTGCCAAAGGGAAGCGCTCCCTGACAACAGTAGCGCTCCCGTCCTTCGAGGCGTTATCAACGACGAAGACCTCGAGAGACACACCTGTCGAGGCGAACACCGACTTCAGGCACTCACCCAGGAGATCGGCGCAATTATAGGATATTATTATGAGCGAAAGGTCCATCATGGCCCCGGTAGACTGATTCGGCGCTCAAGCGCCCCTTTGCAGTGAGCGCGTCGATGTAAAGCTCCCGCATCCGTTCGGCGAGCCGGTCCCATCCGTGCGAAGAAGCGGTCTGCGAGGCCGCCCTGCCCATCGCGTAGCGCCTGCCGGGGTCGAGAAGGGCCGATAGCATTCCGGCGGCGGCTTTGGAGTCTTCGCGCTCGGCGAGCACGAAGCCGTTGACGCCCTCCTCTACCAGATCTTTCGCCCCCACGCCGGAGCTTATCATTACCGGAAGCCCTGCTGCCATCGCCTCGAGCACGACCATGCCGAAAGTGTCAAAGGAAGAGAGCATTGCGAAGCAGTCAGCCGCCCTGTAGTACCTCTCAAGCCCTTTGGAGCGTGTCCCGGCGAATACCACGGCATCTCCCACGCCGTGGGCAGCGGCCATCTCTTTGTATTTTCTCTCGTTGCCGCGCCCCACTACCAGCAGGCGCATCGAGGCCCCGGCGACTGACGACTTGGCGATGGACAGCGCCCTTATGACGGTATCGAGCCCCTTGACCTCGAAGTTCATCCCTACGAAAAGGACGAGAAAGTCCTCTTCCCTTATGCCGTGGCGGGCGCGTATCTCGGCCCGGCACGCCTCGACCGGCGGCGAGGAGAACCTTTCAAAATCGACCCCCGGGTGAAGGGGCCGCCATTTTCCCGGCAATTCTTTGTATTCGCTCCGGAACGCGTCCATCGCAATGGACGATACCGGAAGGAACACGGACGAAGCCCCCGAAGAGATCATCTGTCTTTCAGCCGAGGCAACCGCCTTGTCAAATAGGCTCGGCAGCTTGCGGCGCACGTCTCTTACCCAGAACGCGTGCGGCACGCAATGGACCGAGTAAATGTCCGCGCCGGAAGTCCTCTCATGCGAGTGGACCAGGTCAAAGCCGCTTTTTTTTACCATCCTTCCGGCGAACGCCGCAAAGGACAACGGACGCAGAAACCTCGGGAAGCGGGCTATCGGCACCTTGTGGAAGGTTACGGGGCTTCCCAGCTCCTCGACCCATTTATTGGCGAACACATGGACGTCAAAGAGACCGTCACGGGCAACTCTTTCCGTCACCTCGCTGGCGAACCTCTCGCCTCCTCCCACGAGGCCGTACTTGGGTATTATGACCGCTACCCTGAATCTCTGTCCTTTAGGAGCGAGTGGTCCAGCCAGCGTCATCGCCTGTCCGTATAGGGCTATCCGGCACAAAGCCGCCGCAATCAAAATTAACTTAATAACAACGCGTAATCAAGGGGAACAAGACGTCGTGGAGCCTACTCAGAGTAACATGAAAGGGGGGGCGGTGTCACGCCGGCAAAGAAAAACGGAGGCAAGCCGCCCACTCACCATTTGACCCCTCTGCCCCTTAATGTTACTATCTATATACAGGCAAACGAGGACGGAAAATGGACAGCCGCTGCAAATTCCTCACTAAAATAAAGCACGAGAACGGCAACGAGACCTGGACCTGCTACCACGAATTCGAACGCGGGCTCCTGCAGGCCTGCTTCCTGCCCAAGGGCGGGTGCCGCTACAATACGGGCCCGTTCAAACCGAAACCGGAAGAGCTCAAAGAAGCCCTTGAAAAGGCCGCCGCAGGCAAATAGGCGTTTTTCAGCTCGAATTTAATCAAAACAACTGAAAAGAAGTCCTGTGTTGTGGAAAAAACGCAGCGTGGGCAGTTCCCATCGTCTTTTTTTCTAAGAATCTACTCGCTGCCGCGCTTGTAGTGTCTTTCCAAAATACCGTGCAACGCGGCTGCCGCCGCTCTCTGTAACAGGGCTCCACGCGCTTTCTTCCTCCCCCACCCGCGAACCTCGCCCCTGAGGTCGCTTCGCTCCCGACAGCCCCGGCTCGGTTCGCACTTCCTCCGCGAGAAGCGCTCCGCCCTGTTACGGTGTATGGGTAAAATAAAACAAAAACAAGTTTACGAGTTTTTTGGGTTAACGTGAATTGGAAGCGGACTTAATGAAGGGTTTTGCAACATTGAGGATTTCGGGGGCTTTTATGCCCCCTCGGCCACCAGCCTGAGCTTTTCTACGTTCATCATCACCACCATGTTCTTGCCAGACCTCTTCGCCTTGTAAAGGTTGTCGTCGGCGACCTTCATGAGGTCCTCGATGTCCTTTATCCCTTCGCTCGGGAAGCAGCTCACGCCCAGGCTTATCGTGACCTTCCTTCCCTTGAGGCCCGGGAACTCGTGCTCCTCGACCGATTTGCGGAGCTTTTCAGCCAGGATGAACATCCCTTCCGCGCTCGAATGGGTGACAAGCCCGACGAACTCCTCGCCGCCGTACCTTGCCCACACGTCCGTCGTCCTCGTCTTTTCCTTTATGAGGCGGCTCAGCTCCGTAAGGACGATGTCGCCCTGCTGGTGCCCGTAAGTGTCGTTTATCGACTTGAAGTCGTCGACGTCGAGCATGATTATGCCGAGGTTGTACCTGTACCTCATGGCTGACCTGAACTCGTCCTCCACGACCTCGACGAAACGCCTCCTGTTGAAGACGCCTGTGAGCGGGTCGGTGACCGAGAGCTTTTCTACCTCCCTGTGGATGAGAGCGTTGTCGAGCGCTATCGACAGCTGGGCCACGAGGTGCTCGATGTGGCTGATCTCGTCATGGTCATAGAGCTTTATCGAGCCCAGGAGCAGCACGCCCCTGGGTTTATTCTTGTAGCACATCGGGAACCATACCATCCCCGCGGGCCTGACCTTCAAGAGCCCCGCCTCGAGGTTCATCTCCGTGTCTGCCAGGTCCTGAAGCAGCATCGTCCTCTGGTCGGCGATGCACCTTCCAGCCATGCCTTCGCCCTTTGAAAGCTTCCTCACTTCGCCTTCGCCGGTGCCGCTAAACGCGGCCGGCTTCAACGTGCCGCTGGCATCGTCATAGGTATAGACGACGCCGAGCTGGGAGTCTGTAAGCTCGATTATCTTCGAGAGCGCCCTCTCGACGAGGACGTCAGGGTCGTTGTACTGGATGAGTATCTCGGAGAGCTGGTTGAACCTGTCAAGGCGCGCTTCCCTCACCCTTATCGACTCGACCATCTGGTTGAAGCCCCTGCCTATCGACTCGAACTCGTCCTTTGTCCTTATGTCGACCTCTATTTCGAGGTTCCCGGCCGCGGTCTCGTCCATCGCGGCCCTTATCGCCTTCACTGGCCTCGAGGTGTCCTTGTAGATGAGCCCGGCAAGGAAGAGGCTGAAAAGGATGCCTACGCCTGCCACTATGAGTATCTTCGAGCTTATCTCCGAGACGTGCTCCCCGGCGACGCTGGTGTACTCGGCCAGGCCAAGGGCCCCGATGACCTCGCCGTTCAGGTTGAGTATCGGGTCTACCGCGAGGAATACCTTGTCTGAATCCAGCTCGGTCTCGCCGAGGTAGCCTGAACCATTTGCCAGAAGGCCCACGGAACCCTTAGGCAAAGCGGTAAGCGGGTTGAATATGCCCTTGGGCAGCCCCGTGGAAGCTATCACGGCGGCCTTGCCCTGCGGCTCTATCACGAAGATGGCCGACTTGGCGCTGAAATATTCGTATACGCTCCTTGAAAGCCAGCTGTTCCCGTTGAGGAGCGTGCCTGATATGAACGCGCCTATGACCTCTCCCTTGTGAACGGCCGGGACCACGGCGAACTGCATGAGCCCCCTCGTCTCGACCCTCGAGGCAAGCTCCATGCTCTCGCGGCTCAGGAACTCGCGGTTGACCGACTCTGTCGAAAGCACCGGCTCGCCTGTGGAGAGGGCCTTGCCGACGACGCCGTTTATATCGATGACGTCGCCGGAAAGGGCGTTCCGCCTCGCTATGACGCGCCCTTCCCTGTCCACGACGGCCCAGTAATCTACATAGGACCTTACGGCAGAGTAGCGTTCCAGCGTCTTTTGAAGGGCTGCCTTGTCCTTCCTTATTATGGAAACCTTGTTGGCATCTCCGGTCGAAGCCTGCATCATCCCGTACTTCATCTGGTCGAGCCTTGAATAAAAGAGCCGCCATGCCCCCTGGGACTTGGACTTCAGCTCGGCCAGCGCCTCTTCCTCGACATGGGAGGAGAATGTCACGGTAGTGTAGTAGTAGAAGCCGCCGGCAAGGACGGCTATGATGACGAGAAATGCAAGGAGCGTCTTCGCGCCTATGGAGAGATAAAAACGCCAGTCGCTCCAGACGACCTTGAAAAGCTTTTTCGGCATTGATGAGCCTCGCGGGGATTTATGGACTACGAAAAAGTCCGCCATGCCGCACGCATGAGTGTGCGCGGGCAGGGTCAGTCTTCTTATCGGATGAACGGGGAAAGACTTGAAGTTATATACGGTTAGGTGCTTTGGCGAGAACTATTACACTGAAAAGGAAAGGGATCATGAAAAAACAGGCGGACGGAAACGGCTTGTTTTCAAGGAGTTACAGGCTCACTTCTGAAACTGGTGCAAAATCTTTTTCGCCACGGACTCGCTGTACCTTATGCTGTCGCTTATGCCGATGCCGTGGTATGCGCTGCCTGTAAGATATAGTCCGTTGATGGAGGCGACCCGCTCGTCTATCCAGCCTATGCGCTCCTCGTGGCCTATCGTGTACTGGGGCATTGAGGACTTGAAGCGGAACACCCTGGCGAGTAGGGGCTCGGCCTTTATGCCCATTATGTCGCCGAGTTCCTCCCTTACCATCCTGACCATTGCCGCGTCGTCGAGGCCGACAAGCTCGGCGTTCTTCGACCCGCCGACGAAGCACCTTATGAGGACCGAGTCGTCAGGGGCCCTGTGGGCGAACTTGACCGAAGTCCAGGTCGCGGCCATTATCCTCCTCTTTTCGACCTTCGGCACGACAAAGCCGAAGCCGTTCAAGGGGTGCTTGACGTCCTTTTTCTTGAAGGCGATGGAGACGGTAGCGGTTGAGACGTAGGGTATCGTAAGGAGCTTTTCGGAAAGCGCGCCGTCTACCCCCTTCAGGAGGTTCGAAGCGGCCCACGCGGGAGCAGCCACAA
This sequence comes from uncultured bacterium, assembly GCA_905339405.1. Lineage (GTDB taxonomy): Bacteria > Desulfobacterota > GWC2-55-46 > GWC2-55-46 > GWC2-55-46 > GWA2-54-12. Next base: position 37,085 of record CAJPGC010000022.1, on the reverse strand, counting down.
TGACGGCGTCGGCGTCTATAGCCTCTCCGCCTTCGAGCCTCACTGTGTAGCGGCCGTCCTTTTTTTCCAGCGAGGAGACCGGCGCGCCCTTTCTCAAGACCGTGTTCTCCATCTTCGAGAGCCTCGCGGAGAGCGTATCGATGAGCTCTGAGAGGCCGTCCTTCAGGGTCATGAACATCGTGACCCTCTGCTTTTGCTCCCCCGTAGGAGAAGGCGCGCTCTTTTTCGCCTTGTGCATGGAGGCCATCTTCCTGACCATGCCCCTTATGAGGCTGCCGCTTTCCTCCTCGAGCTGGACGAACTTCGGGAAGCTCGCCCGTACGGACATGGTCTCCGGGTCTCCGGCGTGAACGCCGGCCACGAGCGGCTCGGCTATCTTGTCGAGGGCCTCTTTTCCAAGACGCCTCCTGACGAAATCTCCAAGGCTCTCGTCTTTCGAATCCTTCTTCTTCGGGATGAAAAGCTCCATGGCCATGCGCGCCTTACCGGGCCATGAGATGAGGCTCGAGGTGGCAAGCGGGAGTATCTTCGTGGGTATCATGAGAATGACGCCCTCCGGAAGTACATGGAGGGAGCCGCCGGAAAGGACGAAGGTCTTTCTGTTCTTGTCGTTAGTGGGGAGGAACTTGTCAGCAAGCCCAAGCCTGCGGCTCAATTCCATGGCCCAGGGCTTCTCAGAAAGGAAACAGTCGGGGCCGCCCTCTATGAGAAAGCCGTCTGAACGCTCGGTCCTGATGTTCCCGCCGAACCTGTCATTGCGCTCAAGCAAAACAATCTCGAAGGGCGCCCCGGGGCAATGCTCCCGGAGGCTCCAGGCCGCCGAAAGCCCCGCTATGCCGCCTCCGATTATTACTACCCTTTTCATTGCTTCTTTTCCGCCACCTTCTTGAACATGCCGGCAAGGAGGGCTATGAACCTGGGGTCGGTATTAAGAGAGGGCGTGCGCCTGAACTCGAGCCCGTTTTCGGCAGCCTTGCCCTTGAACAGTATGTCGATGTCATAGAGGGTCTCTACGTGGTCGGCAGCAAAGCCGATGGGGACCACGATGACCCGCTTCTTTCCTTTTTTAGCGGCCTCCTCGATGACGGACTCAGTCTCGGGGCCTATCCACTGCCTGGGGCCCGCGCCCTTGCTCTGGAAGGCCACCTTGAAATCGGCCTTGCCTAGCTTTTCCATCACGAAATCAGAGGCCTGCCTTACTATCATCTCATACGGGTCGCCTTCCACGGCCACGGCGGGAAGGCTGTGCGAGCTGAAAATTATGAGAGTATCCTTCCTGTCGGCGCCCGCGAGCTCTTTTTCGATATTATCGGCCACGAGGTCCCTGAAGGCCCTCTCCATGTGAAAGCTGCCGAGCATCTCCACGAACGGCCCGCCGTGGAGGCCCACTGCCGCCTCGAGGTCTTCGATGTAGGCGCCTGTTGCCACGAGCGAGATGAAAGGAGACATGATGACCGCTATAGCCTCGTTAACGCCCTCGGCCTTCATCCTGCCGACGGTCTCGGCTATGTAGGGGTGCCAGTAGCGCATGCCGACGAAAGGCCTGTACTCGTACCGCGCTTCAGGGTCGGAGTTGAGGAGGTCGGCTATTGCCTTTGCCTGCGCGTTGGTTATATCAAGAAGAGGCGACCTGCCGCCGATGAGCCTGTACCTTTCCCTGGCCTTTTCCACGAGCTCGGGGGTCGGTATCCTGCCTTTCAAAACGTTCTTTACGAAAGGCTCGACGCTCTCGATGGAATCAGCCCCGCCGAAGGCCATCAGGAATATTCCCTTTACAGGTTTGCCGCTCATCTCGTCTCCTTGAAGGTTTTTACGAACGCCGCTTCCGGCGTTACTTTCCGCTGAACTCGTGCACGGCGTCTACTACCGCCCTGACGTTGTCGACCGGGGTGCCGAGGATGATGCCGTGCCCCAGGTTGAAGATGTGCCCGGGCCGTCCGCCTGCCATGTCGATGACCTCTTTTACCCTCTTCCGTATCTCGGAGACCGGGCCGAAGAGCACGACCGGGTCGAGGTTGCCCTGTATGGCCTTGTCGTAGCCTATTGTCTTCCAGGCGTTGTCCAGCCTTACCTTCCAGTCCACGCCTATGACGTCGCCGCCGCCCTGGGCCACGAGGTCGAGGTAGGTGCCGGTGTTGGTGCCGAAGTTTATGACCGGCACGCCTTTTTTGCTTACGGTATCTATTATCCGCTTAGTGTACGGCAGCGCAAACTTCTTGAAATCGTCGGGGCCGAGGCAGCCTACCCAGCTGTCAAAGAGCTGGACCACCTGCGCTCCGGCGTCTATCTGAGCCTCGAGGTAGACTATGACCACGTCGGAGATCTTGTCCATCAGGACTTTCCAGCCCTCCGGGTCGGAATACATGAGCTTCTTGGTGTTTATGTAGTTCTTGGAGCCCTCGCCCTCTATGATGTAGCTCGCAAGGGTGAAGGGAGCGCCGGAGAAGCCTATGAGAGGCACCTTGCCATTGAGTTCCTTCTTGACCATCTTTATGGCCTCGAGGAGATAGGGCACGTCCTGCTCGGGCTTTATTACCTTCACAGCGTCTATGTCCTTGCGCGTGCGCACGGGGTTGCTTATCGAGGGGCCTTCGCCCTTGGTGAACTCGAGGTTTATGCCCATGCCGTCAAGCGGCAGCAGGATGTCGGCGAATATTATCGCGGCGTCGAGGTCGAACGCCTTTATGGGCTGGAGAGTCACCTCGCAGGCAAGCTCTGGGTTCCTGCACATCTCGAGAAAGGAGTGCTTCTCCCTTATGGCCATGTATTCCTTCATGTAACGGCCTGCCTGGCGCATGAGCCACACGGGGGTGAACCCGGTTTTTTCCCTCCGGCACGCCTTCAAGAATGAGTCGTTCGACATAAGATATTCTCCTCTCGGGATTCGGTTCTGGCGCTGGCGCGCCGTACCGCTTTATAACGGAAAGACGGGCAAACTCTTGACCTGTTTCACGCGGCATACAGAGCGCTCCACTGCCTGTTCAGCCAGCTGAGCCTGTCATTATAGACATAACGGCTCATTTTATCAATACATTTGAACGCGCCCTTGCCCTCCTTCACAATTTTTCTGCGCTGAGATATAATGTTCCAAAGTTTCGCTCATCCAACCGGCAGCCCCCATCCCGACGACTCCCTTTTCAAACTGCCCAAAACCTCAAGCGGCAATCTGGAACATCCATATGAAGATGACCGGTCCCTCGCGGCTCCTCGAAAGAGCCTTTAAAATCAGGTTCGGCCTCAAGCTCTGCCTCTTTACGCTCCTCGGGGGGGCGGCCCTCGTGCTGCTCCTCTTCCTCACGCTGGAAAGGGAGCTCGGCGGCTCCTACGCAGAAGCCATATACACCATCCACGACCTCAAGATAAGGGTCCTCCCGCTGATGTTCGCCTCGTCCTACTCAATCCTGGTGCTCGCCCTCGTAACGGCGGCCATCGCGGCCATCTCTGTCCTGTTCTCGCACAGGATAGCGGGCCCCCTGTACAGGCTCGAGAAAAACCTCGACGCGCTCGCCTCCGGCGACCTTACCGTCAGCACGCGCTTCAGGGGCATGGACCAGCTTTCGGTTTTGGCCGACGAGCTGAACGGCCTCGTGAGGTCTTTGAACCACACCGCGCGCTCGGTTTCTGAGGCAGCAAAAGAACTCGAGGCCGCCGAAAGCGCCCTTGCCGCCCTCCTCAACATGAAAGACCCCCCGGAAGACGAGCTTGACAAAGCAGCCGGACGCCTCGTGGCCGCGATCGAAAAGATGACCGGGGTAACGGCGAACATAAAGGTAAAAGAGTGAGAAAACGCCTTAAAACAGGCCTCCTGGCCCTCTTCATCGCGGCCGGCGGAGCGGCCCTCCTGTACTCGTCACAGTGGACGAGCTACCACGACTTCGAAAACAGGTGCCTGGAATGCCACATCACGCAGCCGTCGGGGGACGAGCAGATGACCTTCTCCAGGGACGTCACGAGGATGTGCTCCTCCTGCCACGGCAGCGAGCAGGAGCTTTCACACCCGGTGGACATGAAGCCTTCGATGGAGGTGCCGGGGTCGATGCCGCTTGACTGGAAGGGCGACGTCACCTGCCTGACCTGCCATACCGCGCACAAGCGGGGCTACGGCGGCTTCCACCTGAGGGTTGCGGCCAGCGGAGAGGGTTTCTGCGTCATATGCCACGGCGACATGGACGAGCAGCTCCACAGGGTCGCTATCGGCTCGGCCCACGTAGGAGAATCCTCAACCAGAAAAAACGCCGGATGGGAGCCGGGCGAAGAGCTTGACGAACTGTCCATAAAGTGCCTGGCCTGCCATGACGCCGTGACCGCCAGGGACAGCCTCGTCGAGAACCTGACACTGAAAAGAGAGCTCTTTCACAGCAGCAACTCGATAGGCCTCAGCCACCCCATAGGGATATCCTACTTCGAGACGCGCCGCAGATACAGGGGGGCTTACAGGGCGACAGAGAAAATGCCGAAACAAATCAAGCTCTTCGACGGCATGGTCGGCTGCGGGAGCTGCCATAACCCGTACTCGAAGCGCCACAACGAACTGGTCATGAGCAACGAAGGCAGCGCGCTCTGCCTGGGCTGCCACGTCAAATAGGAGCGCGCCGGACGATGACTACAGACGCAAATGGTACTTTTTGAAGCTCCCGGCGGCAAGCCGCAGGGAGCTTCAAAACCAGTGGAAATCTCGATTTATATTCGCTCGCTTTACGCTCGCTATGGGTTTTCAGCACATTTAACTCAGATTGCTCAAAAAGTTCCAGATGCTAGGAGTCGAGGAGCGGGGAATGAGGCGTACTTTTTGTACGCCGCAATTACGCGCGACGATGACTCCAGGCGCAGATGGTACTTTTTCAGCAATCTGAGTGGAATTTAACTCGGACTTAATTCAGGTTTAATACCAGCATATTATGATAGGCTCCTCTTAAAGGGGGGGCCTTTCTTGGAGGAGCGATGGAAGCGAAAGGCCGCTCGGTTTTCAGGAGAAGAAAATTTTTCATCAACAGGGGGCTCCAGGGAAAGTTCATCGCCGGGTTCTCCCTTGCGGTCTTCCTGGGGCTTGCCGCCAACCTCCTGGTCTCTTATTTTTTAATTGACAGGGAACTTAATGAGGAGTTATATAAAATTCATATAAGGATAAGGACCACTTCCGAGATCGCGGTCCCTATCCTCCTGAAACTCAGCGCGGTCACAATACCGTTGATACTTGCCGTCTCGGCTGTCATCGGGTTCTTCCTCACGCGCCGCATAGAGTTGCCACTCCAGCAGTTCAGAGACGCCATACAGGACAGGTCCAGGGGGGATTTTTCAAAAGACCTTTCAAAAAACATGCCTGGGGAGCTGCCAGCCGCCTTCAACAACATGTCCCGTTCACTGGGGGCCGCCTTCAGTTCATTAAAGAAATCAGCTGCAATACTCGATAAGGAATCTGGGCGGCTTGAAAAGCCGCAGGCGGCCAGGGCCGAACTTGAAAGCGCCCTTGAGGCCATAACCGGGGCGAGAGAAGGCATCTCGTCCGTAATCTCAAAGTTCAAGGTCTGAGAGGAACTATGCAACTGGCGAAATCAACCATCAGCAAGGCCCTTGCGGCCGCAACCCTTTCACTGGCCCTCATCCCGGCCGGGAGCGCCCTGGCCGACTGGCCGATGTTCCTGAAAAACGAAAAGCACCTGACCTACGCCGAAAAAGCGCCCGCCCCGCCCCTTTCCCTCAAATGGCGCGCGCGCACCGGCGGCCCGGTATACTCGTCCCCCGCAGTCGTCAAGGGGAAGGTGTTCGTGGGCTCGTATGACACCAACCTTTACGCCATAGACGCCGTGACAGGCGAGACGGCCTGGAAGTTCAAAACAGGCGGCGAGATATACTCGTCCCCGGCCGTCTCCGAAGGCACCGTCTACTTCGGCTCGAGGGACGGCCTTGTATACGCCCTTGAAGCCGCCACCGGCAAGCTCCTATGGAAATTCGAGACTGAAGGCCCGGTCGTGACCTCCCCTGTCGTGGCCGACGGCAAGGTGCTCATCGGCTCCAAGGACCTGTACCTCTATGCCCTGAACGCGAAGACCGGCGCGAGGGAATGGCGGAACAAGCTCCCTGATTATGAAAAATACAGCGGCATATACTCTTCCCCCGCCTACGCCGACGGTTCGGTCTACTACGCGGGCAAGAACGGCATACTCTACTCGGCGTCCGTGAAAAGCGGCGGCAGAAACTGGGCCGTGAGGTTCGAGTCGGCCGTCTACTCCTCGCCTATCGTCAAGGACGGGACCGTTTACATCTCCTCCTACAACAGAACGCTCTATTCCATCGACGCCAAGACGGGCAAGGTACAATGGAGAAAGAAACTCGGCAACGACATCATGTACGCCACTCCGTCGGTGACATCCGACAAGTTGTACGTCGCGCTCAAGAGCGGCCACCTGAAGGCCTTCAACAGGAAGGACGGCGCGGAGACGGCGGACTACAAGCTCCCTGACGAGATAAACTCCTCTCCAGTGGCCGGCGCCAACGGCTTCATCTTCGTCGGCTGCGACGACGGCGCCCTGTACGCGCTCGACACCAGGTCGGGCACGATGGCATGGAAGTACATGACCGAAGGCAGCGTCCAGTCGTCTCCGGCGGTGCTGGAGGGCGCGGTATACATCGGCTCTGAAGACGGCTCCGTCTACGCATTCGAGGCAAGATAAGAGCCACAACAACGGACGCCCTTGCGGGCTGTCAACAAAGAAGGTAGTCCAATGCCAACAAGAAGACACATAATAACCGCGCTCATCATGATAGGAGGCCTGGCGCTGGCCTCCACCGGCGCAAGCGCCGCGGAAACAAAGGCAGCCGAGCCTCCCAAGGCCGCCGTTCAAGCTCCGGCTCCCCCTCCCTATGAAAGAGGCGAGGCCCTCCTTTCAGCCATCAACCCGCACAACCAGATAGGAGACACCGGGGAGGTGCTCTGGGGCACATGCGTCGTCTGCCACAAGGAGACGCCCGACGTAAAGGCCAAATCAATAAAGGACGTGACCCTGTACTACCCCGACAACCCGGACCAGCTCTGCAGGAATTGCCATACCGTCAAGAAGCACCCGGGCAGCGAGGGCATAAGCGTCACGATGAGCGGCTACAGCGCGCCGGACCACATGGTGGTCCCCTCGAAGGTCGTGACCTACAACATGAAGCTCTCTCTCAAGGAAATAACGATGTTATTGCCCCTGGACCCCAAGTCCGGCAAGATAATATGCGCCACCTGCCACAACCCCCATGAAAGAGGGCTCCTTTCCGGCAGGCCTGACTGGGGGGCTGACTACAGCATGAGGTTAAGGTCGGCGGGCCTCGACATTTGCCAGTACTGCCACAGGAAATAGGTCCCTTTCGATGAGACCCGATGGACATGGAACCGTAAACGCCGGTAAACGCGGCAGCCCTTCCCGCCTGGGGACCGCTGCCGCGTCTCTGTGCCTTGCTTTCGGCCTTTTGAGCTGCTCTTCCGCGCCGGTCAAAGACAGCCCCGCGCTTCTTACCCCGCAGACGCCGCTCATATGGCCCTCTCCGCCGGAACCCGCGAAGATATCCTATATCAGCGCCATTACCAGGCCCGCAGACATCGGCGCCAACCAGGGTTTTTTCAAAAAGCTATCCGAGTTCATCCTCGGGGCGGACAACGACGACATCGTAAAACCCTACGGAGTAGCGGTGGACGGCCTTGGAAGGCTCATAGTGGCCGACACCGCCTTAAGGAGGGTGCACGTATACGACATAAAGAAAAAAGATTATTTTTTCATGGACAAGCCGGGCAAGGAAGAGTTCCTGACCCCGATAGCCGCCGCGATCGACTCCGAGAACAGGGTATTTGTCACGGACTCCGGTGCAGGCAAGGTCTTTGTCTTCAGCTCGAAAGGGAAGTACGTAAAGAGCTTCAAGGCGGGCTCGAGGCCGACCGGCATAGCCATCAACAGGGCCGCAGGGCTCGTGTACGTGTCGGACACCGCCAGCCACACTGTCAACATCTATACGCTTGACGGCAAGCTGACCGGCTCCTTCGGCAAACTCGGCGTCCTGGAAGGGGAGTTCAACTACCCTGTCGACCTGACCGTCGACAGGGACGGCATGCTCTACGTCGTAGACTCGATGAACTTCAGGGTCCAGATATTCGACAAGGACGGCCGCTTCAACTCCTCTTTTGGCCGCCACGGCGACGGTACAGGGGATTTCGGCAGGCCGAAAGGCATAGCGGTCGACAGGGACGGCAACATATACGTCGCCGACGCCCTTTTCGACGCCGTCCAGATATTCGACAGGCAGGGCAACTTCCTTCTTAACTTCGGCTCCATCGGAAAGACCGCGGGCAGGTTCTGGCTCCCGAGCGGGCTTTTCGTCGACGACGGCAACAAGATCTACGTAGGCGATTCATACAACAGCAGGGTTCAGGTATTCGAATACCTCGGTGAAGGCTCTTAAGCATCAGGCATACGCCCAAGGACGGTGAAGATGGACAGGAGAAACGCGAAAAAAAGCCGCCGCGAACGCCGCAAGCTGCCGATAGCGGCTTTGGGCGTATTAGGCCTGGGCTTCTCCCTCTTGGCCGCGGGCAGCTCGCTGGCGGCCGTGGCCGCGACCAAGCACAACTTCAGTTCCCTTTCCAGCGCCGAGATAAAGTCCTCGGAGACGACGGAGATATGCGTCTTCTGCCATACGCCGCACAACTCGGACCCTGCCGGGCCCATCTGGAACAAGCAGGAGACGGGCTCGACGTACAACGTATACGAAAGCCAGACGCTTGCCGCGACGCTGAGCCCCAACGCGCCTTCCCTCGGCCAGCCTTCGGGCGCATCCAAGCTTTGCCTCGCGTGCCACGACGGCACGATAGCCATAGGCTCGGTCCTCAACGCGCCGGGCAAGGGCGGCACACCGGCCACTCTTGCGGTGACCGGCCCAGGCGTGGCCGCCGGGAAAATAGGCTCCGCCTCGACTTCCTACATCGGCACTGACCTCAAGGACGACCACCCGATATCGTTCGAGTACGCGCTTTCGTATCCGTCGAACACGGAAGTAAAAGACAACCTCACGCTCCCGGCAGAGGTGAAGCTGGACGGCTCGGGGAAGATACAGTGCACGAGCTGCCACGACCCCCACGGGACCGTCTTCCCCAAGTTCATGGTAGCTTCCCTCGAGAACGGCGGCCTCTGCCAGGCCTGCCACGACAAGAGGTACTGGAACACGAACCCGGCCATACACTCGACTGCGACCGCCACATGGAACGAGAACGGCATAAACCCCTGGCACGAGGACATGGGCTCAGCCGGATGGACGGACGACACGCCGATGGTTCAGAGCTGCCTGGCCTGCCACAGCTCGCACAAGGGCGCTTCGGGCAAGATGCTCCTGAAGGGAACGAACCCGGGCACGTCAGTGGTCGAAGGCGAAGAGTGGACCTGCCTCAACTGCCACAACGGGAACGCCGCCTCGAAGAACGTGGAGGCGCAGTTCAACTATATGTACAAGCATGACGTCAAGGGTACCTACGGTCTGCATTCTGCGTCCAGGGGCGCGGCCGGTGAGCCCGCCAGGGAGACGGCCGCGAACCTCGGCACGAACAGGCACGCCGAGTGCGCAGACTGCCACAACGGCCACGGCGCGAAGGAAGGCAGCCACTCCATCGGCGGCCCCAACGGCAACATCATAGGCGCCAACATACTTGGCAGCTGGGGCGTGAAGCCGACCTGGGCCGCAGCCGGGAGCGCTTCGACCGTCTACACCGCTGTCGACTTCACCACCACGAACCCCGGGGCGGACAACCTCGAAGGCTACCTGTGCGTCAAGTGCCACTCGTACTACGCGTACGGAGTGATGCCGCCCAACGTGCCCTCAGGCAACGCCAACGGCTCGCTCGTCCTGCAGTCCGACCCGACCGGCGACATGAACATAAACAACTTCGGCATACACCCCGTGTTCGCAGTTGGAAAGAACACCCCGCCCTCGAACGCGAACGCCAACTGGCCCGCTAACGGCCTGGGGCTCACGAACACCTTCAGGTACGTCGACTTCCCGGGCGGCACGAGGGAAGGCTTCTACAACATGACGCACGACAGCACCACGGCCTGCACCGACTGCCACGCCTCAAGCGTATCCAGCGACCCCAGGGGCGCTCACGGCTCAGAGGAAAGGTGGCTTGTGAGAAGGAACGAGACCGGCGCCGGCACCCTCCAGAACTTCTGTTACAATTGCCACAGAAGGGACGTGTACGGCGACGAGGGCTACGTCGGCCCGAACGCGAACTTCTCGAGGGTCTCGCACCCCGTCGACGGGCTCGGCGTGGGCTCGCCCTTCTACCAGACCGGGGCCTCCACCGGCAACAACGGCAACAAGTTCGGGATACTCTGCCTCACCTGCCACGGCGGGGCTTATGATTCGGTGAACAACCAGATGAAAGGCATCCACGGCAGCAACGCGGCGGCAGGCTCAGTACCTGGAAGCGACCCGCTCGGCTACAGGCTCATGAACGGCGCTTGCGTGGAGTCGCACACCAGGGCCACGGCGTTTACGGGCGTATCCCTGGCCTTCAGGTCCGTGACGCCGGCGACCGACGAGGTCTGCAACAACAGCTTCACGAACTTTACCGGGAACATGCAGAACCACAACTGCAACATCATAGGCGACTGTTCCAACTGACGGGTGCGCAAGGACGCGTAAAATGAGAAAACCAATGGCCCTTTCTGCGTTTCTTGTGCCGGTGTTCTGCGTTGCCGCGGCGTTCATGGCGCTCTCGTCTTCAAGCGAGGGCTTCGCTGAGGAGATCGGGGCCAAAAAGCTGAACGTGAACCCGCACGATTACTCCAAGGCAGGCCTGTGCTCGGTCTGCCATACGGCAGAGCCCCCGGCCCTGCTCCTGGACCCGGTCTCGACGTGCGTGAAGTGCCACCCCGGCAACATAGGGAACCACCCGGTCACCAGGCACCCGATGGGGCTGATGACCAGAATTAAGATACCGGCGAACCTGCCGCTCACGGAAGACGGGGAGATGGTCTGCTACACGTGCCACGACCCTCACAAGAAGACCAGGCACCCGAAGATGCTGAGGGTCGACTACTTCAGGCTCTGCCAGTCGTGCCACGTGGGTTACTGACGGGCGGCACTGGCGGCTTGAAGCGCCGGAGGCCTAAAAGGAAGGAAAGCAGTTTTTCACCGCAATACAAAGGAGGTTCACAGTGCTTAGCAACAGGCGTCTTAGCATCACGATAATTCTGGCGGCGGCCGTAACCGCGGGCCTTTTCTTCTACAGGGGAGCGGACGCAGGCAGCGGCGTTACCTGGGAAACAGACCTCCGGAGGCCCAAGAACCCGGACACCTACGGAAACGTGCTGATGGACAGGGTCACACGGGGCTCGAAAGAGGCAAGGCCTGTCGTCTTCTCCCACTGGACGCACAGGTCGAAGTACACGTGCAAGGCCTGCCACACTGACCTGGGCTTCAGCCTCAAGGGGCGCACGACCGAGATAATGCAGGCCGACATAGCGGCCGGGAAGTTCTGCGGCAGCTGCCACGACGGCAAGACCTCCTTCGGCGTGAACGAATGCGACAAGTGCCATTCATACGGCCTCACGCAGGCGAAGGGCATATCCGAAAAGCTCAAGGACCTGCCCAAGGACTTTTTCGGCAACAAGGTGGACTGGGCAAAGGCGGTGAGCGAGGGCAAGATAAAGCCAGCTGCAAAACCAGACGGCACAGGTACGCTGGAGGTACTTGACCAGGACACGATAATCCCGGTCACAAAGTTCTCGCCGCACCCGCCCGACGTGAAGTTCCCCCACAAGGCGCACACGCAGCAGCTCGACTGCGCCTCGTGCCACGAGTCGATATTCAAGCAGAAGAACGGCGGCAACCCCGAGATGAACATGATGAAGATAATATCGGGGCAGTACTGCGGGACCTGCCACGCGAAGGTCTCCTTCCCCATCGACGACTGCTTCAGGTGCCACTCGCAGCCCGCGCCAGTAATTGACGAGGACAAGAAGGACGAGAAGAAAGACGAGAAAAAAGAAGAAAAGAAGGACGACGCAAAGGGCAAAAAGAAATAAGCCCTGAACATAAGCCCCAAAAAGATAAAGGCTGGTAGAGATACCTGCCTTTATCTTTTGGTGGTGAGCCATTCAGAAAAATCCTTGCACGTTGCCGTGTTTTCTTTTCTTGCCAAAATACCGTGTAACGCGGCTGCCGCCGCTCTCTGTAACAGGGCTATCTCGCCCCGTCCCTGGGCTCGACCCTTCGGGCCTTCTCGCTCACGCTCGAAGTTCAATTTTTGCTACCCTGCAAAAATTGTCTACGCGCTTTCTCCCTCCCCCACCTGCGAACCTCGCCCCTAAGGTCGTTTCGCTCCCACAGCCTCGGCTCGGTTCGCCTCTTCCTCCGCGAGAAGCGCTCCGCCCTGTTACGGCGTATGTGTTAGAGACAAAATAAAGACAAAAATATTCCCCTTACTCCACCTATTATAAAGCGAGAAATTAAAGCAAAATTGTTTACTCGCAATGGCTTCCCCCTCCCCTTTTCCCTTTTTTGCTGCCTCTAAAAATTAGATATTTTTTCTGAGGTCAAGGAAGGGTGGAAATAAAAAGCGTAGCATATATGACCATATGTGAGCATTTTTATTTCCGCCCTGACACAGAGGCCAGGAAAAAGAGCAATTTTTAGAGGCAGCCTTTTCCTGAATTGTGCTAATATCGCCCATATGGAAGTCATCACCTCCCACATCAACGCCGACTTCGACACCTTCGCCTCCATGGTGGCCGCTAAAAAGCTCTACCCGGAGGCGCGCCTCGTCTTTTCCGGCTCGCTCGAAAAGGGCCTCCGCGACGCGCTCGCAACGCTCCACCCCCCTGTCTCCATCGACAGGATAAAAGACATAGACCTCGACAAAATCGACCGCGTCATACTCGTCGACGTCAGCCACCCGGGCCGCATCGGCCCGTTCGCCGAGGTTGTCAAGCGCCCCGGCGTGGACGTGCACGTCTACGACCATCATCCGGCGACCGGCGAGGACGTAAAAGGCAGCCTGGAAGTGCGCGAGCCCTACGGCTCCAACACCTCGGTCCTCACTATAATCCTCCGGGACAGGAGCTTGAAGCCCTCGCCTGAAGAGGCCACCATCCTCATGACCGGCATCTACGAGGACACCGGCTTCCTGAGCTACCCTTCTACCACCCCGAAGGACTTCGAGGCGGCGGCCTGGCTCCTTTCATGCGGGGCTGACCTCACGGCCGTATCCGACCTTTTGAGGAAGGAGCTTACGCCGGAGGAGATATCTCTCTTGAACGAGTTCCTCCAGTCCGAAACGAGGTACACCATCGGCGGGGTAGAGGCTGTAGTGGCCGAGGCATACATCGAAAAATACCAGGGCGACCTCGCCATACTCGCCCACAAGATAAGGGACATCGAGAACATGGAGTGCCTCTTCCTCCTCGTCGATTCCGAGGACAGGGTCCATGTGATAGCGAGGTCGAGAAACCCGAAGGCCGACGTAGGAAAAGTCTTGAAGGCGATAGGCGGCGGAGGACACCCGAACGCCGCATCCGCGACGTTGAAGGGCATAACGCTCATACAGGCGAAGGAGATGCTACTTAACGCCTTGCGGGACAACGTGCCGCCGCTCCGCACGGCAAGGGAGATAATGTCCTTCCCGCCAATCACGCTTACCCTCAGGACAACGCTCAAGGATGCCGTCGAGGTCATGCGCAGGTACGGCATCAACGCCGCGCCCGTCGTGAAGAACGGCCGCATCCAGGGGGTCATAACGAGGCAGGTCCTTGACAAGGCCGTCTACCACGGCCTCGGCCCGGCACCTGTTGCCGACTACATGACCACCGAAGTCGAATCGGTAAGCTCGGAGACCTCGATAGAGAAGATACGCGAGGCGGTCGTCGGCCACGGCCAGAGGCTCCTGCCTGTCATGGAGGATAACAGGGTCGTGGGCGTCATCACGAGGACCGACCTCCTGAAGCTCCTGCAGGAAGAGCTTCGGGCCGCCGCCGGAGGCGGCATGAAGAAGGTAAGATACCTTTCGGGCCTCATGAAGGAGAAACTCCCGGAATGGGCGCTCGCCATGCTGAAGGAAGCCGGTGATGCCGCCGCCTCCCACGGTTTTAAGGCATACGCGGTGGGCGGGTTCGTACGCGACCTTGTTTTAAGGCGCGACAACCTCGACATAGACATAGTAATCGAAGGCGGCAGCGGCATCGTATTCGCCGAGGACTTCGCCAGAAGGCAGGGCGCAAAGGTCAAGGTGCACAACAGGTTCAAAACGGCTGTCATCGTCTTCCCCAGCGGCTTCAAGCTCGACGTTGCAACTGCGAGGCTCGAATACTATGAAAGGCCGGGGGCACTGCCTACAGTCGAGCAATCGTCGCTGAAGCTCGACCTGTACCGGCGGGATTTCATAATGAACACGCTCGCGCTCTCTTTGAACCCCGACAGGTTCGGCGAGCTCATCGACTTTTTCGGCGCGCAGAAGGACCTGAAGGAGAAGACAATAAGGGTGCTCCACAACCTGAGCTTCATCGAAGACCCGACGAGGATGCTCCGCGCGGTGCGCTTCTCCGAGAAGTTTGACTTCAGGATAGGCAAGCACACCTTGAACCTCCTCAAGAACTCCGTGAAGCTCGACGTCTTCAGGACGGTCTCCGGGGCGCGCATCGCAGACGAGCTCAAGAACATCCTCGATGAGGAGACCTCCGCCAAGTCGCTCAAAAGGCTCTCCGAGCTGGGCCTGCTGAAGCTTATCCACCCGTCTATCGTCTGGGACAAGGAAGAGGAGCGGCTCTTCGAGCGCGCCGAGGACGCGCTCGCGTGGTATGAGCTCCTCTATACCAAAGACCATGTCGAGCGCTCGCTGGTATTGCTGCTGGCGCTCACGGACAGGCTCGGCGAGGACGAACTTGCCGCCCTCGTCAAAAGGCTCGTCATATCGGGAAGGAAGCGGCTCGACGTTTTAGGCTCCAGGAACGACGCCTTGCGGGTATTGGGCAGGATGGCCGCGGGCCAGCTGAAAAAAGCGAGCGCGCTTTTTGACGCACTCTCTCCTCTCGATCTGGAGCTGATACTCTACCTCATGGCAAAAGCCGAGAGGGAGAGCCTCCGGAAGGCCTTCTCGCGGTACATGACTAAGCTCCGCCACACGCAGACCATCTTGAAAGGCGCGGACTTGAAAAAGCTCGGTGCCCAGCAAGGGCCTGTCATGGGCGAGATATTAAGGGAACTCCTTAGGAAGCGGCTCGACAATGAAGTAGTGACGAGGGAAGACGAAGAAGCGTTCGTGAAGGCTTACCTCAAGAAAAAATCAGACAAAACAAAGCTCAAATAAAGATGTGCGCCTGCCCACAAACCACAACTAAAAAGATAATGCCAAAAGCGTTGTGGTTTGCGGGCAGGCATTAGTTTGGTAAAATTTGCGGTCACACATGGACACCACGCGCAAAAGGTTGTGGTTTGCGGGCAGGCATTAGTTTGGTAAAATCACCGGGAACGAGGACGACGCGCGCGAGTAGTTGTGGTTTGCGGGCAGGCATTAGTTTGGTAAAATGGTACGACATCATTGACGGTAAGCTTTTGGTTGTGGTTTGCGGGCAGGCATTAGTTTGGTAAAATTTCTCGACCTTGCTGTTGTCGAGGCCCTCGGTTGTGGTTTGCGGGCAGGCATTAGTTTGGTAAAATCAGGGTCTTCCTTGACCACCAAGGGCATGTGTTGTGGTTTGCGGGCAGGCATTAGTTTGGTAAAATGTAGTACCCTGCCGTTACACTTGACTTCCAGTTGTGGTTTGCGGGCAGGCATTAGTTTGGTAAAATGTAGATGGACAGGTCGCCCCCGACGCTCTTCAGTTGTGGTTTGCGGGCAGGCATTAGTTTGGTAAAATATGACCCGCAATCTGCCGGACAGTGTTTTGGTTGTGGTTTGCGGGCAGGCATTAGTTTGGTAAAATACCTTTCATGCAAGTCCCATATTTTGAAGGGTAAATGCCCGAACGGATCAGAAAAAACTGATCTGTTCGGGCGCTTTTTCAGTCGGCTTCCTGATCTTTCCACAAAAAACCCTCATCCGCTCAAATTGCTTATCTGTTATTTTCATCAGACGGACTTCTCCGTCTGCAGGGAGCATTAGCCTGACCCTTGCCTCATGTACTCCCGAATTTTCTTCACTTGGACAATGCCGGGCATAAATAGAGAACTGGAGCCTTGCGAAGCCGTCCTTCAGGAGTGACTCCCTGAAATCGTGAGCAGCCTTTCTCGCAGCCTTTGTATCAACTGGCAGATCAAACATCACGAGTACCCACATGCTCCTGAACCCGCCGAATGTCATGACAACGCCGGTATCTCTGGCTCCATAGCTTCTCCCGCCATTACCGCCCTGATACTTGCGGCATAAGATTGAAAAGCGCTCATAAGGGGCAGCGTGCGTCCACCTATCTTAGATGTATAATTCAGAATTTCGAGTAGTTTTCTGCGGCTCTCCTTATCGAGCTCTGCGGCATTATTCTCCGGTTCTACAATAGAGTACGCCACAAGGTCAACTATTGGCCTGAATGGTTCAAGTAGATCATCTGCGAGACAGAAATTATTATATTGGTTGTGATGATGTATCCCCAAAGAAGGATGCAGTCCAGCGCCGACAATTGCCCGCGCTATAGCGCCACGCACAACGGCATAACCGTAATTAAGAAACGCGTTCACACTCTTTTCCTCGCGGTCTCTTCTGAAAACAGGGCCGAAAAGTCTTTGCCAGTAAAACCTCGCAACCTGAGCCTCGATATTATCCGGGTCTCCCGACCGGACCCGTTCAGCAAATTTAAAAACAGGACCAGGGTCCTTGCCAGCAAGCCTTAAAGTCTCAGCTTGGCCGATTATCTTTGCCCGTACAATGCTTTTCCATAAACGTTTTTTGATAGGAACAGAAACAGTGCTTTGTAAGGCCACCACCTTGGCATGCAGGCTGTTTGCTTTAAACGGCAAGAACATTGCGGCAGGCAGGTGCTTTGAGTCGCAGACCAGCACCGCCGCATTATTTTCAATGCAGGCAGCCAGCAGCCCTTGAGTATGAACTATGCCGGGATGATCGAGTATGAGAACGCCGATGTCTTCAACAGGCACGGCTTCAGGGTCAATGCCTGACCTCTCCACCACCATCTGCCCCCTGTCCATACAGAGCCTAGCAGGGCCTGATATCTCGACTATTCTTTTAATCATTGCATGGGTAGATGCTACCCAAACAGTCTACACCAATTTTTCTGCCGCGCAAGGTGTTGGGGGTCGCCCTCAGAATGCCTGGCCCTGCCGAAGATGAATCACTTACCCAATGCTCACGCAAAACAATTTGATTTATCGGGCCAGACATCTTCTGCACTCTGTAGATTTTCTTAACGCCGTCGATTTCCGCTTCGAACATATCATTCGCGCAGAGCGACATTACAAATTTCCAGCCAGGGCCGTGGTCTCGCCGGACAACACAGCTCTTCTCGATACGCGCCCTGCGCGCAGCTTCAAGAGTGGTAACAAAGATGCCCTTTCTTTTACCAGTAGAAACATCCTCGATTATTTCAACATGATGATTATTCCCAAGCTGAAAGAACTTATATTTCCCTCCTGACCTATCGCACACCGGCTGGACCGAAGAGTGATTGCACTTAACCCCGATTCTCACGGATTTTATTTGTGTTTTTCCATCAAGATGAAGGAGTGGCTCTGTGAATGCTTTTTTCAGATCGCCGTCGAAATCTTCAAGACGCTTTAGAATTAGTCCTTTTACCTTTGCGTCCCGTATCTGCTCAAGCATTTTGGGCGTCAGCAGGTTCAATGGCTTTCTGTATACGAATACATCTTCGCGTTCATCGTAACCAAAGGCAGTCTCTTCATGCAACGCGCCGGAGAGCCTGCGCGTGTGGGCGTGTGAGACGACAATGCCTTCAACCGCGCTCGCAGCATCATTGAGAAAACCAGGCCAGGGAGTGTCAAGAGTGAACCCCCTCTGTCCAGGCGCAAGGTCTGCGCTCCGGCATGAATTTACTGCAACCTTCGTAAAAAAAGACCTTGTAGTAAGGGCTGCGACAAGGGCGTCTATCGCATGGTGGCGGTGATCTCCCCGGAATTTTTCGTTATCGCCGTCAGGCGCGAGTATCGCATTGAGCCTCCAGCACCTGCGGAGAGCAGCAGTTATGTCACCCCTGCCGACCTCTATCTGCACGCCAAGCCCTTCAAGGTACTTTTTCACTTCAACACATATATACCGGGTGTCATTAAGCTGTCTGCTTATGAACTCGCCCGTGTCCAGCTCTTTTGTCTCAAACTTTCGCATTTTTGGATATGGCAGCGCCCTTACGCGCTGAAGAATGGACTCGTATTTTTCCTGGTCGCCGCCGTATGCCTCAAAAGGCGTGTGCCCTTTTTTTACTCCCCTGTTTTCTGTAGCTATACAAAGGGTCTTGTTCATATAAGAATCATCGAGCGTACGACTGTATGGGAGTATATGTTCAACATCAACATCGGACGAGAAGAGCATTTGCCGTGAGATAGAAGTCCCAGTATAAGGGCACACCATGCCACATTCCGTCCAAAGCTTGTATTTCAAGATATCCTCATGGGTGGGGTTCTGAATGCCGAACTCGCCATTTAAAATATTCCGCGCCCGTTCGTTTTCCTTTTTTCTGACATTTTGTTCTTTAATTAATTTTTCTTTCTGACGCTTCGTGAGCTTCATGTCCCTCGCCATCTCTATTCTGATGAGCCCAGGCTTCCCAAAGCGCCGTATTACGGCGTTGACTACCTTCCTTGTTTCATGGAGAGCTTTTTTTACGACTGGGTTCCTTATGTCAGGCGGCTCGCGCAGGCTATCCAACGAACTCTTTTCTCCCGGACTCGAATGATTGTACCCTGCCTCGGACGCGGCCTTGTCATAAGTTAGCCCCTGTTCAAGAAAAGTAAGAATATTGGTTATTGCTTTTCTTGAAAGACGGGTATATCCAGGCTCAAGCTCGATGGTCGCAAGTTTTTCAGCTGCAGACTCAGAAAAACCCCAATGCGATTTCATTCTATTCAGGAAACCTGCCTCGTTGTCAATTGTCAGCATATCCGTAACAAGGGCTGTCTTTTTTTCAAAGGGCAATTCATCCCAACCAGCGCCTACCACAGACCTTATAGCGTGAGAAGTGCGGTCGCCTGCAAGCTCGTCCTTGCCGCCCTCTTCAAGATTAAAGACTTCTCCCTCATGCAATTTCAGTATCCTGCGGGCCCTTTTCCAACCCACATTTTTACTCTTTTCAAGAAGTGCAAGAAGCTTCGCCCGTTCTTCGGATGAAAGGGGTCTGTACGCGCGAGTGACCGGGTTTTTGACCGCAAGATTATTCACATCCTGCAACATTCTGAACCTTTGGGCTTCAAGAACTGCCCTTGCGGCCCTTCTCTTTGAAGGTTCAAAGGAACATTTACCCACCAAAAACTTCTGCACCTTAAGAGGCCTCTGGTGAAAAATGACCTTGTGCACTGATATCTTTAACTCAGGCGTGAGAAGCGCGTTAAAGGTCTGCTGGGTGCTCCAAATAAATGCAAATTCATGATTGTACATCGCCCTTTCCGTGTGCAAACGCCTCTTTTCAGGCATTGACGCTTGATATTCACCAAGTGTCCGAAAACCGCCATCTGCAATTTGTCGCCTCAATATGCTAATCTGCTCAAGCAACCCGCGTTCTTCTTCCTTCTTAGCCTTTCTATTGCTTTGGAAGCCGCGCCTCTGGCTTAGATGATAAAAAACCCTGCCAAGTTCATAATTTTTCAACTTGCTGTCCAGTGCCTTTTTTCTAAGTTCATATGGGTCAGTGGCCCTGAAAAGTTCAAGTCTTTCTTCCTGGGTTTGAGGGAGCAATCCTGCTTGTACGAGCACCTCAATCATCCTCTCGCGCCGCATCCTCCTCCTTGCTAGCGTCCTCCTCGAAGAACGGGCGGCACGACGGGCCTGATTTTTTGGCACTCTTGATTTAAGGTCAACTACCTCTTCAAACCGCCTTACGCCAGTTGAAATTATGCATTCAGGCTCTCCATAATTATCATGTTCTATCAGAGCAAAACCGATTGACGCAGTCCCAAGATCAAGTCCTAAAACTTTCCCCCCCATACTATGCCTCCCGAACATACTTGACATTTATTTTGTTCAATGCTAAAAAATAAGTACCAAACTAATGCCTGCCCTGCTTTCCATAATAAGGAGAAAGCTCCGCAGGATATCCCCTTAACTGGGGTAAACCACGCCTCTCGCGAAAGCGGGAGGCATTTTTTTTAACATGAATTAAACGGCATTATATCAGTTCAACTCTCCTTTACAAACCTTTCTTGCCAAGTTTAAGGTCATTACCACACTGCCAATAATTGCATTGACCCGCCTTCCTTTATTCTGTTACACTTGAATATTACTGTCATTTTTAAGGTTTTTTTACATGGTCCAGGAATTCCTTCAGAGAACGCTTTTAACCATACCGCCCATCCTCATGGCCCTCACGGTGCACGAATGCGCGCACGCGTGGGTGGCCAACAGGCTCGGCGACCCGACGGCCAAGATGCTCGGCAGGGTGACCTTGAACCCGATAAAGCACCTCGACCCCATCGGCACCTTGATGCTCCTTTTCTCGGGGCTTTTCGGCTGGGCAAAGCCCGTGCCGATAAACCCGAGGAATTTCAGGAACATATCGCGCTCGATAGTGCTCGTGTCGATAGCGGGCCCGCTTTCGAACCTCTTTCTGGCGGCCCTGTCGGCCCTTGTCTACAAGCTCTTCGAGGCCGCAGGCCCAGGGTTTTTATCCTCCATGCCCAACATGTGGAGGCCGCTCTTTGCGATGATAGAGCTCAGCATAATAATCAACGTGGCCCTGGCGGTTTTCAACATGGTGCCGGTGCCCCCGCTCGACGGCTCTAAGGTGTTGGGCAACCTGCTTCCGGCAAGGCACGCCTTGGCGTGGGCAAAGTTCGAATCATACGGCTTTTTCATCCTTTTGCTGCTCATCGTCACTGGCGCGCTGAACAAGTTCATCTCGCCCATCATTTTTCTAATGGCTGGTCTTCTTACAGGAGGTATCTACTGAGATGGCGCACCGCGTCTTGAGCGGCATGAGGCCGACCGGAAAGCTGCATTTCGGCCACTTTCACGGGGTGCTCGCCAATTGGCTCAAGCTCCAGGAAGAGTACGAGTGCTTCTTTTTCGTCGCAGACTGGCACGCCCTCACCACCGACTACGCCAACCCTGCGAATATCAAAGATAATATCCGCGAGATGGTAATAGACTGGCTCTCCGTCGGGATAGACCCCTCGAAGGCCACCATCTTCAGGCAGTCGTCGATAAAAGAGCACGCGGAGCTCCACGTCCTCCTTTCGATGATAACGCCCCTGCCCTGGCTCGAGAGGAACCCGACCTACAAGGAGCAGATAGAGGCGATGAAGGAAAAGGACCTCCTTACCTTCGGCTTCCTGGGCTACCCGGTCCTGCAGACCTCGGACATAATAATCTACAAGGCGTCCAAGGTGCCCGTTGGCATAGACCAGGCCCCGCACCTGGAGCTTTCAAGGGAGATAACCCGCAGGTTCAACCACTTCTACGGCGAGGTCTTCCCTGAGCCGCAAACGCTCCTTACGGCCATACCGAAGGTCCTGGGCACCGACGGCAGGAAGATGAGCAAGTCGTACAACAACTCGATATTCCTCTCCGACGCGCCCGAGGAGATCGACAAGAAGATACGCACGATGATGACCGATACGGCGAGGAAGCTCCGCACGGACGCCGGAAACCCGGACGTCTGCCCGCTCTTTTTGACCTTCCACACCCTCTATTCGAACGAGGAGACCATAAACTGGGTCAGGGAAGGCTGCACAAAGGCCTTGATAGGCTGTATCGAGTGCAAGAAGTCGGTCATCCCCAAGGTGCTCGCTTCCATCGAGCCCGTTCAGAAGAGGCGCAGAGAACTTGAGGCAGACCCGGGAAAAATAACCGAAATACTCAAAGCTGGCGCGAAAAAAGCTTCGCAGGTAGCCCAGGAGACGATGGCCCACGTGCGCCACGCTATGGGGCTCGAATAGACCGATGGCCTTCTACAACATAAAGCTCGACATATTCGAGGGGCCCCTCGACCTCCTCCTCCACCTCATAAAGAGGAACGAAGTCGACATATACGACATACCTGTTGCGGTCATAACCGAGCAGTATCTCGAGTATATCGACATAATGAAGGAGATGAACCTCGAGTTCGCGGGCGAGTTCCTCGTCATGGCGGCAACCCTCGTGCACATCAAGAGCAAGATGCTCCTGCCTGTGGACGAAGAGGCCCCGCCGGAAGAAGACGAGGGGATAGACCCGAGGGAAGAGCTCGTGAAGCGCCTCCTCGAGTACCAGAGGTACAGGGAAGCGGCAAAAGAGCTCTCAGACAGGACCATGCTCGGCAGGGACGTATTCCTCCGTGGCAACGACATCCCGCTGGAAGAGCTCGAGGAAGGGGCCGGGTTCGTCAACGTCTCTGTCTTCGACCTCATGGAGGCGATAAAGGCCGTCATCGCCAGGGCCCCGAAAGAGCGCAAATTCGAGCTCACCTCAGAGCGGTTCAAGATAGCCGACAAGATAAACTTCATCATGGAGCTTTTGACCTCCGAAAAGTCCTCCACGTTCACGGGCCTTTTCCCGGACGGGGCCACGAGGGGTGAGATAGTCGTCACTTTCCTCGCGGTCCTCGAGCTAGCCAAGCTCCTCATGATTAAGATACACCAGACCGACGACGGCGTGATAAGGGTATACGTCTCGGACGAAAAAAGAGACGAAACGCAGCCGGTTGAGATTACGGGGGCGGTTGAGACCCCTGAAAACGACGAGGGTGACTCTAAAAATTAGTTTTTTTACCGAGGTCGAGAAAGAACTCGGGGAAATAGCAATTTTTAAAAAGGAAGAATAGACCTATGCTCGATAAGGAAAGCCTCAAACCCGTACTTGAATCGCTTATCTTCGCCGCCGATTCGGCCATAAGCTTCGAGAAGCTCGCCGGTATACTCGAAGGCGAGGAACGGGCTATAATAAAAGAAGCCCTGGGCGAGCTCGTCGAGGACTACAGGGCGAAAGCTGGCGGCTTTCTCATAGAAGAGGTCGGCGGCGGCTTCCAGTTCAGGACGAACCCGGAGTTCGCGCCGTGGCTCAGGAAGTTCTTCAAGATCGGCATGCAGAAGATAAGCAAGGCCGCGATGGAAAGCCTTGCTGTAATAGCGTACAAGCAGCCCGTTACCAGGGGAGAGATAGAAGCTGTAAGGGGCGTCGATTCGGGCGGAGTGCTCGCCACGCTCATGGAAAAGAGGTTCATCAAGATAGTGGGCCGCAAGGAAGTCCCTGGCAGGCCCGTTGTCTACGGTACGACCAAGGAGTTCCTCGAGACCTTTGACCTTAAGGACCTCTCCTGCCTGCCGACCCTTAAGGATATCCAGAAAATGGAGGAAGAGTATGCCCAGAAAGAAGGGCAAGGAACAGCCGAGACAACAGTCGAAGACAGGGTTCAAGGGGCCGAGAAAGCCCCAGGCAGCCTCGAAGACGAAGTTCAAGAGTCAATACAGGACGGAACAGGAGTCCCCGAAGGGGAAGACATCCAGGCCTCAGCAGGGGACTGGGAGGAGACCGACCCGGACGAAGCCGGAGGAGACTCAGAGGCAGGAGAGACCGAACCGGACCTTGAGGAAAGAGACCGGGAAGGAGACCCGGACTCAGAGGGGCCCGAGGCCGGAGCGCCCGAGAACGGAGACTCCGAAGGGGGAGAGGCCCGAGAGGCGGAGGGAAGCTCCATCGAACCGGACCTTGAGGAAAGAGACAGGGAAGGAGACCCGGACTCAGAGACCGAGGACGGAGTCTCCGAAAGAGCGGGCACTAAGGAAAGAGACGGAGAAGGCGAGGATACAGACCCCGAGACCGAGGGCAAGGTCTAAGCAGAAGGCTGCCGTCCCGTCTGTCGACAAGCTCGAGAGGATCCAGAAGATAATAGCCGCAGGAGGCGTGACCTCAAGGCGCAAGGCCGAAGAGCTCATGACACAAGGCCGCGTCGTGGTGAACGGGCAGGTCGTGACCGAGCTCGGGGCCAAGGCAAACCCCTTCAGCGACAGGATAGAAGTAGACGGAAGGAAGATCACGGCAGGCGGACAGCCGAAGGCCTATATACTCCTCAACAAGCCAAAGGGCTACATAAGCGCGGTCTCTGACGAGCACAACAGGCCGGTAGTGACCGACCTCGTGAGAGTGAAGGTCAGAGTTTACCCTGTCGGCAGGCTCGACTACGACGCCGAAGGAGTAATCCTCCTCACCAACGACGGGGACCTCTCCAACAGGCTCATACACCCGACCTTCGGGGTCGCCAAGGTCTACCAGGTAAAGGTAAAAGGCGCGCCCACGAGAGAGAGGCTACAGAAGCTGGAGAACGGCGTCTATCTCGAGGACGGAAGGACCCTTCCGGCGAAAGCGAAGTTCCTCCGTGCGACCGATGAGAACTCGTGGATAGAGCTTACGGTCTTCGAGGGCAGGAACCACCTGGTCAAGAGGATGTGCATGGCGATAGGCCACCCGGTGCAAAAGCTCAAAAGGGTCGAGTTCGCTGGAATCCGCCTCGGGGCGCTAAAACCCGGCGAATGGCGGCCCTTGACCGAAAAGGAGCTGGAAGCGCTCCAGCACTTGTCGAAGGGAAAATAGGATTGAATGGAAGCGGGCCCGAATGGGCCCGCTTTTTTATTTTATGTTGGTTTACACTACGCGAGACTAGGAGTTTTATTATGTCGAATGGATGTCCGGTTTGCAAATCAGCGCTCAATGTCAGCACCAGTAGGATTGAGCGGCCAGGCAATCAATTTTTTGAATGTCCGCGTTGTGGCGAATTTTATTTGAGCGAAACAGCCTTATACACCATCCAAAACAAACTCGACAATGAAAATAAAGTTGTAGTCCTCAGTCATGCAATACGCAAAATGAAACACAGAAATATACAACCAATTTTAACCGATGCTCAAATCGAAAGTATATTGAAAAGCAACAAAGTTCCTTCTCATAGGGAGCAAGCCGATAATCTTATCCTATGGTTAGGTGAGAACAGCATCGGATTTGGTGAAAATGTAAAAGTTGCTGCGGAATGGCATATTTCCGAAATAGGTTCTAAAACAATTAAAGGGTTTCGTTCAATAATAGAGTACCTAAAGAGCACATCACTTGTTGATGGAGACTTTGACATAATGTCAAATACCGGATATTTCCAATTAACATTCAAAGGATGGGACCATTATGACCAATTAAAAAAAGGAACCATTAATGGTCGTAAGGCCTTTATGGCAATGAAGTTTGAAGATCCAGGACTCGATAATATGTTTTCTACGCATTTTGTTCCAGCGGTAGATAAAACCGGTTTTGAGTTAGTTACGCTTAATGATAGCAAACGAGCAGGGCTTATTGATGACCGCTTAAGAGTTGACATCATGACATCAAGGTTTTTGATTGCTGATTTAACACATGATAATAATGGTGCTTATTGGGAAGCTGGGTTTGCAGAAGGTCTTGGCAAGCCGGTGATATATACTTGCGAAAAAGAAAAATTTGAGAAATTAAAAACACATTTTGACACGAATCATCACCTTACAATTAAATGGGATGCTAATGAGCCTCATAAAGCTGTAGAAGATCTTAAATCAACTATTAGGGCAACGTTGCCAGCTGAAGCGAAATTAATTGATGATTGATTGAAAGATTTCAAGAGAGCTTCGTAGTTTGGGTTACTCGCGTAGGGTGGGCTCGCCCACCATCTCTTTCAGTAAATCGAAATGACTAAAACCAATAATCCCCCTCACTCCCCCTTTAGAAAAGGGGGATGTCCCAAAAGTCTTCTGGAAAAAATCCTCCCGTTGGGTTTTAATTACCCCCATGTCACGCATCCATATCCTCGATAAGTCACTCGCCTCAAAGATAGCCGCCGGAGAGGTAATTGAGCGGCCCGAGTCAGTATTAAAAGAGCTGCTCGAGAACTCGCTTGACGCCGGTGCGGCCTCGATATCCGTACACATAATAGAAGGCGGCAAGAGGCTCATCAAAGTCGTCGACGACGGCTCGGGCATAGCGGCCGAGGACGCCCCGCTGGCCTTCCTTCGCCACGCAACAAGCAAAATTTCAACCGAAGACGACCTCGAGCACATAATGACCATGGGCTTTCGCGGGGAGGCGCTCGCGTCGATCTCGTCGGTTGCCCACGTGACCCTGAAGACAAAACGACGCGGCGAGGTCGCTGGCACGTCAATCGTAATAGAAGGCGGCTCAGAGCCCGCGATTTCCGACGAGGGCTGCCCCGAAGGCACTTCAATCGAGATAAAAGACCTCTTCTACAACACGCCCGCGCGCTTGAAGTTCCTCCGCGGGGCAGAGGCAGAGTACGGAAGGATACTGGAGATTTTCAAGAGGATCGCGCTCGTAAACCCCGAGCGGCGTTTCCGTATAATACACGGCTCTGGCAGGGCCCTCGACGTAATGCCGGGGAACTTGCGCCAGAGGATAACAGACCTCTTCGGCGTTGACCCGAAACAGCTCATCGAGATAGACACGCCCGACTTGAAAGGTTTCATCGGCACCCACGAGCTTACATACCCGACGGTAAAATACGTCCACACATACGTCAACGGCCGCCCTGTGCGCGACAGGTCCATAAACCGCGCTATACTTGAAGGATATGGCCAGCTCCTCGACCCGGGCAGATACCCATTCATCGTCCTCGACTTGAAGACGCCGCCGGAAGACGTCGACGTCAACATCCACCCGACTAAGAGCGAAGTCAGGTTCAAGAACACGAAGTATATATACGACCTGGTGAAATACGCCGTCAGGGGGGCGCTCACGGCTTTTTCGACCCGCCCTGTCTCGTACGAAAGGCCGCAGACCTTCAGGGCCGGTGCTCAAACGGGGCGCCCTTTTCTCGCCGAGCAGGGCGAGCGATACAGCCCTTCGATTCCGATTGAGGCACCTCTTTCACTTCAGTTCGAAGAGGCGGATGAGGCAACGAAGAACCCGGAATTCCTGGGACTCACGGTTATTGGCCAGCTCTGGGGCGAATTTATAATCGCCGAGACTCCCGAAAGGGACGGGACAATCTACATAATCGACCAGCACGGGGCAGCCGAGCGGTGCGCTTACGAGCGTCTCAAAAACGCCTTCGCATCCGGAGCGGTAAAAAGCCAGGCCCTTCTTCTGCCCGAGCGTTTCGAGACTACGCCGGATGAGAAGGAAGAGGTCCTCTCAGCCCTTACGAAGCTTTCGGAGATGGGCTTCGAGGTCGCCGCCTTCGGGCCTTCGATAAAATCAGGAGGAGAGACTTTCCTCGTCAAATCAGTTCCTGATATACTTTCAGGAAGGGCAAGCTGCCACCTTGTAAAGGAGCTTGCGCAGGAGATGGCCGCGTTCGGCGGCAGCTCGAAAGTCGACGAGAAGATAGAAGCCGCGCTCATGCGCGTAGCCTGCCACAGCGTCGTCCGCGGCCCCCGGGCCCTTTCCAGCGGCGAAGCGCAGGCGCTCTTAAAAGACCTTTCAAAAGTAGACTTCGCCGGCCACTGCCCTCACGGCAGACCCGTGGTGAAACGCATATCAAGGGGCGAGCTGGAGGCGATGTTCAAGAGGTAGGCAACCGGTGATATCGCGCAGGTCGTTCATGAAAGGCGGGCTCCTCCTCGGAGGCGGCCTCCTTCTCGAAGGTTTTGTCGTAGAGCCAAGGATGGTGGAGATAGTCGAGACGTCCGTCCGCATCAACAACCTCCCGGCCGGGTTGCAAGGCTTCAGAATCTGCCAGATAACCGACGTCCACCACGGCGGCGCGATAAGCCTCGAGTACATCAAAAAAGTCGTCGAGGAGGCCAACAGGCTCGCCCCCGACCTCGTCGTATTGACCGGCGACTACATTGACACAGACAAAAAATACATGGCCCCGGCCATAAAAGCCCTTTCCGGCCTAAAGGCCAGATACGGCACTGTTGCCATACTCGGAAACCACGACTACATCCACGGCAGAGGCTACGCCGAAGACGTCTTCGCCTCGCACGCCATACCTCTTCTCAGGAACAGCCATATGTACGTTGAAGCGAACGGGGCCGCCCTTTGCGTTGCCGGGGTGGCCGACCTCCTCGAGGACGCGCCCGACGCGAAAGAAGCGTTAAAAGGTGCCGACCCTTCCATCCCCAGGCTCCTTCTTTCACATCACCCTGATTACGCCGAACGACTGCCAGCAGGCGAGCGGGTCGACCTCGTGTTGTCCGGCCACACCCACGGCGGGCAGGTGCGTCTGCCATTCGGGCTCGCCCCGGTGGTGCCGTCAAACTACGGCCAGAAGTACTCCGGCGGGCTGGTGGCGCTTTCGAGGCCCACACAGGTCTACGTATCCCGCGGCATAGGCGTCTCGCTCATACCAGTCAGGTTCAACTGCCCGCCCGAGCTCACCCTCATAAAACTGGCGGCATAACCCATCGAAATGATATAATTTTTCTGTCCCTACCTGGGACAATACTCCTATGGGTAAAACAAGGCTCGTCATAATCTCAGGCCCTACGGCCAGCGGCAAAAGCTCTCTGGCGGTCGAGCTCGCACTCCTGTTTAACGGCGAGGTAATAAGCGCCGACTCAATGCAGGTCTACAAGCTCATGGACATCGGCACAGGCAAGCCCACGTTCGAGGAGAGAAAGGGCGTTGCCCACCACCTCATCGACGTGGTCTACCCCGACGAAGAGTACACGGCGGCCCGTTTCAGGACGGAAGCTTCCAATAAAATCAATGAGATAGCGGCTCGCGGCAAGAACGTTATACTGGCTGGCGGCACCGGGTTGTACATAAAGGCCCTTACACAGGGGCTCTTCAGCGGCCCGGAGGCGAACCGCGAACTAAGACAAGAGCTTGTGGCTATCGCCTCAGGCCAGGGAAGGGAAGCCCTCCACGAGATGCTCAGGAAAATAGACCCTGAGGGTGCCTCCCGGATACACCCCAACAACCTCAACAGGGTCGTCAGGGCCATAGAAGTCTTCGAGCTTGCCGGAAGGCCAATGTCCAGCCTCCAGAAAGAGCACTCCTTCAGCGAAGAGCAATATGAATGCCTGAAAATCGGGCTGAATACCGGAAGGGAGCAGCTCTACGCCGCCATCGACGCCAGGGTAGACCAGATGATATCTGCCGGGCTTCTTGAGGAGACGAGGGCCCTTTCGGACATGGGCTTTGGTTATGACTTGAAGCCGATGTGCGGATTGGGTTATAAAGAAATGTCCGGTTTTCTCAAAGGCGAGTACCCTTTCGAGGAAGCCGTGAGTCTCATGAAACGCAACACCAGGCATTACGCCAAAAGACAGCTAACATGGTTCAGGAAGGATACAGCGACAAGATGGTTCAGCCCTTCGGAAAGAAAGGAAATCTCAGAGACGGCAGAGCGGTTTCTGTCATGAGGAAAGCCCTTTTCGCCCTCTTCGTTGCCCTCGCGTTCACGTGGCCGGGTTCAGCCCTCTCGGCGGACGTGACGCTCATACAGTCCGAAGGGATCGCCGCCAAGTCCGACGACATAGCCGAGGTCAAGCGCAAGGCCATCGACAAGGCCCTGCGCGCGGCTGTGCTGGAATCGGCCAAAACAATACTCGCGAGGGAGTCGTTGAGCGCGCCCGAGGCCGCTCTCGAATCCATCGCTTCTTCGCCCAGGGCCTACGTCCTCAATTACAAGATACGCTCTGAAGGCTGGGTAACCCACATGGACTCCGCCCCGGCTGCGGCCTCTTCCGAGGCGTCGGCAACCGGCGGCACAGAGCTCTACCACATCTGGATAGACGCCTCGGTCGACACCGGCGCGCTCCGCGGGGCCGTCGCCAAGCTAGTATCTAACGGCGGGAGCACCGGGCAGGTCACGATAAACCTCATGGACGTGCGCAACTACCCGACGTTCAGGCTTCTCGTCGACTCTCTCCAGAAGATAGCCTTCATAAAAGAGCTCTCCTACGGCTCTTTCACCGGCGGAAGGATAACCCTGACGGCGATAGTTTCGGGCGACGCCTCGCAGCTCGCCGGACGGATAGCCAGGGAGATCCCTGAAAACTTCGCGGTAATGGAAGGCGCGGGCCAGATAATCATAAAGCCCTCCTCCCTCACGGCCCAATGAAAAAAATAATCACCTGCATAGCTTTACTGCTTATTGTCGCGGGCTGCGGTCCGGCGATAAACCATACGGTCGCGCCGGATTACAGCCAGATAGGCCCAAAGAGGGTCGTAGTCCTGCCTGTGGTCTGGGAGAAGAAGGCAGCCGATGAAGCAGAGACAATAAGCCTCCTTTTCCGCAAGATGTCCTCTGAGCGGCTCGGGCTCCTGAACTACTCGGCGGTGCCGCTCGAAGAGGTGGACAGAACAGGCGCTGGGCAGACCGACTGGTTCGTCGGAAAGACCGTCGACGAGATTGCCGCCGTCTTCAAGGCGGACTCCGTCCTCTATATCCGCGTGAAAGACTGGGACAAGGACGACCTGCTTTCGTACAAGTCTCTAAAGATATCCGCCTCGTTCGAGCTTGCCTCGGCTCTCGGCAAGACGCTCTGGCAGGCCGATTACTCGACGAACGAGCGGGACATCGGGCTCGATTCCCGGCCGATGGAGCTCGCCGTATACAACGCGTTCGAGCCCAGGATACAGCGTTTCGTCGACGCCGTCTTCTCGACCCTGCCGCCCGGAGAGGTACAGGCGGGGCAGAAAAAGACCTACTTCGAGTGGCTGCCGTAAAAAAGGGCCCTCAAATTTGCCACCGCGTTCTGGACATCTCCTCCTTTGAGGGAGGATGATATTCTATAAAGACTCTCCCCCGAGCCGCATGAGGCACATACCAAACATCTTAACCTTCTTCCGCATACTCCTTGTCCCGGTATTCCTCTATTTCATACTTTCAGACGAGTACCGGACGGCAGCCGCGGTCTTCATAACGGCCGGCTTAACCGACGCGGTAGACGGCTTTATCGCCCGAAGGTACAATGTGCGGACAGAGCTCGGCACGGCCCTCGACCCTTTCGCTGACAAGTTCCTCCTCATAAGCGCCTACATTGCCCTGGCCGCCAAAGGCTTCATCCCCGTCTGGCTCATGGTACCGGTATTGATAAAAGATTCCATACTGCTCACGGGCGTGGCGGCCCTCAAGGGGGCCGGAAGGAAGGTCAAGATAGTCCCGAGCGTATTCGGCAAGGCGACGACCGTCTTGCAGATAACGACGGTCGTCTACTCGATGCTCGTGGGCGGCGAAGGAACGGTCTTTCTGACGCTCGCCGCCATTACCGCCATCGTCACCATATACACTGGGATAGATTACGTAAGGAAAGAGTTCCTGATACAGACGGGAAGGAAATGAACCTCCGCGCCGCAAACAGCGGGGTATCAAAATAATCTTCCCCTCCCTCGATGGGAGGGGATTAGGGGAGGGTGAGTTCTTTCACCCTCTCCCCTGCCCTCCCCCATCAAGGGGGAGGGAGAAAAACCGCAGCAAACTACGTGGTATTTGACCCTGAGAGGAAATAAAAAAGGCGGGTGCGGCCTTTCGCACCCGCCTTTGTACCCGAGGACTTACATTTAGATCGCCTCGGGCATCCCTTTAAGCTCCGACATCCTGAAGACCGGGCCGCACTGGCAGACGTAGATGCTGTTTATCTGGCAGTGGCCGCATTTGCCGACTCCGCATTTCATCCTTCTTTCAAGCGAAACATATATGTCTTCGGCCCCAAGCCCCTTTGCGTTCAGGCTCAGTATCACGAACCTGTACATGACAGGCGGGCCTATTATGACGCCTATCGTGTTCTTATCGGCTGTCTCGACCTTCGGTATCAGCGTGGTCACGACCCCTGTGCCGCCCTTCCAGCCTAACGACGGCTTGTCGACCGTAAGCTGCACGTCCATGCCGGCACCCCTCCAGTCGTCCATCTCTTCGACGAACAGCAGCTCTTCGGGGCTCTTCGAGCCGTAGATGAGAGTCAGGCGGCCGAACTTATCGCGCCTTGCCAGTACCGCCTTCAGGAGCGAGCGCATCGGAACGATGCCTATGCCTCCGGCCACGAATATAATGTCCCTGCCCTCGAGCTCTTCGAGGGCAAAGCCCCTGCCGAACGGGCCGCGCAGCCATATGCTGTCGCCCTTGCGGAGGTTATGGAACGCGTTCGTGAGGTTGCCCACGGCGCGTATGCAGAGCTCGATCTTCTTCTCCCCGGGCCCGGACGTTATCGATATCGGCGCCTCGCCATAGCCGGGAAGCCCAACCATGTAGAACTGGCCCGGCCTGTACTTGAGGAGAGAGTCGTTAGATGGGTTTATGGTGAAAAGCCTCTCCTTTTCAGAGACCCTGATTGAGCGTTCGATTATCCCGAGGGACGGCAGATAAGGGGATTCCATGTGCGAGTGGCCAAACTCCTCTTCTGCGTTATTTATTATTGTATTCCCGTACAATCTCATTTGTCACATCCACGATGTTTATCTTGACCAGGCAGGCCCTCGAGCACCTGCCGCAGCCTACACAGAATAGCGAATCAAAAGTGCCCGACAGGTACCGGAACTTCCTGTTGAACCGGTGCCTGAGCCTCTCGGCCCGCGTCTTCCTGAAGTTATGGCCTCCGGCCACCTTTGCGAAGTCCTCAAGAGCGCAGCCGTCCCATGTCCGAACCCTCTCGCCCTCTACGAGGTTTGCCTTGACCTCGTCCTTGACGTCAAAGCAATAGCAGGTAGGGCAGACGTTGTTGCACGAGCCGCACCCGGTGCATATGGCGCCTATCTTCTCCCAGACCCCGGATTCGTCGCTCTTCGAATATATCTCCGGCAGCTCTTCGGGCGAAGCGTCGACAGAGGCCTTGAAGGAGGAATCCCTTTTCGCCCTGCGCTCCCGGAATTCCTGGAACTCCCTCGCCGAGGGCTCGCGCGTTTCAGCGTGCTCCGAAAGGAGCGCGGCCCCGATATCGCTTCCCGTCCTCACGAGGAAACCCTTGCCGAGGACGTGCAGGAAGATATCAAAGCCGCTTTCAACCTCGGAGTTGCCGAGGCTCTTGCAGAAGCAATAATCGTCCGGCACGCAGTCGCCGCCTATGACTATGGTCTGCTCTCGCCTGGCGAGATAATTCGGGTCTGGCACGCCGTGGGCAAAGACCCTGTCCATGAGGTTCAGGCCCTTTATATCGCACGGGTGCAGGCCAATGAGGACCTGCTTTCCGGATTCGATGACAGCCTCATGGCTCCCCTTTTTCATGTCGTACCTGAGGAGGACCTCCCTTTGCGGGAAGAGGAATTGTTTCGCGGAAAGGTGGGTCGGCCTTGTCGAGAGCACTAAATCTTCGGGCCTTGACAGCTCGCCGAAGGCCGGGAAACCGTCCTTCTCGATAGTGCCGTATACTCTATTGGTCTTCAGGAGGCCCTTTACCAGCCCCTTGAAGCCCTTTTCGCTCAAATATCTAAAATCCTTAATGTTTTCCATAATTTAGATTATATCAAGACCGAAATTGGCTGTCTACAGCAGATTCAAATGAACAAACGATTTTCCAGAGATGAGTAACGCCTGGGCCGAAGGCTCTGACTGGCAAATCAATACTTGACAAAATTGATAAGGTATATTAGATTGTACATTAAGGCTTAGTCTGTCTTTTTCAGAGACATTATATCAGAAAGAGGCTTTTTTTGAGGCTTTCCACAAAAGGGCAATACGCGGTCAGGGCAATCGTATCATTGGCCTGCCATTCCGGGGAAAATCCGGTCACCCTCAAGGACATATCGATAGAGGAAGGCATATCCCTGTCCTATCTTGAGCAGCTTTTCGTAAAGCTCAGGAAGGGCAAAATTGTCAAGAGCGTCCGGGGCCCGGGCGGCGGCTACGTGCTTGCAAAGGCCGCCTCGTCCATAAGCGTCGGCGAGATAATCGCCGTCGTGGAGGAACCCTTGAACCCGGTCGCCTGCCTCGACGACGACTCAGCTGGCTGCGACAGGGCCACGCGCTGCACCACACAGAGGGTCTGGAAGTGCCTGGCCGACAAGATAGCCGAGTTCCTCAATTCGGTCAGCATCGAGGACCTGAGCCGCGAGGCGCTGGCATTGAAGAACGGCCAGCCCAGGGCCAACCCCACTCTTTGTACAGTTACCGACCATTAGGAGGCTTTGAAATTGAACAGGATATACTTCGACCACAACGCAACGACGCCGGTCCTCGACGAAGTCTTCGAGGCCATGGTGCCTTTTCTCAAGGAACAGTGGGGCAACCCCTCTTCTATACACTGGGCTGGCAGGGGCACGAGAAAAGCCGTCGAGGACGCGAGGGAGCGCGTATGCTCGCTCCTCAACTGCGCTCCTCTTGAGCTCATATTCACGAGCTCCGGCACCGAAGGCGACAACCATGCCATAAAAGGGCTGGCCTACGCGCAGAAGAACAAGGGCAACCACATAATAACGACGAAGGTCGAGCACCCGGCCGTCCTCAGCACCTGCAAGCACCTCCAGAAGGAAGGCTTCGAAGTCACCTATCTCGACGTCGACAAGGACGGGCTTATTGACCTTGAGGAGCTCAAGAAGGCCATAACCCCAAAGACCATCCTCATATCGGTCATGTATGCCAACAACGAAACAGGCGTCCTCTTCCCCATAAAGGAAATAGGCCAGATAGCTAAGGAAAAAAGCGTTGCCTTCCACACCGACGCCGTACAGGCGGCGGGCAAGATAAAGATAGACGTAGCCGACCTGAACGTGGACCTCATGACCATATCGGGCCACAAGCTCTACGGCCCCAAGGGCATAGGCGCGCTCTTCATAAAGAGGGGCACCAGGCTCGTGCCCATCATCCACGGCGGCCATCAGGAGAGGAACAGGAGGGGCGGCACCGAGAACGTCGCCGGAATAGTCGCGATGGGCAAGGCTGCGGAGATAGCAATGCGCGACATGGAAAAAGAGACCGAGCACTTGAGCGTCCTCAAGGCCAGACTCGAAAAGGGCATGGCCGAGAGGGTCCCCCACATAAAGGTAAACGGCCACCCCGAAAGGAGGCTCCCGAACACCTCGAACATAAGCTTCGAGTTCGTCGAGGGAGAATCCCTCCTGTTGAATCTCGACATGAAGGGCATAGCCGCCTCGAGCGGCTCGGCCTGCACCTCCGGGAGCCTCGAGCCCTCGCACGTGCTCGTCTCAATGGGCCTGTCCCATGAGCTCTCTCACGGGTCGGTGAGGTTCAGCCTCGGAAAGTCGAATACTGTCGAGGAGATAGACTATCTCCTCGAGATAATGCCCCCGATTGTCGAAAGAATGAGGTCGATGTCCCCCCTCTACGCCGGAGCCAAGTGATTTGACAACCTGCGCAGAGTTCCTATAGAATAGAGGCTGCATCAAAAAAATTAGATATTTTTTCTGAGGTCAAGGAAGGGCGGAAATAAAAAGCGCAGCATATATGACAATATGTGGGCATTTTTATTTACGCCCTGACGCGGGGATCAGGAAAAAGAGCAATTTTTAACTGGCAAATACAGGAGAACAAAATGTACAGCGAAAAAGTAATGGACCACTTCTCGAACCCGAGGAACGTGGGCGAGCTTGAGAAGCCGAGCGGCACCGGCATGGTGGGGAATCCCGCCTGCGGAGACATAATGAAGCTTACGATACAGGTCGAGGAGGGCGTCGTGAAAGACGTCAAGTTCAAGACCTTCGGCTGCGGCGCCGCGATAGCCACGAGCTCCATGGTCACGGAGCTCGTGAAAGGCAAGAACCTCGACGAAGCGGAGAAGATCTCCAACAGCACAGTTGCCGAGGCCCTGGACGGCCTGCCGCCCGTGAAGATGCACTGCTCGAACCTGGCGGCCGACGCCCTGCACGCCGCGATAGAGGACTACAAGAAGAAGCTCGCGGAAGAAGCTGCGGCAAAGTAAGGTTCTTGTCCTGAAATTTTCAAAGCCCCCGGAGGGAAACTCCGGGGGCTTTTTTTATTTCGTTCAGAAAGATTTTCTCTTTTTTGCCCTATTTTGTCCTGTCTTTCCCTTGCGCCGTAACTTGCGCAGCAGCGCCTAGGGGAGGAAGGACGAATCGCGACGGGGAAGCCTGGGAGCGGAGCGGCCTTGGGGGAGCGTTTCGCGGGCCGGGGGGCAGACAGCGGAGCGGACAATTTTTGCAGGAAAGCAAAAATTGAATTTCGAGCTTAAGCGAGAAAGCCCGGAGGGTCGAGCCCCAGGGATGGGGCGAGATAGCATGTTACAGAGAGCGGCCGTCCAGCCGCGTTGCATGGTTTTTACAAAAGAATGAATTTGCGCGGTAGCGCGCAAGAAGGTTCATTCTGAGCGATGCCAAAAAATCTCGACCTTGAAGTTAAACGGTTTTTTCGGATTGTGCCCATGCTACGTACATGCGTTGAGGTTCCTACTTGAGCGTCTTCATGTACTCGATTACATCCTTTATCTCCCCGTC
This sequence comes from uncultured bacterium, assembly GCA_905339405.1. Classification (GTDB taxonomy): domain Bacteria; phylum Desulfobacterota; class GWC2-55-46; order GWC2-55-46; family GWC2-55-46; genus GWA2-54-12. The sequence goes on along the minus strand of CAJPGC010000022.1, from coordinate 652 downwards.
GCTCATCGGGGACGGAGGCATCAACGGCTGGAAGCCCACGACAACGTCGGCGGCCGGCTCGTGCTCTGACTTTGTTATGTATGCCTCATCCACGGTGACGACCCTCTCCTTGCCGTCCGTTGTGACCTTCTCCTTTTTTCCGAAGAGCCCTTTCCAGGACGGGCCTATGCCCTTCGAGCCGTCGGCAGAGTGGCAGGCCGAGCACCCTTTCGACTGATAGAGCTCTTTGCCCCTCTCGACGGCGGACTTCTTTCCCACAGCTGGTTTGGGGGCTTCAGCAGCTCCTCCCGCCGCTATCTCCCTTTTCCCGGCGAGCCACTCGTTGAAATCGGGCTCCGCCACGACCGTGGCCTTCGTTATCATCGTCGAATGTCCCGTGCCGCAGTACTCCGCGCAGAAGAGGTCGAACGTGCCGATGGTGTCCGGGGTGAACCAGAGGTCTTTTTCCGCCCCAGGCACCGCGTCCTGTTTTACCCTGAAGGCCGGAACGTAAAAGCTGTGTATCACGTCGTTTGAAAAAAGCCTCATCTTCACCGGCTTCCCTGAAGGCAGTATAAGGGTATTCGACTTGCGCCCCCCGGCGTACTCGAAGCTCCAGAGCCACATCTGCCCAGTCGCCTTCACCTCGAGGGAGCCTTCCGGCGCCTTTCCC